>NZ_JBCNNP010000070.1:0-18013 GCF_039594315.1 Pantoea sp.
TAATGGTCTTATGATGTGGCATAACCTGCCGCGTCATTATTGATAGAGCCCCGCCTTGTGCGGGGCTTTTGCTTTTATTTGGCACGAAGCAGCTGTGAACCGATGGCGAAAATCTGCCATAATCTGCGCCTCGAAATTTTAGATGTGAGTAAAAAATGTTCTACCCGATTAACGAAATGTTCCAGACGCTGCAGGGCGAAGGTTTTTATACCGGCGTTCCGGCGCTGTTCATCCGCTTACAAGGATGTCCGGTGGGCTGTAGCTGGTGCGATACCAAACATACCTGGGAAAAGCACGCGGATCGGGAGACGTCGCTGGGCGATATTTTAGTCAAAACCGTGGAAAGCGATGCGTGGGGCAGCGCCGATGCAGCGATGTTGATTGACACCATCAAGCGTCAAGGTTGGACCGCGCGCCATGTGGTGATCACGGGTGGTGAACCGGCGATTTTTGATCTGCGCCCGCTAACCGAACAATTAGAAGCGGCGGGATTTGCCTGCCAGATCGAAACCAGCGGCACGCATGAAGTGCATTGCTCAGAAGCCACTTGGGTGACGGTTTCACCGAAGGTGAACATGCGCGGCGGTTATGACGTTCTGCCGCAGGCGCTGCAACGCGCGGATGAAATTAAACATCCGGTGGCGCGTGAGCGTGATGTGGAAGCGTTGGATGCGCTGTTGGCAGGTTTGCACGACGATAAAAAACGCATTGTGGCATTGCAGCCCATCAGTCGTGGCGATGCCGCCACCAAACTGTGCATTGAAACCTGTATCGCCCGTAATTGGCGGCTTTCGATGCAGACGCACAAGTATTTGAATATCGCATAACTGCACTGATTCGTAGCGGCGCGATTTATCGCGCATCTTTCAGCAACACCATTGGTGTTAAACGCGCGATAAATCGCGCCGCTACGGGTATTGTGCGATTTGAAATTTTACTGCTTAGCTTTATACGCGTCGAACGCCTGCTTGATTTCAGTCTTGGCTTTCGCCGCATCCTCAAAACCATTCAGCTCGACTTTCTTACGGCCATCTGGCAACTGCTTATACACGCGGAAGAACGCTTGCAGACGCTCCTGCTCCACTTTCGGCAGGTCGCTCATCTCTTTGATGTCGTCATAAGTTGGGTCGATTTTGCTGGTTGGCACCGCGACGATCTTGTCATCCACTTCTCCACCATCAATCATCTTCAGCACGCCAATTGGGCGCAGCTTGATCAACGTACCCGGTTGCAGCGGGGCGCGGGTGTAGAAAATCACATCTAGCGGATCGCCATCGCCGCCCAATGATTGGGTCAGTGAGCCGTAGTTAGCCGGATAGGCCACCGGCATTGACTGGAATCGGTCGGCGACGATAAAGCCGGTTTTGGCATCCGTTTCATATTTGATCATCCCGCCAGCAGGAATCTCAGTCACCGCATAGAACTCATCCGGCACTTTTTCTGGCTGTGGAAAATCGAGAACGTTTTGCGCTTGAACAGCGGCAGAGGCGGAAATCAAAACTGCAATCAGGGAAAGGCGTTTAACCAGTTTCATTGTTGATTCTCTTGATCTTTAATGAAGGAGACAACAACCTAGTGGCAGCAGATGACAGGGAGATTATCAAAAGGTAAAGAAATGTATGGAGAGGAATTCAGGCTGCTAAAGCGCAGCCCGGAAAAACAGCATTAACCTTTGTAAACGCAGCCTGCGGTGCAGGTTTCTTTAATCATCACCGCGCTCAATTCAGGCAGAATCGGCTTCATCTGATCCCAGATCCATTTCGCCAGCACTTCGCTGGTCGGATTTTCCAGACCGGGAATATCATTCAGATAGTGATGATCGAGGCGATCGTAGATCGGCATAAACGCCGCTTTCAGTTCGGCAAAATCCATGACCCAACCGGTATGTGCATCCACTTCACCGGTAATTTCTAATCGCACCAGGAATGAATGGCCATGCAAACGTCCGCATTTATGACCTTCCGGCACATGCGGTAAACGGTGGGCAGATTCAAACTGGAACTCTTTAAATAGCGTGGTAGACATAATGGCTCTCAGACTTAAAAACCGCTGAAGTCTACCTGAAATGCAGATTTTTCGCACTCGCTGCGCGTGAAAAGGGCATTTTAGCGCCTTTGCATCGGCAACCGCTTAATTAACCTATTGAATATCTTCGGCTTGATTAACCACTTTTGCTGGTTAACTTTACCGATAAAACCACTTAGTCGTTTTGGTTATTTGATATGTCGAAGGCGTATTTAATCGTTAATATACAGCCCGGTAACCTACCCATACTTTCGCAACATCTTGATCCGGCCTTCTGACACTGGAATTTTTAACGCAATGACGACTCAGGCACCAGGTTCACTGCTTCCGCTATCACCGGAGCAACTCGCGCGCTTACAGGCGGCAACCACGGATTTCAACACCACGCAGATGGCCTGGCTCTCCGGCTATTTCTGGGGCATGGTCAATCAGACGCCGGGCGCTGCTGCCGCACCTGCGCCAGTTCAGGCTGAAACGCCAACTATCACGCTGATTTCCGCCTCGCAGACCGGGAATGCACGTCGCCTGGCAGAACAGCTGCGTGATGACCTGTTGGCTGCCAAATTAGGCGTCAATCTGGTCAATGCGGGCGATTACAAATTCAAGCAAATTGCGCAGGAAAAGCTGCTGGTAGTGGTGACGTCAACGCAAGGCGAGGGTGAACCGCCGGAAGAAGCCGTGGCGTTGCATAAATTCCTGCTGTCGAAGAAAGCGCCGAAGTTCGAGGGAACCGCATTTGCCGTGTTCGGCCTTGGCGATACCTCTTATGAATTTTTCAGCAAAGCCGGTAAAGATTTCGATGAGCGCCTGGCTGAACTGGGTGCAGAACGTCTGCTGGATCGCGTTGATGCCGACGTTGAATATAAAGATCAGGCCACGGCCTGGCGTCAACAACTGACCGAAATCCTCAAAGCTCGCGTGCCGAGCGAATCGCCGGCGCAGGCGGCAATCACCGCAGCAGGCAGCGTCAATCTGGTCGATAGCAGCCCGTACAGCAAAGAAGAGCCATTGGTGGCCAGCTTTGCGCTTAACCAGAAAATCACCGGACGTGATTCGGATAAAGATGTGCGCCATATCGAAATCGATCTGGGTGATTCTGGATTACGTTATCAGCCGGGCGATGCGCTCGGCGTATGGTTTGATAATGATGCCGAGCTGGTGCAGGAATTGCTGCAATTAGTATGGCTGAAAGGCGACGAACCGGTTGAGGTACAGGGCAAAACCTTGCCGCTGGCCGAGGCGCTGCAACAGCATTTCGAGCTCACCGTGAATACGCCGCAGATCGTCGAGCAGTACGCGGCGTTGTCGCGCAACGATGCGCTGCTGGAACTGGCCGGTGATAAGCCAAAGTTGCAGAGCTATGCGCAGAGCTTCCCGATTGTCGATATGGTGCGTCAGGCGCCAACCGAATTGAACGCTGAGCAATTAACCGGTCTGTTGCGTCCATTGACGCCGCGCCTGTACTCGATTGCTTCCTCGCAGGCTGAAACCGAAAGCGAAGTGCATATCACCGTCGGTGCGGTGCGCTTCGAAATTGACGGTCGCCAGCGCGGCGGCGGCGCATCAACCTGGCTGGCGGATCGCATCGAAGAAGAGGGTGAAATTCGCGTCTTCATTGAGCACAACGACAACTTCCGCTTGCCAGCTAATCCAGAAACGCCAGTGATCATGATTGGTCCGGGCACCGGTATCGCGCCGTTCCGCGCCTTTATGCAGCAGCGTGATAACGATGGCGCAGGCGGCAAAAACTGGCTGTTCTTCGGCAATCCGCACTTCACCGATGATTTCCTCTATCAGGTGGAATGGCAGAAGTATGTGAAAGACGGCTTGCTGACTAACATTGATCTGGCGTGGTCGCGTGACCAGGCCGAGAAAGTTTACGTACAAGATAAAATCTGCGCCAAAGGTGCGGAGGTGTGGAGCTGGATACAAGAAGGCGCGCACCTTTACGTCTGCGGCGACGCCAATCGCATGGCGAAAGACGTTGAGCAGGCATTACTGGATGTGGTGGTCGAACACGGCGGCATGGATCGTGAAACGGCTGACGAATTTTTAAGTGAGCTGCGCATTGAGCGCCGTTATCAGCGAGACGTTTACTAATGAGCGAAAAACATCCTGGGCCGCTGGTCGTTGAAGGCAAGCTGGTCGACGCTGAGCGTCTAAAAAAACAGAGCAACTACCTACGCGGCACCATCCTTGAGGATCTCGACGATGGCCTGACCGGCGGTTTTAGTGGCGATAACTTCCTGCTGATCCGTTTCCACGGCATGTACCAGCAGGATGACCGCGATATTCGTGCCGAGCGCGCCGCGCAGAAGCTCGAACCGCGCCACGCCATGATGCTGCGTTGCCGTTTACCGGGCGGCATCATCACGCCAACCCAATGGCTGGCGATTGATAAATTTGCTACCGAGAAAACCATTTACGGCAGCATCCGTTTGACCAACCGTCAAACCTTTCAGTTTCACGGCATTCTGAAGAAGAACGTCAAGCCGACACATCAAATGTTGCACGAAGTGGGACTCGACGCGCTGGCAACCGCCAACGACGTAAACCGTAACGTGCTGTGCACCTCGAACCCAGTGGAATCGGAACTGCATCAGGAAGCGTACGAGTGGGCGAAAAAGCTCTCCGAACACTTGCTGCCGCAAACCCGCGCTTACGCTGAGATTTGGTGGGATAAAGAGAAAGTCGCCACTACCGATAAAGAGCCGATCCTCGGTGAAACCTATCTGCCGCGTAAGTTTAAAACTACCGTGGTGGTGCCGCCGCATAACGATGTGGATCTGCACGCCAACGATCTGAACTTCATTGCCATCGCCGAGAAGGGCAAGCTGATTGGCTTTAACCTGTTAGTAGGCGGTGGGTTGTCGATTGATCACGGCAACAAAGCCACCTATGCGCGTACCGCAAGCGAGTTTGGCTTCCTGCCGGTTGAGAAGATTCTCGACGTGGCGGCGGCAGTCGTCACTGTGCAGCGTGATTGGGGTAACCGTACCGATCGTAAAAATGCCAAGACTAAATACACGCTGGAACGCGTTGGTGTGGAGACGTTTAAAGCCGAAGTGGAAAAACGCGCCGGCATCACCTTTGAGCCAACCCGTCCGTATGCGTTTACTACGCGCGGCGATCGCATTGGCTGGGTGAAAGGTATCGATAAAAAATGGCATCTGACATTGTTTATCGAAAACGGTCGTTTGCTGGATTATCCGGGCCGTCCGCTGAAACGCGGCATCGCTGAAATTGCCAAAGTGCATCAAGGTGATTTCCGTTTGACCGCCAACCAGAACCTGATTGTCGCGGGCGTGCCAGAGAAACAAAAGGCGCAGATCGAAGCCATCGCCCGTGAACACGGTTTGATGGAAGCGGTGACGCCACAGCGTGAAAACTCAATGGCGTGCGTGGCGTTCCCAACTTGTCCGTTGGCGATGGCCGAAGCCGAGCGCTTCCTGCCGTCGTTCGTAACCAAAGTAGAAGAGATCATGCACAAGCATGGTGTCGGCGAAGAGCACATAGTGTTACGCGTTACCGGTTGCCCGAATGGCTGTGGCCGTGCTTTGCTGGCAGAGTTGGGCTTGGTCGGCAAAGCGCCGGGCCGTTACAACTTACACATCGGCGGCAACCGCGTCGGTACGCGCATTCCGCGTATGTATCGCGAGAACATCAACGAAGGTGAGATTCTGGCCAGCATCGACGAACTGGTGGCGCGCTGGGCCACTGAACGTCAGGCCGATGAAGGCTTCGGCGATTTCGTGATTCGCGCGGGCATTATCAAAGCCGTGGTTGATCCCGCCCGTGATTTTTGGGACTCGGAGGCAGTATGACGGTACTCGATCTCGCAGCACTGAATGGTTCATCAAAAGTTGACCGCATCATGGCGTTGGCAGAAAGCAACGTGCAGTTGGAGAAGCTTTCTGCGGAGCAACGCGTCAGCTGGGCTTTAGAACAGTTGCCTGGCGCGTTTGTGCTGTCATCCAGTTTTGGTATTCAGGCGGCGGTTTTGCTGCATATGGTGACGCAGCAGAAGCCGGATATTCCGGTGATCCTGACCGATACCGGCTATCTGTTCCCGGAAACCTATCGCTTTATTGATGAACTGACGGAAAAGCTCAATCTCAACTTGCAGATCTTCCGCGCCGAGACATCGCCGGTGTGGCAGGAAGCGCGTTACGGCAAACTGTGGGAGCAGGGCGTCGAAGGGATTGAGCAATACAACCAGATCAACAAGGTTGAACCGATGAACCGCGCGCTGGAAACGCTGGGCGCGCAAACCTGGTTTGCTGGCCTGCGCCGCGATCAATCTGGCAGTCGCGCCAGCTTGCCGGTTTTAGCAGTACAGCGTGGCGTGTTCAAGATTCTGCCGATCATTGATTGGGATAACCGTCAGGTGCATCAGTATCTGACTAAACATGGACTGAAGTATCACCCGCTGTGGGATGAAGGTTATCTGTCGGTTGGCGATACGCATACTACTAAGAAGTGGGAACCGGGTATGGCAGAAGAAGAGACACGCTTCTTTGGCCTCAAGCGCGAGTGTGGGTTACACGAAGGTTGATGGAGTGCTAAGGATCATGGTGCTCGCTGCCCCTCACCCCAGCCCTCTCCCGCACGCGGGAGAGGGAGCTAAATAGTCCCTTCTCCCGCGTGCGGGAGAAGGTTAGGATGAGGGACAAAGCGCACCGCCCCTAAATCCCCTGCAACGCCGCAAACTCTGCTGCCGAGCGCGTCACATTCACCTTAGTCACTTCATAATTTGCCACCGCGACAAACGGATCTTCCGCCAGGATGGTATCCAGCCGCGCGCGATCAATATCCTTCACCAGCAGCACGCCGCCGGTGCGCGGATCTTTACGTCCTGCCGCAATAAACACGCCGCTGTCAAAATAGCGATTCAGCCAATGCACATGCGGCTCGAGTAACGCTTCCACTTCTTCAACCGGACGGAAATAGTTTAAATAGACCACGTACATAGTAAATCCTTAGGTTGTTGGGTTAGTGAGTTCGGTCAGCAGCGGCAACAGAATCTTCACGCTGTCGCGCGTGCGTTGGGTGATGCGCCCAGGCAGCCAGTGATCGAGGTAATTAAGGTTATCGCGCTCGGTTTGATGGCGCACGCTGCCCTCCGGGAAATGGCTGGAGCGTGCACGCTGCTGCTGTCCATCTTTGTTGCCCAGTGTCCAGTTGGCGGCCGTCACGTCGAGCAATGGCATACCGGCTTTATCAAACGGATTAACGCCAGGATAATCGCGCGCCGTCATGGCGTGGCTGACCGCTGAAATCCCATAGCGATGCGCCAGCTGCAAAGCGCGGGCGCTGGTCTGCTTGCGCACCGCCGATGGCGTATTAATGCCGCTATTGAAGTAAAGATGATCGCCGACGATCAGGCTGTTGAGATCGATCACCAGCAGGGTGTTTTTCTTCTCCTGCGCGCTCATGCGCGTCAGATAATCGTCCATGCCGTGCAAACCGGCTTCACCGGCGCTCAGGGCCACGAAGCGCACGCCATAGTGCAGCCGTGTTTTACTCAGCGCTTGCGCCAGTTCCAGCATCACGCCCAAACCCGATGCGTTGTCATCCACGCCCTGCAAGCGCAGGCCGCCGAGATTGTTGTCCGCTTCATGGCGGCTGAGCGGCGTCCAGGTATCCAGATGCGTGACAATCAGGATCTCCTGCGGCACTTCACCGGCGCGTGCGGCAATTACCGAGGTGGCGGTGACTTTATGCGGCCGGCTTTGCCCTTTTTTCTCCGTCCAGTTGTAGCTGGTGTTGAATTGGCGCGTATTGCTTTGATAACCGAGCTGGCTAAATTGCTGCTGCAAGTAATCGGCGGTGAGCAATTCGGCTGGGCTGCCGCTCATGCGGCCGGGAAAATAGGTGGCGATGTGGCGTAGTTGCTGTTCAGCATAATGCCCCGGCGCGGCGGAGGTGCTCGCAGCCTGAGCCAATAAAGGCAAACCGCCCGCAATCAGTGCTGCCAGCACGCAGCGGCGGAAAGTGGCAAACATAGTGATAGTCCTTTTCTGACATCCAGTGATGCTAAAAAAATTCCGAGATAGTATGAAACTGTGATGACGCTTGCACAATTTGATTTGCTCCGAAACACCAGCAATATCATTTGTTAAGCACAAAATGTTATCAGCAATCCTGGGTCGTTATTCCATTCGGTAACTACTCATTCCAATTCGTAATTTCATCTGTTTGAAGGGCGGGACGTATAGTCGCGTTAACTTATTGTAAAACTAGCAAGGTTAACGTGGATTATCTGCCTCTCTTTGCCGATCTCAAAAGCCGTCCGGTGCTGGTTGTCGGCGGTGGTGAAATCGCTGCGCGCAAAATTGAACTGCTGCGTCGCGCCGGTGCGCGCGTGTTGGTAGCCGCGCGCGATCTCGGCCATGAGCTGCAGGCGCTGCTGGACATAGAGGCGATTGAATGGATCGCCCACAGCTTTGATCCGGCACAGCTGGACAACGTATTTCTGGTGATCGCTGCCACCGATGACAACGCGCTCAATGCGCAGGTATTCGACGCTGCCAACGCGCGCCACAAGCTGGTGAACGTGGTGGACGATCAGCCGAAATGCAGCTTTATCTTCCCGTCGATTGTCGATCGTTCGCCGTTAGTGGTGGCGATCTCCTCCAGCGGCACCGCGCCAGTGTTAGCGCGCTTGCTGCGTGAAAAAATTGAAGCGCTGTTGCCCGCCAATCTTGGTCAGATGGCTGAAGTCGCCGGACAGTGGCGCGATAAGGTCAAGCAGCGTTATCGCAGCATGTCTGAACGCCGCCGTTTCTGGGAACGCGCGTTTAACGGCTTGTTTGCTAGCCAGATGGCAGCAGGCAATGTGCATGAAGCGCGCCGCACGCTGGATCGCGAGCTGGAGAACACTAACGACAATCAAGGCGAAATCACGCTGGTGGGCGCCGGTCCGGGTGACAGCGGCTTGCTGACGCTGCGTGGCTTACAAGTGATGCAGCTGGCGGATGTGGTGCTGTATGACCATCTGGTCAGCGATGACGTGCTGGAATTAGTGCGCCGCGATGCCGATCGCATCTGCGTCGGTAAACGCGCTGGCGCGCATTCGGTGCCGCAAGAAGAGACCAACCAAATGCTGGTGACGCTGGCGCAACAAGGCAAGCGCGTGGTGCGGCTGAAAGGCGGCGATCCGTTTATCTTTGGTCGCGGCGGCGAAGAGTTACAGGCCGCGCAGGCCGCTGGCATTCCGTTCCAGGTGGTGCCCGGCATCACCGCGGCAGCGGGTGCGACGGCTTACGCCGGTATTCCGCTGACCCATCGTGATTACGCGCAGAGCGTGATGTTTATTACCGGACATTGCCGCGCTGACGGCGAAGGCATTGATTGGCCATCGTTGGCGCGCGCAAAACAGACCTTAGCGATTTATATGGGCACGGTGAAAGCGGCGGAAATCGCGGCCGGGCTTATCGAACATGGGCGCGCGGCGTCAACGCCAGTGGCGGTTATTGGGCGCGGTACGCGTCAGGATCAGCAGGTTCTGACCGGAACCCTGGATCAACTGGAAACGCTGGCCGCCGCCGCGCCAACGCCAGCACTGTTAGTGATTGGCGAAGTGGTCAATTTGCACGGGCAATTGGCCTGGTTCCAACATTCGGCACAGCAGGGGGCTCGCGAGTCCGCCGTTGTCAATTTGGCTTGAGGAAAAATTATGGACCAAAATCGACTTACTCATCTGCGCCAACTGGAGGCAGAGAGTATCCATATCATCCGCGAGGTGGCGGCCGAGTTCAGCAATCCGGTGATGATGTACTCCATCGGTAAAGACTCCTCGGTGATGCTGCATCTGGCGCGCAAAGCCTTCTATCCGGGCACGCTGCCGTTTCCGCTGCTGCATGTTGATACCGGCTGGAAATTCCGTGAAATGTACGAGTTCCGCGATCGCACGGTAAAAGCGATGGGCGCGGAGCTGCTGGTGCATCGTAACCCGGAAGGCGTGGCGATGGGCATCAACCCGTTCGTGCACGGTAGCGCCAAACACACCGACATCATGAAAACCGAAGGTCTGAAGCAAGCGCTGAACAAATACGGTTTTGATGCGGCGTTTGGTGGTGCTCGTCGTGATGAAGAGAAATCTCGCGCCAAAGAGCGTATCTATTCGTTCCGCGATCGTTTCCATCGTTGGGACCCGAAAAATCAGCGTCCAGAGCTGTGGCACAACTACAACGGCCAGATTAATAAAGGCGAAAGCATCCGCGTGTTCCCGCTCTCCAACTGGACCGAGCTGGATATCTGGCAGTACATCTTCCTGGAAAACATTGAGATCGTGCCACTGTATCTCGCTGCGCCGCGTCCGGTGCTGGAGCGTGATGGCATGCTGATGATGATCGATGACGATCGTATCGATTTGCAGCAAGGCGAAGTGATCAAACAGCGTATGGTGCGTTTCCGTACGCTGGGCTGCTGGCCGCTGACCGGCGCGGTGGAATCAGAGGCGCAGACGCTGCCGGAAATTATTGAAGAGATGCTGGTCTCCACCACCAGTGAACGCCAGGGACGTGTAATTGACCGTGACCAGGCCGGTTCGATGGAAATGAAAAAACGTCAGGGTTATTTCTAAGGAGACGCAGATGAATACCGTTATTGCACAACAGATTGCCGATCAGGGTGGCGTAGAAGCCTGGCTGACCGCGCAACAACACAAAAGCCTGCTGCGTTTCCTCACCTGCGGTAGCGTCGACGACGGCAAAAGTACACTGATTGGTCGCCTGCTGCACGATACGCGTCAAATCTATGAAGATCAGCTGTCATCGCTGCACAACGACAGCAAACGTCACGGTACGCAGGGTGAGAAGCTCGATCTAGCACTACTGGTGGATGGTTTGCAGGCTGAGCGCGAGCAGGGCATCACCATTGATGTTGCGTATCGTTACTTCTCCACCGAGAAGCGCAAATTCATCATCGCTGACACGCCGGGACACGAACAGTACACGCGTAACATGGCTACTGGCGCATCAACCTGCGACCTGGCGATCCTGCTGATCGATGCGCGCAAAGGCGTGCTGGATCAAACACGTCGTCACAGCTTTATCTCAACGCTGCTGGGCATCAAGCACTTGGTGGTCGCCATCAATAAGATGGATCTGGTGGATTACAAGCAAGAGACGTTTGAGCAGATCAAACAGGATTACCTCGATTTCGCCGCACAGCTGCCGGAAGATCTCGATATTCGCTTTGTACCGATGTCCGCGCTGGAAGGCGATAACGTGGCAACGCCGAGCGTCACTATGCCGTGGTACAGCGGCCCAACGCTGCTTGATGTGCTGGAAACCGTGGAACTGAACCGCGTGGTCGATCATCAGCCAATGCGTTTCCCGGTGCAGTACGTTAACCGTCCGAACCTCGATTTCCGTGGCTATGCCGGTACGCTGGCGTCTGGCGTGGTAAAAGTCGGTCAGCGCGTGAAAGTGCTGCCTTCTGGTGTTGAATCGACCGTTTCACGCATCGTTACTTTTGATGGCGATCTGCCAGAAGCGGGTGCCGGTGAAGCGATTACCTTGGTGTTAAAAGATGAGATCGACATCAGCCGTGGCGATTTGCTGGTGGATGCGGCGGCTGAACTGCAAGCGGTGCAATCCGCCAACGTGGATGTGGTGTGGATGGCGGAACAGCCGTTACAGCCGGGCCAAAGCTACGAAGTGAAGATCGCCGGCAAGAAAACCCGCGCTCGCGTTGAGAAGGTGATCCATCAGGTTGAGATCAACTCACTGGAGAAACACACCGTCGACAGCTTGCCGCTCAACGGCATTGGCCTAGTTGAACTGACCTTTGACGAACCGATGGTGCTGGATGCGTATCGCCAGAATCCGGTGACGGGCGGCATGATCTTCATTGATCGCCTCAGCAACGTTACGGTTGGCGCGGGCATGATCAATCAGCCGCTCACCGACGTACGCGCTTCAGCGGGCCAGTTCAGCGATTTCGAGCTGGAACTCAACGCGCTGGTGCGTCGTCACTTCCCACACTGGAACGCACGCGATCTGCTGGGTGGCAAGTAATGGCGCATCACGATGAAAACGTGGTGTGGCACGATCATCCGGTCACGCGCGAGGAGCGTGAACAGCAGCACGGCCATCAAGGTGTGGTGCTGTGGTTCACCGGACTTTCCGGCTCGGGGAAATCCACTGTGGCGGGCGCGTTGGAGCAGGCGCTGCATCGCGCCGGTGTGAACACTTATTTGCTGGATGGTGACAACGTGCGTCACGGCCTGTGCCGTGATCTCGGCTTCAGCGATGACGATCGTAAAGAGAACATTCGCCGCGTAGGTGAAGTGGCGAAGCTGATGGTTGATGCCGGTTTAGTGGTGCTGACGGCCTTTATCTCGCCGCACCGCGCAGAGCGCCAAATGGTGCGTGATTTACTGGCTTCCGGCCAGTTCATCGAAGTGTTTGTTGATACGCCATTGGCAGTGTGCGAAGCGCGCGATCCCAAAGGTTTATACAAAAAAGCCCGTGCTGGTGAGCTGCGTAATTTCACCGGCATTGATAGCGTGTATGAAGCGCCAGAACAGCCCGAAATCCACCTTAATGGCGAACAATTGGTTACAAAACTGACCGGCCAATTGTTAGACCTGATGCGTCACCGCGATATCATCAGATCCTGAACCGACAGCGGCAAATCCACCCGGGTTTGCCGCGCTTAGCGTCAACAGGATCTCTATGCAGAACGTAACGCCCATGCTGGCACGTAAAGATGAACGCACCCCGGATGAGCCACGCTCGTCATTGCCGGGCGGCGTGATTGGCTTTCTCTCGTACTGGTGTGCACTGGCGATTCCGTTCGTGCTCTACGGCTCCAACACGCTGTTCTTCTTCCTCTACACCTGGCCATTCTTCCTCGCCTTGTTGCCGGTTTCGGTGCTGATTGGCATCGTGCTCAGCCTGATGTTCCGCACACATTTATTCTGGAGCGCGATTGTCACCACGGCGGTGGTAATCTGCTTGTTCTGGTTGCTGTTCTCATTTCTCTCTGGTTGGTAACCTCCAGCTGATGTGCAAACGCATCGGCAGGTTACAAAACTTTACCTGCCGTCTCGCGATTCTCCCTGTCATTATTTGTGCAGACAAACGCGCGTATACGCCATTTTCGCTGCCGCTGTGGAGTCCTGCGTCAAGTTATGGGATGATTGGGCCGTTTTTCAGGGGGCGGGGATGGGAAAACTGACGTTACTGCTACTCGTGCTGCTGGGATGGCTTCAATATTCCCTGTGGCTGGGTAAGAACGGTATTCATGACTATACGCGCGTCAACGAAGACGTCGCGTCACAACAGGCGAATAACGCCAAGCTTAAAGCGCGTAACGATCAGCTGTTTGCCGAAATTGACGATCTCAATGGCGGTTCAGAAGCGATTGAGGAACGCGCACGTAATGAACTGGGCATGATTAAGCCCGGTGAGACTTTCTATCGTCTGGTGCCAGACCAGAATAAACGTAACGCGCAACAAGCTGCGCAAAATCAACAGCGATAAGCCATGAACCAGCGCCCGATCCATGCGGATGTGATTGCCGTGGTGCCCGCCGCAGGTGTGGGCAGCCGCATGCAGGCTGCCTGCCCAAAACAGTATCTGACTATTGGTCAATTCACCCTTCTTGAACACAGCGTCGCGCGACTGCTGGCCCATCCTGCGGTAAAGCAGGTGGTGGTGCCGGTCAGTAATGATGATGGCTGGTTTGATTCTCTGCCGTTGGCGCAGGATTCCCGCGTTTTACGCGTCACCGGCGGCGATACGCGTGCCGAATCGGTACTGGCGGGCCTGCAAGCAATTCCTCACAGCGGCTGGGTGTTGGTGCACGACGCTGCGCGTCCTTGCCTGCATCCCGACGATTTAACGCGTTTGCTGGCGGTGCGCGAGCACAGCCACGTTGGCGCGATCCTGGCTGCGCCGGTACGCGACACGATGAAGCGTGCTGAACCGGGCAAAACCGCCATCGCCCATACCGTTGAGCGTGAAGATTTATGGCACGCGTTAACACCGCAATTTTTCCCTCATCAACTGCTGACCGCTTGCTTGACGCGTGCACTCAATGAAGGCGCTACCATTACTGATGAAGCGTCGGCGCTAGAGTATTGCGGCTATCATCCGGAATTGGTGAGCGGACGCAGCGACAATATTAAGGTGACGCGGCCAGAAGATCTGGCGCTGGCGGCCTTTTATCTTACCCAGATTCAGTTACAGGAGAGCGCATGATGCGTATCGGTCACGGTTTTGACGTTCACGCTTTTGGCGGCGAAGGTCCGTTAGTGATTGGCGGGGTGCGTATTCCCTTCGAACACGGTTTTATTGCCCATTCAGATGGCGATGTGGCGCTGCATGCTTTAACTGACGCGCTGCTGGGCGCAGTGGCGATGGGCGACATCGGCAAGTTATTCCCGGACACCGATCCGGCGTTCAAAGGTGCGGACAGCCGTGGTTTGCTGCGTGAAGCCTGGCGCCGCATTCAGCTGAAAGGCTATCGCATCGGCAACGTCGATGTGACCATCATCGCGCAGGCACCGAAAATGTTGCCGCATGTCCCACAGATGCGCGTCAATATCGCTGAAGATCTTGGCTGCCATATGGACGACGTTAACGTCAAAGCCACCACCACCGAAAAGCTCGGCTTTACCGGTCGCGGCGAAGGCATTGCTTGCGAAGCAGTGGCGCTGCTGATTAAGGCCGATCAGGCATGAGTGAGCTGCTTTACCTGCATGGCAAACCCAGCGCCACCGGCGTGATCAAAGCCAATCCCGAAGATTTCGTGGTGATTGAAGATCTTGGCTATCCCTATGATGGTGAAGGGGAACAGTTGCTGGTGCGCATACGCAAAATTGGCTGCAACACACGATTTGTCGCGGAAGCCATCGCCAAATTTCTCGGCGTGCCGGTACGCGATCTTAGCTATGCCGGCATGAAAGATCGCCATGCGGTGACCGAACAAACGCTGTGCTTCCGTGTGCCGGGAAATGGCATGCCGAATCTGGCGGGCTTCCAACTGGAAGGCGTGGAAATCCTGCAAGTGATTCGTCATAAGCGCAAACTACGCACCGGCGCGCTGGCAGGCAATGCGTTCCGTTTAATCGTGCGGCAGATTTCCGACCGCAGCGCAGTCGAAACACGCTTACAACAGATTCAGCAAGACGGCGTGCCGAATTATTTCGGCGAGCAGCGTTTTGGCCGCGGCGGCAATAACCTGACCCAGGCGAAACAGTGGGCGAAGGATTCATTTCGTCCGCGCGATCGCAATATGAAAGGTTTGCTGTTGTCAGCCACGCGCAGCTATCTGTTTAATCAGGTGACCAGTGCGCGTTTGCAGCGTGACGGCGCGCTGGATAAGGTGCACGTTGGTGATGCGGTGCAACTCGCCGGACGCGGCAGTTGGTTTGTCGCGCAGGCTGAAGAGCTGGATGATGTGCAACAACGGGTTGATCATCATCAACTGCGCCTCACCGCGCCGCTGCCGGGTCGCGGCGATGCTGGCCCACAAGGCGATGCGTTGCTTTTTGAGCAGCAAAGCCTGGCAGGCGCGGAAGAATTGATTACACTGCTGGAGCGCGAGCGTGTCGATGCCGCTCGCCGTGCGATGCTGGTGGTACCAAAGGATCTGCACTGGGATTGGTGGGATGACGTGACGCTGGAAATGCAGTTTTGGTTGCCCGCCGGCAGTTTTGCTACCAGCGTGGTGCGTGAGCTTCTCCAACAAGAAGGTAACGATGCGGATATTGCTGAGTAACGATGACGGGATCCATGCGCCGGGCATTCAGACGCTGGCGCGTGCCTTGCGTGAATTTGCCGAGGTTCAGGTAGTCGCGCCCGATCGCAATCGCAGCGGCGCATCCAACTCGCTGACTTTAGAAACGCCGCTGCGCACCTTCACCCATGAAAACGGCGACATTGCGGTGCAGATGGGGACGCCAACGGATTGCGTGTTTCTTGGCGTGAACAAGCTCATGCAGCCGCGTCCCGATATTGTGGTGTCGGGCATCAATGCCGGTCCAAATCTTGGCGATGATGTGATCTACTCCGGTACGGTGGCGGCAGCGATGGAAGGCCGCCACCTTGGATTGCCTGCGCTCGCCGTTTCGCTTAACGGACATCAGCATTACGATACCGCCGCTGCGGTAACGTGCACGCTGTTGCGAGCTTTATCACATGCGCCGCTGCGTACTGGCCGCATTCTCAATATCAATGTTCCTGATTTGCCGTTGGCCGACATCAAAGGTTTTCGCGTGACCCGTTGTGGTAGCCGCCATCCTGCTGATCAGGTGATCTGCACTGAAGATCCACGCGGTCAGCCGCTGTATTGGATTGGTCCTCCAGGCGAGAAACTTGATGCTGGCCCCGATACCGATTTCGCCGCTGTTGATGCGGGCTATGTTTCACTTACTGCGCTGCACGTGGATTTGACCGCGCACGCTGCGCAACAGGTACTAAGTGACTGGCTAATCCAGGCTGAGGTAAAGCTGGCATGGTGAATCGCCGCATCGAAACGCTGCTGGAGCAACTGCGCGCGCAGGGCATTCATGATGAATTGATATTGAAAGCCATCGCCGATGTGCCACGTGAGCGTTTTATCGATGAGGCGTTTGAGCACAAAGCCTGGGAAAACGTGGCGCTGCCGATTGGCAACGGGCAGACCATCTCACAGCCTTACATGGTGGCGCGTATGACTGCCTTGTTAGAGCTCAATCCGGAATCGCGCGTGCTGGAGATCGGCACCGGTTCAGGTTATCAGACCGCTATTCTGGCGCATCTGGTCAATCATGTTTATTCCGTCGAACGCATCAAAGGGTTGCAGTGGCAGGCCAAACGCCGCTTGAAGCAACTCGATCTCCACAATATCTCAACGCGTCACGGCGACGGCTGGCAAGGTTGGCCGGCACGCGGCCCGTTTGATGCCATCATTGTCACCGCCGCTCCACCCGAAATTCCGACTTTACTGATAGCGCAATTAGGAGAAGGCGGCAAAATGGTGCTCCCGGTGGGTGAAGACCAGCAAGTGTTAAAGCGTCTACGCCGCCAGGGTGATGAATTGATTGAAGAAATCATCGAGCCAGTGCGCTTCGTCCCTTTGGTTCAGGGCGATCTGGCCTGAGCCGTCGTTACGCAATTCTTCACAACTGTGTCATGGCACGGCACAGTTGATATTGTTACTATCCTTATTTATCAATGCTAAAAACCGTATATAACGTTACGCGCAGTGGATAATGCGGTTAACGTCGTTACATATTTATTCAGGGTTGCCATCACGGGGGATCAGTGAGCATGGGAAGCACAGCATTTCAATTACGCCGTTTGGCGGCACTTTCTTTGGTAGGTTTTTGGCTGGCAGGCTGTAGTTCTGGCGACAATACACAAGCACCTATTAGCCAGATTGGTGGTAGCAATAGCGATAGCGGTATGGCATCAGCCCCAACTGGCGGCATGGCTTCAGCACCAACTGGCGGCATGATGTCGTCGCAAAACAGCACTGTACCCGCGATGCCACGCGGCGGAATGTTAAGCGGCGGTACACCGTCTGCGCAGCCGTCCGGTGGAATGGTAAGTGACAATAATAATGTGACCACAGAAAATGGTCACATTGTGTACAATCGCAATTATGGGAATATTCCTAAAGGCAGTTATGGCGGCGAAACTTACACCGTAAAACGCGGTGATACGCTGTTCTACATTGCCTGGATTACCGGCAATGATTTCCGCGATCTTGCGCAACGCAACAACATCGCCGCCCCGTATGGCTTGAATGCTGGGCAAACTCTGCAGGTTGGCAACGGCAACGGTCAAACCATTACCGGTGGTAACGCAATAACCGCAGCGGATGCAACGCAAGGCGGTGTGCCGGCGACGCCAAACCAATCGCAAATTAAATCCACCCCTGTTGCACAGCAACCTGTTATTACGTATTCTGATGATTCGGGTAATTCGTCGGGTAGCAAATTGCTGCCGTCGAAAGGAGCAAATAATGTGGCAACGACCACAGCTCC
>NZ_JBCNNP010000071.1:0-17722 GCF_039594315.1 Pantoea sp.
CGTGCACTTCGGGTGCGCGTCCCTGAGAGTTCCACTCCGACGGGAGCTAATCCGTGAAAGACTTACTTAAGTTTCTGAAAGCGCAAACTAAGACCGAAGAGTTTGATGCGATCAAAATTGCTCTGGCTTCGCCAGACATGATCCGTTCATGGTCTTTTGGTGAAGTTAAAAAGCCGGAAACCATTAACTACCGTACCTTCAAGCCGGAGCGTGACGGTCTTTTCTGCGCCCGTATTTTTGGACCGGTAAAAGATTACGAATGCCTGTGCGGTAAGTACAAGCGTTTGAAACATCGCGGCGTGATCTGTGAGAAGTGTGGCGTTGAAGTTACACAGACCAAAGTACGTCGTGAGCGCATGGGCCACATTGAGTTGGCTTCACCAACTGCGCACATTTGGTTCCTGAAATCACTGCCTTCGCGTATCGGCTTGCTGCTGGATATGCCGCTGCGTGATATCGAGCGCGTGCTGTACTTCGAATCATATGTAGTGATCGAAGGCGGCATGACCAACCTGGAAAAACGTCAGATTCTGACCGAAGAGCAGTACCTTGACGCGCTGGAAGAGTTCGGTGACGAATTCGACGCGAAGATGGGTGCGGAAGCTATCCAGGCGCTGCTGAAAAATATGGATCTGGAGCAAGAGTGCGAGCAGCTGCGTGAAGAGCTGAACGAAACCAACTCCGAGACCAAACGTAAGAAGCTGACCAAGCGTATCAAACTGCTGGAAGCGTTCGTGCAGTCTGGTAACAAACCAGAGTGGATGATCCTGACCGTTCTGCCGGTTCTGCCGCCAGATCTGCGTCCGCTGGTTCCGCTGGATGGTGGTCGTTTCGCAACGTCAGATCTGAACGATCTGTATCGTCGCGTGATCAACCGTAACAACCGTCTGAAACGCCTGCTGGATCTGGCTGCGCCAGATATCATCGTACGTAACGAAAAACGTATGTTGCAGGAAGCGGTTGATGCACTGCTGGATAACGGCCGTCGTGGTCGCGCCATCACTGGCTCGAACAAGCGTCCGCTGAAATCTCTGGCAGACATGATCAAAGGTAAGCAGGGTCGTTTCCGTCAGAACCTGTTGGGTAAACGTGTTGACTACTCTGGCCGTTCAGTAATCACCGTTGGTCCATACCTGCGTCTGCATCAGTGCGGTCTGCCGAAGAAAATGGCTCTTGAGCTGTTCAAACCATTCATCTACGGCAAGTTGGAACTGCGTGGCCTGGCCACCACCATCAAAGCCGCTAAGAAAATGGTTGAGCGCGAAGAAGCTGTCGTTTGGGATATCCTGGACGAAGTGATCCGCGAACACCCGGTACTGCTGAACCGTGCACCAACTCTGCACCGTTTGGGTATCCAGGCGTTTGAACCTGTTCTGATCGAAGGTAAAGCCATCCAGCTGCACCCGCTGGTTTGTGCGGCATATAACGCCGACTTCGATGGTGACCAGATGGCTGTTCACGTACCGCTGACGCTGGAAGCCCAGCTGGAAGCGCGTGCGCTGATGATGTCGACCAACAACATTCTGTCACCAGCGAACGGCGAGCCAATCATCGTTCCTTCTCAGGACGTTGTTTTGGGTCTGTACTACATGACCCGCGACAAAGTGAATGCCAAAGGCGAAGGCATGGTGCTGACTGGCCCGAAAGAAGCTGAGCGTGTTTACCGCGCTGGCTTGGCCGAGCTGCATGCACGCGTTAAAGTGCGTATCACCGAATATACAAAGAACGAGCAGGAAGAGTTCGTTGCGAAAACCAGCATTATCGACACCACCATTGGTCGTGCGATTCTGTGGATGATCGTACCGAAAGGCCTGCCTTACTCCATCGTCAACCAGGCGTTGGGTAAGAAAGCGATTTCCAAGATGCTGAACACCTGTTACCGCATCCTGGGCCTGAAGCCGACCGTTATCTTTGCTGACCAGACCATGTACACCGGTTTTGCTTACGCAGCCCGTTCAGGTGCCTCTGTAGGTATCGACGACATGGTAATCCCAGCGAAGAAAGCGGAAATCGTAGCCGAAGCGGAAGCGGAAGTTGCTGAGATTCAGGAACAGTTCCAGTCTGGTCTGGTAACTGCTGGCGAACGCTACAACAAAGTTATCGATATTTGGGCCGCCGCTAACGAACGCGTTTCCAAAGCGATGATGGATAACCTGCAAACTGAAACCGTTATCAACCGTGATGGCGAAGAAGAGCAGCAGGTTTCGTTCAACAGCATCTACATGATGGCCGACTCCGGTGCGCGTGGTTCTGCAGCACAGATTCGTCAGCTGGCCGGTATGCGTGGTCTGATGGCTAAGCCAGATGGCTCAATCATCGAAACGCCGATCACCGCGAACTTCCGTGAAGGTCTGAACGTACTCCAGTACTTCATCTCGACGCACGGTGCGCGTAAAGGTCTTGCGGATACCGCACTGAAAACCGCTAACTCCGGTTATCTGACACGTCGTCTGGTAGACGTTGCACAGGATCTGGTTGTTACCGAAGATGACTGCGGCACGTTCGAAGGCATCATGATGACTCCGGTCATCGAAGGTGGCGACGTTAAAGAGCCACTGCGTGAGCGTGTTCTGGGTCGTGTGACTGCGGAAGATGTTCTGAAGCCGGGCACTGCGGACATCCTGATTCCGCGTAACACCCTGATCGATGAGCACTGGTGTGATGTGATCGAACTGAATTCAGTCGATGCGATCAAAGTGCGTTCGGTTGTTGGCTGTGAAACCGACTTCGGTGTGTGCGCACACTGCTACGGTCGCGATCTGGCACGTGGTCACATCATCAATAAAGGTGAGGCCATCGGTGTTATCGCAGCACAGTCCATCGGTGAGCCGGGTACTCAGCTGACGATGCGTACGTTCCACATTGGTGGTGCGGCATCTCGTGCGGCTGCTGAATCCAGCATCCAGGTGAAGAACAAAGGTACTATCAAGCTGACCAACGCGAAGTCAGTAACCAACTCCTCAGGGAAGCTGGTTATCGTTTCACGTAACGTTGAGCTGAAAATGATCGACGAGTTCGGTCGTACCAAAGAGAGCTATAAAGTGCCTTACGGTGCGGTCATGGCTAAAGGTGATGGCGAGCAGGTTGCAGCGGGCGAAACCGTAGCAAACTGGGATCCGCATACCATGCCGGTCATCACCGAAGTGGGCGGTTTCATTCGTTTCACTGACATGATCGACGGTCAGACGATTACTCGTCAGACTGATGACCTGACCGGTCTGTCATCGCTGGTGGTTCTGGATTCTGCAGAACGTACTGCGGGCGGTAAAGATCTGCGTCCTGCGCTGAAAATTGTTGATGCCAACGGTAATGATGTTCTGATTCCTGGTACCGATATGCCAGCTCAGTACTTCCTGCCGGGCAAAGCGATTGTTCAGTTGGAAGATGGCGTTAAGATCAGTGCCGGTGATACGCTGTCGCGTGTTCCGCAGGAATCTGGCGGTACCAAGGATATTACCGGTGGTCTGCCGCGCGTTGCTGACTTGTTCGAAGCGCGTCGTCCGAAAGAGCCAGCAATCCTGGCGGAGATCAGCGGTATCATCTCCTTCGGTAAAGAGACCAAAGGTAAGCGTCGTCTGGTGATCACGCCGGTTGATGGTAGCGATCCGTACGAAGAGATGATTCCAAAATGGCGTCAGCTTAACGTATTCGAAGGTGAGCGCGTGGAACGTGGTGACGTCGTATCTGACGGCCCAGAGTCTCCGCACGACATCCTGCGTCTGCGTGGCGTTCATGCTGTGACCCGTTACATCACTAACGAAGTGCAGGAAGTTTACCGTCTGCAAGGCGTTAAGATTAACGATAAGCACATTGAAGTCATCGTTCGTCAGATGCTGCGTAAAGCAACCATCTCGAGCGTGGGAAGCACCGACTTCCTGGAAGGTGAGCAGGCTGAATACTCACGCATCAAGATCTCTAACCGTGAACTTGAAGCAAATGGCAAAATCGGCGCGACCTTCATGCGCGATCTGCTGGGTATCACCAAAGCGTCACTGGCAACCGAATCGTTCATCTCTGCAGCATCGTTCCAGGAAACTACACGTGTCCTGACCGAAGCAGCAGTAGCAGGTAAGCGTGATGAACTGCGCGGCCTGAAAGAGAACGTAATCGTGGGTCGTCTGATCCCAGCCGGTACCGGTTATGCTTATCACCAGGATCGTATGCGTCGCCGCTCAGCGGGTGAAGTACCGGTTGCACCGCAGGTTACTGCGGATGAAGCCTCTGCTAGCCTGGCTGAATTGCTGAACGCCGGCTTGGGCGGAAGCGACGACGAGTAATTCGTCCGCTAAAGCTTAGCCAATAAAAAACCCTGCCTCGGCAGGGTTTTTTTTCGCCTCAATATTGGTAAGGCTCAAAGCCGCTATAACTTGCGGCAAATATCCTGGCGCGTCAGCCCAATGTCGCGTAACTGATTGTCACTTAACTGCGAGAGGATACGGGCGGTTTCGCGCCGCGCCTTCCAGCTTTTGACCATGCGTACTGCACCACGAAAAATATCCAGCAAAGTGACGTTGAACGGTTTTGCTGCACGATTCTGATCGAATTCCATAATCCTTGCCCTCAGTAGGTTGCCTGAGGAGCATTGTCTATTTCCTGCACGTTACGATACAGATGCAAAAATCACTTATCTTTAACATACAGATTGCGCTCTAATGGATCTGAATGGTAATAATAAATGCCATCTGTACTGGTTTTCTCTCGATAATGACTGGCCGAGGCATACGATGACGCGCTACCAACATTTAGCCTGTTTGCTTTCCGATCGTATTGAGCAAGGGCTGTATCGCAGCGGCGAGCGCTTGCCGTCGGTGCGTACATTGAGCCTTGAACATGGCGTGAGTATCAGCACTGTGCAGCAGGCTTATCATCTGTTGGAAGAAAAGCAGCTTATCGTGCCGCAGCCGCGTTCGGGCTATTTTGTCGCCACGCGTAAAGCCACGCCGCCGGTTCCGGCGTTGACCCGTCCCGCTCAGCGCCCGGTGGAGATCACGCAGTGGGAGTCGGTGCTGGAGTTGCTCAGCAGTCGTACCAGCAACGATGTATTGCAACTCGGAAGCGGGATACCCGATTTGACGCAGCCAACGTTGAAACCGCTGTGGAAAATACAGAGTCGCATGGCGCAGAAGCAGGATGTCGATCAACTCAACTATGATAGCTTGCTCGGCGTGGCGGCATTGCGTGAGCAGGTGGCGCGCTTGACCATCGACAGCGGCTGTCAGCTCACAGCGGAAGATATTGTTATTACCACCGGCTGTCACGAAGCGTTGTCGATTTCGATCCGCGCGACTTGTCAGGCCGGTGACATCATCGCTGTTGAATCGCCAACTTTTCACGGCACCATGCAGACATTGCGTGGTTTTGGCATTCGCGCCATCGAGATACCTACTGATTCGGTAACGGGTATCAGTCTGGAAGCGCTGGAACTGGCCTTCGAGCAGTGGCCAATCAAAGCCGTAGTCGTGGTGCCAAACTGCAATAACCCGCTGGGATTCATTATGCCGGAAGCTCGCAAACGTGCGCTGCTGACGTTGGCTCAGCGTTTTGATGCGGCAATTATTGAAGACGATGTGTATGGCGAGCTGGCGTGGGAATATCCACGCCCAATAACCATTAAGTCGCTGGATAACGATGGCCGCGTGTTGTTGTGCAGTTCGTTTTCGAAGACCCTGGCGCCGGGATTGCGCGTGGGTTGGGTTGCGCCGGGACGTTATCGTGATCGTGTGCTGCATATGAAATACATCAGCACCGGTTCGACAGCAACGCAGGCGCAACACGCGGTGGCGGAGTTTATTCGCCTCGGCCATTATTTGCCGCATCTGCGCCGTATGCGCCAGGTTTACCAGCGCAATTACGAAACCTTTAGCTGCTGGGTACGCCACTATTTTCCATGCGGAATCTGTGTGTCGCGACCGCAAGGTAGTTTCCTGATGTGGATCGAGCTGCCCGAAGCGTTTGATGCGATCAAGCTGAATAGCGAATTGCGTGAGCTGAAAATACAGGTCGCGGTAGGATCGCTGTTTTCGGCATCGGGTAAATATCGCAATTGCTTGCGCCTGAACTACGGTTTGCCAATAAACGAGCAAACTGAGCAGGCGATTGCCAAACTCGGTGCCGCAGTGGAGCGTGCCATGATGGCTTGTGGTATTGAAACTGTGCATGCTTCCTCCCTGGCTATTTAAAGAAAGGCAGGGCTGGAAGAGGTTAGAACCAGCCCTGGCCCGCTGCAAGCGACAGCGGGCAGGCACACTTTAATCTTGTCTGGAAATCACGCTAGTCGTCTCTTTAAAACGATACGTGACAGATTCCAGCTTATTTGCTCGCCTTTCAGCGCATTACATCGCTTCTGCGGATTGCGTTCCATTTTCTACTAGCGTCAGCAGTTCCTCGGTTGCCGCGCGCCAGTCTGCCGCTTGGGTAATTGCACTGACTACAGCGATGCTGCCCACGCCAGTCGCGAGCACTTCAGGTACGCGCGCCAGCGAAATTCCGCCAATCGCCACGGTTGATACATCCTGCAAACGCGCCAGATGACGTTTTAATTCCACCACGCCTTGTGGGGCTGAGGGCATATCTTTGGTTTGCGTAGGATAGATGTGCCCCAGTGCAATGTACGAAGGGCGCAATGCCAGCGCGCGATCCAGCTCGGCATCATCATGCGTCGATAAACCGAGACGTAATCCGGCCTGACGAATGGTGGCTAAGTCAGCAACATCCAGATCTTCCTGCCCGAGATGCACGCCGTAAGCGTTGTATTTAATGGCTAAACGCCAGTAATCATTGATAAACAGGCGGGCACGATACTGTTTGCCAAGAGTAATCGCCTCGCGCACAGCATCTTCTACTTCATGATCCTGGCAATCTTTGATACGCAGCTGGATGGTGCGCACCCCCGCTTCAAGCAGGCGCGCAATCCACTCCACGCTATCAACTACCGGATACAGCCCCAGTTTCCGGGATGTGGCTGGGAAGGCGTCAGTCATACTTTTTCCTTTTTAAGTGCATCGGCAGCGTGGTAAATCTCGCCACCATGATTGCGGAAGGCATCCGACATTTGCGCCATGCCAATTTCAATGGGCTGGGCTTCGGCCTGTTGACGGGCGGCAAATTCGCGCACTTCCTGGGTAATTTTCATCGAGCAGAATTTCGGGCCGCACATTGAGCAGAAATGCGCGACTTTTCCTGATTCTTGCGGCAAGGTTTCATCGTGATAGGCGCGAGCGGTGTGCGGATCGAGCGCCAGATTGAACTGATCTTCCCAGCGGAATTCGAATCGCGCTTTGGACATCGCATTGTCGCGGATCTGCGCACCGGGATGGCCTTTTGCCAGATCCGCGGCGTGCGCAGCGATCTTGTAGGTGATCAGCCCTTGTTTTACGTCTTCTTTATTTGGCAAACCCAAGTGTTCTTTGGGCGTCACGTAGCACAACATAGCGCAGCCAAACCAACCGATCATTGCCGCACCAATGCCAGAAGTGAAATGATCGTAACCGGGCGCGATATCGGTGGTTAATGGGCCAAGCGTATAAAACGGCGCTTCATGGCAGTGTTCCAGTTGTTCGGTCATATTGCGGCGAATCATCTGCATCGGCACATGTCCCGGACCTTCAATCATCACCTGCACATCATATTCCCAGGCGATTTTGGTCAGCTCGCCCAGCGTGTGCAGTTCCGCAAATTGCGCTTCATCGTTGGCATCCTGAATCGAGCCGGGACGCAAGCCATCGCCCAACGACAAGGCAACATCATAGGCGGCACAAATTTCACAAATCTCACGGAAATGCAGATACAGGAAGCTTTCGGTGTGATGCGATAAGCACCATTTCGCCATGATCGATCCACCGCGCGAGACAATGCCCGTCAGGCGTTTGGCGGTCATCGGCACATAGCGCAGCAGCACGCCTGCATGGATGGTGAAGTAATCCACACCTTGCTCCGCTTGTTCCAGCAAGGTGTCGCGGAATATCTCCCAGTTAAGATCTTCCGCCACGCCGTTCACTTTTTCGAGCGCTTGATAAATCGGCACTGTGCCAATCGGCACCGGACTGTTTCGCAGAATCCATTCGCGCGTTTCATGAATATAGCGGCCGGTTGAGAGATCCATCACGGTGTCTGCACCCCAACGCGTCGACCACACCAGTTTCTCCACCTCTTCCTCAATGGAGGAACTCACCGCTGAATTGCCGATATTGGCATTCACTTTCACCAGAAAGTTACGGCCAATAATCATCGGTTCGGATTCGGGGTGGTTGATGTTACTTGGAATGATGGCGCGGCCGCTGGCGACTTCCTGGCGCACGAATTCGGCGGTGATATTTTCCGGCAAATGCGCGCCGAAACTGTGGCCGGGATGTTGCTGCAATAACACTTCACCCCGGATTCGCTCGCGTCCCATGTTTTCCCGCACCGCAATGAATTCCATCTCCGGCGTGATGATGCCCTGGCGTGCATAGTGCAGTTGAGTCACGCGGCGACCGGCTTTGGCACGGCGCGGTTGTGGCAGATGCTCAAAGCGCAGATGGTCGAGGCCTTCATCGGCTAAACGCTGCTGCGTGTAACGGGAACTGAGCTGGTGGATGGTTTCACTGTCGCCACGTTCATCATTCCACGCGGCGCGCAGCTTGGCTAATCCCTGATGCACATCGATTGTGGCATCGGGATCGCCATAAGCCCCAGCGGTGTCATATACCGGAACGGGTTCGTTCTGCTCATATTGCGGGTTATCTTTCGTGCCGCCAATATGCGTGGGGCTGAGCTGAATCTCGCGCATCGGCACACGAATATCTGCACGGCTGCCGGTGATCCAAATGCGTTTGGAGTTAGGGAAGGCAGCTCCCTGTAGTGAATCGATAAATTCTTGCGCTTGCGCGCGTTGCTCACGACGTGACGTTTTAGCAGCAGACATAGCAAGTTTCCTGTGTAAGTGGGAAGTTGCTTGTCCAGAGTTCGGAAGGAGTAACAGCGACGATACTGGGCGCCAGCTTGCAGCGTGCTGATAATATTTACTCTTGTTCCCTTCGCAGGTACTAGCCTGATCAGGTTCCGCGGATCCCGAATTAACGGTCTCAGCCCCTAAGGGCACTCCGACAAGGTGTTAGTTTTACGATATAAGCTGCTTTGCTTGCTATTTCACGCCTGGGCAGTGCTCGTGACCGTCACGTACTTCGTGTACGCTCCGGTCCCTGCGCGCTGTCCGAGCGCGAACTATCTGCGCACGCTACGCTTATATCGCAAAATTTGGCTCTTCAAAGCCATAAAAAAAGCCCATTTAGCATAAGAGGGCTTTTTGGGAATAACAAGTATTTTACATTTTTTGCGATTCAGGCCGGGCGGGCGATGTGGCTGTCATTGGCTACCGGCGGGCGCGCCAGTTGCTGTTCCCACGCCAGCTGCACCAGTTTGTCTTCCAGCGTAAAACGCGATTCTAACTCTTCGCCAACTTCTGATAACGCCTGCTGAAACCCCGTGCAGTTATCGTCATTAATCGCCTGCTGCAAATGACCGTCATACAACTGCATGATGCGATCGGTATTGGCCTCAAGTGCCGGATAAAGCTGTGCGGCAACCAACAAAGGGCTATCACCCTGCATCTCACTGACAATATGCTCATACACGCTGAAATGGCCGGTAGAAAGGTAATCCACCAGGTTGTGACAAAATGCATCCAGCGCTTGTTCATCCAGCGCGGTTAGGGCATCTTTTTGCGGCTTCAAACCAATCAGCTCGTAGTAGGTGACGAGCAGTTGTCGACGGGCGCGCAGCCACGTATCGACCAATTCATTACCACCACCTACTCGCTCTGTCAGGTCATCTAACTGGGTAAGCATATGGGGCTCCAGGTAGGTTATAGTTGTTAATTACACACTTAATATTAGGATTTCAGCGTGCGAGTTGACGCTAAGGACAACGATTAAGATGCAACGTGAGATCTCAAGCTTAGACGCTGGTTGGTGGGTTGTCAGCCACGAGCAAAAACTTTGGTTGCCGCAGGGCGAGCTGCCGCATGGCTTATCCAGCGAGTTTGGAGTGGATGGCAGCGACGGGATTTTGATTGGCGAATGGCAGGGCGAAAATGTGTGGCTGGTGCGTCAATCAAGGCCGGATAGCATGGCTTCAGTGCGCCAATTGATTGATGAAGATGTTGGGCTGTTTCAGATCGCCGGACGCGGCGTGCAGCTGGCGGAGTTCTACCGCTCGCATCGCTGGTGCGGTTACTGCGGCCATGAAATGCACCTCAGTAAGCGTGAATTTGCCTGCTTATGTCATCACTGCCGTGAACGTTATTACCCACAAATTGCGCCCTGCATTATTGTCGCCATCCGTCGAGGCGATGAAATTCTGTTGGCCAATCATGCGCGTCATCGCAACAACATCTATACCGTGCTGGCTGGCTTTGTCGAAGTGGGCGAAACCTTAGAGCAAGCGGTAGCGCGTGAAGTGATGGAAGAGAGCAACGTGCGAGTGAAAAATGTGCGCTACGTGACGTCCCAGCCGTGGCCGTTCCCGCATTCATTAATGATGGCCTACATGGCGGAATATGACGGCGGCGAGTTACAACACGACGGTAAAGAACTGCTGGATGCCGGTTGGTATCGCTACGATGATCTGCCGCTGTTACCGCCGCCCGGCACGGTTGCGCGTCGTTTGATTGAAGATACCGTTGCCCTGTGTCGCGCCAGCGCGGCGTGAAAATGCTACACTGCCGGCCTTAGCAAGAGAGAGCCCATTATGAGTGAACTGAAGAACGATCGTTATCTGCGCGCCCTGTTACGTCAGCCGGTAGATGTCACGCCGGTATGGATGATGCGACAAGCTGGGCGCTATTTGCCGGAGTACAAAGCCACGCGCGCTGAGGCCGGTGATTTTATGTCGCTGTGTAAGAACGCTGAGCTGGCGTGCGAAGTCACGCTGCAACCGCTGCGCCGCTATGCGCTGGACGCCGCGATCCTCTTCAGCGACATCCTCACCATTCCCGATGCGATGGGACTTGGACTCTATTTCGAAACCGGCGAAGGCCCGCGTTTCTCCAATCCGATCACCTGCCGTGCCGATGTCGAAAAGCTGCCGGTGCCCGATCCTGAGCAAGAACTCGGTTATGTGATGAATGCGGTACGCACCATTCGTCATAACCTGAAAGGCGAAGTACCACTTATCGGTTTCTCTGGCAGCCCGTGGACACTGGCAACTTATATGGTGGAAGGCGGCAGCAGCAAAGCCTTTACCAAAATCAAAAAGATGATGTATGCCGATCCGCAAACCCTGCATCTGATGCTGGATAAGCTGGCGGACAGCGTCATTCTTTATCTCAACGCGCAAATTAAAGCTGGTGCGCAGTCGGTCATGGTATTTGATACCTGGGGCGGCGTGCTGACCGGGCGCGATTACCGCGAGTTCTCGCTGTATTACATGCACAAAATCGTCGATAGCGTGCTGCATGAGAACGAAGGTCGCCGCGTACCGATTACGCTGTTCACCAAAGGTGGCGGCCAATGGCTCGAAGCGATGGCCGCAACCGGCTGCGATGCGTTGGGACTCGACTGGACCACCGATATCGCCGATGCGCGTCGTCGTGTGGGCGATAAAGTTGCGCTGCAAGGTAACATGGATCCTTCCATGCTGTATGCGCCGCCAGCGCGTATTGAGCAGGAAGTGGCAGGCATTCTCGAAGGGTTTGGGGCGGGCGAAGGCCACGTGTTCAACCTCGGCCACGGCATCCATCCTGATGTGCCACCGGAACACGCTGGCGCGTTTGTCGAAGCGGTGCACCGCTTGTCGCGTCCTTATCATCAGGGTTGAGAATGGATTTAGCCGCATTACGCCAGGAACAGCTGCAACGCGCTGCTGACGTGGTGCGGCAAGATGATTTCGATGTGTTGCCGCCGCGTTTGATTGGCGGCGCAGACGTCGGTTTTGAACAGGGCGGCGAGATTACCCGCGCCGCCTTGGTTATCCTCGAGTATCCCTCTTTAACGCTGGTGGAACATCGCATCGCGCGTATTGCTACCACCATGCCGTATATTCCTGGCTTCCTATCATTCCGTGAAATGCCCGCGCTGCAAGCGGCGTGGCAGCAGCTTTCGTTGAAACCCGATCTGCTCTTTGTGGATGGTCACGGTATTTCCCATCCGCGTCGCCTCGGTGTGGCTGCGCATTTCGGTTCGCTGGTGGATGTCCCGACCATCGGCGTGGCGAAGAAGCGCTTGTGTGGCCGCTTTGCTGATCTGGCTGCTGAACCAGGCAGCCGCCAACCGTTGCTCGATATAGGTGAACAGATTGGTTGGGTATGGCGCAGCAAAGCGCGCTGCAATCCGCTGTTTATCTCGACCGGCCATCGCGTGAGCATCGACAGCGCGTTGCATTGGGTAGAGGCCTGCACTAAGGGTTATCGTCTGCCGGAACCTACGCGCTGGGCAGATGCCGTCGCTTCTGGGCGTCCGGCGTATCTGCGTTGGCAAAATGCGCGATAGCGCTGTTTGCGCCTAACTTTTGCGGTACACTGCCGCCAGCTAACCTATTGAGAGTAAGTTTGATGTTACAGAATCCCGTCCATTTGCGTATGGCGAAGCTGGAAAGCTGGCAGCATATGACCTTTATGGCCTGCCTCTGCGAACGTATGTTCCCCAATTATTGGGCTTTCTGTCAGCAGACCGAATTTGCCGATCCGCAGCTCTACCGCCGCATCCTCGATCTGATCTGGGAAAGCCTGACGGTGAAAGACGCCAAAATCAATTTCGATACGCAGTTGGAAAAACTGGAAGCCGCCATTCCCGATGGCGACGATTTTGAGGTTTATGGCGTGCACCCAGCGATTGATGCGTGCGTGGCATTGAGTGAATTGCTGCATGCTCAGCTCAGCGGTGAAACGCTGGAGCACGCGGTGGAAGTCAGTCGCACGTCAATTACTACCGTTGCCATCCTGGAAATGACGCAAGCCGGTCGTGAAATGAGCGACGAAGAGCTGCGTGAAAACCAGGCTGTGATTGATGAATGGGACTTGCAGTGGGAGATTTTCCGCCTGTTGTCAGAGTGCGAAGAGCGCGACTTAGAATTGATTAAAGGCCTGCGTTCTGACCTGCGTGAAGCGGGAATCAGTAACATCGGTATACTTTTTCAGCAATAAGGCAAGAAAACGTGACTTCAGGCCTGAATTACCGCGCCTGGAGGCTTCACATCGGCCCCCTGTCTGGTCTACATTTGGGGGGCTGAAAATTGTGGCTATCGGTGCGTGCTGGCTGAACAAGGCTTTTAATGGCTTTTCCCGCGTACCCGTTGCTTAGCAAGCGATAAATACACTTTAAGGATAACTTATGAACAAGACTCAACTGATTGATGTGATCGCAGAGAAAGCTGACCTGTCTAAAGCCCAGGCTAAAACTGCGCTGGAATCTACCCTGGCTGCGATCACTGAGTCTCTGAAAGAAGGTGATGCTGTACAACTGGTTGGTTTTGGTACTTTTAAAGTGAACCACCGCGCTGAGCGTACCGGTCGCAACCCGCAGACTGGCAAAGAGATCAAAATCGCTGCGGCTAACGTGCCAGCGTTCGTCTCAGGCAAAGCTCTGAAAGACGCTGTTAAGTAAGTTTCCGCATTGCGGTTTAGCTTTAAAAGAAGGGGCGTTAACGCCCCTTTTTGTTGCCTGGAGCCTGCCATGCTGAAACTCCATTCTCTGCGCGTTTACGGCCTGTTATTCGCAGCATTACTCACGGGCTGTAGTTCTACTCCTGATCTTCCTGCCTTTACGGCGAGCGGCTATTTGGCCGACCGCGGCACCGTGCGCATCTGGCGCAAAAATAGCGATCATCAAACCGTTCATCTACGCACCGTTTTCACGCCGTTCAATGGCGATGCGATGGAAACCACCGATTACAATTGGCAGCAACAGCAGCTGATTAGCGTGGAGCGCCATGTTGCAGGCGCGCAGCCAGACGATGTGACTTTGCGCTTCGATCATCAAGGCAATCTCAATTTCATGCAGCGTCAGCTCGCCGGGCGACGTGAAGCGGTCAGCGCCGATAGCATTGAGCTATACCGCTTCGATGCGCAGCGCATGCTGGACCAAAGCAATGCGTTGCTGAGTGGCCGCGTGTTGTTGAACCAGGGCCATTGGCTGGGTGGCACGCAAGTGCGTGATTGCAGCGGTAAAGTGGTCAGTGTTGGTTTCGATAGTTCAACGCTGGCTACGCTGAGTCGCCAACAGCTAAGTCAATCTGCGCCATTAATGGTGTCGTGGCTGGAAGCGCCGGAAGGGATACAACTGCTGCGTGCAACTTCAGAGGATGAATGCAGCTGGCAGCCGCAAGAGAGTGATTTCTGACGAAATGATAAGGGGCACACGCGGTGCCCCTTATAATGCTTACTTGCGGTTAATCGCGCGGTAACCGATATCGCGGCGGCAGAAGCTGCCATCCCACGAAATATGTTGCGCCAACGCATAGGCGTTCTTCTGCGCCGCGGCAACATCTTCACCCAACGCGGTCACACACAGCACGCGCCCGCCGTTAGTGACGACAACATCATCTTTCATAGTCGTACCGGCATGGAATACTTTGCCATCTGTCACTTCTTCCAGCGGCAAGCCGTGGATCTGATCGCCCGTGTTGTAGTCGCCCGGATAACCGCCTGCAGCCAGAACAACACCCAATGAAGGGCGTGGATCCCACTGCGAGGTTTGTTGATCCAGTTTGCCGTCGGTCGCTGCCAGACACAGCTCAACCAGATCCGATTGCAGACGCAACATGATCGGCTGCGTTTCGGGATCGCCGAAACGGCAGTTGAACTCGATCACTTTTGGCTGACCGGCTTTGTCGATCATCAAACCGGCATACAGGAAACCGGTATAGATGTTGCCTTCTGCTTTCATGCCGTTCACGGTTGGCCAGATGATCTGATCCATCACGCGCTGGTGGATCTCGTCTGTGACTACTGGTGCAGGAGAGTAAGCGCCCATGCCGCCGGTATTCGGGCCAGTATCGCCATCGCCGACGCGTTTGTGATCCTGGCTGGTGGCCATTGGCAGCACATTGTTGCCATCAACCATCACGATAAAGCTGGCTTCTTCGCCATCAAGGAACTCTTCAATCACGATGCGGTGACCGGCATCGCCGAATGCGTTGCCAGCCAGCATATCCTGCACAGCGGCTTCTGCTTCAGCCAGTTCCATCGCCACGATCACGCCTTTACCTGCTGCGAGTCCGTCGGCTTTAATCACGATTGGCGCGCCTTTCTCCCGCAGATACGCCAGCGCGGGTTCCACTTCGGTGAAGTTCTGGTATTCAGCGGTTGGGATCTGCTGACGTGCCAGGAAATCTTTGGTGAAGGCTTTAGAGCCTTCTAACTGCGCAGCCGCTTGAGTTGGGCCGAAGATTTTCAGACCGGCAGCGCGGAATGTATCGACGACGCCAATCACTAACGGCGCTTCAGGGCCAACGATGGTCAGGTCGATATTTTCTTTCTGCGCAAAGGCCAGCAGTGCGGGCACATCAGTGGCGCTGATAGCCACGTTTTGCAGAGCTGGCTCCAGTGCGGTTCCGGCATTGCCTGGCGCTACAAACACGGTTTCAGCCAGCGGTGACTGTGCTGCTTTCCACGCCAAAGCGTGTTCACGTCCGCCATTACCAATTACTAAAATTTTCATCTGTACTGTTCCCAACGATTAATGGCGGAAATGACGCATGTCGGTGAAGATCATCGCGATACCGTGCTCATCGGCAGCGGCAATCACTTCATCATCACGTATTGAACCGCCAGGCTGAATTACGCAGGTGATGCCGACAGCTGCCGCGGCGTCGATGCCGTCGCGGAACGGGAAGAAGGCGTCAGAAGCCATGGCTGAACCTTTAACTTCCAGACCTTCGTCTGCAGCTTTGATACCGGCAATTTTGGCGGAGTAAACACGGCTCATCTGGCCGGCGCCTATCCCGATTGTCATATTGTCACGCGCATACACGATGGCGTTAGATTTAACAAACTTCGCCACTTTCCAGCAGAACAGCGCATCACGCAGTTCCTGCTCGCTTGGCTGACGTTTACTGACCACGCGCAGTTGGCTGGCATCTACCATGCCCAGATCGCGATCCTGCACCAATACGCCACCGTTGACGCGTTTGAAATCCAACGCCGCCACGCGACCTTGCCACTGACCACATACCAGAACGCGAACATTCTGCTTAGCGGCAGTGACTTTCAGCGCCGCTTCGCTGGCTGATGGCGCGATGATCACTTCAACAAATTGACGGCTGATGATTGCCTGCGCGGTCGCTTCGTCCAGCTCGCGGTTGAAGGCGATGATGCCGCCGAAAGCGGAAGTCGGGTCAGTTTTGTAGGCATGTTCGTAAGCGTCGAGAATCGAACCGCCAACGGCCACGCCACACGGGTTGGCGTGTTTGACGATCACACAAGCTGCTTCGTCGAACTCTTTCACGCACTCAAGTGCGGCATCGGTATCGGCGATGTTGTTGTAAGAGAGCGCTTTACCCTGAACTTGCTGCGCGGTGGCAACAGAAGCTTCAGCCACATTCTCTTCTATATAGAAGGCGGCATCCTGATGGCTGTTTTCGCCGTAACGCATATCCTGCTTCTTAATGAAGTTGAGGTTCAGCGTGCGTGGGAAGCGGCCAGCAGGTTCTTTGCTGTCGCTGTGATAGGCCGGAACCAGGCTACCGAAGTAGTTGGCAATCATGCTGTCGTAGGCGGCGGTATGTTCAAAGGCTTTGATGGCCAGATCGAAACGCGTTTCCAGCGTCAGTGAGTTTTCGTTAGCATCCAGCTCGGCAATGATGGCGTCGTAGTCGCTGCTCTTCACCACAATCGCCACGTCTTTATGGTTCTTGGCCGCAGAGCGAACCATGGTTGGACCGCCGATATCGATGTTCTCGACTGCGTCAGCCAGCGAGCAATCTGGTTTTGCTACGGTTTGGGCAAAGGGATAAAGGTTTACTACCACCATGTCGATTGGGTTGATGGCATGCTCGGCCATGATGGCATCATCCTGACCGCGACGACCCAAAATGCCGCCGTGCACTTTCGGGTGCAGCGTTTTGACGCGTCCATCCATCATTTCCGGGAAACCGGTGTAGTCAGAAACTTCAGTGACGGGCAGGCCCGCATCTGCCAGCAGACGTGCAGTACCGCCTGTGGAGAGCAGCTCAACACCACGACTGGAGAGTGCCTGAGCAAATTCGAGGATGCCGGCTTTGTCTGAGACACTGAGCAGAGCGCGGCGTACTGGACGACGTTGTTGCATGGTGGTTTTATCCCTTGGCTTTGTTTCGCGTAATAAAGAGCGTTACATCAAGCTTAGTGTTTCTCTTCTATATAGAAGAGAAGACTTGCCTCATGTAACGCCCCAAAAGGGGCATCCTTGACGTCGCCGGGCATTGTAGCGAAAACGTTTGCGTGATGCTCGCCTAAATTCATTTGTGCGATGGAGTGTGGATAACTATGTGTGTAACTGCGTATAAGGCGGGGTTTTGCTGTGGAATGCAGCGAACAGTTGTTTTTATTGAATTTAGCGGTTGCGTGCTGCGAACAACTCCCTATAATGCGCCTCCATCGACACGGCACAACGGTTTACGGAATGCGGTGTTCGATAGGAAGATTCGAAAGAACTTCCGCCGGATGAAAACGCTGAAAAAAGTGTTTGACTCCGAAGGAGGAAAGCGTAATATACGCCACCTCGCGACAGACGGTTCAGCCGCTGCTCGCAACGCTCTTTAACAATTTATC
>NZ_JBCNNP010000072.1:0-17260 GCF_039594315.1 Pantoea sp.
AACTGCTGCAGCAAGGTAACCAATAAGATGAATAACTTGAACGTAATTATTGCCGATGACCATCCGATCGTTCTGTTCGGTATCCGTAAGTCACTGGAACAGATTGAATGGGTTAACGTTGTAGGTGAGTTTGAAGACTCAACAGCACTGGTAAACAGCTTACCCAAGCTGGATGCGAATGTCCTGATCACCGACCTCTCCATGCCAGGTGAGAAATACGGTGACGGCATTACCCTGATTAAATACATCAAACGTCACTATCCGGATCTCTCAATTATCGTTCTTACTATGAACAATAACCCAGCGATCCTGAGCGCGGTGTTGGATCTGGATATTGAAGGGATTGTCCTGAAGCAAGGCGCGCCAACCGATTTACCAAAAGCGCTGGCTGCGTTGCAGAAAGGCAAAAAGTATACGCCGGAAAGCGTGGCAAAACTGCTGGAGCGCATTAGCGCTGGTGGTTACGGTGACAAACGTCTGTCGCCGAAAGAGAGCGAAGTATTGCGTCTGTTCGCCGAAGGTTTCCTGGTGACAGAAATTGCTAAGAAGCTGAACCGCAGTATCAAAACCATCAGTAGCCAGAAGAAATCAGCGATGATGAAACTGGGCGTGGAAAACGATATTGCGCTGCTGAACTACCTCTCTTCTGTCAGCGCCACTCAAGTCGACAAAGAGTAATCATAAAAATGGCGGCCTATTTAGGCCGCCATTTTTTTCGCTGAATCTAAACCCATCCTGCGATCACCCTTCCCGGCTTTTCCTCACGCGTTCAGCGTAAACCGCCAAGGTACTTTTCAGCACATCTAACGTTACTGGCTTCGACAGACAGTTATCCATGCCTGCATCCATACAACGCTGCTTCTCTTCTGCCAACGCATTGGCCGTAACGCCGATTACCGGGAAAGTATGTCCCAACTGGCGCAAGCGCTGCGTCAGGCGATATCCATCCATATTTGGCATGTTGACGTCGCTCAGCACGATATCAATGTGATTGCGGCTCAACACGTTCAATGCATCCACACCATCTTGTGCCGTTTTGGTTTGATAACCGACAGTACCAAGCTGCTCAGACAGCAACATGCGGTTGATCGGATGGTCATCGACGATCAGCACAATGATGTCTTCATAGGTCGCCGCCGCTTGCGGTGCCGGCAATTGCAGCTGCGTGGTGGTGTCGCTATTAATATTGATGCGGTAGATGCGGCCAAGTAGCTGCGGCAAGTCATGCAGCATCGCACTGCTCTGAATCCATTGGCCTGGCGCGGTTTCCTGCGCGGTATCAATGTGTCGGCCGCAAATATGGATGTGCGCACGCACGCTTTGCGCTGGCGCATCATCATGATCGCTGATAATCACATCGTCACTGGCCGCGTGGCCTTGATAATGTGCCACCTGAATCCCTTGCTGTTGCAGCAGACCCAACAGGAAGCTGGCGAGATAGTCATTCCGCATATCCAGCCAAATGGCTTTTTCCTGCAAACCATCCAGCAGCGGCGGCGTTGGTTGCTGCCCGGCATAAATCGGAATACGCACCACAAACTGGCTTCCCATGCCAGGCTCGGAATCAACCTCAATATCACCGTCCATCATGTTGATCAGCTTTTCACAGATCGCCAGGCCCAAACCGGTTCCCTGGAAATTACGCTGCACACCTGAACCAACCTGGAAGAACGGATCGAACAAGCGCGTGACTTCCTTGGCCGGAATCCCCACGCCGGTATCGCGCACGCGGAATGCCAGATAACCATCTTTCTCGTAGGCATGCAGGATAATGCAGCCGGTATGCGTGAACTTGATGGCGTTGTTGAGCAGGTTAGAAATCACCTGTTGCAGACGCATGGCATCGCCATCCAGCGTCAGCGGCACATCGTTTTCGATCAGCACATACAAAGTCAGGCGCTTGCGTACCACCAGCGACAAATAGTTACTGGCGATGTGATTGACCACTTCGCGCGGCGAGAACGGATGCGGCTCGATTTTCAGCTGCTCAGATTCGATTTTCGAAAAGTCGAGGATGTCGCTGATGATCTTCAGCAACAGGCTGGATGAGTTGTTCATCGCCGTCACCAGCGATTCGACGCCTTTCGGTAACACTTTGGTTTGCAGCAGATCGAGGTTACCGATAATCCCATACAGCGGCGTGCGCAGTTCGTGGCTGACGGTCGCCAGGAACATCGATTTCGACTGGCTGGCTTGTTCGGCCGAATGCGCCATTTCCTGCAATGATTGCTCCATACGCACACGCGCCGAAACATCAACCAGCACGCAAATCGCCACGTTTTCATTGCGATAGCGCGAATGGACGAAGCTGATTTGCAGGTTGGTATTACTGCCGGTTAGCACATCAACAAAATTGACCTGTTGACCGCCGATGATTTCATTCAAACGCTGGCGATCTTCCTGGGTTAACAGCGTCAGATAGTTATGCGCCAGTTCATTACTCAGGATGTTGGTGCCATCGCTGGTGCGCAGAATACAGATACCCACCGGCGCGGAGGCGACAATCTTACGGTTGAACTGCTCGTGTTCCTCCAGTCGGTGCGCGTTTTCTTCAGCCGGCAGGAACATACGCCGTTCGAATACCCATGCCAACGTGAACAAAATCACCGCACTAAAGATGTTGAGCAGCAGCGCATTGATCAGCATTAATTTGAGCTGATCGACCAGCACATCGGTGGAGAGCGACCACACCACATTGAGATTTGAGGGCGGCAGCGGCTTTTTCAGCACCAGCTGGCGATAGTTGTCGAGATAGCCAAACCAGGTGCTGCTATCCGGCAAATCGTCGAGCGAATAACCTGGACCACCGCGTCGTGAACTGAGCAGCGGACGATAATTCTCATCAGTAATCGTCGCCACCAGCGGCAAGCCGCCCGGCTGGATGAATTCGTCAAAGCGAATATTCTGTTCTACACCAAGTAGCGCTTGCAGCTTATTCGCCACATACACCGGCACTACCATATAGAAATTGCCCACGCCCGGCTGCGCACTGCTGGTGATCCAGTACATCGGTTGGCGCCGCTCTTCTTCATTACCGTTGCGGTAGTGCAGCACGCGCTCGCGCAGCGCTTTCAGGCTGCGTTCGCGATCGACCGAGTTGTTATTACCGATGGTGAAATCGGCCAGGCACTGGTTTTCGCCGCCGATAAAGAACACACGGTTCAACTCGTAAGCGGAGGCGAAATTACTCTTCCAGTAATTGATGTAGTAACTGAGTGAATCCAGCGAGTTACGCCAGGTGTTGCTCATTGAGGTGCAATCACCATCGGAAAACAGCGGGGTAAATTGCGGCAGCGTGCCTTTGCCCGGCGGCATTCCGTTGAGCACATCCAGCCCATTCGCGTTGGCGCTAAGGCGATTTTCGGTGATGTACTTCAACTCACGCATGACATCCGCAGAGTGGCGTACATACCAAACCGCCTGACCATAATTGGTGGCGAACTCCTGACGAACCGCGTTCTCTTTCTCGTGCAGCACATTGATGATGTAAAAAGTGGTCAGCAGCGCGCCCAGCGCCCAGAGCAGCAACGCCAGCGCACGAAACAGATAGCGCGAAATACGAAGCGTGGTGCGAAAGGAGACGAGATATTTCAAAAGAGGCTCACTGGCGGTAAGAGGTTATCAGGATGTTGAAAAGCTTCCATACACTAGCTTTATCGGTTGAAAAAAGCCAGTTGGCGTGCGCCGTTAGCGTAAAACTCAGATAAAAAAACGGCAGGTCAATTTACTGACCTGCCGTTTTTAAACGCCGTTACGAATTACTCTTCGTCATCCGCTTCTGGCGCGTCGTCTTCAGTGTCAACTTCCGGCGCGATGTCGTCTTCGCCTTCGGCTACGCTGCCGTCGATGGCGTCGAGTTCTTCCTCTTCCACCGGCTCAGCCACACGTTGCAGACCCACTACGTTTTCATCTTCCGCGGTGCGGATCAGAATCACGCCTTGGGTGTTACGGCCAACCACGCTGACTTCCGACACGCGAGTACGCACCAGCGTACCGGCATCGGTGATCATCATGATCTGATCGCCATCCACCACCTGTACCGCGCCGATGACCGGACCGTTACGATCGGTGACTTTAATCGAGATCACACCCTGCGTCGCACGCGACTTGGTTGGATACTCGGTGTTGGCGGTACGTTTGCCGTAGCCGTTCTGCGTCACGGTGAGGATTGCACCCTCTTCACGCGGCACAATCAGCGACACCACTTTATCTTTCTCAGCCAGCTTGATACCGCGTACGCCCGAGGCTGAACGGCCCATGGCACGTACCGCAGTTTCTGAGAAGCGCACCACTTTACCGGCAGCAGAGAACAGCATCGCTTCGTCACTGCCGTTGGTCAGCGCCACACCAATCAGCTCATCATCTTCACGCAAGTTGATGGCGATGATGCCCGCACTACGCGGACGACTGAACTCTTGCAGAGCGGTTTTCTTCACCGTACCGTCAGCGGTCGCCATGAAGATATTGAAGCCTTCGGTGTATTCACGCACCGGCAGAATGGCGGTGATACGTTCGTTGGCTTCCAGTGGCAGCAAGTTGACGATTGGACGTCCACGCGCGCCACGGCTGGCTTCTGGCAACTGATAAACCTTCATCCAGTAGAGACGGCCACGGCTGGAGAAGCACAGAATGGTGTCGTGGGTGTTGGCTACCAGCAGACGATCAATGAAGTCTTCTTCTTTAATACGTGCTGCGGATTTGCCCTTACCACCACGACGCTGTGCTTCATAATCAGTCAACGGTTGATATTTGACATAACCCTGATGCGACAGCGTAACCACCACGTCTTCCTGATTAATCAGGTCTTCGATGTTGATATCCGCGCTGTTGGCGGTGATCTCGGTACGACGTTCGTCGCCGAACTGATCGCGCATCGCTTCCAGTTCTTCGCGAATCACTTCCATCAAACGCTCAGCGCTTTGCAGGATGTGCATCAGCTCAGCAATTTGATCCAGCAGCTCTTTGTACTCATCCAGCAGTTTTTCGTGCTCAAGACCCGTCAGTTTCTGCAGACGCAGATCCAGAATCGCCTGTGCTTGCTGCTCGGTCAGATAATATTGACCATCGCGAATACCGAACTCGGCTTCCAGCCACTCTGGACGCGCAGCATCATTGCCTGCACGCTCCAGCATAGCGGCAACATTGCCCAGATCCCACGACTGCGCCAGCAAGCCGGTTTTGGCTTCGGCAGGCGTTGGTGCACGGCGAATCAGCTCAATGATTTCATCAATGTTAGCCAGCGCAATCGCCAGGCCTTCGAGGATGTGCGCACGATCGCGCGCTTTACGCAGTTCGAAAATGGTACGACGCGTCACAACTTCACGACGGTGGCGCACGAAGGCTTCAATGATGCCTTTCAGCGTCATGATCTTCGGCTGGCCCTGATGCAGCGCCACCATGTTGATGCCGAATGACACTTGCAGCTGGGTCAACGAGTAGAGGTTGTTGAGCACCACTTCGCCGACTGCGTCACGTTTGATCTCGATAACGATACGCATACCGTCTTTATCGGATTCGTCACGCAAGGCGCTGATGCCTTCCACACGCTTCTCTTTCACCAGCTCAGCGATTTTCTCAATCAGGCGCGCTTTGTTCACCTGATAAGGAATTTCATTGACGATGATAGTTTCGCGACCGGTTTTAGCGTCGGTTTCCACTTCGCCACGTGCGCGGATGTAAATCTTGCCGCGACCGGTACGATAAGCTTCTTCGATACCACGACGACCGTTGATGAACGCCGCTGTCGGGAAATCTGGCCCGGTGATATGTTCCATCAAGCCTTCAACGGTGATCTCTTCATCATCGATAAATGCCAGACAGCCGTTGATCACTTCAGTCAGGTTGTGCGGTGGAATATTGGTTGCCATACCTACGGCGATACCGGACGAACCGTTTACCAGCAGGTTAGGAATTTTAGTCGGCAGGACTTCAGGGATCTGCTCGGTGCCATCGTAGTTTGGCACGAAATCGACGGTTTCTTTTTCGAGGTCCGCCAGCAGCTCCGAAGAGATCTTCGCCATACGTACTTCGGTATAACGCATCGCTGCCGCTGAGTCGCCATCGACCGAACCGAAGTTACCCTGACCGTCAACCAGCATGTAGCGCAGGGAGAACGGTTGAGCCATACGTACGATACTTTCGTACACTGCGGAATCGCCGTGCGGGTGATATTTACCGATAACGTCACCGACCACACGGGCAGATTTTTTATAGGCTTTATTCCAGTCGTTGCCCAGTTCGCTCATGGCAAAAAGCACACGGCGGTGAACCGGCTTCAGACCATCACGTACATCGGGTAAGGCTCGGCCAACAATGACCGACATGGCGTAATCGAGGTAAGAGTTCTTTAACTCTTCTTCGATATTGACCGGTGTAATTTCTCTCGCAAGGTCGCTCATGGAGCCGCTATCCCTCTACATAATCCCGGATTTAAAGGTGCGAAAGTATATCACATAGCTTCCCCACGGTGAACGTTAACCAGGGTTTAATCCCGCTTTTCCTTCGCCTTGAGAGATGCGTTCACGCGACTTAAGCGTTTATACTGAGGGAATATTTTGTCTGGAGTGATGATTCAATGAGTGAACAACCGCAGGAAAGCCGCCAGAACGTTGACCACGCCGAGATTGCCAAGTTTGAGGCCGTGGCTTCGCGTTGGTGGGATTTAGAAGGTGAATTTAAGCCGTTACACCGAATCAATCCCCTGCGGCTGGGCTGGATTGCGCAACACAGCAACGGTTTGTTTGGCAAAAAAGTGCTGGATGTCGGCTGTGGCGGTGGCATTCTGGCCGAAAGCATGGCGCGTGAAGGCGCGAACGTTACCGGCTTAGACATGGGCGCGGAACCGTTGGAAGTGGCGCGCTTGCATGCACTGGAAAGCGGCATCAGCGTCGATTACGTGCAGCAAACCGTGGAAGACCACGCCGCCAGCCATGCGGGGACTTACGATGTGGTGACCTGCATGGAGATGCTGGAGCATGTCCCCGATCCACGTTCTGTGGTGTTAGCCTGCGCGCAGTTGGTTAAGCCGGGTGGCGAAGTGTTCTTCTCCACCATCAACCGCAATCCCAAAGCCTGGTTGCTGGCGGTATTTGGCGCGGAATATGTGATGCGTATGGTGCCGCGCGGCACGCATGACGTGAAGAAATTCATCCGCCCTGCCGAACTGCTGAATTGGGTCGATGAAACGCCACTGCGCGAAATGGGGATGATCGGCCTGCACTACAATCCGCTCACTAACCAGTTCCGTTTAGGTCGCGGTGTGGATGTGAACTATATGGTTCATACGCATCGTCAGGATTAAAGGGTTACACAAATGCAGGTCGCCATTTATGGTGGCCTTCATCCAACATCATTTGGCTCTATCCAGATCAATTTCCTTTTAGACGCCTCCTGCCATTTTTTATACCGTAAACAGGTCACAAAAAATTCATAAGCAATTTTAGATAAGTTCGCTACTGGCGGCCTTGTCAGACCTTTTTTCGTCTAAGAAAAATCCTGAAACCTGTGAGTTGAGCAAGAAACACGCGTCTGATCATAAAGTGAAAAAAAAGTGTGGAGCGGTTGACACTAAGTGCAGGCCTTGCGGCATGGGGATCCAGGATTTTAGCCACCCCCTGAGGACGATTTTTTAGTGAAAATCAACTCTTGTTAAGAACAGATAGCTGACTAAAATACTCACCATATTGTTGTTCAAACTTCCCGCACCCCCTATATATAGTGTTTATCCACAGGCTTACTCACAACGAGCGGCTTGTGCATAGACCTTGTGCATAGATGGGGGATAAATACGTCATTCATGCATGGACAGGTAAAAACGCGACATGAACCAAAGTCTGCTCGTTACTAAACGCGATGGCCGCCAGGAGCGCATTGATCTCGACAAAATCCACCGTGTACTGGATTGGGCTGCCGAAGGACTGAACAACGTTTCAGTTTCTCAGGTTGAACTGCGCTCACACATTCAGTTTTACGATGGCATCAGAACCTCTGATATCCATGAGACCATTATCAAGGCTGCCGCAGACCTGATTTCCCGTGATGCGCCGGATTACCAATACCTGGCTGCACGCCTGGCGATCTTCCACCTGCGTAAAAAAGCTTACGGCCAGTTTGAGCCGCCGAAGCTGTACGATCAGGTGGTGAAGATGGTTGAGATGGGCAAATACGATCGCCATCTGCTGGAAGATTACAGCACCGAAGAGTTCGAGCTGATGGACGGCTTCATCGACCATTGGCGCGACATGAATTTCTCCTACGCTGCGGTTAAGCAGCTGGAAGGGAAATATTTGGTGCAGAACCGCGTCAGCGGTGAAATCTACGAAAGCGCGCAGTTCCTCTATATTCTGGTCGCCGCTTGCCTGTTCTCAGGCTATCCGCGCGAAACCCGCATGGACTACGTGAAGCGTTTCTACGATGCGATCTCCACCTTTAAGATCTCATTGCCAACGCCAATCATGTCCGGCGTGCGTACGCCAACGCGTCAGTTTAGTTCTTGCGTACTGATCGAGTGCGGCGACAGCCTTGATTCTATCAACGCCACCTCAAGCGCTATCGTGAAATACGTTTCGCAGCGCGCTGGTATCGGTATCAACGCCGGTCGTATTCGTGCGCTGGGCAGCCCGATTCGTGGCGGTGAAGCGTTCCACACCGGTTGTATCCCATTCTACAAACACTTCCAGACCGCGGTTAAATCGTGCTCACAAGGCGGCGTGCGTGGTGGTGCGGCTACGCTGTTCTACCCAATGTGGCATCTGGAAGTTGAGAGCCTGCTGGTGCTGAAAAACAACCGCGGCGTAGAAGGCAACCGCGTGCGTCACATGGATTACGGCGTACAGATCAACAAACTGATGTATACCCGCCTGCTGAAAGGCGAGGACATCACGCTGTTCAGCCCTTCCGATGTGCCGGGCCTGTACGATGCGTTCTTCGCCGATCAAGACGAATTCGAACGTCTGTACACCAAATACGAGAAAGACGACAGCATCCGCAAACAGCGCGTGAAAGCCGTTGAGCTTTTCTCACTGATGATGCAGGAACGTGCTTCAACTGGCCGTATCTACATCCAGAACGTCGATCACTGCAACACCCACAGCCCGTTTGATCCAAGCATTGCACCAGTGCGCCAGTCCAACCTGTGCCTGGAAATCGCGCTGCCGACCAAACCGCTGAACGATGTTAATGACGAGAGCGGCGAAATCGCGCTCTGTACGCTGTCTGCGTTCAACCTCGGTGCGATCAACAGCCTCGACGATTTGGAAGAGTTGGCCACTCTGGCGGTACGTGCGCTGGATGCGTTGCTGGATTATCAGGATTACCCAATCCCAGCAGCCCAACGTGGTGCTATGGGTCGTCGTACCCTGGGTATCGGCGTGATCAACTATGCATACTACCTGGCGAAAAACGGCGTGCGTTACTCTGATGGCAGCGCCAACAACCTGACGCACAAAACCTTCGAAGCGATTCAGTTCTATCTTTTGAAAGCCTCGAACGAGTTGGCGAAAGAGCAAGGTGCTTGCCCGTGGTTCAAAGAGACCACCTATTCGCAAGGCATCCTGCCGATCGATACCTATAAAAAGGATCTCGATGCGGTGTGCAGCGAGCCGCTGCATCTGGATTGGGAAGGTCTGCGTGAGTCAATCACCACGCACGGTCTGCGCAACTCAACGCTGTCTGCGCTGATGCCGTCTGAAACCTCTTCGCAGATTTCAAATGCCACCAACGGCATTGAGCCACCACGTGGACACATCAGCATTAAGGCCTCCAAAGACGGCATTCTGCGTCAGGTGGTGCCAGAGTATGAGCGCTTGAAAGATCAGTACGAACTGCTGTGGGAAATGCCGTCTAACGATGGTTACTTACAGCTGGTTGGCGTGATGCAGAAATTCATCGACCAGGCGATTTCGTCGAACACCAACTACGATCCAAGCCGCTTCGCCAATGGCAAAGTGCCGATGAAACAGTTGCTGAAAGACCTGTTGACCGCGTACAAATTTGGCGTAAAAACCCTGTATTATCAAAACACCCGTGATGGTGCGGAAGATGCACAGGACGATATGGCCCCTTCCATTCAGGATGATGGCTGCGAAAGCGGCGCATGTAAGATCTAATCTCATCTTGTCAGGGCCGGCATTGGCCGGCCCTCTTCACTTTTGGACTCAAAATGGCTTACTCCACATTCTCGCAGAACAAGAATAACCAGCTGTTAGAACCGATGTTCTTCGGCCAGTCAGTCAACGTTGCCCGTTTCGATCAGCAGAAATATGACATCTTTGAAAAGCTAATTGAAAAGCAGCTGTCTTTCTTCTGGCGTCCAGAAGAAGTTGACGTTTCACGCGATCGTATCGATTACCAGGCGCTGCCGGATCACGAGAAACACATCTTCATCAGCAACCTGAAGTATCAGACGCTGCTGGATTCAATTCAGGGACGCAGCCCGAACGTGGCGCTGCTGCCGCTGATTTCTATCCCGGAACTGGAAACCTGGATTGAAACCTGGGCGTTCTCAGAGACCATCCACTCGCGCTCTTACACGCATATTATTCGTAATATCGTCAACGATCCGGCGGTGGTGTTTGACGATATCGTTACCAACGAGCAGATTCTGGCGCGCGCGGAAGACATCTCTAAGTACTACGATGACCTGATCGAGATGACCAGCTACTGGCATCTGCTGGGCGAAGGTACGCATCAGGTCAATGGCAAAACCGTCACAGTTAACCTGCGCGCGCTGAAGAAGCAGTTGTACATCTGCCTGATGAGTGTCAATGCGCTCGAAGCGATTCGCTTCTACGTCAGCTTCGCTTGTTCATTTGCTTTCGCCGAGCGCGAGCTGATGGAAGGTAACGCCAAAATCATCAAACTGATCGCACGCGATGAAGCGCTGCACCTGACCGGCACCCAGCATATGCTGAACCTGCTGCGCACCGGTGAAGACGATCCAGAGATGAAAGAGATCGCCGCAGAATGCCGTGATGAGTGCTTCGAGCTGTTCAAGAAAGCGGCCGAGCAGGAAAAAGAGTGGGCGGATTATCTTTTCAGCGGCGGCTCAATGATTGGCCTGAACAAAGACATTCTGTGCCAGTACATCGAGTACATCACTAACATCCGCATGCAAGCAGTTGGCCTTGATCTGCCATTCCAGACGCGTTCAAACCCTATTCCATGGATCAATTCATGGCTGGTTTCCGATAACGTGCAGGTTGCACCGCAGGAAGTTGAAGTCAGTTCATATCTGGTTGGTCAGATTGATTCTGAAGTAGGTGAAGACGATTTCGACGGCTTCCAGCTGTAATCATGAATCGTTCTGTTGTTATTCTGCGTAGCTCTGGCTCAAGGCTGGAGTGCGCAGAAGATCATCCCAATCTGCTGACAACCTTAGAAGCCAACAATGTCTGTGTTGAGTTTCAATGCCGTGAAGGTTATTGCGGTTCTTGCCGCATGCGTCTGCTGAAAGGCGAAGTGGCTTATGCAGAAACCCCGTTGGCGTTTGTGCAGCAAGGCGAGATTTTGCCGTGTTGCTGTCGCGCCAAAGGGGAGATTGAGATCGAGCTGTAAGTTGCAGGTTGCCTGACGCGGCAACCTGCCATTCTGTTAGCTTTTCACCGTTTCCAGTATTTCAATCCAACCGTGCCCGGTACTGACTTCACTGCCATGCAGCCAGCGGCGCAGCATGTTCATCGCCATCATCGCCACCACTTTCTGCCGCGTCTCAACGTTATGACGCCCATGCACGAACTTCACGCGTTGACCCCAACTCGCTTCCGGCGTGTGCAAGGCAATTGCTATTTCACCATCGACTAAATTCCCGACCGATAACGCTAAAACCGTGCCGTGATGGGCCGCGAGATCGCGCGTGCGCGTTACTTGTGCTTCTAAATCTTCATCATGCGCAGGTAAAATTTCTGCGCCGCTCAACGGCACTTCGGCTGATGCTAGCTGCCAGTTAAGCAAACCCGCAGTGAACTGCTCACTGATGGCCAAACGGAAACCGCGATTTTGTAGTTCACCTGCCAGCACCGCCGGTAAACCTTCGGTGCCTTCGAAGATGGTGCATTCGGCCAACAACAGTTTCACCTGCTGCCAGGCTTGCTCCATCGCCACACGTTGGCTGGCCGGTCCGGTGAGTTTAATCTCGATAATCGGCATTGATGAGCGATACCCCATCACCGCGCCTTCAGGTAGTGCTAGCGGCTCCAGTTCGGCGGCGATATCGCTTTCACCGCGACCAAAGGTGGTCAGGCGCAAACACAGAGGCGGTTCAGGCAGTTCAAAGCGCGCTTTGAGGCGTGGAATGATCTCCTGCTCGACCATCACTTTAAATTCCGACGGCACGCCCGGGGTGAAGAAAATCCAGCAGCGATTGAGTTGCAGTGCAAAGCCGCAGGCGGTGCCGACCGGGTTATCCAGCATTTCGGCATTCGCCGGGATTTCCGCTTGTTTGCGGTTGCTTGGTGCCATGATGCGTCCCCGGCTGGCAAACCAGGCTTCCATTTTTTCCAGCCACGCCTGCTGAATCACCAATTCAGTGCCACAGGCGTTTGCGGCGGCTTGAGCACTGAGATCGTCACTGGTTGGCCCTAAGCCGCCATTGACGATCAGCACATCAGCAACCTGGCTGCGACTTTGTAAAGCCTCCACCAGCGACGACATCGCATCCCCAACGGTACTGCGGCTGGTCATCGGCAAACCGTTCTGGAACAGCACATCAGCTAACCATGCGGCGTTGGTATCAATAATCTGGCCATGTAACACTTCATCGCCCGTTGAGAGCATTTCTACACGTATCACGTTGCGTTCTCCTTGGTCCCTGTCGCTTTACTGTAGGAAGTGCCCAGGCGAAACACAATCGCGGATGATGCGAAACAAGGAATTGGTTGGGATTGAAACAGCCAAAGGGGGGAATAACGAGGAATCGGGCGCGGAAAATCGCGCCCGTTGCAACTTAGCGACGTGCCAGCAGCAAACCGACAAATAGGCCAGCGGCGGCACCAATGCCAATCCCCTGCCACGGTTTTTCATGCACGTAATCATCGGCGCGATACGCAGCGTTTTTGGCGCGATAGTAATAACTGTCCGATGCCTGGCTGACGCGTGATTTCACGTCTTCCAGCGCTTGCTCAGCTTTGAGTTTCAGTTCGATATACTTCTGGTCAGCGGGATCGCCTGAAGCGCGCAGCACTTCTTCCAGCGTTTCCGTCAGCAGCGCCAGGTCGTCATCAAGGTGTGATTCAAATTGGTCTGAAGATGACACTATGTAGTTCCTCCATGTTCGTAACGCGTTGTGGTTTAACTATAGTCATTAATTCCAGTTTTGCTGGCGGGCGTTAACCAGGAATTCACCGAGTTTCACGGCTCTCAATGCAAAGTTATGTTATCCGCATGCCAGCAACGCGAAATCTGCTTCGCTTATTTGATTAATCTGATAAATTTTCCGCAGACTGAATTTTTTAATTCCACGACTGTCGTAACCCCCTGTAGTCAGACGTTTCTCGTCTTACGAGAGTCAAAATACACCCGAGCAGCTAAGGATTAGATTTCCGGCATGAATCGTAGAAAATTTATGAAAGCGTCCATGGCCCTCTCCGCGGTAAGCGGCATGACGGGTCTCTCCACGCTGTTTGCACAGTCCGCCTGGGCCGATGATGGTATCGCCGACGGAGCCGCGGTGCGCTTCGATTTCGACTCACTGAAAAAGAAAGCGTCTGCGCTGGCAAAACAGCCCTGGGGCGGCGCACCCGGCGCCCTGCCCGACACCTTGGCCAATCTGACCCCGCAGGCCTATAACGAAATTCAGTACGATGCCAATCACTCGCTGTGGAATAACATCGCCGATCGCGAGCTTGATGTGCAGTTCTTCCACGTGGGAATGGGCTTCAAACGCCGTATTCGCATGTTCTCCGTTGATGCTGATAGCCGTGAAGCGCGTGAGATTCACTTCCGCCCGGAGCTATTCAACTACAACAACGCCAACGTTGATACCAAGCAATTGGTCGGGAAAACTGATCTCGGCTTTGCCGGTTTCCGCGCGTTCAAAAAGCCGGAACTGGCGCGTCGCGATATCGTCTCCTTCCTCGGCGCGAGCTACTTCCGCGCGGTGGACGAAACCTTCCAATATGGCTTGTCCGCGCGTGGCGTGGCGGTAAACACCTTCAGTAACGGCAAAGAAGAGTTCCCAGACTTCACCGCCTTCTGGTTTGAAACGCCGAAAGCCGACGACACCACCTTTGTAGTTTACGCCTTGCTGGATGGCGCGAGCATCACCGGCGCGTACAAATTCACCATTCACTGCGAAGAAAAACGCGTGGTGATGGAAGTGGAAAACCACCTGTTTGCCCGTAATGAAATTCGCCAGCTTGGCATCGCGCCAATGACCAGCATGTTCAGCTGCGGCACCAACGAGCGCCGCATGTGCAACACCTACCATCCGCAAATTCACGATTCCGATCGTCTGGCGATGTGGACCGGTGAAGGCGAGTGGATTGCGCGTCCGCTAAATAATCCGCAGCGTTTGCAGTTCAACGCCTATCAGGACGAAAACCCGCGTGGTTTCGGCCTGTTGCAGTTGGATCACGACTTCAAGAATTACCAGGATGTGATTGGTTGGTACGACAAACGTCCAAGTCTGTGGGTTGAGCCGATTGGTAAATGGGGCAAAGGCGCCATCAATGTGATGGAGATTCCCACCACCGGTGAAACGCTGGATAACGTGGTGTGCTTCTGGCAGCCATCCGAACCGGTGAAAGCCGGCAGCGAATTCAACTTCCAGTACAAACTGTATTGGAGCCAGTTGCCGCCAGTACGCAGCGGTTTAGCACGCGTCGATGCCACCCGCACCGGGATTGGCGGCTTCCCGGAAGGCTGGGCGCCAGGCGAACACTTCCCGGATACATGGTGCCGTCGCTTTGCCATTGATTTCGTGGGTGGCGATCTGAAAGCTGCCGCACCGAAAGGCATTGAACCGGTGATTACCGTTTCTAGCGGTACCTTTAAGCAGGTTGAGATTCTCTACGTCGAACCGCTAAACGGTTATCGCATCCTGTTTGACTGGTATCCAAACAGCGATTCGACCAAGCCAGTCGATATGCGCCTGTTCTTGCGTACCAAGGACGAGACGCTGAGTGAAACCTGGTTGTATCAGTACTTCCCGCCGCCGCCGGATCAACGTAAATACGTTGATGACCGGCAGATGACACCGGGCTAAGCCTAACGGCGAGGAGCGATCCTCGCCGTTATTGTTTCTGCATGCCGATATGCGGAATCTCGTCTTCGAGATAAACGTCAGTGACCGCTTTGAATCCCAACCGACCATAGAATCCTTCCAGATGCGCCTGCGCGGAAAGATAGATGGCGTGTTGCGGCCAATGCTGTTCGCAACTCTCCAGCGCCTGTTCCATTAGGCGATAGCCTAACTTCAAGCCGCGCGCTTCTTCAGAAACAATCACTCGACCAATCAGCACCGGCGAATCGTCATGCGCTGGCGTCAGCACGCGCGCATAAGCCAACAGTTTGCCATCAAGAAAGCCCAGAATGTGGCGATTATCGGCCGCTAAATCCTGCCCATCAATGTCTTGATACGGGCAATTCTGTTCAACGATGAACACCTGATTACGCAGCGCCAGCAAGGTATAAAGCTGCTGTGCGCTTAATTGACTGTGATGGCAATCTAGCCAAATCATTTCCATGATGATTCCCGGTGTGAGCGAAAAAAGATCCCGTGAGAATACCACAGTGCCAAAACGCAACTGTGATTTGCCCGATTTTAGGCAAAAAAAATCAGGCACGGAGGCCTGATTTTCGTGGTGAAGCGGGAGTGAATTACATCAGCGGTTGAGCCATCTGCACCAGCGAGATTAGCGGCTGCGGATAGACACCAAGCAGCAGCACCAGAATCGCGGAAATCAGCACCACCACACCACCGGCGGTAAACGCCCAGTTGGCTGGCGTATCGCGGTTGTGCAGTTCTGGCGGGCTGAGGTACAGGCTGACGGTAACGCGCAGATAGTAGTAAAGACCAATCGCACTACCGGCCACCACCGCGCCAGTCAACCACCACAGATGCGCATTCACACCGGAAGCAATCACGTAGAACTTACCAATGAAGCCGAGCGTCATCGGGATACCCGCCAGCGACAACATCATCACGGTCATTACCGCAGACAGAATCGGACGATGCCAGAACAGACCACGGTACGAATACAGCGTATCTGCATCCGGGCCACGGTACGGGCTCGACATCAGGCTAACCACACCGAAGGCACCCAAGCTGCTGAACAGGTAACCAGCCAGATACACACCGGCGGTTTCCAGCGACAGCTGATGGGTTTTCACCGCGATCAACGCCACCAGCAGATAACCCAAGTGCGCGATAGACGAGTAACCCAGCAGACGTTTGATGTTGCTCTGCGAGATTGCCATCAGGTTACCGAACAGAATCGAGGCGAAGGCAATCACACCCAATACGGTGCGCACCGCTTCGCTGTCGGTCACTGGCGCGTACATGAACAAACGCATGATTACGCCGAAGATGGCAATTTTACTCGCGGTCGCCAGGAAGGTTGAAACTGGCGCTGGCGCACCTTGGTACACGTCTGGCGTCCACAGATGGAACGGCACCAGCGACAGCTTGAAGCCGAGGCCGATAATCATCATGCCGAGACCCAGCAGCAACAACGGCTGTTGGATCATGCTGTCGCTCAGGCTTTTGCCCAACTGCACAAAGCTCAAACTACCGGAATCCGCATAAATCAGCGCAATACCGAACAGCAGGAACGAAGAGGCTGCGGCCGACAGAATGGTGTATTTCAGTGACGCTTCCAGAGAACGTTTCTGGCGGAAGGCGTAACCAATCAAACCAAACAGCGGCAGCGACAGCAATTCGATACCAATGAACAACGCTGCCAGATGATTCGCGCTCGCCAGCACAATGCCGCCTAGTGCCGCAATCAGCACCAGCAAGTAGAACTCATCTTTGTTGTCTGGGAAGCCAGCCAACCACGGATAAGCAAAGGTACACGTTGCCAGGCTCGCTAGCACCACCAGCGCGGTATAGAACATCGAATAGGCATCAACGCGCAGCAACGGCGTGACATCCATTGCTCCGGCCTGGCCAACAAACCACAGAGAAAACAGCGCAAGGTTAAGTCCGATCACCGTCAGCGTGGCATTAACAAAGTGATTGCGTCGCCACGCAATGGACAGCATCACCACCACCACCGTCAATCCGACGATCAACAGCGGCAGTAACGCGATCAGATGTTGAGGA
>NZ_JBCNNP010000073.1:0-16885 GCF_039594315.1 Pantoea sp.
CTAGCGCGTTGTAACTCGGCGTTGCGTTCTGTAAAGACATAAGCTTTGGTCGTCGTTGGCAGAATAAGTTCGTGTTATGCTACCACCAGGTGCCTCTGGGTTTCCAGAAAAGGGGTTGTAAGTTATAACTCGGGTATATATAGTTTCGCACCTCCCAACCCATTGACCGGTAAGGGAGATGCGATCGAAGTAATCAGTTAGGATGGTGGCATGTCTGCACAACCAGTAGATATTCAAATTTTTGGTCGTTCTTTGAGAGTGAATTGCCCGCCTGAACAGCAAGATGCGCTGAACCTGGCCGCAGAAGACCTCAATCAACGGTTGCAAGATTTAAAAGTTCGCACTAGAGTCACCAATACAGAGCAACTGGTGTTCATCGCCGCGTTAAACATCTGCCACGAGTTGGCACAAGAGAAAGGTAAGACGCGCGACTATGCAGCAAACATGGAACAACGTATCCGCATGCTGCAGCAGACCATTGAACAAGCGTTAGTTGAGCAAGGTCGCATAACTGATCGCCAGGGCCCTAATTTTGAATAACACTTCATGGTCCTCATGCTAAAGTGACGGTGAAGTAAATTTTCTCTGAGATGTTTGCAAGCGGGCCAGTCCCCTGAGCCGATATTTCATACCAACAGAATGTGACGCTCCACAATTTGTGCGCATGCTCGGTCCGTCCGAGAAGCCTAATAGTTGTGACGGCATGTTCACCTTGAACCAAGGGTTCAAGGGTTACAGCCTGCGGCGGCATCTCGGAGATCTCCATTTAGTTCCAATCTGTAATCCCCCGGTTCGCATGTAAATATTGCGTGATATAGTGGCTGGCAACAGCCCACTCTGCCGGGGATATCATGTCAGCACCCTCTCTTCTCGATCGTCAAGACATCCGCCAGCATGTGCGCCATTTGCGCCGCAATCTCACGTCTGAGCAACAGGAACAAGCCGCCGATCAATTAGCTGAGCACGCCATCAATATCGCGACCATCGCGGATGCCCAGCACATCGCGTTGTTCTTATCCGTTGATGGAGAGATCAATACGCGCCCGCTGATAGCCAAACTGTGGCAGCAAAAAAAGCAGGTTTATTTACCCGTTCTTCATCCCTTTTCGCCAGGCAACTTACTGTTTATCCGCTACACGCCAGAAACCTCGCTCACGACGAATAAACTGCGCATTCCAGAACCGACATTGGACATTACGCAAATGGTCACGCTGGATCAGTTAGATGTGATGTTGGTGCCGCTGGTTGCGTTTGATCAGCATGGTCAGCGTTTGGGCATGGGCGGAGGGTTTTACGATCGCACGCTGCAAAATTGGCAGCAGCATGGCTTTATGCCGATGGGGATTGCGCATGATTGCCAGCGCGTCGATGAATTGCCAGTGGCGGCATGGGATGTGCCACTGCCCGCGATTCTGACGCCAGCCAAATTGTGGCAATGGTAGCAAATAAAGGGCGCCAACGGCGCCCTGAGTGATCAGTACAGCAGACGGGCGCGAATGGTGCCCGGAATCGCTTTCATCGCTTGTAGCGCTTTATCCGCTACATCCTCTTCCGCGTCGATATCAATAACCACGTAACCCATTACCGGCGTCGTTTGCAGATACTGAGCGGCAATGTTGATGCCTTGCTCAGCAAAGATCTGGTTAATCGCTGTCAACACGCCTGGACGGTTTTCATGAATATGCAGTAAACGGCTCGCGCTGGCGGCATGCATCGGCAGGGACACTTCCGGGAAGTTGACCGCAGACAAGGTTGAACCGTTGTCAGAGTACTTCGCCAGTTTACCCGCCACTTCAATGCCGATATTCTCCTGCGCTTCCTGCGTTGAACCACCAATGTGTGGTGTCAGGATCACGTTGTCGAACTCGCACAGCGGTGAGTTGAATGGATCGCTGTTGGTGGCTGGCTCGACCGGGAAGACGTCGATAGCCGCGCCAGACAGATGCTTATTCGCCAACGCATCGCACAGCGCCGGGATATCAATCACTGTGCCACGTGCGGCGTTGATAAGCAGTGAACCTGGCTTCATCAGCGCCAACTGCTCTGCGCCGATCATATTCTGCGTTGAAGCCGTTTCTGGCACGTGCAGACTGACCACGTCACTCATGTTGAGCAGGTCCGACAGGTGACGCACCTGAGTAGCGTTACCCAACGGCAGTTTGCTTTCGATATCGTAGAAGAACACGTGCATACCGAGGCTTTCCGCCAGCACGCCCAATTGCATACCGATGTGACCGTAACCGATGATGCCCAGCTTTTTGCCGCGCGCTTCAAACGAGCCGTTTGCCACTTTGTTCCAGATGCCACGGTGCGCTTTAGCGTTGGCTTCAGGAATGCCACGCAGCATCAGCAGCATTTCGCCAATCACTAACTCAGCAACGGAACGGGTGTTCGAGAACGGTGCGTTAAATACCGGTACGCCGCGTTTCGCTGCCGCGCCGAGATCAACCTGGTTGGTACCGATACAGAAGCAACCCACCGCCACCAGTTTTTCAGCAGCAGCAAAGATCTCTTCAGTGAGTTGGGTACGGGAACGGATACCAATGAAGTGCGCATCGCGGATGGAGGATTTCAGCGACTCCGCATCCAGCGCCCCTTTGTGAAACTCGATGTTGGTGTAACCCGCTGCACGCAGGTTTTCCAGCGCACTCTGGTGAACGCCTTCCACCAGCAGGAACTTAATCTTGTCTTTTTCCAGTGATACCTTTGCCATTTCCCGACCCTATTCAGAATTCAATGAGGACTACCATAAGGTAGCCTTCTGTCAAAATATCAAAAATTTCGAGCGCAGCAATACAAACGATTGCCTGGATGGCAGCACGCGCCCACGTTGCGGCAGCACAATGCCGTACAAAATCGTGACATCTTAAGTGGACAGAGTACGAACTCGCTGTTGATGAATCTTTTGTGACATAAGTCACCAAATTTCACCTGCGCGAGAAAAGATGTTTTGCAGATGGAAATAACCGGCGAGATATCTGCGCCGGACAGATCATTTTACGATGGTTTTCACGCCGTCAGCGGTGCCAATCAGCGCCACATCTGCGCCACGAGCCGCAAACAGGCCAACCGTTACCACACCTGGCAGCGCGTTAATGGTTTTTTCCAGCTCAGAGGGATTCACAATGCTGAGATTATGCACGTCGAGAATAATGTTGCCGTTATCGGTAATGACGTTCTGGCGATACTCCGGCAAGCCACCCAGCTTCACCAATTCTCGTGCGACAAACGAACGCGCCATCGGAATCACTTCAACCGGTAGCGGGAATTTGCCCAGCACATCGACTTCTTTCGATGCATCGGCAATGCAGACGAATTTCTTTGCCACCGCAGCCACGATTTTCTCACGCGTCAGCGCTGCGCCACCGCCTTTGATCATTTGCATCTGCGGATTGATTTCATCTGCGCCGTCCACGTAAACCGACAGCTCATCAATCTCGTTGAGGTCGAAAACATGAATGCCTAGTGACTTCAGCTTTTCGGTTGAGGCTTCCGAACTGGAAACCGCGCCTTCAATTTTATCTTTCATGGTGCCGAGCGCATCAATGAAATGCGCGGCAGTTGAACCGGTGCCAACGCCAACAATGGTGCCGGGCTCAACGTATTTCAGCGCTGCCCAACCTACCGCTTTTTTCAGTTCATCCTGGGTCATGGTATGTTTAAAACCTGTGCGACATCGAAGTGCGCGTAGTATAAAACAAGGCGTCGCTAAAAAGCGCGGCTGTTAAGCAGCTGAATGAAGTCTTTGGAAGCCAGCCCGCAAAAATGTGCCGCAGCACAATTTGACAGTTTTATGGCATAGTAATGTCCATCCTGAACGAGAGAGAAAAACAATGAAACGCCCGGATTATCGAACGCTTCAGGCGCTGGATGCGGTGATTCGCGAGCGCGGCTTTGAGCGCGCAGCGCAAAAACTTTGTATTACGCAATCTGCGGTTTCTCAGCGTATTAAACAGCTGGAAAATTTATTCGGTCAGCCGCTGCTGGTACGTACCGTGCCGCCACGTCCAACGGAACAGGGACAGAAGCTGCTGGCGTTGTTGCATCAGGTTGAGCTGCTGGAAGAGGAGTGGCTGGGTGATGATAATGGTGGCACAACGCCGCTGCTGCTGTCGTTGGCGGTCAACGCCGACAGTCTGGCAACCTGGCTGCTGCCGGCCTTAAAAGATGTGCTGGCCGATTCGCCAGTGCGCCTGAATTTGCAGGTTGAAGATGAAACGCGTACGCAGGAGCGTTTGCGTCGCGGTGAAGTGGTGGGTGCGGTGAGTATCCAGCCGCAGCCGTTGCCAAGCTGTTTGGTCGATCAATTGGGCGCACTGGATTATCTGTTCTGCGCTTCACCTGATTTCGCCGCACGTTACTTCCCGAATGGCGTGACCCGTTCTGCATTGCTAAAAGCGCCGGCGGTGGCGTTTGACCATCTGGATGATATGCATCAGGCGTTTTTGCAGCAGAACTTTGACCTGTCGCCCGGCAGCGTGCCGTGCCACATCGTTAACTCATCAGAAGCGTTTGTGCAGTTGGCGCGGCAAGGTTCAGTGTGCTGTATGATTCCGCATTTGCAGATTGAGCGTGAACTGGCGCAAGGTGAACTGGTTGATTTAACGCCCGGACTCTATCAGCGTCGCATGCTGTACTGGCACCGTTTCGCACCAGAAAGTCGTTTGATGCGCAGCGTGACGGATGCGCTGATTGCTCACGGACATCGTGTGCTGCGTCAGGATGTTTTACCTGCCTAATAATCAGGTCGCCAACGCTGGCGACCTGTTACCTTCAAAGCCTTATGGCGTATTCGGTTTGATTTCGAACACCACATCCACTTGATCGTCAAAGTGAATGCTCTGCTGCTCATAGGTTTGCTGCGCGGTGGTATCCGCGGGTGCCGCGGCGGCTTTATACATGCGCGCCATCGGCATTGGCTGGTAGTTGGCGACGTGATAACGAATGCTGTACACCGAACCCAATTTAGCATTGAAGCCTTCTGCCAGCGCATTGGCTTGCTGCGTGGCATTGGCGATCGCTACTTTGCGCGCCTGCTCTTTATAGCTGTCCGGATTCGCCACGCCCAACTCAACGGAACGAATTTCATTCAGGCCCGATTTTAACGCGCCATCCAGCAGTTCATTCAATTTATCCAGTTGACGTAATGTCACCTGCACCTGACGTTGCGCGCGATAGCCTTTCAATACCGATTTACCCTCTTTGGTGTAATCGTATTCCGGCTGCGTGCTCAGATTGGCTGCATCAATGTCTTTTTTCTCAATGCCATTTTTTTGCAGGAAATCGAAATATTGCGCCACGCGATCGTCAGCTTGTTTTTTTGCTTCCGCTGCGTCTTTCGACGAAACACTCACCACAATTGCCAGCGTTGCGATATCCGGCTTGGCATCTACGCTTGCCTGGCCAGATGTCACCACATGCGGTCCATTCGGCAATTCACCCGCCTGAACCAAACCAGACAGAGCGCCCGTGCTCATTGCGGCGGCCAGCGCCAGTGCTTTCAGTTTCACGAAAGTCCTCCTTGAGGGATTCAATTTACAGGTCGCCACTATGGCTAAACCCAAAACACATTACCATGCGTGATGCTCTGAGTTTTGAATCCGCAAAAAGTTCGGGCAATCTGCTGTTTTAACCTCGCCGCGATCGCAAATTTTACTGAACAGATTGGCTGAAAAATCACTTAAACGTTTCTATTAAAGAAACACTTCTGGGTTCGGGAGAGTTGCATTATGACAGAACAGCCGCTTAGCCAAACCGTTGCCAGCGTGCGCGCCGGAAGGACGCGCTTTCTCATGCTTGGCCTGGTGTTTATTAACATCATTATCAACTACATGGATCGCACTAACCTGTCGGTTGCCGCGACGTCAATGGCCGGAGAATTGCGCTTTACGCCGATGGAAATGGGCTTGATCTTCTCGGCTTTCGGCTGGATCTATGCTGCTTTACAGATCCCCGGCGGATTCCTGATCGATCGTCTTGGCGCGCGCGTGGTGTACGGCGTTGGCTTGTTTGCCTGGTCGTTAATTACTGCGCTACACGCGCTCGCCAACAGTTTTGGTGCGCTGTTTGGTCTGCGGCTTGGCGTCGGCGCTTTTGAAGCGCCGGTAATGCCGTCCAATAACCGCGTTATCTCCAGTTGGTTCCCAGAGCAGGAGCGCGCCAGCGCGATTGGCATCTACTCTTCCGCGCAGTTTGTCGGTTTAGCCTGCATGACGCCGCTGCTGTTTCATGTGCAGGATGCCTTTGGCTGGCGTGGGCTATTTTTGATTACCGGTGCAGTCGGCATGGTTTGGGCGCTGGTGTGGTACGCGCTGTACCGTGAACCCAATCAACACAAAATTGTTTCCGATGCTGAACTGCGATATTTGCATGATAACGGCGCATTACTGGAAAGCCGCCAAAACCGCCCGCAGCCCAAAGCGCGCTGGCGCGATTTGGCGCAGATGTTCCGCAGCCGCAAACTGGTCGGCATTTATATCGGTCAGTTCACCATCTCCGCCACATTCTGGTTCTTCCTGACCTGGTTCCCGACCTACTTAGTTGAGTACCGCCATATGGGATTCATCAAAAGCGGCTATGTCGCTTCGGTGCCCTATTTTGCGGCATTTTGTGGCGTGCTGCTGGCGGGATTTGCCTCAGATCGCATGATTCGGCGCGGCGTTTCGCCCAGCATTGCGCGCAAGTTGCCGGTGATTGTTGGCCTATTCCTGACGCTGTTTATCCTTGGCGCCAATTACACCAATGATTCGACGCTGATTATCCTATTTATGTCGTTGGCGTTCTTTGGCAACGGCCTAGCGACCATCACCTGGGTGTTTGTCACCGCACTGGCACCGCGCCATTTGATTGGCTTAGCGGGCGGCGTGTTTAACTTTACCGGTGCGTTGTCATCAATCGTGGTGCCGATTGCGATTGGCGCGTTAATTGATGGCGATAACTTCGCGCCAGCACTGGCCTTTATTGCCGTGCTGGCGGCGATTGGCATCTGTAGTTATCTGTTTATTGTCGGGAAGATCGATCATGTTAGCGCGGCGTAAGCACAATCTGCGCCAGCGATTGCAGTTGTTGCAGACGCTGCGTGATATGCGCCTCGTCATGCTGCCAGATTTTGGCGAAAGCCAACGCCGCGCGATTGTTATTGATCGGTCGTGCCATGCTGATTTCACCGTCATCACGATGCCAAACCAGATACTCTTGGGCCCGCTTACGCGCCAGCAGCGGCGCGATTTGCTGCCACTGTTCATCGCTAAAACGTGGACGCAACACGTCGTCACTTTCCGTTGCCAGCAGCGACACGCCAATCACCGATTGCCAGGCTGGCAGCATCCGGAAGCCGGCCAGCGCCTGGCTGGCGTTAGTGCGTTCGCCGGGTTCGGAGTGCCAGATGTAGATAACCTGATCTTCCCACAGCACGCCAAGCGCCACCACGATATCGCGCGGCGCGTGAATCTCCAGCTGCGGCAAGGCTTGCGCAAACAGCGACGATCCACGAATCGCCTGCGCCGCCAGCGCATGAATGCCGGGCCCCGGCAGATAACGGCGATGCTCATCCTGCGTCGTCAGCCCGATGGCCGCCATGGTCATCAACAAGCGATTCACACGCGTGCTGTTCATCCCCATCTGGCGCGCCAATTCACGACAACCCACGGCTTTATCACTAGACACCAAATATTGCAGGCAGCGAATACCGTCAATCAGGCTTTGGTTGGGTTGAGAAGACATAAATCACCTGCGGCGGGCAAAATCCAATCTTAGCCTTAGTGTTACAGGAATGAAATGATGCAAACATTCTCTTCACAAAATGCACGACACTTTCCGCAGCAACAGCTCAAAACGGAGTTGGTTGTGACCGGAGGCGGACTGGCTGGCGTCTGCGCGGCATTGGCCGCCGCACGCGATGGCCTGAAGGTGGTGCTGATCCAGGACCGTCCAGTGCTGGGCGGCAACGCCTCCAGCGAAGTGCGTTTATGGGCCAATGGCGCCACGTCGCACATGGGCAATAACAATCGCTGGGCGCGTGAAGGCGGCATCATGGGCGAGATCATGGAGGAGAATCTGTGGCGCAATAAAGAAGGCAATCCGGTGCTATTCGATATGGTTTTGCTGGATTTGGTGCAATCGCAGCCTGGCCTGACGTTACTGCTTAATACCGTGGTCACCGATATCGAAAAATCTGACCGCCGCTTGCAAGCCGTGCATGCTTTTAACGCTATCAATCAAACCTGTTATCACGTCAGCGCTCAGCAGTTCATCGATGCCAGCGGCGATGGCGTTTTGGGCTATCTGGCCGGTGCGGCGCATCGCGTCGGCGCAGAATCGATGGAAGAGTTTGGCGAGAAGATGGCGCCAGGCGAAAATTTTGGCCACAAGCTGGGCCATTCGATCTACTTCTACACCAAACGTACCTCTCAGCCCGTGCGCTTCGTGCCGCCCTCTTTTGCGTTGCAAGAGATCACCGCCATTCCACGCTATAAACGTTTGACCTCCGATCTTAACGGCTGCGATTTGTGGTGGCTGGAATGGGGTGGACGACTGGATACCGTTCACCAAAGCGAAACCATCAAATGGGAACTGTGGAAAATCGTTTGGGGCGTGTGGGATTACATCAAAAACTCCGGCGAGTTTCCGGATGCCGCCAATCTAACGATCGAGTGGGTTGGCCTGATTCCCGGCAAGCGCGAAAGCCGGCGTTTTCTGGGTGATACCTTGCTGTGCCAACAGGACATTATCGAACAACGCGATCATTACGATGCGGTGGCGTACGGCGGTTGGTCGATTGATCTGCATCCGGCCGATGGCGTCTACAGCGAGCATGATGGTTGCCGCCAGTTCCACAGCAAAGGCACTTACACCATCCCTTTTCGCGCGTTGTACAGCCAGTCGCTGGATAATCTGCTGTTAACCGGACGGTTGATCTCCGCCACGCACGTGGCTTTCGGCAGCTCCCGCGTGATGTGTACCTGCGGTGTGTTGGGTGAAGTGGTTGGGCGCGCGGCGGCACTTTGTCAGCAACAGCAGTTAACGCCAGCCGAGTTAGCACAACCCGATCAGGTTGAGATGCTGCAACAGCAATTGCTGCGTCAGGGCGCGTTTATACCGCGCCAGCCGCTGATTAATCCGGCGCGAGATGCGCAGATTGCGGTTAGCAGCACTTTACAGCTGCGCGCCCTGCCCGCCGATGCCGGTTGGCATCAATTAAAATCACGCTGCGCGCTGTTGTTGCCGTTGAAAGCGGGCGAACGCTTACCGGCCATTACCGTGCAGTTACGTGCGGCACAAACGCAGAAATTGCAGGTGTCACTGCTGACCAGCAACAATCCCGCCAATACCTGCGGCGATCGTCACATCGCCAGTCAAAGCATCAGCGTTAATCAGCAAGGGCAATATCGCCTCAACTTTGCTTATCGTGCCGAAGTTGATCGCTATCTGTTTATCGCCTTCGAAGAAAATCCTGCGGTGGAGATTGCGCTCACTAGCCAACGTTTGCCGGGCGTCATGATGGTGTTCAACAGCCTTAACCCGCGCGTAGCAAAACGCACGCGACAGATTAACGATGGCGATTACGGCGTCGATGAGTTTGATTTCTGGTTGCCACGCCGGGCTCCGCAGCAAATCCTGCTGGCTTTTGCGCTCGAAACGCCGCTGCAACTGTGGCATCGCGACTATTTGCTCAACGGCAAATTACGGCCAGAACAGCACACCAATTGCTGGGTGCCGGCGCAGGATGATGCGTATCCCAATGTCAGTTGGCAATGGGCTGAATCGCAGCAGGCGCGGCAAATATCTTTGTTGTTTGATAACGACTTTGATCATGCGATGGAAACAGTGCAAATGGGCCATGCGCAGGCGGTAACGCCGCACTGCACCACGCATTACCGACTCTGGCTGGATGAAATTTTACTGGCTGAGGTGACGGAGAATCATCATTCGCTATGTCATCACGCGATACCACAGGGCGTGAGGTTCCGTCGGATTCGGCTGGAGTTACTCGCCAGTGCGGGCGCGCTGCCCGCACTGTACGGTTTGCATCTGCATTAGAGCGCGGCGATGCCCTGGCGCGCTAACTGGATGGCGATAAACCACATCACGCCGCCCACCAGCAGATTGATGATGCGCTGCGCACGCACGGTGCGCAGACGCGGCGAAAGCCATGCTGCTAGCAGTGCTAAGCCGAAGAACCAGATGATTGAGGCGCTGACCGTACCAAAGGCAAACCAGCGACGCGCATCTTCCGACGGCAATTGACTTCCCAAACTGCCCAGCACCACAAAGGTATCCAGATAGACGTGCGGATTGAGCCAGGTGACTGCCAAAATCGTGGCGATAATGCGCCAGCGTCCCTGCTTCAGTTCCGCATCGGAAGTCAGCGTTACATCGCCTTGCCACGCACTACGTAGCGCGCCCCAACCGTACCACAGCAGAAATGCCACGCCCGCCCAGGTAATCAGCATCAGCAGAATGGGCGATTGATTCAGCAGCGCGCTACCGCCAAAAATTCCGCCGCAGATCAGTGCAATATCGCTGAGCGTGCAGAGGCCAGCGGTCATCAGATGGTAATGGCGTTTGATGCCCTGATTCATCACAAACGCATTTTGCGGGCCTAATGGCAGAATCAGCGCAGCACCAAGAGCAAGCCCTTGTAAATAAACAGATAACACAGAATTAATCCTGAATAACGGGGAGATGCGATGCAGTATAGTGACGCGGAGATATTAGTGGAAATTGAAAGATTTAATCGACCATTAGCGAAAGTGATAAAAAAGGCACCCGCAGGTGCCTTTCATTATTACTCGGTGCGAGCCGGAAGTTGTTCGCTCTTCACCTGATGCAAATGCACATCCATCTGCGGATAAGGAATGCCAATGCCGTTGGCATCCAGCGTGCGTTTGAAGTTCTTCATCAGATCCCAGTAGACGTTTTGCAGGTCGCTGCTTTTGCTCCAGCAACGCACCACAAAGTTCAGCGAAGATGCGGCCAACTCGTTCAGGCCAATCTGAATGCCTAAATCTTTCAGTACACGCTCATCCGCTTCCACCACTTCACGGAACAGTGCAATCACCTGATCAACGTCCGCATCGTAGGCCACGCCGATAATGAATTCGTTTCGGCGAATTGGCTCACGTGAGAAGTTGATAATGTTGCCAGCGATGATTTTACCGTTTGGCACCACCACGATTTTGCCATCGGCGGTTTTCAGCGTAGTGGAGAAGATTTGCACGTTCTGTACCGTGCCCATCACGCCGCCCAGATCGACAAACTCACCGGTTTTGAACGGGCGGAAGGTGACCAGCAACACGCCCGCCGCGAGGTTGGAGAGCGAACCTTGCAGCGCCAAACCAACGGCCAAACCGGCGGCACCCAATACGGCGATCACCGAAGCGGTTTGCACGCCAACGCGTCCTAGTGCGGCAATAATGGTGAAAGCGATGATGCCGTAGCGCACCAGTGCAGACAGGAAGTCGGCCACGGTGGCATCAATGTTACGTGCCAGAAGCACACGATTGATGGCATTTGAGATCACGCGGGCAATGAACATCCCGACAATGATGGTGATAATCGCCGCCACAATATTGACCGCATAGCTTAAGATCAATTCCTGATTGCGCACCAGCCAGCCGCCAGCATTGTTAATGCCATCAACGACATTTAAGTCTTCCATTTGTTAGCCCTGTTGTTGAGTTTCCCACGGGAAAATGCCAAAAACTGCCAGATTGATTCCGACAACCCATCTATAAGGGTAAACAAAAATGTTTGCCAGCGCCAAAATTGGTCTGAATTTACGGGATTTTCCAGACGCGACGCATAAAAAAAGGCCCTTTCGGGCCTTTTTTGTACTGTAAGTAAAAATTACAGCACGTCTACAGCGTTCAGCTCTTTGAAAGCCTGCTCCAAGCGAGTCACCATAGAAGCCTGTGCAGAACGCAGCCATACGCGTGGATCGTAGTATTTCTTGTTCGGGCTATCAGCGCCGTTCGGGTTACCTAACTGGCCTTGCAGATAGTCTTCGTTCTTTTTGTAGTACTGCAGAATACCGTCCCATGTTGCCCACTGGGTATCGGTATCGATGTTCATTTTGATTACGCCGTAACCAATTGACTCTTCGATTTCTGCTGCAGAAGAACCTGAACCACCGTGGAACACGAAGTCCAGCGCGTTGTGCGGCAGATTGTGTTTCTTGGTCACGTATTCCTGAGAATCACGCAGGATGGTTGGAGTCAGTTTCACGTTGCCTGGTTTGTACACGCCGTGCACGTTACCGAATGAAGCGGCGATGGTGAAACGTGGGCTGATTTTGCTCAGCTCGGTATAAGCGTAATCAACGTCTTCTGGCTGGGTGTACAGTGCAGAAGCGTCCATGTGGCTGTTGTCCACGCCATCTTCTTCACCACCGGTACAACCCAGTTCGATTTCCAGCGTCATATCCAGTTTCGCCATGCGCGCCAGATATTTAGAAGAGATCTCGATGTTTTCTTCCAACGACTCTTCAGACAGGTCAATCATGTGAGAAGAGAACAGTGGCTTACCGGTTTTCTTGTAGTGCTCTTCACCGGCATCCAGCAGACCGTCGATCCACGGCAGCAGTTTCTTGGCGCAGTGGTCGGTGTGCAGAATTACTGGCACGCCATACTGTTCAGCCATCAGATGCACATGGTGCGCACCGGCGATAGCGCCGAAGATTGCCGCGCCCTGTGGCTTGTCGGTTTTGAGACCTTTACCGGCGATGAATGCAGCACCACCATTGGAGAACTGAACGATGACCGGCGCTTTCACTTTGGCCGCAGCTTCCAGTACCGCGTTGATGGAATCCGTGCCGACGCAGTTAACTGCTGGCAGAGCGAATTTGTTTTCTTTCGCTACTTGGAAGATTTTCTGAACGTCATCACCAGTGACAACGCCGGGTTTTACGAAATCAAAAATTTTAGACATGGTTGTGTCCTGTTTCGTTTATCGCTCATCCCATGATGGGACTTCGAATTGATTGCCTTTATCAGGCAAGTCTTCAGGCGACGCCGAAGCGCCGCCCCCAAAGAGTTACTGCTTGGCGCGCTCTTCCAGCATAGCAACTGCTGGCAGTTTTTTACCTTCCACGAACTCGAGGAATGCGCCGCCGCCGGTAGAGATATAAGAAATCTTATCTTCGATACCGAACAGGTCGATAGCTGCCAGCGTATCGCCGCCGCCCGCGACTGAGAACGCTTCGCTATCAGCAATGGCGTTAGCCACGATTTCGGTGCCTTTACGGAAGTTCGGGAATTCGAACACGCCTACCGGGCCGTTCCACAGAATGGTTTTCGCGCCTTTCAGGATCGCTGCCATAGCCTGTGCGGTTTCATCGCCGAAGTCCATAATCTCTTCGTTATCCGCAACTTCGGAAACCTTTTTAACGGTTGCCGGTGCAGTTTCAGAGAATTCCGTGCCTACGCGAGAATCGGTAGGAACCGGGATGCCGTGCTCGTCACGCAACTTTTTCGCTGCTTCAACGAAGTCTGGCTCAAACAGTGATTTGCCGACGTTGTTGTCGATTGCCACGAAGGTGTTCGCGATACCGCCACCGACGATTACGGTGTCAGCGATCTTAACCAGTGACTGCAACACATCGAACTTGGTAGAAACTTTAGAACCACCCACCACAGCAACCAGCGGACGCTCTGGGTTGCTCATCACTTTACCCAGCGCTTCCAGCTCAGCTGACAACAGCGGGCCGGCACAAGCGATTGGCGCAAACTTACCAACACCGTGGGTAGAAGCCTGCGCGCGGTGCGCAGTACCGAATGCATCCATCACGAACACGTCGCACAGCGCAGCATATTTCTTCGACAGGCCTTCTTCGTCTTTTTTCTCGCCTTTGTTAAAGCGTACGTTTTCCAGCACAACCAACTCGCCCGCGCCGACTTCTACGCCTTCGAGGTAATCTTTTGCCAGGGTAACGTTGGTGCCGTTCAGTTTTTCTTTCAGGTAGTTAACAACGGGCAGCAGGGAGAACTCTTCATTGTATTCACCTTCGGTCGGACGACCCAGGTGAGAGGTAACCATCACTTTTGCGCCTTGTTTCAAAGCCGCTTCGATGGTTGGCAGAGAAGCACGGATACGTGCATCAGACGTCACTTTCCCTTCTTTTACTGGAACGTTGAGATCGGCACGGATCAGAACGCGTTTACCAGCAAGATCCAGATCGGTCATCTTAATTACAGACATGGTGAACCCTCTCGTTGATTCTCATAAGTTTTGCCAGACGCAGTCCGCGTCTTACCTGAAACCACTTGCGGCCATTGCTAACGTGGTGTCGATCATGCGGTTAGCAAAGCCCCATTCGTTGTCACACCAAACCAGTGTTTTGATCAGGTGATGACCGCTGACCCGCGTTTGCGTGCCATCAACAATGGCACTGTGCGGATCATGGTTAAAATCTACTGAGACTAAAGGTAATTCCGTATAGTCAACTATACCACGAAACGCCCCTTCTGACGCGTTTTGCAGCAAGGCGTTGACCTCACAAGCCTTCACCGCTTCACGCACCGAGACGCTCAAATCAATGGCTGTCACGTTAATGGTGGGCACGCGCACCGCAATAGCTTCAAAGCGATCGTTAAATTTCGGAAAAATACGAGTAATGCCCGCGGCAAGACGCGTATCTACCGGAATGATCGATTGGCTGGCGGCACGTGTGCGGCGCAGATCGCTGTGATAGGCATCGATCACCTGCTGATCATGCATCGCCGAGTGAATCGTGGTCACGGTGCCCGATTCAATGCCAAAGGCGTCATCCAACAGCTTGATCACCGGAATAATGCAGTTGGTGGTACAGGATGCGTTGGAGACGATGCGGTCAGTTTGTTTAAGAGCTTGTTCGTTCACGCCGAACACCACCGTGGCATCCAGATCGTTGCCGCCCGGATGCGAGAACAACACTTTTTTCGCGCCTGCCTGCAAATGGGCTTCGCCATCTGCACGGCTGCCATACACGCCGGTGCAATCCAGCACGATATCGACATTCAATTCACGCCACGGCAGCACATCGATTTCCGCCTGATGCAAAATGCGGATGGTGTCATCGCCGACAAACAGTTGATCGCGCTCCTGGCGCACATCAAACGCAAATCGACCGTGGCTGGTATCGTACTTCAGCAAATGCGCCATACCGGCGGCGTCGGCCAATTCGTTAATCGCCACCACCGTAATTTCAGCCCGGCGACCGGTTTCATACAGCGCACGCAGCACGTTACGCCCGATACGACCAAAACCATTTATAGCTACGCGAACGGTCATTTCTACCTTCAACAACACCCGAAAAAACGTGCCGATTAGCCTGAGCGTTTCGCGCCATTTTGTACAGGGAATTATTGCCGTTCAGTGCGCGTTCGCTATGCGATCAAAATCGTAACTGAAACGGTTCAGCTAGAGTAATGCATGGGAGGAATAACAGGAATGATTGCGATCAAATCCGTAGCGGAATATTGGATCTACGTCACAAATTTTCGCTAAATGGATTATTACTTCAGGAATAATTGAACCGTTTCAGGTTAGAGAAAAGGCGACCTTCGCGGCCGCCTTTGTGTTGCAGAGTCGCCATTGCTGGCGACCGCAAATTACAGAATCGATTTCGCGGTTTTAACCACGTTCTCAACCGTAAAGCCAAACTCTTTGAACAGCTGATCCGCTGGAGCAGACTCACCGAAGGTGGTCATGCCGACGATCGCGCCATTCAGGCCGGTGTATTTGAACCAGTAATCGGCGATACCGGCTTCAACTGCCACACGCGCCGCAACCGCTTTCGGCAGCACGGATTCACGATACGCAGCATCCTGCTTATCAAACGCATCGGTCGAAGGCATAGACACCACGCGCACTTTACGGCCTTCGCCGGTCAGTTGCTCGTAAGCGGCTACAGCCAGCTCGACTTCTGAACCGGTAGCGATCAGGATCAGCTCTGGTGTACCTTCGCTGTCTTTCAACACATAACCACCGCGTGCTACGTTAGCCAGCTGCTCAGCCGTACGATCCTGCTGCGCCAGGTTCTGACGCGAGAAGATCAGCGCCGATGGGCCATCAACGCGCTCGATGGCGTATTTCCACGCCACCGCCGATTCAACCTGGTCGCACGGACGCCACAGGCTCATGTTTGGCGTTACGCGCAGGCTGGCCATCTGCTCAACCGGCTGATGCGTCGGGCCATCTTCGCCCAGACCAATCGAGTCGTGGGTGTAAACCATCACCTGACGGATTTTCATCAGCGCAGCCATACGCGCCGCGTTACGTGCGTATTCCACGAACATCAGGAAGGTGGCGGTGTACGGCAGGAAACCGCCGTGCAGCGCAATACCGTTGGCAATCGCGGTCATGCCGAATTCGCGCACGCCGTAATGGATGTAGTTACCGGCCGCATCTTCGTTGATTGGCTTAGAGCCCGACCACATGGTGAGGTTGCTTGGCGCCAGGTCAGCGGAGCCGCCCAGATATTCCGGCAGGATTTTACCGAAGGCTTCGATGGCGTTCTGCGAGGCTTTGCGGCTGGCGATTTTCGCCGGATTGGCCTGCAACTGCTCGATGAATTTCTGCGATTCGGTGGCCCAGTTAGCTGGCAGCTGGTTGTTGACGCGGCGCTTGAACTCAGCAGCAAGTTCCGGATGGGCAGCGGCGTAAGCAGCGAACTTCTTGTCCCACGCCGACTCTTTCGCCTGGCCCGCTTCTTTGGCATCCCACTGCGCATAGATGTCAGACGGGATTTCAAACGGACCGTGGTTCCAGCCCAGTTGCTTGCGGGTCAACGCGATTTCATCCGCGCCCAGCGGTGCGCCGTGCGAATCGTGAGTACCGGCTTTGTTTGGTGAACCAAAACCAATCACGGTTTTGCACATCAGCAGAGAAGGCTTGTCGGAAACCGCTT
>NZ_JBCNNP010000074.1:0-16793 GCF_039594315.1 Pantoea sp.
TCATGTTTGAACCTATGGAATTAACCAATGACGCGGTGATTAAAGTCATCGGCGTCGGCGGTGGCGGTGGCAACGCCGTAGAGCACATGGTACGCGAGCGTATCGAAGGTGTGGAATTCTTCGCTGTAAATACCGACGCGCAAGCGTTGCGTAAGACAGCGGTCGGCCAGACGATCCAAATCGGGACCAACATCACTAAAGGTCTCGGTGCAGGTGCGAACCCAGAAGTGGGCCGTAACTCTGCAGAAGAGGATCGCGAAGCACTGCGTGCTGCGCTGGATGGTGCAGACATGGTGTTTATCGCAGCAGGCATGGGCGGCGGTACCGGTACCGGTGCAGCGCCAGTGGTTGCTGAAGTGGCCAAAGATTTAGGTATCCTGACCGTTGCGGTGGTGACAAAGCCATTCAACTTCGAAGGCAAAAAGCGTATGGCTTTTGCTGAGCAGGGTATCGCTGAGCTGTCTAAGCATGTCGATTCATTGATCACTATTCCAAACGACAAGCTGTTGAAAGTGCTGGGTCGTGGCATCTCTCTGTTAGATGCGTTCGGCGCGGCTAACGACGTGCTGAAAGGCGCGGTGCAGGGTATCGCTGAACTGATCACCCGTCCGGGCTTGATGAACGTCGACTTCGCGGACGTACGTACCGTGATGTCAGAAATGGGTTACGCCATGATGGGTTCAGGCGTGGCGTGCGGTGAAGATCGTGCGGAAGAAGCGGCAGAAATGGCGATTTCATCTCCACTGTTGGAAGATATCGATCTGTCTGGTGCGCGCGGCGTGCTGGTCAACATCACTGCGGGCTTTGACTTGCGTCTGGATGAGTTCGAAACCGTGGGTAACACTATCCGCGCCTTCGCGTCTGACAACGCTACTGTGGTAATCGGTACATCTCTGGATCCAGAGATGAACGACGAACTGCGTGTTACCGTGGTTGCGACCGGTATCGGCATGGATAAGCGCCCAGAAATTACCTTGGTCACCAACAAGCCAGCGACTCAGCCAGTGATGGATCATCGCTATCAGCAGCACGGCATGGCGCCGTTGCCGCAAGAGCAGAAACCCGCGGCTAAAGTGGTCAATGACCAACCGGCAGCATCTAGCAAAGAACCTGATTATTTGGACATTCCAGCCTTCCTGCGTAAGCAGGCGGACTAAGAATATCCTGAGAATTGGGATTCTCCGCTCTTTGTGCTAAAGTATTCGCCCGCCGGTAATTTATACTGGCGGTCGGAAGGGTAATATTGCGAGATAAAGCGATGATCAAACAAAGGACATTAAAACGTATCGTTCAGGCGACTGGTGTCGGTTTACATACCGGCAAGAAAGTTACGCTGACTTTACGCCCTGCGTCGGCTAATACCGGGGTCATCTATCGTCGCACTGACTTGAATCCACCGGTTGATTTCCCGGCTGATGCAAAATATGTGCGCGACACCATGCTAAGTACTTGCCTGGTGAATGATGAAGGCGTGCGTATTTCTACAGTCGAACACTTGAACGCCGCATTGGCGGGCTTGGGCATCGACAACATTATTGTTGAAGTTGATGCGCCGGAAATTCCGATTATGGACGGCAGTGCCGCACCTTTTGTCTATCTGCTGATGGATGCAGGCATCGAAGAGCTGAACAGCGCGAAGAAATTCGTGCGTGTGAAGAAAACGGTGCGTGTAGAAGATGGCGACAAGTGGGCCGAGATCAAACCGTATAACGGTTTCTCACTCGACTTCACTATCGACTTCAAACATCCAGCGATCGACTCAAGCTCGCAGCGTTATCAGCTTAACTTCTCGGCTGAAGGGTTTGTTCGTCAAATCAGCCGTGCGCGTACTTTTGGCTTTATGCGTGAAATCGAATATCTGCAGTCTAAAGGCCTGTGCCTGGGCGGTAGTTTAGATTGTGCGATTGGCCTCGATGACTTCCGCGTATTAAACGAAGACGGTCTGCGCTTTGAAGATGAGTTTGTTCGTCACAAAATGCTGGATGCTATCGGTGACTTGTTCATGTGTGGCCACAATGTGATTGGCGCATTTACTGCGTTCAAATCAGGTCATGCCTTGAACAATAAGTTACTGCAAGCGGTTCTGGCACAGCAGGAAGCCTGGGAATGGGCAACCTTCGAAGACGAAGCTGAACTGCCGCTGGCATTCAAAGCACCAAATTTAGTTCTGGCATAAGCCAGTCGTAAACGGCAGGTTTCGCTGACACCCTCTCCGGTCAGTGGAACCTGCCGTTTTTTATTGCCTCGCATTTTATCCTGCAAAACCGATCTCATTTCGCTGTCGTGACTGGCGAAACCCTGTACAAAAAAACGTGAAATCCGCCGTAAGCCCTTTAATCGCTGGTGTCGAAGCACTACATAAGTGCTATCATCTTGCGCTCATATAAGCTGGGTATTGCAAATTGCTGCAACGGCTTACACCTTTTTTCAATGCATTGTGGACGGATTGTGATCGGGATTTTCTCACGCTGGCGACAATTAGGCAGACGCTATTTCTGGCCTCATCTTCTATTGGGGATGGTGGCGGCCAGTTTTGGTTTGCCTGCTTGCGCGCAAAGCTCTGAGCCCACGGCGACCGATTCGCCAATCAGCAGTCTGTTTGTCGGCAATGTTGTTCACTTCGATCATCTGATTCGCCTACAAGAAAGTGCGCGTCGGCCTAACGTTAACGTCGATTATTGGCATCAGCATGCGATCCGCACGGTAATTCGTCATCTCTCCTTTAGCATGACGCCACCAGTGCAGGCTGAAGCCAGCCAGGCAGCCCCGCTAGCAGCGCAAAAGCTGGCGTTGATTGGTTCGCTTCAGGCGCTTTTGACCTCACCTGCTCAATCTCTGGCTATAGTTGAGCCGCAGCAAAGCCTGCAACATCATCAACCGCAAATTCATTCTTCTGCTGATTGGCAGGCCGCTATCCACGGCATTCGCGCCGGACCTTTCAACGCTTAACTGCTAACGTTTTTTCCGCATCCTGTTTTAGATTTCGCAGCCCGTGAGATCACGGCTGAATTGAGAAGAATTTATCATGTTAATCAAATTGTTAACCAAAGTATTTGGCAGCAGCAATGATCGTACTCTGCGTCGTATGCGTAAAGTCGTCGACATCATCAACAAGATGGAGCCGGATTTCGTAAAGCTCTCCGATGATGAACTGAAAGCAAAAACCGATCTGTTTCGTGAGCGTCTGAAAAAAGGCGAAAGCCTTGAAAGTCTGATTCCTGAAGCTTTTGCCACCGTACGTGAAGCAAGTAAGCGCGTATTTGGTATGCGTCACTTTGATGTGCAGCTGATTGGCGGCATGGTATTGAACGAGCGTTGCATCGCGGAGATGCGTACCGGTGAAGGTAAAACGCTGACTGCAACGTTACCGGCTTACCTCAACGCGTTGAGTGGTAAAGGCGTGCACGTTGTTACCGTCAACGACTATTTGGCGCAACGTGACGCCGAAAACAACCGTGCGCTGTTTGAATTCCTCGGCTTGACCATTGGCATCAACTTGCCAAACATGCCAGCTGTGGCGAAGCGTGCCGCCTATGCTGCTGATATCACCTATGGCACCAACAACGAATACGGCTTCGACTACCTGCGTGACAACATGGCGTTCAGCCCTGAAGAGCGTGTACAGCGTAAACTGCACTATGCGTTGGTGGATGAGGTCGACTCAATCCTGATCGATGAAGCGCGTACCCCGTTGATCATTTCGGGGCCGGCTGAAGATAGCTCTGAGCTGTATACCAAAGTTAACAAGATCATCCCGCATCTGGTTCGTCAGGATAAAGAAGACTCTGACACCTTCCAGGGCGAAGGAGATTTCTGGGTTGATGAGAAAGCGCGCCAGGCACACATGAGCGAGCGCGGCTTGGTTAAAGTCGAAGAGCTGCTGGTTAGCCAAGGCATCATGGAAGAAGGCGAGTCACTCTACTCACCAACCAACATCATGCTGATGCACCATGTAACCGCCGCATTGCGCGCGCATGCACTCTTTACCCGTGATGTGGATTACATCGTTAAAGACGGCGAAGTGGTCATCGTCGATGAGCACACCGGTCGTACCATGCAAGGCCGTCGCTGGTCAGATGGTTTGCATCAGGCGGTTGAAGCGAAAGAAGGCGTTGAAATCCAGAACGAAAACCAAACGCTGGCTTCCATTACCTTCCAGAACTACTTCCGCATCTATGACAAACTGGCTGGCATGACCGGTACCGCAGATACCGAAGCGTTCGAGTTCAGCTCCATCTACAAACTCGACACTATCGTGGTACCAACTAACCGTCCGATGGTGCGTAAAGATATGGCTGACTTGGTCTACATGACCGAGAAAGAGAAGATTGACGCGATTATCGAAGATATCCGCGCTTGCACCGCCAACGGCCAGCCAGTGTTGGTGGGTACGATCTCGATTGAAAAATCGGAAGTGGTCTCGAATGAACTGACGCGTGCGGGCATCAAACACAGCGTACTGAACGCGAAATTCCACGCCAGTGAAGCAGATATCGTTGCGCAAGCGGGTCAACCTGCTGCGGTGACCATCGCTACCAACATGGCCGGTCGTGGTACCGATATCGTGTTGGGTGGTAGCTGGCAGGCTGAGCTTGCCGCGATGGATGAGCCAAGCGAAGAGCAGATTCAGGCCATGAAAGAAGCGTGGAAACTGCGTCATGACGCGGTTCTGGCTGCCGGTGGTTTGCACATTATTGGTACAGAGCGTCACGAATCTCGTCGTATCGATAACCAGCTGCGTGGTCGTGCGGGTCGTCAGGGTGATGCCGGTTCTTCCCGCTTCTATCTGTCGATGGAAGATGCGTTGATGCGTATCTTTGCATCGGATCGTGTCTCTAACATGATGCGCAAACTGGGTATGAAGCCAGGCGAAGCGATTGAGCATCCTTGGGTGACCAAAGCGATTGCCAACGCCCAGCGTAAAGTCGAAAGCCGTAACTTTGATATTCGTAAGCAACTGCTGGAATACGATGATGTGGCGAACGATCAACGTCGCGCTATCTACAGCCAACGTAACGAACTGCTGGATGTTTCTGATGTATCAGAAACCATCAACAGCATTCGTGAAGACGTCTATAAAACCACTATTGATACCTACATTCCGCCGCAGTCGCTGGAAGAGATGTGGGACGTTGCCGGCCTGGAAGAACGTCTGCGTAATGACTTCGATCTGAATCTGCCGATCGCTGAATGGCTGGATAAAGAACCGGATCTGCATGAAGAGACGCTGCGTGAACGTATCATGAGCCACGCGGCGGAGAGCTATGCAGCGAAAGAAGAAGTGGTTGGCGCAGAAATGATGCGCAACTTCGAGAAAGGAGTAATGCTGCAAACGCTGGATTCACTCTGGAAAGAGCACCTGGCTGCAATGGATTACCTGCGCCAGGGCATCCATTTACGTGGTTATGCGCAGAAAGATCCTAAGCAGGAGTACAAACGTGAATCCTTCGCGATGTTTGCTTCGATGCTGGAGTCGTTGAAATACGAAGTGATCAGTACGCTGAGCAAGGTTCAGGTGCGCATGCCAGAAGAAGTTGAAGCGATGGAGCAACAGCGTCGTGAAGAAGCAGAGCGTTTAGCACAACAGCAGCGACTGAGCCACGTCGATGATGCAACCGCAGCCGCTGAAGCGTTAGCTGCGCAAGGCGGAGAACGTAAAGTGGGTCGTAATGACCTTTGCCCATGCGGTTCTGGCAAAAAATACAAACAGTGTCACGGCCGTCTGGCCTGATGAACTAAGGAGCCTGCGGGCTCCTTTTTCTTTGCAGCGCGCCAGAATTCAGCGCGTGATTGCCATCAGTTTCTCTTCGTTTAAACGGACGCCGTGATAAGGCAGCGTCACCAACAGGCCATCCGGCAAACCAAAACGTTTAAACAGGGCACGGCTTTGAAATAACAGCTGGTGATAATTGTTATCGCTGATGCTCGGATAACTTTCATTCCACACCGTGGCTATGATCTGACGTTTTGAGGTGATGCGCAGCAACAGGCAGGATAGAAAGCGTTTTTGTGCTTCGTTTAACGGGATTATTTTGTGTTCTGGCCACCAGGTTAAGGTGTTTTGCGCGCTGTCTAATGTCAGAATGTCGTGAAAGACTAAATGGCGCAGCGCATGTATTTGTTCTTGCGTGTTTTTCGCCAGAAACGTTTTTTCGTTGAATTCCATAGCTAATCAGGTTTGGCAGAAGAAAGTGGCTGCGAGTATTCCCAACATGCCCGGTTGCGATCATTACGACATGTCTTAATCGACGAGGTTTGTGCGACAGATGACGTCGCGTCCATTTCGGTGGTTAACATCGTTAAGCGTCTGATTTACACTCAGCGCTCATTTATTAAAAGCGGAATCTGGCTTATGAAACACCTGCAGGTGGCGGTCGGCATCATTCGTAACTCACATCGTCAAATCTTTCTTGCCCAGCGTGCGGCAAGCTCCTACATGGCGAATAAATGGGAGTTTCCCGGCGGAAAAATTGAACAAAACGAAACTGCCGAGCAGGCGCTCAAACGCGAGTTAATGGAAGAAACCGGAATTGAAGTAACCGCAGCGACGGCGATTGGCTTGGCCGATCACAGCTATGACGACCTGCGCGTTACCTTACATTTCTTCCTGGTTGAAGGCTGGAACGGTGAGCCTTATGGCCGCGAAGGGCAACCGCAACGTTGGGTGGAGCAGCAGGAGTTGGTGGCTGATGAGTTTCCACCCGCTAATCATCCGTTGATAAGCCGCTTAGTGACAGGCGAGATTTAAATTAAGGGGCTGCGCGCCCCTTAATTAATTACTGTTGCTCTTCGCTCCAGTCATCACTGTCATTCTGGTCGCCGCTGCTCGGAATACGTTTTTCTTCTGCGGCCCATTCACCCAAATCAATCAACTGACAGCGCTTACTGCAAAATGGTCGCCATGGGCTTAACTCATCCCAAATCACATCGCGGCGGCAATTGGGGCAGGGTACGGTAATAATTTCTTCCGGCATAACATCCTCTAACAACATGCTAATTCAAAATTCAGTCGGGCGGGTACTTCGCCGCGTTCGCTATCGAGTGGCAGAAAACGAATCGCGTAGCGACTTTTGTGACCTGATACTTGCGGATACAACGCATCTTCCAGCGTTAACTGCAGGCGCAGCAAATCTGAGCCTTCAGCATTGTCCTGATAAAAACCATTGAGGCTGGTTTGGTGGCGGAACACGCCTGATTGGCGCACTAAATCGAGGATCATCGTTAAGCTATTACGCAAAGGATTCAACGATTCCAGCCAGCTGTTGACCTGAAGATCACGCACTGATTGTTCCTGATGTAACCAGATATGCAGGCTTGGCAAATCAAAGCTGCAACAGCCGCCGGGAATACTCAAACGCTGACGCACCAATGCCACCAAACGATCTTCGCGCAGTTGTTGGCCCATACGTGGTGCAGCCATTAATTCGCTGGAATATTGCTTCAACTGTTGGCGTAAATTGTTAACGCGCAATTCATCTACACCTGGCACATCCAGCCATGCGCGCAACTTTTGCTGTTGACGCTCATGCTCTTTCAACAATTCGGTGCGCATATCACCGCGCTCAAAAATATCCAGCAAATCGCTGAGGATGCGGAACACTGCTAATGCCGATACTGAACCGTTAACCGGCACGGTCGCATGCAACTGTTCTAGCAAGTACTCGACGCGCAACCAGGTGCGCATCTTCTCATTCAAAGGGTGTTCAAACAGAACAACTGTACTCATGATGTTATTCCTTTCCTGTTGCTGCCAGGCGGAGATAGCGCTGGTGGAGTTCAGCAACGTGCGATAAAGCCTGCTCCGACGTACCGCTGTTATCAATGATGTCATCCGCACAGGCCAAACGTTGTTCACGGCTGGCCTGTGCGGCAAGAATATTTTTCGCCTGGCTTAATGAGACGCCATCACGCTGTTGGGTGCGTTTCAATTGTGTATCTGCATCGACATCCACCACCAGCACGCGATCGGCCTGATGTTGCAGGCTATTTTCAACTAATAGCGGCACCACCCAAAGCACGTAAGGTGAGGTTGCCAATAACTTTAATTGTTGGGTGCGGGCATTAATCAGTGGGTGGAGCAGTTGATTTAGCCAGTTTTTCTCTTGCGGCTGCTGGAAAATAATCTCACGCAGACGCGCACGATAGAGCGTGCCTTCCGCCGTTAAAATGGATTCTCCATGACGTTGAACAATCGCTTTTAACGCGGGAGTTCCAGGTTCAACCACTTCTCTGGCAATGACGTCGGCGTCAATGATATCAACGCCTAGCGCTGCGAAGGCATTGGCAATGGTGGTTTTTCCACTGCCGATGCCACCGGTGAGCGCAACGGTATAAGGCATAGCGTTCTCGCAAAATTTATATCGTGAGCGGACGTTAACCGCAGCAAGATGAGAGCGTGATCACAATCAGTTTTCTCAGCTAAATTTAAGGGATTGTAGCTTAAATAAAGTGAAATTCGCAGTCTTGTCGCGGAACGAATGGCGCGTATGATAACGACACTGGAGCCGTGAGCGCTACCCGAACTGCGGTTCGTCGTCACTAACCAGGACAATCAGCTATGCGTATTGAAGAAGATTTAAAATTGGGCTTTAAAGATGTGTTGATCCGCCCTAAACGTTCCACGTTGAAAAGCCGTTCCGAGGTTGAGCTGGAGCGTACTTTCACCTTCAAACATTCAGGCCTAAGCTGGAGCGGCATACCGGTTATTGCCGCCAACATGGATACCGTCGGCACTTTCACCATGGCAGAAGCGTTAGCCGGTTTTAATGTGCTGACCGCCGTACACAAACATTACAGCGTGGAAGCCTGGCAAGCCTTTGTGCAGCGCGTTCCAGCTAATGTGTTGAAACATGTGATGGTCTCATCCGGCACATCTGAATCCGATTTCACCAAATTATCAGCCATTCTGGCGTTATCGCCGCAACTCAACTTCATCTGCATCGACGTTGCCAACGGCTATTCTGAGCACTTTGTACAGTTCTTGCTGCGCGTTCGTGAAAGCTTCCCTGGCAAAACAATCTGCGCTGGTAATGTCGTTACCGGTGAAATGGTCGAAGAGTTGATTTTGTCGGGTGCGGATATCGTCAAAGTGGGCATCGGCCCAGGCTCAGTCTGCACTACGCGTGTAAAAACCGGCGTGGGTTATCCACAACTATCTGCTGTCATTGAGTGCGCTGATGCTGCACATGGCCTGGGCGGACAAATTGTCAGCGACGGCGGTTGTTCGGTGCCGGGCGACATTGCCAAAGCGTTCGGCGGCGGCGCTGATTTCGTGATGCTTGGCGGCATGCTTGCAGCACATGATGAGTGTGAAGGAACCATCGTTGAAGAGCAGGGTGAGCAATTTATGCTGTTTTACGGCATGAGTTCAGAATCCGCTATGAAGCGTCATGTTGGCGGCGTTGCCCAATATCGTGCAGCTGAAGGTAAAACAGTCCGCTTACCATTGCGCGGCCCGGTTGAAGATACCGTGAAAGATATCCTCGGTGGCCTACGTTCCGCCTGTACTTATGTCGGTGCGGAGCGTCTTAAAGAACTGACTAAACGCACGACTTTTATTCGCGTTGCCGAGCAAGAGAACCGCGTCTTTACGCGTTGATGAGATAAAGCGGGCGCGCATTCAGCGTGCCCGTTAACGAATGGCATCCCCCAAGCCAAATACTGGCAGATACATGGCAACCACCAATGTGCCGACAATGCCGCCAATCACCACCATCATCATCGGTTCAAGCGAGGCCGCCAACGCATCGGCACGTGATAATGTCTGCGCTTCATGCCATTCCGCCAAACGCGCGAGCATTACATCCAGCGCACCGGCTTCTTCCCCCACTCTGATCAACTGCGCGCACAGTGGTGTAAAAAGCAGGTGCTGTTGTAATGCCTGATACAGTGGTGCGCCCGCCGCAATATGCTGCTGCAATTGGATGATGGCATCACGCCAGAGACGTGAAGCCAGGGTAACTTCAACCGCCTGCAAACTCTGCAACAAGGTTAAACCGGATTGCTGCGTGAGTTGTAGAATGGCGTAAATTTGGCTGAGCTGACCGCCACGCCACAATGGTGATAGCAACGGCAAGCGCAGCATCCATTGATGGGCGCGTTTTTGCCATGCTACCGATCGTTGATAAGCCTGTTGTGCAACTGACAGTAAAACAGCACTGACTAACGACAGTGGCAGGGCGGCTTTTTGCAGGAGCTCTGACAACGACATTACAGCGGCAGTAAACGCCGGTAGTGGCGCATCAAAGCTGGCATAGACCGAGACAAATTCCGGTAGCACAAACAGCAGCATGCCCGCACTTACCGCCAATGCTACCAGCAGAATAAATAGCGGATAGCGCAGTGCTTTTACTACCTTCTGCCGTAAATGCTGCTGTTTGCTTTGCTGCTGAGCCAATTGGCGGCAGCATTCATCAAGCTGACCGGTTAACTCACCGACCTGCATCAATGCCGGAAACAGCGGCGGGAAGATTTGCGGCCACTCCTGCAAAGCCTGTGAGAATGGCTCGCCCGCAATGACACGTCGCTGCAAACCTTTGAGCAAAACTCGCCATCCTGCATGCGGATGGCCTTCCGCCAGCAATATCAAACTTTCAGCCAGCGGCAAACCGGCTTTCAGTAATGTCGCCAGTTGTCTCACCAGGTCAATCTTCTGCTGCCATTTCCAGTCACGCGCGCGCCAACATTTACCGCGCTGCCAACTTACCGGCAGCATGCCACGATCGGATAGCTGGTTGAGTAGCGCATCCTGATTGGCATTGAGCGATTCGCCGTCTTGCAATACGCCCATGGTATCCAGCGCCTGCCATTGAAAATGATACAGATTAGCCATCGCCCAACCCCACCACGCGCTGCATCTCTTCAAAAGAAGTGTCACCGCGACTGACTGCTTCTAATCCCGCAGCCAGCAGCGTTTTCATGCCCTGTTCATTGGCGAGCGTCAACAAATGCTCCAGCGGCATATCGGCTGAAATGGCATTTTGCAATTTGCTGGTGACTGGTAGCACTTCAAACAGCGCCAGCCGACCGTAATAGCCGGAGAAGCAGTGATCGCACCCCGGCGCCCGCCAGGTTTGTAGCGTGCCAGGCCATAACTCGCTGGGAAGGTGGGCGATAGCTTGTCCAGGCTGGCGGCAATGCACACATAATCTTCTCACCAATCGCTGGGCTACAACCAACTGCAAAGCTGGTCCAAGCAGATAACCGGGAATTTCCATTTGACGCAAACGCGTCAGTGTTTCGGCGGTGGAATTGGTGTGCAGCGTAGAAAGCACCAAATGGCCGGTTTGTGCGGCTTTCACCGCAATGCTGGCGGTTTCGGCATCACGAATTTCACCCACCATAATGACGTCGGGATCTTGTCTTAGTAGCGCTCGAAGCACGCGATTAAAATCAAGTCCGCTACGTGGTTGGATCTGTGTTTGATTGATGCCATCTAAAGGGATCTCAACGGGATCTTCCACGCTGCACACGTTCTTCTCGGGCACATTGAGCGCGCTCAATCCGCTATAAAGCGTGAACGTTTTACCACTGCCGGTGGGCCCGGTGACCAGAATCAAACCCTGCGGTTTTGCCAGTGCGTTTTTCAGCAATCGCAGTTGCGCGGCGGGCATGCCGAGTTTATCGAGCGTAATTGCACTATTTTCACTTTGCAGCAGTCGCACAACGGCTTTTTCTCCCTGACTAATCGGCAGGGTCGAAAGACGAAAGGCCGCCAGTTTGCCATCGATCTCCAACGTAAACTGTCCGTCTTGCGGTAATCGACGCTCGGCGATATCCAATCCGCCAAGAATTTTCAGGCGTGCCAGGATGGCGGCAGGTTGCGCTTCGACTGGTTGTGGCAACTTTTGCAGTACACCATCAACGCGCAGCCGTATACGTATTCCATGTCGCTGCGGCTCAAAATGCGCATCCGACGCGCGGCGCTGGATCGCTTGCCGCAATATCTGATCAACGGCATTAATCGCCGATTCTGCACTGGCATGTTCACGCGGCGCGCTTGCAGCATCGGGTTCGTGCAGTAATTGCTCGAGGCGTGCCGCCGGCCAACACTCAACTTCGACCTTGCACTGACTGGCAAATTGCAGTGCTTCCAGCAGCAGTGGGTCGGGCGCGTCAGCCACCGCCACACGGAGCTGTGTGGCATCGTGATGCAAGATTACCGCCTGATAGCGTGTGCAAAGCGCCTGCAATGCCGTGTTGGAGTTTTCCATTAGTTGGCATCCTTGTCAGCAAAACGGAACTGCTCCAGACAACTATCGCGCAGGCTATTGTTGTCGCTGGTGCAACTGCGTTGCCAGCTCAAGGTGCCATCGGTCGCGCTCCAGACGGGCAGCATTTCCACCGTCAAACCGGCGAGGCTTTCTTGTCCGGTTAGATTAATCGCGCCGTTGACCACGCTGAGCGTCGCCACGTAGCGTGAACCTTTAGCCGCAGGAATGCCGCGTTGTCCTGCCTGACACTGAGTAGGGCCGCCACGTTCAATGGCGCAGAGCTCAACCGCAGTTTTGTACGACACCATGGTTTGTAGCATGTCGGTCAGCGCTGCGCGTTGCAGATAGTTTTGATAAGCCGGTAGGCCGATGGCGCTAAGAATGGCGACGATGCCAATGACGATCATCAGTTCAATCAGGGTAAAACCGCGTTGTCTTTCCATAGTGAAACTCCTTGTTGTGGAGCCGCTACGGTAGAAAAGGGCGAGGGAAAGCGGAAGTCAGCTTGGCGCGAGGTTGGAAAATGCCTCGAAGAGAATCTTCAGGATTGCAGAGCAAGCAGCAGATAATTGGAGGATGTGTCGCAAAACCGCCGCGCTGGAGCGGCGGTGAGGGATCAAATTTCGCGGAAACGCATCGACAAATCCAACGCGCGAACATGTTTGGTCAGCGCGCCAACTGAGACATAGTCAACGCCGGTTTGAGCGATTTGCGGCAGTGTGGTTTCAGTGACATTGCCAGAGACTTCCAGTAGCGCGCGCTTAGCAGTTAAAGCGACTGCCTGATGCATCATCTCGAAGCTGAAGTTGTCCAGCATGATGATGTCAGCCCCCGCATCAATCGCATCTTGCAACTCCGCCAGCGTTTCCACTTCTACTTCGACCGGCACATCAGGTGACAGCCACAACGCTTTCTCCACGGCCTTGCGAACCGAGCCGCTGGCAATAATGTGGTTTTCTTTGATCAGGAAGGCGTCGGATAAACCTAAGCGGTGATTGTTACCGCCGCCGCACAGCACGGCATATTTCAATGCGGTGCGCAGGCCCGGCAAGGTTTTGCGCGTATCAAGCAGTTGAGTTTCACTGCCTTGCAGCAAGGCAACATAACGACTGACTTCGGTTGCCACACCCGAGAGCGTTTGCACGAAGTTGAGAGCGGTTCGTTCGGCCGTCAGTAGCAAACGCGCCGGACCCGCCAGCTCAAACAGCAGCTGATCAGCCTCCAGTATTTGGCCATCTTCAACGTGCCAGGTGATATGCACTTTATTGCCTAATTGGATAAACACTTCTTGCACCCAGCGTTTACCACAAAAAACACCGGCTTCACGCGTAATGACTTTTGCCACCGCCTGTTTTTCTGCTGGTAGCAGCAGTGCAGTGATGTCGCGATCGGCATCCACCTCACCGCCTAAATCTTCCTGAAGCGCGCGGGCAACGGCTTCGGGGATATCCTGTTCAATACGTTTAATCAGCTCCTGACGGCGATGATCGGGATCGTAACGACGCGATGCCATGGTTTACCACTCCACAAGACAAGATTTTGTGCGCTCACCTTAGCCTGAATTATCGGCTATTGCCAGTTAGCAGCGATGAAATGTTTAGTATCCTTAACTCGGTGGGGTTGGCGCATTAAGTCGCAAGTATCGCGTTTGAATCATGCTATTCTCAGCCTGATTTTGCTTAGGATTTAACAGCATGAAACTGGAACAGGGCTGGATTACCAGCGCGCGTAAAGTACCTTCACCGCACTTTAATCAACGTCCAAATGATGAAGTGCCTTCGCTGTTGATTATTCATAACATCAGCTTGCCGCCGGGTGAATTCGGCGGGCCATGGATTGATCGGCTGTTTACCGGCACTTTACCCGCCGATGCGCATCCCTATTTTGCCGATATCGCCCATTTGCGCGTTGCGGCGCACTGTTTAATCCGCCGTGACGGTGAACTGGTGCAATACGTCTCTTTTGATCAGCGTGCCTGGCATGCGGGTGTATCGCAGTTTGAAGGGCGTGAAGGCTGCAACGATTTTTCGATGGGCATTGAGCTGGAAGGCACCGATACGCTGCCCTTTACCGATGCACAATACGTCACTTTGCAGCAGGTCACACAGTTGCTGCTACAGCATTATCCGTTGACGCCTGCGCGCATCACCGGCCATAGCGATATAGCGCCCGATCGTAAAACCGATCCGGGCCCCTGTTTTGACTGGGTGCGCTATAAAGAGTCTATCAAGCAGGAGAATCCCTGATACAGCAGGAGCAGGTATGACGTTGTTTAGCTTGTTATTAGTTCTAGGTTGGGAACGCCTTTTTAAATTGGGCGAGCACTGGCAATTGGATCACCGACTGGAGCCACTGTTCCGCAATCGTCAGCGTTTTTCGCTGTTGCGTACGCTGGTGATGACATTGGTCGCCATGTTGATTGTTTGGCTCATCGTCTGGAGCCTGAAAGGCATTTTGTTTGGCGTGGCTCAACTGCTGTTCTGGATTGTGGTGGGACTGTTGTGCATTGGTGCCGGTTCGGTGCGGCTGCATTATCACCGCTATCTCAAGGCCGCCAGCCATGATGACCATGAAGCACATCAAGCAATGGCCGCCGAGCTAACACTGATTCACGGCGTGCCGGTTGAGTGCAGCGAACGTGAGTTTTTGCGTGAACTGCAAAATGCACTGATTTGGATTAATTTCCGCTTCTATCTGGCACCGCTGTTCTGGTTTGTGGTCGGTGGGCCGTACGGTCCGGTGCTGCTGGTGGGATATGCATTTTTGCGCGCCTGGCAGAGCTGGCTGGCAAAACATCATTCACCGCTGCAGCGTTCGCAGTCTGGCGTTGATCGGCTGTTGCATATACTTGACTGGATTCCGGTGCGCCTGGCTGGCGTGGCGTATGCATTGTTGGGCCACGGTGAGCGGGCTTTGCCGGCGTGGTTTGCCGCATTGGGCGATATCCATCGCTCCCAATATCAGGTGCTGACTAGCCTGGCGCAGTTCTCACTGGCGCGCGATCCGCATATGGATAAAGTAGAAACACCGCGCGTTGCCGTGGCATTGGCCAAACGCATCTCTTTGGTGATTGTGGTGGTGGTGGCGCTGTTGACGATTTACGGCACGTTAGTGTGAGTGAGAAGTGAAGAATCTGCCCGGCAGCAGTGTGCCGGGCAGAGTAGCGGATTAAGCTTTTTGCAGTTTGTTTTTGATGGTGTAACCGATAGCCAGAATCACCAGCCAAACCGGAATCAACCATACCGAAATCGCCATGCCAGGCGTCATCAGCATAATCACCAGCACACCCGCCAGGAACACCAAGCAAATCCAGTTACCTAACGGATAGAGCACCGCTTTGAAGCGCGTGGTAACACCTTGCTGATCTTTCTTCTTACGGAACTTCAGGTGCGCCAGGCTGATCATCGCCCAGTTGATGACCAAGGCAGAAACCACCAGCGCCATCAGCAGACCAAAGGCTTCACCCGGCATCAGGTAGTTAATCAATACGCAAAGCAGCGTTGCTACAGCAGAAACCAGAATGGTTGCTACTGGCACGCCGCGGCTATCCACTTTCAACAAGGCTTTAGGAGCGTTGCCCTGCTGCGCCAGGCCGAACAGCATGCGGCTGTTGCAGTACACGCAGCTGTTATAGACCGACAGCGCTGCGGTCAGGATCACGATGTTCAGCGCGTTAGCCACGAAAGCATCGCCCAGTTCATGGAAGATCAAAACGAACGGGCTGGTATCGGCAGTGACACGCGTCCACGGCAGCAGTGACAGCAATACCGCCAGCGAGCCAATGTAGAAAATCAGAATACGCCACAGCACCTGATTGGTGGCTTTTGGAATGCTCTCTTGTGGATTGTCAGCTTCGGCGGCAGTAATACCGACCAGCTCCAGACCACCAAACGAGAACATAATGATCGCCATCATCATCACCAATCCGGTCATGCCGTGCGGCAAGAAGCCGCCCTGATCCCACAGATTGCTGACGCTGGCCTGTGGACCGCCGTTGCCGCTAAACAGCAACCAGCCGCCGAACAGGATCATGCCGATAACCGCGACTACTTTAATAATCGCGAACCAGAACTCCATCTCACCAAACACTTTTACGTTGGTTAGGTTGATGGCGTTGATCAGTACAAAGAAGATGGCTGCTGTTGCCCAGGTGGGGAAATCGGGCCACCAGAACTGCACATATTTGCCAACGGCGGTTAATTCAGCCATCGCTACCAGCACATACAGTACCCAATAGTTCCAGCCCGAGGCGAAACCAGCGAAGTTGCCCCAATACTTGTAGGCAAAGTGGCTGAAGCTACCGGCAACCGGCTCTTCAACTACCATTTCGCCGAGTTGGCGCATAATCAGAAAGGCAATAAAACCGGCAATCGCATAACCCAGAATCACGGCCGGACCGGCCGATTTAATCACTGATGCGCTACCCAGAAACAGGCCAGTACCTACGGCTCCGCCCAGCGCAATCAGCTGAATATGGCGATTCTTTAAGCCGCGGTGCAGCGTGTCGCCATGCTGTTGTTCCATACAAACCTCGTGATGTTGTTATTGTGCACCTGCAGTGCGCGCACTGTAAGGCTGTTT
>NZ_JBCNNP010000075.1:0-16661 GCF_039594315.1 Pantoea sp.
AATAATGGCAATGGCGCCCAGCTTCGTGCTTCCCACCCGGCGACCAAGACACTATCCCCGGGCGGTAAAGAAAAAGCCGAAACGCTATGCGTTCCGGCATGTCTGAGGCTTAACTGACGAGCATTACACCATAAATGGCGACCCTACAAAATCTCGCGTAGGGTGCGCATTTATGCGCACAGTCAACCCTTCCCACATCAAAATGTAACCGCTACCATTTCATTGCCTGGTAATCCATCAAACAAACGCAATAACCCCACAAAATGAGAATCGTCACCTTGTGTAAACGATACCATTTATCCAGACTGGATCACGCTTTCAAACTGGTCTTTGTGCTACTTTGATCAAAATCATTTTTATCTGTTTGCCGTTTACCAGGACTCATCATGGAAAAATTTAACCCGGTCGATCATCCGCATCGCCGTTATAACCCATTGATCGATCAATGGGTGCTGGTCTCTCCGCATCGCGCTAAGCGTCCATGGCAAGGTGCGCAGGAAACCCCGGCTCTGGAACAACTGCCTGTGCACGATCCCGACTGCTTCTTGTGCGCAGGTAATACCCGCATTACCGGTGACATCAATCCCAACTATAAAAGCACCTACGTGTTCACCAATGACTTTGCCGCGCTGATGACCGATACGCCGGATGCGCCGCAATCTGAAGATGTGCTGATGCGTTGCGAAAGCGCACGCGGCACCAGCCGCGTCATCTGCTTCTCGCCGGATCACAGCAAAACGTTACCAGAACTGCCGCTGAGCGCGCTGGAAGATATCGTGCGTACCTGGCAGGAACAAACCGCCGATCTCGGTCAACACTATCCGTGGGTGCAAGTTTTCGAGAATAAAGGCGCGGCGATGGGCTGTTCCAACCCGCATCCGCACGGCCAGGTTTGGGCCAACAGTTTCCTGCCGAATGAAGCGCAGAAAGAAGATGACCATCAGCGTCGCTACTTCGCAGAGCAAGGCACGCCGCTGCTGGTGGATTACGTTGCGCGCGAATTGAAAGATGGCAGCCGCACCGTGGTGGAAACCGAACATTGGCTGGCCGTGGTGCCATGGTGGGCGGCGTGGCCGTTTGAAACGCTGCTGCTGCCGAAAGCACACGTTAAACGCATCACCGATTTGAGCGCAGCCCAGCGCAGCGATTTGGCGCTGGCACTGAAGCAACTCACCAGCCGCTACGACAACTTGTTCCAGTGCTCATTCCCTTATTCGATGGGTTGGCACGGCGCGCCATTCAATGGCGAAAGCAACGATCACTGGCAGCTGCATGCCCACTTCTATCCACCGCTGCTGCGTTCAGCCACGGTGCGTAAATTTATGGTTGGCTACGAAATGCTGGCCGAAACCCAACGTGATTTAACGGCGGAACAGGCGGCTGAACGTCTGCGTTCTGTCAGCGATGTCCATTTCCGCGAGGCACAATAAATGTCATTAAAATCCATTACTCAACAGGTTTTCGCTGACACTTTCGGCTATCAGCCGACGCACAGCATTCAGGCGCCAGGCCGCGTGAATTTGATTGGCGAACACACCGATTACAACGATGGCTTTGTGCTGCCCTGCGCTATCGATTATCAAACCGTGATTGCCTGCGCCAAGCGCGACGATCGCCAGGTACGCGTCGTTGCCGTTGATTACGATAATCAACAGGATAGCTTCTCGCTGGATGCGCCGATTGAGCCGCTGCAAGAGCCGATGTGGGCCAACTACGTGCGCGGTGTAGTGAAACATCTGCAAAAACGCGATGCCAATTTTGGCGGCGTCGATATGGTGATCAGTGGCAACGTGCCGCAAGGCGCAGGCTTGAGTTCATCGGCCTCGCTGGAAGTGGCGGTTGGTACCGTGTTCCAGCAGGTGTATGCCTTGAAGCTGGACGGCGCAGCGATTGCGGTCAACGGTCAGGAAGCGGAGAACCAGTTCGTGGGCTGTAACTGCGGCATTATGGATCAGCTGATTTCAGCGCTCGGCCAGCCGGATCACGCCATGCTGCTGGATTGCCGCACCTTGGGTACCCGCGCGGTGTCGATGCCAGAAGATGTCGCGGTAGTGATCATCAACTCCAACTTCCGTCGCAGCCTGGTGGGCAGCGAATACAACACGCGTCGTGAACAGTGTGAAACCGGCGCGCGCTTCTTCAACAAGCCAGCGCTGCGTGATGTCACGCTGGAAGAGTTTGAAGCTTCAGCAGGCGAATTGGATGCATTGGTGGCAAAACGCGTGCGTCACGTGATCACAGAAAATGCCCGCACGCTGGAAGCGGCGGATGCCTTGAGCGCGGGCGATCTGAAACGTATGGGCGAGTTGATGGCAGAATCGCACGCGTCAATGCGCGATGATTTTGAAATCACCGTGCCGCAAATCGATCAGCTGGTTGAGATTGTTAAAGCGCAACTCGGCCCGCGCGGCGGCGTGCGTATGACCGGCGGCGGTTTCGGTGGCTGCATCGTGGCGTTGATGCCAACCGATCTGGTAGAGGAAGTTAAAGCTGCCGTGGCTGAAAAATATGAAGCGCAAACCGGCATCAAAGAGACCTTCTACGTGTGCAAAGCCTCGGCGGGAGCTGGCCAATGGTAACCGATGTGAACTCTCATGCGCCTGACGGGCAACCGTGGCGCATCACCGTGCTGCGCAATCGCAACGGCATGGTCGCCACCTTTATGGATTGGGGCGCCACCTGGATGTCGGCGCGCGTCCCTATGCGCGACCATAGCGTGCGTGAAGCGCTGCTCGGTTGCGCAACGCCGTCTGATTATCTGCATCAGGATGCCTATCTCGGCGCAACGGTGGGTCGCTACGCTAACCGCATCGCCTCGGCGGAACTCAAGCCGTTGAACTTGCTGTTGGCCGCCAATCAAGGTGCGCATCAACTGCACGGCGGGCCAGAGGGTTTCGATAAACGCCGCTGGCAGATTGTCAGCCAAAGCGAGTCCGAAGTGCACTATCGCCTTGACTCGCCGGATGGCGACCAGGGTTTTCCTGGCAATCTGATCGCCGATGTGATCTACCATCTAGATGATGACAATTGCCTGTCGATTCGCTATGAAGCGCAAACCGATAAGGCGTGCCCGGTCAATCTGACCAACCATGCTTACTTTAATCTTGATGCGCATCATGGTGATGCGCGCCAGCATCGCTTACAACTGCACGCCGATCGTTACTTGCCGGTCGATAGCGAAGGTATTCCGAACGCGCCGCTGAAAAACGTGGCTGGCAACAGTTTTGATTTCCGCCAGCCGAAGCGTGTCGCCGATGAATTCCTCGCCGATGACGATCAAAAAGCGGTAAAAGGCTACGACCACGCCTTTTTGCTCAACGCCGCTGGCGACAGCAACGCGCCCGCAGCCCATTTGTGGTCTGCCGATGGCAAGCTGGAGTTGAGTGTGTTTACCGCCGCACCGGCGTTGCAGTTCTATTCTGGCAACTATCTGGAAGGAACACGCGCCCGTGAGCAGGACAGCTATACTGCTTTCCAGGGCATTGCTCTGGAGAGTGAATTTTTACCGGATTCGCCCAACCACGCTGAATGGCCGCAGCCTGATTGCTGGTTGCAACCCGGCGACCGCTGGCAGTCCGTGACGCGCTATCGCTTCACGCCGCACTGAGCAGCCGGTTGAAAAACGCGCACTGCGCTGCCGACAGGCTTACGCCGTGCGCTGTTTTCCGCTATGGTATGGCGCTATTAGTGAGCCGCTTCACAGGTGGCCGCAGCCGGTTTCAACACTAATCGTAAATCGAGCATTAAGGAGTAAAGCTATGGCCGTAACTAAGCTGGTACTGGTGCGACACGGCGAAAGCCAGTGGAACCAGGAAAACCGCTTCACCGGATGGTATGACGTTGACCTGTCTGACAAAGGTCGCACCGAAGCCAAAGCAGCCGGTCAGCTGCTGAAGAAAGAAGGTTTCGTGTTTGATTTCGCTTACACCTCAGTGCTGAAACGCGCTATCCACACCCTGTGGAACGTGCTGGATGAGCTGGATCAAGCTTGGTTGCCGGTTGAGAAAACCTGGCGTCTGAACGAGCGTCACTACGGTGCGCTGCAAGGTTTAGATAAAGCTGAAACCGCCGCTAAATACGGTGACGAGCAAGTTAAACAGTGGCGTCGTGGCTTTGCCATCACCCCACCGGAACTGGATCGTGCTGATGAGCGTTTCCCTGGCCATGATCCACGTTACGCTTCACTGACGGATGCACAGCTGCCAACCACCGAAAGCCTGGCGCTGACCATCGAACGTGTCATTCCTTTCTGGAACGAAAGCATTCTGCCGCGCATCAAGAGCGGTGAGAAAGTGATCGTTGCGGCACACGGCAACTCACTGCGCGCGCTAGTTAAATACCTCGACAACCTGAGCGAAGACGAGATCCTCGAACTGAACATCCCAACTGGCGTGCCATTGGTGTATGAGTTCGACGAGAACTTCAAGCCGTTGAAACGTTACTATCTGGGTGATGCTGACGAAATCGCTGCAAAAGCAGCAGCCGTGGCAAACCAGGGTAAAGCAAAGTAAGTTAGCGCTGAAATGCAAAAAGGCCAGACGCGAGTCTGGCCTTTTTTATTGTCTGCGGAGTTAGCCGCGACGTTGTTTAACCGCCTGCGCCAGTTGACGCAACGCTTTCTCGGTATCTTCCCAACCGATGCAAGCATCGGTGACGCTCTGGCCGTATACCAGCGGTTTACCGCTGTCAAGACTCTGATTGCCTTCCACCAGATGACTTTCAATCATCACGCCAGTAATCGCCTGCTCGCCGCCGGCAATTTGCTGCGCCACGTCATCACATACCACCATCTGACGCTGGAACTGCTTGCTGCTGTTGGCATGGCTAAAGTCGATCATCACCTGCGGGCGCAGACCCGCTTTTTCCAGTCCGGTTTTCACTGCCGCTACATGATGCGCGCTGTAGTTTGGCTCTTTGCCGCCACGCAGGATGATATGGCAATCTTCGTTGCCGCTGGTTTCGACAATCGCCGAGTGACCGTATTTGGTGACGGACAGGAAGCAGTGCGGCGCGCTGGCCGCACCAATCGCATCGATGGCCACTTTGATGGTGCCGTCAGTACCGTTTTTGAAACCGACCGGGCAAGAGAGACCGGAAGAGAGTTCGCGGTGTACCTGAGATTCGGTGGTACGCGCACCAATCGCGCCCCAGCTCATCAAATCAGCCATATATTGCGGGGTGATCATATCGAGGAACTCACCTGCCGCTGGCAAGCCGAGATCGTTGATATCCACCAGCAGCTTGCGCGCCAGCCGCAAACCATCGTTGATTTGGAAGCTGCCATCCATAAACGGATCGTTGATCAGCCCTTTCCAGCCCACCGTGGTGCGTGGTTTTTCAAAGTACACACGCATTACCACTTCAAGCTCGCCTTTCAGCTCATCACGCAGTTGCAGCAGACGCGTAGCGTACTCTTTTGCCGCTTTAGTATCGTGAATCGAGCACGGGCCGATCACCACCAGCAGGCGATCATCAGCGCCATGCAGAATGCGGTGAATCGCCTGGCGTGATTGTGCAACGGTTTCAGCAGCTTTATCGGTCGCGGGGAATTTCTCAAGCAAAGCAACAGGAGGCAGTAATTCTTTGATCTCTCTGATGCGTAAATCGTCGTTCTGGTAATCCATACTTAATTCCATTCAAATTTCTGGCCCAACGTGCGCCGGGCGCAACCCGACCAATGTAGCCCTTCACGCTGTAGGTGTAAATTACGCGCCGTGGTAAAAATGCATATCTCAAATTTGCATTTATCACGCGATGAACTATGCTTTTTAAACGTAAGCACTAAGGATTAACGTGTTTGCATTATTAAATATTTAAGCGAAGCGCAATTAGTGGAATTTTATTCCGCGCGATGCGCTATTTTCGTCACTCAGCACCAGTGGTGTGAGACGGCAACTATCCATTTATTACCGGAGCATAATGATGAATAAGTTTGCAATTATCTTTCTGACGGCAGCGATGACTTTAGGTAGCGGTGCGGCTTTCGCGGCCGATAACAACGGTGAAGCCAATGCATCGGCAGAAGCAGGCGCTGCCGCGGGTGGCGCAAAACAGAATCTGCCACCGAACAATGTTGATAACAGCAAAATCAACAACGGCAGCATGAATACTAACAGTGCTGCAACGTCGGGTATGAGTTCCGGCAAGATGTCCGCAGAGCAGATGCACAAAAACACCATGTGCAAAGACGGCAAATGTCCGGACATGAATAAAAAAGTCGGTACCAAGCATCACAAAAAAACGGATGGCACTTCGCAGTAATGCACTCATTCGTTATTAATGGTCATTCACGGGAGGGCATACGCTCTCCCGTTTATTTTTCCCCTCGCCCTTTTCCGCTATGCTGATGCAATGAATTTCACAGGAATTGTGTCATGGCTTCATTGCTGCTTATTGATGATCACCCGCTGGTTGCCGTCGCACTGGAAGCGGCTTGCGTAAATTCACCGATTACCCTCAACATTCACGCCTCAGGCGATGAAACCGAAGCGCGCCGTTTGATTCAGCAGCAGCAATTTGACTTGATTGTGCTGGACATTGGCTTGCCCGATTGCGATGGATTAGAGCTATTACGCCGTTTGCGCGCCCGCGATCAGCAATGTCCTATCTTGATCTATTCGGCGCAGCAAAGCCGCCACACCTTACTCAGCGCAGTATCTTTGGGCGCGGCAGGTTATGTAGTTAAAAGCCAAAGCATGGCGCAATTACTCAGTGCAATTTTGGCGGTACTCGGCGGCAAACAAGCCTTCCCACCGTTGCCTGCCCGCATTGAATTGCCGTTGACCGATAAAGAGCAGCAGATTGTCGCCTTGCTGGTACGCGGCTTATCCAATTTGCAGATTGGCGAACAGTTGCATATCAGCAATAAAACCGTCAGCACCCACAAGAAAAACATTCTGGAAAAAACTGGCGTGCAATCGGTGGTGGAACTGGCCGAACTGTGGAAAGCACAGCAGTGAGAATCCTGCTACTGCTGGTTGTAATGCTGTTCAGCTTGCTGGCAAAAGCCGATTTGCAACCGGCCAGCAGCGTGATGTTACCCGCCATGATGCCTGCGCCGCACGCCGAACCCTGGCACGCTACACTGCGCGTGGCGGTTCCGGCGCAAAACAGTGCGCCCTGGGCGATGCGCATCGGCGATCGTATTTGGGGCATTGATGCCGATTACCTCAGCGCACTGAGTCAACTCACCGGCACCCATTTCACCCTGCAAAGCTACGCGGATCGCAGCGCACAATTAGCCGCGTTGCAGCGTGGCGAAGTCGATTTGGTGTTAAGCAGCGAACACGCGCAGTTACCGCCAGATATCCAACTCAGCGACAGCTGGTACAGCAGCCCGATTCGCATCTATCGCAACCGCGATAATCAACGCGCAGTAATGTTTAATAGTGAAACGGCTCAGTTAATCATTGCCGATGCCACACTGGCGCAGTTGCCAGCGGAGTTTGTGCGCCAGCATCGTTGGCACAGCTTGCCGGGTGATTTGCAGGCGCTGTACGCCTTACTCAATCAACAAAGCGATTATCTGGTCGCCGATGAAGCCAGCGCCGGTTTTCTGCTGGGACAATTGCAGCAAGGGCAGATTTACCAAATCACCGCCGATCCCGGCGCGGGTGAATTGACCTTGCGCGCCCTGGCGCGCGATAGCGCGTTGATTCAGTGGATCAATAGCCAATTGCGTTTGCTGCCGGCTGAATTCAGTAATCGCGTGCAGCAACGCTGGAGCCCGCCGCTGCTGCGTTATCAGGACACGCAAACGCTGATGCTTAGTGCGAGTGAGAAACAGTGGCTGGCGCAGCATGCGGAGATTCCCTACGCGGTGGAAGCGGATAATGCGCCGTGGAGCTATCGCGACAGTAATGGCAACGCGCGCGGCTTTGGTATCGATCTGCTTAATGCCTTAAGTCAAAGCACCGGGCTGCACTTCACCCCGCGCTGGGTGAATAATCCACAACAGGCGAATGCCTTGTTGCAGCAACAGCAGGTGATGCTGAATCTGTTGCAACCGCTGTACGGCGACGATCTCAGCAACAATACGTTGCCGGTGTGGCGCGCCATTTGGGGCATTTACACGCTTTCCAGCCATCAACCGATGAACTGGTTATCGCTGCAAGGCCAGCGCGTTGGCGTGCTGCGCGCCGATTTAGCCCAGCGCTTGCTGCCGGCGGGTATCACGCCGCAGTTGTTCGACGATCGTGCCCAATTGTGGCAAGCGCTGAACAACGGGCAAATCGATGCGTTGGTGGATAACGTGCTCTCGGCACGCTGGCGCATGGCGAGCCACGCGGATAATCGCGTTCATCTGGCCTTTGCCGCCAGCGATATCGCCTGGCCGCTGGCGCCGCAGGTCAGCACGGCGCAGCCGCAGTTGCGCGCCCTGCTCGACCATGCGTTACAGCAAATTCCGCCCGATACGCTGAATCAGATGCGCGTAAGTTGGTCACAACCGCCGCAGCCCGGCACCACCATGGCGATGCGCAATGTGCCGTTAATGATTCTGATCGCTGCGGGCATCATTATTGTTTTGCTGCTGGCGTTGCTGCTGCGCCGTTACTTGCAACAACGGCGCGAGCGGCTGCAACGCGAACAGGCTGAACGCGCCAACGCCGCCAAAAGTCAATTCCTCGCCACCGCCAGCCACGAACTGCGCACGCCGATGCAGGCGATTCTTGGATTGCTGGAACTGGAACAGCAACAACATCCCAGTGAACGACTGACGCTGATGCATAGCAGCGCACGTTCGCTGATGGCGCTGCTTAATGATTTGCAGGATCACGCGCGCATCGAAAATCAAAGCTTCCGCCTCGCGCCTCGCCCGCTCAACCTGACGCATTGGTTGCAGCAACAGCAACAGTTCTACCATCCGCTGATGCGCGATGCGGGGCCAAACATGATTGTTGAGGCAATGACACCGCTGCCAGCTTGCGTGCTGCTGGATGGCGATCGCTTGCAACAAGTGATCAATAACCTGGTGGCTAACGCGCTGAAGTTTACCCGCCACGGCGAAGTGCGTTTGTCGCTGGCGGTGGCATCGCAGATCGAATTGACCGTTGCGGACAGCGGCAGCGGCATCCCGCTCGACGAACAAGCACAATTGTTTGAGCCGTGGTATCAAGCGCCATCAGGCAAAAGTCATGCGGTACAAGGCAGCGGATTGGGATTGTTTATTTGTCGCGAAATCGTGCATCGCATGGGCGGAAGCTTAACCCTGACCTCCGCACCGGAGCGCGGCACCACGGTCTGCGTGCAATTGCCGCTGGAGTTGTGCGATGAAACAGCGTCTGAACGCACCGAACGCTGGCCACATTATCCGCATTTGCGCGTGGCGATTGTCGATGATCATCCGACTAACCTATTGGTGATGCAGCAGCAGTTGGCCAACTTCGGTGTGGATGCGCAGGTGTTTGAAGAGGGCCGCGCCTTGCTGCACGCCGATGCCGCCCAGCCGTTCGATATCCTATTTATTGACCAGATGATGCCGCGCCCGGATGGTTTAGCGCTACTGCGCATTCTGCGCCGTCGTCAGCGCCAAATGGGCCGTTCGATGCTACGCGTGCTGTGCTCTGCCGATGTGCAATTACTAAAAGTCGATTTGCTGGATGACGAAGCGTTGCTGCTCAAACCGATCGAACTCGATCATCTTGCGCCGCTGCTGGCGCGTGTGCAGCAAGATCCGCTGGCTGCGTTGCCTGAAAGCCTGATGATTCTGGCACAGCATAATCAGGCGTTTATTCCGCGCATCTGCCAGACCTTGCAGCGCACCTTACAGCAGGATCGCGATGCTCTGATGAACGCGCGCGATAGCCAAAATTGGTCAGCGCTGGAACACGCGGCGCATCGCATGAAAGGCAGTTGGTTAATGCTGGGCATGGATGCGGTTGCCGAGCGCTGTCAGCAATTGATTACCCAGGCCAAACAGCAGCAGATGCAGGTAGATGATGTCAATTTGCTGATATCATTAACAAACAGGTTACTTGAACAACTGGAAAATTATGGCACACACTCACTCTCACAGCGCGCCTAGCGGTAACCGCTCGCGGCTGGCTGCGGCGTTTATCGTCACGGCGCTGTTTATGGTTGCTGAAGTCATCGGCGGGTTGGTTTCGGGTTCATTAGCGTTGTTAGCGGACGCCGGGCACATGTTAACTGATGCCGCCGCGCTACTGGTGGCGTTGCTGGCGGTGCAGTTTGCCCAGCGCAAACCGAATGCGCGGCATACCTTCGGTTTATTACGCTTAACCACGCTGGCGGCGTTCGTGAATGCCATCGCGCTGTTGGTGATTACGGTATTGATTGTCTGGGAAGCGATTGAACGTTTTTATCAGCCACAGCCGATTGCAGGCGGTTTGATGCTGAGCGTAGCGATTGCTGGATTGCTGGCGAATCTGCTGTCATTTTGGCTGCTGCATCGTGGCAGTGAAGAGAAGAACCTTAACGTGCGCGCCGCAGCCTTGCATGTGCTGGGCGATCTGCTGGGATCGGTGGGCGCGATTGCCGCCGCGGTGATTATCATGCTCACCGGCTGGACGCCGATTGATCCGATTCTGTCGCTGCTGGTGTCTTTACTGGTGGTGCGCAGCGCCTGGTCGTTGTTGCGCGAGAGTTTGCATGAATTGCTGGAGGGCGCGCCGGGCCACATCAACGCCGATAAGCTGGCACGCGAGCTGACGCGTAATATCGCCGAAGTGCGCAACGTGCATCACGTTCATATCTGGCAAGTGGGGGAAAAACCGGTACTGACGCTGCATGTACAGGTGATTCCGCCGTACGATCACGACGGATTGCTACAACGCATTCATCAATATCTGCATCAGCATTATCAAATTGCCCACGCCACGGTGCAGATGGAGTATCAACCGTGCAGCGGGCCAGATTGTGAATTGGGATTAGGCAGTGGCGCGCAGCACGATCATCATGACCATGCCGCGCTAGAAGGCCACGCGCATCATCATCACTGATGGGATAGCGCACGCGAGCCATGTTCGCGTGCGCTTTGCATCCACAAACGCGAACCATTGAGGGCAATCAGCGTCAGAATCGCGTACTCCAGCGACATCGCATACACGCCCTGACGCGCAAAGATCATCACGCTAATCACATTGATCACCACCCACAACAGCCAGTTCTCAACGTATTTCCGCGTCATCAAAATCATCGCCACAATCGATAACACCATCATGCACGAATCCCAGAACGGGAAGGCATCCGGCTGCAATTGCGGCATCGTCACATTCAGGCCCAGACTCTGCATAATGCCCACTGCGGTTTTGGTCAGGAAAGCAAACACCAGATCGATATAAAGCGTCATCAGCGCAATCGCCAGCACACAGGCAGCGCCCCAACCCAACGCTTTCGGCAGCGGCAACCAGCGGATTCTTAGCTCAGTTTCATTGTTGGCGGTTTGTCGGCTCCACGCGTACCAGCCGTACACGTTGGCGACAAAGAAGAACAGTTGCAGCAGCAAACTGGCATACAGCTGAATCTGAAAGAAGATCACCGCAAATAGCGTGACGTTGATCAGTCCAAAGAAGTAATTGATGATTTTTTCCAGGCTGGCCAGCCAGATGCACAGCAAGCCAGCAACAGTGCCAACCGCTTCGATCCATGACAGATCGTAGCCGCCGACACCCAACGGAATGTGAACCAGAATATTTTGCGTGCTAAAGAAGTCCATGCGGTATACCTATACCCTAAATAATTCGAGTCGCAGGAAGGCGGCAAGGGAATGAATCCCCAGGAGCTTACTCCAGTAAGTGACTGGGGTGAATGAGTGCAGCCAACGCATCTGCAACTCGAAGTATGACGGGTATAAGCATCATGCGTTCCCTTTAACCTTGAGTTTGAGATCTGCTGCAAAGGATAGCATGCGATTGAGCGGGATCAACGCGGCCTCGCGCAGCGCTGCATCGACATGGATTTCATGCTCACTACCGCCACGCTCTAATCCTTCGGCAATCGCTTTCAGGCCGTTCATCGCCATCCACGGACAATGCGCGCAGCTGCGGCAGGTCGCGCCTTCGCCTGCTGTTGGCGCTTCCAGCAGCTCTTTGTCTGGCACTGCCTGCTGCATTTTGTAGAAAATGCCGCGATCGGTGGCAACGATCATTTGTGGATGCGGCAGCGTTTTGGCCGCCTGAATCAGTTGGCTGGTGGAACCCACCGCATCGGCCAAATCGACAATCGCCTGTGGCGATTCCGGATGCACCAGCACCGCCGCATTGGGATACAGCGCCTTCATGCGTTGCAGCGCTTGAGTTTTGAATTCGTCATGCACAATGCATGCGCCCTGCCAACACAGCACATCCGCGCCGGATTTCTGCGTGACATAGCGACCAAGGTGACGATCGGGCGCCCAGATGATTTTCTCGCCCAAGCTGTCGAGATGTTCAATCAATTCAACCGCAATACTCGAGGTGACTACCCAATCCGCGCGCGCTTTCACCGCCGCCGAGGTGTTGGCATACACCACCACGGTACGATCCGGATGTTGATCGCAGAAACGATTGAACTCTTCAATCGGGCAACCGAGATCGAGTGAACATTCCGCCTGCAACGTTGGCATCAACACGGTTTTTTCCGGGCTAAGAATTTTGGCGGTTTCGCCCATAAAACGCACGCCTGCGACCAGCAAGGTTTTTGCCGGATGGGTGCTGCCAAATCGCGCCATTTCCAGTGAGTCTGATACGCAGCCGCCGGTCTCTTCCGCCAGCGCCTGGATTTCCGGATCGGTGTAGTAATGCGCCACCATCACCGCATCACGCTCTTTCAGTAAGCGTTTGATTTGGTTTTTGTAGTGGGATATTTCATCTTCACTGAGACGCGCCGGTTTCGGCGGGAAAGGATAGATCGCGCTTTCAGGATCGAACATCAGACTCATGACACGGCTCTCGTTTTATCAATTTAACAAAATCGCCAACTGTGGCGATGATGCGGCATCAAAACCGCCATCGTGTTTTATATGCTAAACACGATAGCGGAATTGCGCGAGAGTGTCGTCTCTTTTTTGCGCGCTCTACAGCAACAATGCGCTTTTCTGCGGGCTTTCCAGTTCCAGCAGAAAGGCTTTGACCGCCAGGCCGCCGGCAAAACCGGTGAGTTTGCCGTTGCTGCCAATTACGCGGTGACACGGCGCCATAATCGACAAGGGGTTTTTGCCGTTGGCCGCGCCCACCGCACGCACCGCTTTCGGGTTGCCAATCTGTTCGGCGATTTGCAGATAGCTGCGCGTTTCACCAAACGGGATGGTGAGCAACGCTTGCCAGACTTTTTTCTGAAATTCGGTGCCAACGGTATCGTAAGGCATATCAAACTGCTGACGTTCCCCGGCGAAGTATTCGCGCAGTTGCCGTTCAGCTTCACACAGAATCGGGTGCTGATCGTCGCGGCTGATCGGGTTGAGCGGCACGCGTTGCGAACCTTCGTTTTCCCACAAAATCGCCGATAAGCCTTTATCGGTAGCAATCAGCGTCAGTTCCCCAACGGGGGTTTCAGTGATTTTGGCATAATACATAGAGCATCTCCGGCGTAATCTTTGCGCAAGATTATCGCATTTTCGTCAGCCTAAACTGGCTGTTTTCGGTCATCAGCATAAACTGGTTAGCTGTCCGAAAGCAGCGAGTTTTCCTGTTTAGCTTGCGCGACCATGCAGTTTATTTGCTGGAGACGATGATGTTCGATCCTGAAATTGCCTACGAGGCGCTAACCTCACGCGACAGCCGCTTTGACGGTTTGTTCTTTGTTGGCGTGACCTCAACCGGCATCTATTGCCGCCCAATCTGCCCGGTAAAAGCGCCGATGCAGAAGAACTGCCTGTTTTTCAGCAGTGCGGAAGCGGCCGAAAAAGCGCATTTCCGCCCTTGCTTGCGCTGCCGTCCTGAACTGGCACCGGGTTTTGCGCCAGTTGATAGCCATCACCGCATAGCCGACCGTTTAATTCGGCGTATTGAAGAAGGTTTGCTGGAAGAACAGGAGACGCTCGCCGATATCGCCAGTGAATTTGAACTCAGTGAACGTCAATTGCGACGCGTGATACAGCAAGAGCTTGGCGTATCGCCATTAGAACTGCGTCAGACGCGCCGTATGCTGCTCGCTAAGCAGCTTTTGACCGAAACCTCGCTGCCAGTAACGGAAATAGCTTACGCCAGCGGCTTTCGCAGTCTGAGACGTTTTAATGACGTGTTTCAGGCACGCTATCGCATGACGCCGTCGCGGTTACGTAAACAGAGTCAACCCGAATCCGTCACTGTGATGCAACAAAGTGCCGAGCTGCGGTTGAGTTATCGCCCGCCTTACGATTGGGACGCGATGCTCGATTTCCTGCAACAGCGTGTGATGAAGGAAGTCGAATGGGTGAATGACGGCATTTATCACCGCACCGTGGCGCTGGGGAATTGTCGCGGCTGGGTGCGCGTTAGCCATTTAGCTGAGAAGCAATCGCTTAAAATCGAGTTCACCACCACGTTAACGCCGGTGTTGCCCGCGTTATTGCGACGTCTGCGCGATCTGTTTGATTTGGATGCACAACCCCAGCGCATTGCAGAGCATCTCAGCCACGATCCTCTGTTGGCGGAGAGTTTGTTGCGTTATCCGGGTTTACGCGTTCCTGGGGCGTTTGACGGCTTTGAATTGGGGGTCCGTGCGATACTCGGCCAACAAGTTACGGTAAAAGCGGCAACGACGTTAAGCAGTCGCATGGCGCAGCGATTTGGTGAACTGCTTGAAACCCCGTGGCCGGAACTTTCTCGCTTGCCGCCGACGGCAGAAACGCTGGCGGTGGCGACCATCGACGATATCGCGAGTTTGGGGATTGTTAGCGCGCGGTCACAGGCGATTTTGTCGCTAGCACAGGCCTGTGCTTCAGGAGCGTTACGTTTTAACGGCGCGGTGAATCCTGACGTGGTACAGCAACAGTTGTTGGCGTTGAAAGGTATTGGTCCGTGGACCGCGAGTTACATCGCCATGCGCGCCCTGCGCTGGCCGGATGCATTTCCCAAAGAGGATATTGCGATTCGCAATAATCTTGGCGGTGTGAGTGCCAAAATGGCTGAGCAGTTATCGCAGGTTTGGCGACCGTGGCGCAGTTATGCGGTGCTGCATATCTGGAAAAGTCTGACGCCGGTTAAGAAATCAAAATAATTGCGTTCCAAAGCAATTGCCAAGCCAGAGAGCTCTTAAAGGCGGGAGCGGAAGAGCGAAGCGTCCGAGCCATGGATGGCGAGGCCGATCCACAGGGATGTGAGATTTCTTCGCGATCCGCCCCGCCTTTTAGAGCTGGAAACAGATCCCAAAGCATTAAAAAGCAAAAAGGCGCCTTTAGGGCGCCTTTCTACATAACTGGTGGGTCGTGCAGGATTCGAACCTGCGACCAATTGATTAAAAGTCAACTGCTCTACCAACTGAGCTAACGACCCGCTGGGGGCTTACAACCTGTTTTTGATGGTGGGTCGTGCAGGATTCGAACCTGCGACCAATTGATTAAAAGTCAACTGCTCTACCAACTGAGCTAACGACCCATCAAGGTTGTGAAGCTTACTGAAGAAATCATCTCACTAACAACGGGTTGAGATGGTGGGTCGTGCAGGATTCGAACCTGCGACCAATTGATTAAAAGTCAACTGCTCTACCAACTGAGCTAACGACCCATCTTCAGGCTGCCGATACTTGTTAAGATATGTCCCGGCAACGGCGGCATATATTACTGATTTAGCGGGAGGGCGCAACCGTTATTTTCCACTAAATCTGTCAATCGCTTACCTTTCATGCTGCAAGACCAGAAATCACACGAAATCCGGTCTTTTATGCACAAATTACAACCCGGCGAGGCGTTTTTGCGCCTGCTTAGCAGAATCACTATTTGGGAATTGTTTGATCACTTGCTGGAAAACTGCCTTGGCTTTCGCCGTGTCATTCTTCTCTTGCATGATCACGCCAACTTTAAACAGCGCTTCTGGGGCTTTTGGCGATTTCGCATAGTTTTTTACCACAGTGGCAAAATAGTAGGCAGAATCGTCTTTTTTACCCTTGTTGTAAAACAGCTGTCCCAGCCAATAATTGGCGTTCGGCTGATAGGTAGAATCAGGGTATTTCTTCACCCACGCTTGCAGCGCAGTGATCGCCTGATCGTACTGCTTCTTCTCCAGAATCAGCGCAACGGCAGCATTGTAATCCGTGTTGGCATCACCAGTTTGTGCTGGCGCGGCCGCACTGGTAGCGTTATCGCTGCTCGCACTGCTTGCAGCAGCTGCATCTGCACCGGCCGCAGCAGCATCTGCACCACCGCTGGCCTGCGCACCGTTACTGCCGGAGCTGAGGCTATCGATCTGCTGATAAAGCTGTTTCTGGCGCTCAACCACTTGATTAAGCTGATAGCTGTTTTGCTGGATTTGCCCGCGCAGCGAATCGATATCGCTTTGGTTGTCGCTCATCTGCTGCTGCAACTGCTGCAGAAGCTGAGCCTGGGCATTAGAGATACGTTCAAGAGTGGTGACGCGGTCTTCGACCGAGCCTGAGCCAACGCTACTGATTGACGCCTGGGCATGAGCGGCTCCCAAAGGAGCCGCTACGCCAACCAGTAACGACAGACTCAACAGATGAAGTCTGAAGTTACTAATCATGTGATTCTCTTAGTAAACCAGTACGGCACGACGGTTTTTAGCGTAAGC
>NZ_JBCNNP010000076.1:0-16134 GCF_039594315.1 Pantoea sp.
ATTTCACGATAGAGCGTGCTGGCGATAAGACTTTTTCCGGATGCGGATGCACCTGCGATGCCAACGATCACGCACTGATGAGACTTGTCAGTCATACTTTTTTAAGACCTGATAACTGGAGCCTGCTTAAGCCGAAGCTACAACGGGCCGAATGAGAGGGTTAGTTGGCGGCAATTATAGGTATTTCACCGGTTTGATGCCAGAGAAATGGGCCTGCGGCTTTTCAGAATATCCCCTTTTGCAGCCAGACGCTTAATCGATACACTGTTCATCTGCCAACACTGTAGCGGGCGTTGGTACTCTGATTGTAGCCACAAGGAAAAGTATGAGCTGGAAAACCCTCACCTATTTTGGCGACAGCATGTTGCTGATCCCCACCGCGGTGATTATCGCGCTGGTGTTGCCATGGAAAAGCGACAACCGCCAAACGGTATGGTATTGGCTGCTGGCGTTTGGTCTGGCGGGCCTGATCGTTAGCGTCTCAAAAATCCTGTTCCTTGGTTTTGGCATTGGTAGCGCCAGATTTAACTTCACCGGTTTCAGCGGACACAGCGCCATGTCTGCCACCCTTTGGCCAGTGATGATGTGGCTGATTTCCGGTCGCTGGTCGCCGCGCTGGCGTATTGCCACCATCGGCATCGGTTACGTTATTCCGCTGATGGTAGGCTTCTCACGCCTGGTGATTCACGCGCACTCTAAAAGCGAAGTGCTGGCAGGTTTGATGCTTGGCTTCACCCTGAGCACCGCATTTCTGCTCACGCAGCGTCGCACCGCGCTGAAAGGCTTTAGTTTGCCGCAGGTCGGCGTGGCGTTTCTGGTGCCGCTGTTGCTGTTGGGGCACGGTCGTGTTGCCACCACGCAGCAGTTCCTTGAACGTTTCTCTGCCAATCTCGCCGGATTAGAAAAACCCTTCACCCGCGCCGATTTATTACGCCGTTTATAATTTCGTAGCGAAGCAAAGTGCCAATCAATTCAGCGAATAAAGGGGAAAATAGATTTCTGCGCAGACATCTTAAATAGATGTGCTAGCATGCAAAACAGAGATTGATTGGCGCATTTTTCAATGTGTAATAGATGCGCGCTGCTGGATTCGTGCATGACCCTCGAAATATTGACTTCACAGGATAGACCACAAAGAACATGGCTCAATGCCCTGCTCATTGGCGGGCTGGCCTTTCTGCTGACGCTGTTTTGCCTGGAACTGATTGTTGTCAGCGGCCGTATTTCCCCACTTTGGTACTCCACCGCTTTAATGACGGTAGTGGTGTTTCGTGCGCCCTCGAAACAGGTTCCTCTGTTGCTGTTTTGTTGTGTGTTGGGAACGGCGCTGGCGAATCTGCTGATCATCGGCCCGGCCCTTAGCAATATCAAATTTGCCATCTTAAATATGGTGCAAGCGGTACTGGGCGGATTGATGTTGCGCGCCTTGCTCAATCGCCGCGCGCCACTTAACTCGTTGCTCGATTGGGTACGTTTTGCGCTGTGCGCCGGTTTAATCGCACCGTTACTTGGCGGCGTGGTCGCATTGTGGATGTTACACGTTGGCAGCAATGCGTCGTTGCCGTTCTTTTTTACGTGGGTGATTTCCGAGGTGATTGGCGTGCTGGCGTTTGGCCCGGTTTTACTGCTATGGCCGAACAAACCGCTGCGCGAGATTATTACGCCCGGCCGCCAGATCGAAACTTGTCTAACGGTGATTGTTACGCTGCTTGCCAGCTATTTATCGCTGCGTTTTCTGCCGTGGCCGTTCACCTTTATTGTGGTGATTCTGTTCTGGTGCGCGGTGCGTCTGCCCAAGTTTGAAGCCTTTTTGTTGTTTTTCATCAATGCTAGCTTCATCTCAACTCTGCTGGCGTTCAACTGGGTCAATCTGGCGCAAAATGGCCTGCTACTTGGACAGATCAGCACCTGGTTGCCGTTCCTGCTGGTGTTGCTGCCAAGTCACGTTATGGCGCTGGTGATGGATGCTTTCCAGCGCGAGAAACTGCATATCAGTGAGAGTGAAACCCGCTTTCGTAACGCGATGGAATATTCGGCGATTGGTATGGCGTTGGTATCACCGAACGGCGGCTGGCAGCAAGTTAATCAATCGCTATGCCAAACGTTGGGTTTCCCGGCGGATGAGCTGAAAAAACTCACGTTCCAGCAAATCACCCATCCCGACGATCTCAACAGCGATTTGCAGCAGTTGGAGCGTCTGGTGGCCGGCGACATCATGACGTACACCATGGAGAAGCGTTATTTCCGCAAAGATGGCGAGATTGTCTGGGCGCGCTTAACGGTTTCGATGGTGCGCGATGCGGCGGCACAGCCACACTATTTTATCGCGCAGATCGTCGATATCTCCGAACTGAAGCAGAGCGAACAGGTTAATCGCCGCTTGATGGAGCGCATCACGCTGGCGAACGAAGCCGGCGGCATTGGCGTGTGGGAATGGAATTTGCTGACCGGCGAAATGCTGTGGGACAAGCGCATGTATGAGCTGTTCGGCTTCAATCCGCATCAAGCGCCTTCGTATGATTTGTGGCTGCATCTGCTGGATGAATCGGAGCGTGAACGCTGTGCGCTGATCATTCAGCAAGCGATTGAACGCCGCAGCGCCTTCCATCTTGAGTATCGCATCAACCTGCCCGACGGCCCGCGCTATGTGCGTTCCGAAGCCAACCGCATTTTGAGTCAGGATGGTCAGATTGAACGCATGCTGGGCATTTGTCAGGACATCACGCCGCTGCGCATGCTGAATGAAGCACTGTTCCAGGAAAAAGAGCGCATGGCGATTACGCTGGATTCCATCGGCGAAGCGGTGATCAGTACCGATGATGAAATGCGCGTCACCTTTATGAATCCGGTGGCAGAAACCTTAAGCGGTTGGTCGCAAGAGAAAGCTGCGGGCGTGGCGATTACCGAACTGCTCCATATCACACGTGGCACCAGCGGGCCGCGCGTGGAAAACCTATTGCTGTGCCAGCTGCCTGGTGAAAAAACCTCGCCGAATCTGGACGAGGAGTTGGTGCTGCACACGCCAGATGGCGCGCGTGTGGAGATTCACTACAGTATCACGCCGCTGAAAACCTTAACCGGCACCAACATTGGCGCGGTGATGGTTATTCAGGACGTCAGTGAATCGCGCAAGATGATGAAGCGTCTGAGCTACAGCGCCTCGCACGATATGTTGACGCGGCTGCCGAACCGCCACAGCTTCGAGCAGCTGCTCAAACGCCTGGTGAATGACGCTGCGGCCAACAAAACTCAGCACGTGTTGGTGTTTATCGATCTCGACAAATTTAAAGCGGTCAACGACACCGCCGGACACGCCGCCGGTGATGCCTTGCTGCGCGAGCTGGCTGAATTGATGCCGCATCATCTGCGCACCAGCGATATGTTGGCGCGTTTAGGCGGCGACGAATTTGGTGTACTGCTGCCGAATTGCGAAGTTGATCAAGTACGCGACGTGGTGCAAAACATTGTTACCGCCGTCAGTGAATACCGCTTTGTCTGGCAGAATGAGTTGTATCACGTGGGCGCGAGCGCCGGCATCACGCAAATTGATCAACACAACTGCATCAGTAATGTGGTGATGTCACAGGCCGATGTTGCCTGTTACAGCGCAAAACATGCTGGTCGTGGTCAGTATCACGTTTATCAGGAAGTGCAGATGTAATCTGCCGCTTCTGCGTATTGCCAGCCTGCGCGAGCTGCGCTAAAGTCGCCCCCTTTTTTCCGGCATGGGGGATAAATATGTTTATCGGATTCGATTACGGCACGGCCAACTGTTCAATTGCAGTGAGTGATAACGGCACGCCGCGCCTGCTGACACTGGAGAATGGTCAGCGCCTGCTTCCCTCCATGATTTGTGCCCCGACGCGTGAAGCGATTAGCGAATGGTTGCATCGTCATCATCAAGTGCCCACGCCAGACAGCGAAGGCACCGCCCTGTTGCAGCGCGCGCTGCGTTATAACCGCGACGAAGACATCGATGTTACGCCAGGCAGCGTGCAGTTCGGTTTGACTGCGCTCCAGCAATATATGGTTGATCCGGAAGAAGTGTGGTTCGTGAAATCACCGAAATCCTTCCTTGGCGCTAATGGCCTAAAGCCGCAGCAAATCGCCTTTTTCGAAGATTTGGTGTGCGCGATGATGCTGCACATTCGCCAGCAAGGTGAAACCCAGCTAGATCGTCCAATTGAGCAAGCGGTGATTGGTCGTCCAATCAACTTCCAAGGCTTAGGTGGTGAAGAGGCCAACCAGCAAGCACAAGGCATTCTGCTGCGTGCGGCTCAACGTGCCGGTTTCCGCGATGTGGAGTTCCAATTTGAGCCGGTTGCCGCTGGTCTGGACTTCGAAGCGAGTTTAGAGAAAGAGACTCGCGTTTTAGTGGTTGATATCGGCGGCGGTACCACCGACTGTTCGATGCTGCTGATGGGCCCGGAATGGCGGCATAAAACTGACCGCCGCGAAAGTCTGCTGGGCCACAGTGGTTGCCGCGTCGGCGGTAACGATCTCGACATTATGTTGGCCTTTAAAACCTTGATGCCGCTGCTCGGTCTCGGCGGCAACACGCAGAAAGGCACCGCGCTGCCTGCGCTACCGTGGTGGAATGCGGTAGCGATTAACGATGTTCCGGCGCAAAGTGATTTTTACTCTGCGGCCAGCGGCAAATTGTTGCGCGATTTGATTCGTGACGCGGAGCAGGCCGATAAAGTGACGCATCTGCTGAAAGTATGGCAGCAGAAGTTGAGCTATCGCTTGGTGCGCGCGGCGGAGGAGAGCAAAATTGCGCTGTCGGATGTGGCTGAAACTGACGCTTCGCTGGCATTTATCGCCGCACAATTGCAGGCGAACATCAGCGCAACTCAGTTAGAAGAAGCGATTAATCAACCGCTGGAACGTATTCTTGAGCAAGTGCATTTGGCGCTCGCCACCTGTGAAACCAAGCCGGAAGTGATTTATCTCACCGGCGGTAGCGCCCGTTCACCGGTACTTCGTGCCGCATTGCAGCAGGCGCTGCCCGATACGCCAATTGCCAGCGGCGATGATTTCGCCTCCGTCACCGCCGGTCTGGCGCGCTGGGCCGAGGTGATGTTCAGATAATTGACTTCACTCCGAACGGTCTCCTCTCCCGCCTGTGGGAGAGTTCCAAACAGTCCCCTCTCCCGCTTGCGGGAGAGGGTTAGGGTGAGGGGAACCTCGCTCGATCTAAAACTCAACCCAATCAGAAGTTAATATTTGCCGCAATCCCGCCAACAAACGCATCTTTCACTTCGCTCACCGCACCCGGTGCCACCACATATTGCAGGTTCGGACGCAGTTGCAGCCACTTGGTCAACTGAGCGTTGTAATAGATCTCGTAGTTGTACTCTGAACCATCCTGAATCGGCAGATAGGTTGGGCTGTTGAAGTCGGTTTCACCGTTAGCATCGTTCTGCTCACGCAGTGAACGCGTATAGGCGCTGTTAACGTGGATACGCGCAGCACCGACACCAATCTCATCCTGCGGACGTGCATCGAACGGCCCTTTCCAGGTAAAGCTGACAGACTGATAGTTGTCAGTTTTCGAGGTTTTGTGGTCGTTCATCACCGCCTGCACTGTCACACCCAAACCACGACTCACATCGCCGCCCTGCGCGGTCAGCTGTTGTTGCAATAGCACGTAGCCGCCATAGGCATGGTCTTTGCTCTGATAAGCGCCATCACGCCAGCTGCCGTAGTTATCGCCATTGGCTGATGAGTAGTAATAACCAATGCGGTAATTACCCGGCAATTTGTCCGCGCCTAACGTCGGTTTCCAGCCCAATTCCACCGGCACCATATTGCCTTCAGAATTGCTGGTATCGAGGCGGAAACCGTCGCCGCGATCGTAGTTAGAACTGTTCTGGTTATAGAAGCCGACCTGGAAGAACACTTCCGGCGTGATGTTGACCTTCACGCGTCCGCCCCATTGGGAAACTGGCCAGTTAAACCAGCGGTCGCCACGCCAGTTACCCGCCTGGCCGCTACCAAATGCCAGGTTCTGGAACTTACTGTCAAAGTTATCGAAATCTTCACCAACCGTTACGCGACCGGCTTTCAGATTAACGGTGTTATCAAACAAGCCCTGACTTAACCAAAATTGGGTTAAGCGCCAGGTTTGTCCACGACCGTACACTTCCTGGGTGGATGACAACATGCCAGTGCGCGAATCGGCCACCTGATCCGAGATGTTGCGGCCATTACGGTCGGTAATCGTCATCTGGAATTGGGCATCTTTCCAATTCAGCAGTTTATCGAGATCGAAGTTGGCACCAAACGCCCACTGGTCGCTGTAACGCATCGAGGTATTGGTATCCGCACCACCGGCCAGGTTTGAGGCGCTTTCCATGGTGTAGTTGACGTCGAATTTGATGCCGTCATTTTCCAGCTGCGTTCGGTAACCGCCCCAATCGCCGAACATATACGGTGAATCGTAACTGAAGGCATCAGCGGCCATCGCTGAGGCACTCAGCATCGCAAACATCAGGGTTCCCGCGGCCAGGCGGGGTAATTGCTGCACTGCTTCTTTTCTGTTCATGATATTTTTTCTTATATGAAGTGACTGGAAAGGATCGAAAAGAGGATAGTGCTGGCCTAAAGGCAACTTTTGCAAATAAGTGCGTAGTTTAGCGGATGTTTACGGTGCGATTGCACAATTGTGACACCGATCGATGAATGAATATCTTTTGGCAGGAATGGCATTTTTTGCGTGGCAAACCATGAAAAAGGCGACCTAAGGCCGCCTGATGCAAGAAACTACGCTTTACTGGCACTCGCCAGCTCTTCGATCTCTTGTTTACTGAGTTGCAACTCGGTGGCTTTCACTAATTCATCTAACTGTTGCAGCGACGTCGCACTAACAATCGGCGCGGTAATGCTCGGACGCGCAATCTGCCACGCCAGCGCCACTTGCGTAGCCGACACATCATGAGACGCCGCGACATCTTCTAGCGCTTCAATGATGCGTTTGCCGCGTTCATTGAGGTATTTATCGACAATGCCCTGCCCACGCTTACTCTTGCTGGCATCTTCCGGCTTTTTGTATTTGCCGCTGAGGAAGCCGCTGGCCAGCGAATAGTAGTTAATCACGCCAAGGCCATTCTTCACCGCAACCAGCTCCAGCCCGCTTTCGTACTCCTGACGATCATACAAATTGTACTCGGGCTGCAAGGTCTCATAACGCGCGATGCCAGCTTGTTTGCTGACATCCAGCGCTTCCTGCAAGCGTTTGGCATTGTAGTTAGAGGCACCAATCGCGCGGACCTTGCCCTCTTTAATCAGCGAATCAAAGGCTTTGAGCGTGTCCAGCAGCGGCGTGGTGTCATCGTCACGGTGCGCCTGATAGAGATCGATGACGTCAGTTTGCAGACGACGCAGCGAATCTTCCACCGCCTGGCGGATATACGCCGGTTTCAAACCGGTTTTTTCCGGCGACAGCTCCATGCCGACTTTGGTTGCCAGCACGATGCTGTCGCGCTTGCCGCTTTTCTTCAGCCATTTACCGATGATGGTTTCCGATTCGCCACCGGCGTTGCCTGGTGCCCAGCGCGAATAGACGTCGGCGGTATCGATAAAGAACAATCCTTTCTCCACCAACGCATCAAGCAGTGAAAATGAGGTCTTTTCATCTACCGTCCAGCCAAACACATTGCCGCCAAACGTGAGACGGGGAACTTCAATACCACTGTCGCCAAGTTGGCGGAGTTTCTGTTGACTCATTTTGTTCTCCTTATTCAAACGAGACAGGTCTGTTATTGAGCTTAGCAAAGGAAATCGTCGCGCTTATGCCTATTCCTGCCAGAATATTTACAGAATATGAATACTTAGCGTCGTTGGGGCGATATTCTTATTTCCTTCAATTTTTGCCCGGTCCGGGCGACTACAATCATTTCGTTTGCGATACCGCTTTTTAGGCACCGCACTTTGGGAAAACGAACCGCTGGAGAGCACACAGATTGAAAAACCGTCGACTAAAAACAAGTTTGCTGATCGTAGCCGCAATTGCCGTCGTGGCTGGCGGATATTACTGGTGGCAACATCCAGCGGAACCCAATAAAGCAGCGCAGGCCGAAGGCCAGCAACATCGCGGACGCGGAGCTGGCGGCAAACGTCCGTTAGCGCCAGTGCAAGCCGCCGCCGCCACTACCGAAAGCGTGCCTTACTTCCTCAGCGGCCTGGGCACGGTTACCGCCGCCAATACCGTCACGGTGCGCAGCCGGGTTGATGGTCAATTAATGGCGTTGCACTTCCAGGAAGGTCAGCAAGTGGCCGTCGGTGCGCTACTGGCCGAAATCGATCCGCGTCCTTATCAAGTGGCATTAACCCAGGCGCAAGGCCAACTGGCGAAAGACCAGGCCACGCTGGCCAATGCCCGCCGCGATCTCAGCCGTTATGAAAAACTGGCGAAAACGTCGCTGGTTTCGCAGCAAGAACTCGATACGCAACGCTCGCTGGTGAGTGAAACGCTCGGCACTATCAAAGCTGATGAAGGTAACGTCGCCAGCGCGCAACTCAATCTAACCTACAGCCGCATTACCGCACCGATCAGCGGACGCGTCGGTTTGAAGCAGGTTGATGTCGGCAACTACATTACTTCCGGCGATACCACCGGTTTAGTGGTGATCACCGAAACGCACCCGATTGACGTGGTATTCAGCGTGGCGGAGAACAACATCAGCCAAATCCTTAAGGCGCAGAAAAGCGGCCAGCCGTTGATCGTCGAAGCCTGGGATCGCAGCAACAAAACCCTGCTCACCAGCGGCAATTTGCTGAGTATTGATAACCAAATCGACGCCACCACCGGCACCATAAAACTGAAAGCACGCTTCAATAACGAAGACGATGCGTTGTTCCCTAACCAGTTCGTTAACGCGCGTCTCAAGGTCGATACCTTGCAGGATGCGGTGGTGATTCCAACTGCTGCCTTGCAGATGAGCAATGACGGCCACTTTGTTTGGGTGGTAAACAGCGATAACAAAGTGAGCAAAAAACGCGTCACCGCCGGTTTGCAGGATAGCCAGAAAGTGGTGATTAGCGCCGGTCTGGAAGCCGGCGATCGCGTCGTCACCGATGGTCTGGATCGTTTGACCGAAGGCGCCACGGTTGAAATCGTTGCCCCGCAAAGCACCGCCTCGCACAGCACGCGCGCTGCGCAACCGGCACGCGGAGAGCGTCAATAATGCAGGTGATGCCTCCTGATACCAGTGGCGGGCCATCACGCCAGTTTATTCTGCGCCCGGTCGCGACTACCTTATTAATGATCGCCATCTTGTTGGCGGGTGTCCTTGGCTACCGTTTTCTGCCTGTTTCGGCGTTGCCAGAAGTCGATTACCCGACCATTCAGGTAGTGACGCTCTATCCCGGCGCCAGCCCGGATGTGGTCACCTCGTCGATCACCGCACCGCTTGAGCGCCAGTTTGGCCAGATGTCCGGCCTGAAACAGATGTCATCGCAGAGTTCCGGCGGCGCTTCAGTGGTGACGCTGCAATTCCAGCTGACGCTGTCGCTGGATGTCGCCGAGCAGGAAGTGCAAGCGGCGATTAACTCCGCCACTAACTTGTTGCCTAACGATCTGCCGAATCCGCCGGTTTACAGCAAAGTCAATCCAGCCGATCCACCGATCATGACACTGGCCGTCACCACCACCAGCATGCCGTTGACGCAAGTGCAAGACATGGTGGAAACCCGCGTGGCACAAAAAATTTCGCAGGTTTCCGGGGTCGGTTTGGTGACGCTGTCGGGAGGGCAACGTCCAGCGGTACGCGTGAAGATGAATGCACAAGCGCTGGCAGCATTAGGTTTGACCAGCGAATCGGTGCGTACCGCCATCACCAATGCCAACGTCAACTCGGCGAAAGGTAGCCTCGACGGCCCAACGCGCTCAATTACCCTTTCTGCCAACGACCAGATGACCTCGGCGGAAGATTATCGCAAGCTGATCATCAGCTATAACAACGGCGCGCCGGTACGTTTGGGTGACGTTGCTACTATCGAGCAAGGTGCTGAAAACAGTTGGCTCGGCGCATGGGCCAACCGCCAACCGGCGATTGTGCTCAACGTGCAACGTCAGCCTGGCGCCAATATCATCGCTACCGCCGATAACATCCGCGCCATGCTGCCCGCGCTCACCGCCACGCTGCCAAAATCGGTGGATGTGAAGTTGTTGACCGACCGCACCACCAACATCCGCGCCTCGGTCAGTGATACGCAACACGAACTGATTTTGGCGATGGGATTGGTGGTAATGATCATCTACCTGTTCCTGCGTAACGTACCGGCCACTATTATTCCCGCGGTTGCCGTGCCGCTGTCGCTGGTGGGTACTTTCGCCGCGATGTATTTCCTCGGCTTCTCGATCAACAACCTCACATTGATGGCGCTGACCATCGCCACCGGTTTTGTGGTGGATGACGCCATCGTGGTGATCGAGAACATTTCGCGCTACATCGAAAAAGGTGAGAAGCCGATGACGGCGGCGCTGAAAGGCGCGGGCGAGATTGGCTTCACCATTATCTCCCTCACCTTCTCGCTGATCGCGGTACTGATTCCGTTGCTGTTCATGGGCGATGTGATTGGTCGCCTGTTCCGCGAATTTGCCGTGACGCTGGCGGTGGCGATTCTGATTTCTGCCGTAGTGTCATTAACGCTGACGCCAATGATGTGCGCGCGCATGCTGAGTGCCGAATCGCTGCGTAAACAGAACCGCTTCTCACGCGCCAGCGAAGCGATGTTTGATCGCATTATCGCGGTGTATGGTCGTGGATTAACCCGCGTGTTGCTGCATCCGTGGATCACGCTGTCAGTGGCGCTCGGCACCTTACTGATCACCGTGTTGCTGTGGATTATGATTCCGAAAGGCTTCTTCCCGCAGCAGGACAACAGCATTATTCAGGGCACCTTGCAGGCTCCGCAGTCGGTTTCCTACGCCAATATGGCGGAACGTACGCGCGATGTGGCCTCGATCATCATGAAAGATCCGGCGGTGCAGAGCATGACGTCGTTCGTGGGCGTCGATGGCACCAATGCCGCACTGAACAGCGCCCGCCTGCAAATCAATCTCAAACCGCTGGATCAACGTGATGACCGCATTCCAGTGGTGCAAAAGCGTCTGCAACAGGCGATTGATCGTGTGCCGGGGGTCAGCATGTGGCTGCAACCGGTGCAGGATCTCACTATTGATACTCAAGCCAGCCGCACGCCGTATCAATTCACCTTGCAATCCGGTTCACTGGAATCACTCAGCTTGTGGGTGCCGAAACTGCTGGAGCAACTCAACACCTTGCCTGAATTGCGCGATGTGAGCAGCGATTGGCAGGATCAAGGTTTAGAAGCCTTTGTGCGCGTTGATCGTGACAGCGCCAGCCGCCTCGGCATCAGCATGGCCGACGTGGATAACGCGCTGTATAACGCCTTTGGTCAGCGTCTGATTTCCACTATTTACACCCAAGCCAACCAATATCGCGTGGTGCTGGAGCAGAACAACGATGCCACGCCGGGTTTGGCGAGTCTCGATGGCATTCGCCTCAACAGCAGCGATGGCGGCAGCGTGCCGCTGAGCGCGATTGCGCAGATCGAAGAACGCCACGCCGCGTTAAGCATCAACCATCTCGACCAGTTCCCGTCGGCCACTTTCTCATTTGATGTGGCCGAAGGTTATTCGTTGGGCGAGGCGGTAAAAGCAGTCAGCGCAGCGGAAGATCAGGTTGGTATGCCTGCCGAAATGATGACGCAATTCCAGGGCAGCACGCTGGCGTTCGAAGCGGCGTTATCCAGCACCGTGTGGCTGATTGTCGCGGCGGTGGTGGCGATGTATATCGTGCTCGGCGTGCTGTATGAGAGCTTTATCCACCCGATCACCATTCTTTCGACGCTGCCGACCGCCGGTGTCGGTGCGCTGCTGGCATTAATGCTGAGCGGCAACGAGTTGGATATCATCGCCATCATCGGCATCATCCTGCTGATCGGTATCGTGAAGAAAAACGCCATCATGATGATCGACTTCGCTCTGGCGGCGGAACGTGAGCAAGGCATGCCGCCGCGTGAAGCGATTTATCAGGCCTGTTTATTGCGTTTCCGCCCGATTCTGATGACGACGCTAGCCGCATTGCTCGGTGCGCTGCCACTGATGTTGAGTACCGGCATGGGTGCGGAATTGCGTCGTCCGCTGGGTATCGCGATGGTCGGCGGTTTGGTGGTCAGCCAGGTGCTCACGCTGTTTACCACGCCGGTGATCTATCTGCTGTTTGATCGCCTGTCTCACGCCACGCGCCGTCGCTTTAAGCGCTCGGAGGCGCAGCCGTGAAGTTCTTCGCCCTGTTCATCCATCGTCCGGTAGCGACAACGCTGCTCACCATCGCCATTGCGTTGGCCGGGATTCTCGGTTTCCGTCTGCTGCCGGTTGCACCGCTGCCGCAGCTGGATTTCCCGGTAATTTTAATTTCTGCCTCGTTACCCGGTGCGTCACCAGAAACCATGGCGGCTTCGGTTGCCACGCCGCTGGAGCGTTCATTGGGCCGCATTGCGGGCGTTAGCGAAATGACCTCGACCAGTTCGCTGGGCAGCACGCGCATTATTTTGGTGTTCGATTTTGATCGCGACATCAACGGTGCGGCGCGTGATGTGCAGGCGGCGATTAACGCGGCGCAAAGCCTGTTGCCCACCGGCATGCCGAGCCGCCCGAGCTACCGCAAAGCCAACCCGTCCGATGCGCCAATCATGATCCTGACGCTGACTTCGGACATTTATAATCCCGGTCAGCTGTATGATTACGCCTCAACGCAACTGGCGCAGAAACTGTCGCAAATCGAAGGGGTTGGCGATGTCACGGTTGGCGGCAGTTCGCTACCGGCGGTGCGTGTCGATCTCAACCCACAAGCGCTGTTCAACCAAGGCGTGTCGCTGGATGCGGTGCGCACCGCCATCAGCAATGCCAACCAACGTCGTCCACAAGGCGCGATTGATGATGTGAAGCAGCGCTGGCAGGTACGCACCAACGATGAATTGCAAACCGCCAGCGAATATCAGCCGCTGGTGGTGCATTACAACAACGGCGCAGCAGTGCGGCTCAGCGATGTTGCCAACGTGCAGGATTCGGTGCAGGACGTGCGCAACGCCGGGATGACCAACGGCAAAGCGGCGGTATTGCTGGTGGTGCGGAAGTCACCGGAAGCCAACATTATTGATACCGTGGATCGCATTCGTAGCGAACTGCCAGAACTGCATGACGTGATTCCTGCCGCGATCGATCTGCAAATCGCTCAGGATCGTTCGCCGACCATTCGAGCTTCACTGCATGAAGTCGAGCAGTCGCTGATTATCGCCGTGGCGCTGGTGATTCTGGTGGTGTTTGCTTTCCTGCGCGACTGGCGCGCCACCTTGATTCCCGCCGCTGCGGTGCCGGTGTCTTTGATTGGTACTTTCGCCGCGATGTATTTGTGCGGTTTCAGCCTGAATAACCTGTCGCTGATGGCGCTGACCATCGCCACTGGTTTTGTGGTGGATGACGCGATTGTGGTGCTGGAGAACATCGCGCGCCATGTCGAAGCCGGTATGAAACCGTTGCAAGCGGCGCTAACCGGCGTGCGCGAAGTGGGCTTTACCGTGCTATCGATGAGTTTGTCGCTGATTGCCGTGTTCCTGCCACTGCTGATGCTCGGCGGCATTATTGGGCGCTTCTTCTCGGAATTTGCCATCACGCTATCCGTGGCGATCCTGATTTCGCTGTTCATCTCGGTAACGCTGACGCCGATGATGTGCGCCTATTTGCTCAAGCCGCAGGTCAAACGTAGCCAGCCGCGCACCCGCGGTTTTGGCAAGCTACTGATGAAAGTGCAAAACGGCTATGGACGCTCGCTCGGTTGGGTGCTGAATCACGCCATTTGGGTGTTAATGCTGCTTCTCGGCACCGTGGCGCTCACCGTTTGGCTGTTTATCTCAATCCCCAAAACCTTTATGCCTGAACAAGATACCGGGCGACTGCAAGGCTTTATCTCGGCGGATCAGAGCATTTCCTTCCAGGCGATGCGCGGCAAGTTGCAAGATTTCATGAACATCATCAAAGCCGATCCGGCGGTGGATAACGTTACCGGCTTTACCGGCGGTTCACGCACCAACAGCGGTTCGATGTTTGTGTCACTCAAACCGCTTTCTGAACGCAGCGAAAGTGCGCAGGAAGTGATTGCGCGCCTGCGCATCAAGCTGGCGAAAGAACCAGGCGCTAATCTGTATCTCAACGCGGTACAGGATATTCGCATCGGCGGGCGTGAATCCAACGCCAGCTATCAATACAGTTTGCTGTCGGACAACCTTGCAGATTTACGTGAATGGGAGCCGAAAATCCGCCAGGCATTTGCCGCCCTGCCCGAGCTGGCCGACGTTAACTCGGATCAGCAGGACAACGGCAGCGAAATGAATCTGACTTACGATCGTGAAAGCATGGCGCGGCTGGGCATCGACGTCTCCGCCGCCAACGCCTTGCTGAATAACGCGTTTGGTCAGCGCCAAATCTCCACCATTTACCAGCCGCTCAACCAGTACAAAGTGGTGATGGAAGTGGATCCGCGTTACACGCAAGACATCAGCTCGTTGGATCAGATGTTTGTGATTAACAGTGATGGCAAAGCGATTCCGCTCAGTTGGTTTGCCAAATGGCAACCGGCCAATGCGCCGCTGGCGGTGAATCATCAAGGCTTGTCTGCCGCGTCAACCATCTCGTTCAATCTGCCGGAAGGCGTGTCGTTGTCGCAAGCGTCGGATGCGATTGATCGTACCGTCACCGCGATTGGCGTGCCTTCAACGGTACGCGGCAGTTTTGCCGGTACCGCGCAGGTGTTCCAGCAATCACAATCCAACCAGCTTTACTTGATGCTGGCGGCGATTGCGGCGGTGTACATCGTGCTGGGGATTCTGTACGAAAGTTACGTCCATCCGCTGACCATTCTCTCCACGCTGCCATCGGCGGGCGTGGGTGCCTTGCTGGCGCTGGAACTGTTCAGCACGCCGTTTAGCTTGATTGCGTTGATCGGTATTTTGCTGCTGATAGGTATCGTAAAGAAAAACGCCATCATGATGGTCGATTTCGCCTTAGATGCTGAGCGTAACGGCAATCTGTCAGCGCGCGACGCCATTTTCCAGGCATGTCAGCTGCGTTTCCGTCCGATTCTGATGACCACCTTAGCGGCACTGTTTGGCGCGCTGCCGTTAGTCCTGACCAGCGGCGACGGCGCTGAACTGCGCCAACCGCTCGGCATCACCATCGCTGGCGGTTTAGTGATGAGCCAACTGCTGACGCTTTACACTACGCCAGTGGTGTATTTGATGATGGATAAGCTGCGACGCAAGAAGAAAACGGCGCAACTTGCTACAGAATGACCTGCTATACACCATTGCTATATAGCAGAAAGAGCGTAAACTTTAACCAGTGATTCACTGAGGAGGTTTATATGTCGCGAGGTACGGTATTTACCAGTAATAGAACACAGAATGTGCGAATTCCAGCAGATGTTCGATTCCCTGATGATGTAAAAAACGTCTTCGTCAGGGCCGTTGGCAATGAACGTATCTTGGTTCCAATTGAAAATGCCTGGGACAGCTTTTTCCTTGATGGCCCAACGGTTAGCGAAGATTTTATGGACGAGCGTGCATCACAAGAACAAACGGAAAGGGAAGATTTTTAATGCATCGCTATATGCTGGATACCAACATTGTTATCTACGTTATCAAGCGGCGGCCAATCGAGGTGTTAGAACGTTTCAATGCCAATGTTGGCCGTATGGTGATTTCATCAATCACGTTGGCAGAACTGTTTCATGGTTCAGAAAAGAGTGCGTTTCCCGAGCGAAACTTGCGTGTGGTTGAAGATTTTGTCTCACGCCTGGATGTGCTCAATTACGATGCCAGAGCCGCTTTTCACTATGGCGCAATTCGCGCAGAACTGGAGAAAAATGGCACACCTATCGGCCTCAATGACCTGCATATCGCCGGTCACGCCCGCAGTACTGCACTCACGCTGGTATCAAATAACTTACGCGAGTTCTCACGCGTAAATGGATTGATTTGCGAAAACTGGCTCTGAAATAACAGGTACTTATGAAAAAACTCTGAAATGCCATCAGCACTACTATATCT
>NZ_JBCNNP010000077.1:0-15283 GCF_039594315.1 Pantoea sp.
CATTTCCGCCAATTCGCCAGGCGCAATCTTTTGGAGTTAAACATGAGCAGCGATAAGATCGTTCACTTGACCGATGACAGTTTCGACACAGACGTACTGAAAGCAGACGGTGTCACTCTGGTAGATTTCTGGGCTGAATGGTGTGGTCCTTGCAAAATGATCGCCCCGATTCTCGACGAAGTCGCAGAAGAGTACGAAGGTAAGCTTACCATCGCCAAATTGAACATTGATGACAACCCAGGCACCGCGCCTAAATATGGCATCCGTGGCATCCCAACTCTGCTGCTGTTCAAGAACGGTGAAGTGGCGGCAACCAAAGTGGGTGCGCTGTCTAAAGGGCAGCTGAAAGAGTTCCTGAACGCTAACCTGGCCTAAGCCCAGCGCGGTGTTTGTCCCGCGGTGGTGAATTTTTTCGCCACTGCTGGACGTCTCACTTTAAGCGTGTTAAGTTGAGTTCACTGCATTACGCTCTTACCTTGTAGTTTGCATCTAAAGTTTTCCCTTGTCAGACCCTACTCGCAATGAACGTTATCGTGGTTTGGCAATCTGATGACTAAGCACATTCGGCATCATCTTTCGACTGTCTCCTCGTTTCCTATCGCCACATCTGACGATAATCGTCGAGCTGAGTTGAAAAAGAGCCATTAACAGGCATGGAATTTTTGCCATACCACTCACGACAATCATTTCGAGAATTACCCCGAGTTTAAGAACCCATCACTATGAATCTTACCGAATTAAAGAATACGCCGGTTTCTGAGCTGATTACCCTCGGCGAAAATATGGGGCTGGAAAACCAGGCGCGTATGCGCAAGCAGGATATTATTTTCTCTATCCTGAAACAGCACGCAAAAAGCGGCGAAGACATCTTTGGTGATGGTGTGCTAGAGATATTACAGGACGGATTTGGTTTCCTCCGTTCTGGAGATAGCTCCTACCTCGCCGGTCCCGATGATATCTACGTTTCTCCCAGCCAAATCCGCCGCTTCAACCTCCGCACTGGTGACACCATTTCTGGCAAGATTCGCCCGCCAAAAGAGGGTGAACGCTACTTTGCGCTGTTGAAAGTTAACGAAGTTAACTATGACAAGCCGGAAAACGCGCGTAACAAGATTCTGTTCGAAAACCTTACGCCACTGCACGCCAGCAAGCGTATGCGTATGGAACGCGGTAATGGCTCGACTGAAGACCTGACAGCCCGCGTGCTGGATCTGGCTTCCCCAATTGGTCGTGGTCAGCGTGGTCTGATCGTGGCACCGCCAAAAGCGGGTAAAACCATGCTGCTGCAAAACATCGCGCAGAGCATTGCTTACAACTATCCAGATTGCCTGCTGATGGTGCTGCTGATCGACGAACGTCCGGAAGAAGTGACCGAGATGCAGCGTCTGGTTAAAGGTGAAGTTATTGCTTCGACCTTTGATGAGCCAGCATCACGTCATGTGCAGGTTGCTGAGATGGTAATCGAGAAGGCCAAGCGCCTGGTTGAGCATAAAAAAGATGTGATCATCTTGCTCGACTCCATCACGCGTCTGGCGCGTGCGTACAACACCGTGGTTCCGGCTTCAGGTAAAGTCCTGACCGGTGGTGTGGATGCCAACGCCTTGCATCGTCCGAAGCGTTTCTTCGGTGCGGCACGTAACGTGGAAGAGGGCGGCAGCCTGACCATCATTGCGACCGCGCTGGTTGATACCGGTTCGAAGATGGATGAAGTGATTTACGAAGAGTTTAAAGGTACAGGTAACATGGAATTGCACCTCTCGCGCAAAATCGCCGAGAAGCGTGTGTTCCCAGCGATTGATTACAATCGTTCCGGTACGCGTAAAGAAGAGCTGCTTACCACGCAGGAAGAGCTGCAGAAGATGTGGATTCTGCGCAAAATCATCCATCCAATGGGTGAAATTGACGCGATGGAATTCCTCATCAACAAACTGGCGATGACCAAAACCAACGACGAATTCTTCGATATGATGAAGCGTTCCTAAGTTGCGAAAAAGCGAGTCGCTAAGCCAAGCGGCGATTCGCACAATTTGCCAGGAAATATTGCTAACGCCACGTCTTAACGTGGCGTTTTTTATTTATGGGCATTAGGATTAGCGCAGTCAGGAAGCATTTATAATGACTGTGGCAGAGATGTGTTGAATTTTTGAGCAATCAGACTTTTCTGCAGCAGAATTCGGAATAGGGATATACGGCAATAGCAGGCGTTTTGCTTATTGTTGTCCTCGATTTTAGCTGAGAGCATGAACGTGAATTTACTCACTATGAGTACGGAGCTTGGTTTAGTTTTTCTTTTTACTTTAGTGTTCCTGTTTTTTGCTCGCAAAGCAGCTAAAAAAATTGGGCTTGTGGACACACCAAACTCCCGAAAACGACACCATGGCGCAATTCCGTTAGTCGGCGGTATTTCCGTATACGCGGGAATCTGCTTTGCGTTTGCCATCTCAAATTATTATTTACCGCATGCCATGCTGTATCTCAGCTGCGCGGGCGTATTGGTCCTGGTTGGTGCGCTGGATGATCGCTTTGATATCAGCGTAAAAATCCGCGCGTTAGTTCAAGCCGCGGTTGCCATCGTGATGATGATCGGCGCCAAACTCTATTTGCTCAGCCTCGGTTTTATTATCGGCCCGGTTGAATTAATCGTTGGACCTTTCGGTTACGTACTGACGTTATTTGCGGTATGGGCGGCGATTAATGCCTTCAACATGGTCGATGGCATTGATGGCCTATTGGGCGGCCTCTCTAGCGTCACGTTTGCCGCCATCGGTATCATTCTGTACTTCGACGGCCAAACCAGCCTCGCGATGTGGTGCTTTGCGATGATCGCCGCCACCATTCCTTATATTCTGCTCAATCTCGGGTTGATTGGTCGCCGCTACAAAGTGTTTATGGGCGATGCCGGCAGCACCATGATTGGCTTCACCATCATCTGGATATTGCTGGAAACCACGCAAGGTCTGAGCCATCCGATTACGCCGGTCACCGCGCTGTGGCTGATCGCCATTCCGCTGATGGATATGGTGGCGATTATGTATCGCCGCTTGCGTAAAGGCATGAGCCCGTTTTCTGCTGACCGTCAGCACATTCACCACTTAATTATGCGTGCCGGTTTCACCTCGCGGCAGGCATTTGTGTTAATTACCGTTGCTGCAGCGATTCTGGCCGGCATTGGCGTGCTTGGTGAATATCTGGCCTTCATCCCGGAATGGGTGATGCTGGTACTGTTCATGATGGCATTCCTGCTTTACGGCTACTGCCTGAAGCACGCATGGCGCGTGGCACGTAAAATTCGTCGTATTAAACGTCGCTGGCAAAGCAGTGGCGAAGATAAAAAATAAATTACCCAGAAAAGTACCCTAATAAGGATTTTTGTTATGACCTCTGTGGTTGTGGAGAACGAACTGGATATACGCGGCCTTGGCTGCACACTTTGGCGCGGTAAGCGCTGGATTGTGGGCTTGGCGCTGCTGTTCGCGCTGTTGGCGTGGGTGGCTTCTATGTTGATGAAACAAGCCTGGAGCACCACGGCGGTCACCGATCGTCCGACCGTCAACATGTTGGGTGATTTCTTTGTGCAGCAGCAGTTTCTCAACAATCTGGATGTGCGCAACAACACGTTGAATCTTAATTCGCCCGCACCAACGGTGATGGATGAGGTTTACCAGGAATTCACCATGCAATTGGCTTCCTGGGATACGCGTCGCGATTTCTGGCAGCAGACCGAATATTACAAAAGCCGCAAAAGTGGCAATGCGCATAACGATGCGGCGTTGCTGGACGATTTGATCACCAACATTCAATTTACGGCGGCTGACCCGGCACGCAACATCTTAGATAACGTCAAGCTGATCGCGGAAACCGCCAGTGATGCCAACAATTTGCTGCGCCAATACATCGCCTATGCCAGCGAACGCGCGGCGCGTCATCTGAACGATGAATTAAAAGGCGCCTGGCAGGCACGCAGCGTGCAGTTGCAATCACAGGTTCATCGCCAGCAAGACGTGGCGCAGGCAGTATTTGAACGTCAACGTCAACGTATCGAACAAGCGCTCAAAGTGGCGGGCGAGCAAGGCATTAAAGAGAATCGCGCACCGGTAACCGGTGAAGCGCTGCCGGACAGCGATCGCTTCCTGCTTGGACAGCAAATGCTGCAAGCGCAACTCGACACCTTGCAAGCCAGCGGACCCGCTTACGATTTAAGCTATGATCAAAACAAGGCGATGCTCAGCACACTGCAAGCCGGGCCGCGTCTGGACAAAAAGTTCCAGACCTATCGTTATTTACGTACCCCGGAAGAACCGGTATCGCGCGATAGTCCGCGTCGTCTGTTTATGATGATCATGTGGGGCGTCATTGGCGCGCTAGTTGGTGCGGGAGTGGCGCTGGTGCGCCGTCCGCGTTTAACGTTACCAACCAGCCACTAAGAGAAGTCACGTGAAAGTTCTGACCGTATTTGGCACACGTCCTGAAGCGATCAAAATGGCTCCGCTGGTGCAAGCGCTGGCGCAGGATGCTGCGTTCGAGTCACGGCTGTGTGTCACCGCGCAGCACCGTGAAATGCTCGATCAAGTGTTGCGGCTGTTTAAGCTGCAACCCGATTATGACCTGAATATCATGCGACCCGAGCAAGGACTGACGGAGATCACCAGCCGCATTTTGCAAGGCATGAAAACCGTCCTCGCTGATTTCAAACCGGATGTGGTGTTGGTGCACGGCGATACCACCACCACTTTTGCGGCGAGCCTGGCGGCGTTCTATCACCAGATTCCGGTAGGGCATGTGGAAGCCGGGCTGCGCACCGGCAACTTAATGTCGCCGTGGCCCGAAGAGGCTAACCGTACCTTAACCGGCCATCTGGCGAGTTATCACTTCACGCCTACCGAAAATTCACGGCAAAACCTGTTGCGCGAAAATCTGCCGGAAGCGCGCATTTTCGTCACTGGCAACACGGTGATTGATGCGTTGTTATGGGTCCGCGATCGCGTGTTGGATGATGCCGATCTCAATGCCCGCCTTGCAGCGCGTTACCCCTTCCTCGACGCCGACAAAAAACTGATTCTGGTCACCGGCCATCGTCGTGAAAGTTTTGGTGATGGTTTTGAGCGTATTTGCAGCGCACTGGCGCAAATTGCCCGCCAGCATCCGCAGGCGCAAATTGTTTATCCGGTGCACCTCAACCCGAATGTCAGCGAGCCGGTAAACCGCATTCTCAGCGGCATTGAAAACATCATTCTGATCGAGCCGCAGGAATATCTGCCGTTTGTTTGGCTGATGAATCGCTCATGGCTGATTTTGACTGATTCCGGTGGCATTCAGGAAGAAGCACCATCGCTGGGTAAACCGGTGCTGGTGATGCGTGATACCACCGAGCGCCCGGAAGCCGTCGATGCAGGCACGGTGAAGTTGGTGGGCACCGATATCAGTAAAATTGTCGCTGAAGTCAGCCTGCTGTTGCAGGACGATGAAGCCTGGCAGGCAATGAGCCGCGCGCACAATCCATATGGCGATGGTCATGCCTGCGCGCGCATTTTGCAGGCCCTAAAACAACACAGAGTATAACCATGAGTTTTGAAACCATTTCCGTCATCGGACTGGGCTACATTGGGTTGCCAACCGCCGCCGTTTTTGCTTCTCGGGAAAAAAAAGTCATCGGCGTGGATATCAATATCCGCGCTGTCGAAACCATCAATCGTGGTGATATCCATATCGTTGAGCCGGAACTGGGCGAGGTGGTGCGTGAGGCGGTTCATGCCGGTTATCTGCGCGCCACTACGCAAGCTGAAGCCGCCGACGCTTTTCTGATTGCGGTACCGACGCCGTTTATTGGCGATCATCAGCCCGATCTCAGCTACGTACAGGCTGCTGCGCTGGCGATTGCGCCAGTATTGAAAGCTGGTGATCTGGTGATCCTCGAATCAACCTCGCCGGTTGGCACCACAGAACAAATGGCCGACTGGTTGGCTGCAGCACGTCCCGATCTGCATTTTCCGCAACACGGCGAGGCATGCGAGGTATTTATCGCTTACTGCCCGGAGCGCGTGTTGCCGGGCAAAGTGATGGTTGAGCTGCTGGACAACGATCGTGTGATTGGCGGTATGACGCCAGCGTGTTCCGCGCGAGCCAGCGAGCTGTACCGCATCTTCCTGCGCGGCGAATGCGTGGAAACCAACGCGCGCACCGCTGAAATGTGCAAACTGACCGAAAACAGCTTCCGCGATGTGAACATCGCCTTTGCCAATGAGCTGTCGCTGATCTGCGCCGAGCAGAACATCAATGTGTGGGAGCTAATTGCGTTGGCAAATCGCCATCCGCGCGTCAACATCCTGCAACCGGGGCCGGGCGTTGGCGGTCACTGCATCGCGGTCGATCCGTGGTTTATTGTGGCGCAAAATCCTGAACAGGCGCGATTGATCCGCACTGCACGCGAAGTGAATGATGCCAAGCCAGGTTGGGTGTTGGATCAAGTTAAACAGGCGTTAGCAGAGTGCCTCACCGCCAGCGGCAAACGCGCCAGTGACGTTACCATCGCTTGCTTTGGCCTGGCATTTAAACCGAACATTGACGATTTGCGCGAAAGCCCGGCGGTGACGGTGGCGCATATGATTGCTGAATGGCACAGCGGGCAAACCTGGGTAGTTGAGCCGCACGTTACTGAGATTCCTGCGCGGCTGGCAGATGAAGCCGCATTGATTTCCAGCGAAAAGGCGCTGCAACAGGCCGATATCGTGGTAATGCTGGTTGATCATGCGCAGTTCCGCGCCATCGACGCCGTACAAGTCACGCAACCGTGGATTGTCGATACCAAAGGTGTCTGGCGATGAAGCAGTTTCTGGTTACGGGCGGCGCGGGCTTTATTGGCTCGGCGCTGGTGCGTTTTCTCATTGAGAGCACCGAACATCGCGTGGTGGTGGTCGATAAGCTCAGTTATGCCGGGAATTTGGCCTCGCTGGCACCGGTACAACAAGATGCGCGCTTTGCCTTTGAGCAAGTGGATATTTGTGATCGTGCCGAGTTAGATCGCGTTATGGCGCAATACCAGCCCGATTGCATCATGCATTTGGCGGCGGAAAGCCATGTTGACCGTTCGATTGATGGGCCGATTGCTTTTGTCGAAACCAACATCGTCGGCACTTATCAATTGCTGGAAGCAGCAAGGTATTACTGGAATGGCATGGCGGATGAACGCAAAAAGGGCTTCATCCTGCATCACATCTCCACCGACGAAGTGTTTGGTGATCTGCACGGCAGCGACGATTTCTTCACTGAAACCACGCCTTATGCGCCAAGCAGCCCGTATTCAGCCACTAAAGCCAGCAGCGATCACCTTGTGCGTGCCTGGCTTCGCACCTATGGCTTGCCGATTATCATCACCAACTGCTCCAACAATTACGGCCCCTACCATTTTCCAGAGAAGCTGATTCCGCTCACCATCATCAATGCGCTGGCTGGAAAGCCGTTGCTGGTGTATGGCAATGGCAGCCAGATTCGCGACTGGTTGTATGTGGAAGATCATGCGCGCGCACTTTACAGCGTGGTGAGCAGCGGCAAAGTCGGCGAAACCTACAATATTGGCGGTCATAACGAACGGCGCAATCTTGAAGTGGTGGAGACGCTATGCGATCTACTGGATGAGCTGGCACCGCAGCAACGTGCGCCACATCTGGCGCGCTATCGGGATTTGATCACCTTTGTCACCGATCGCCCAGGACATGATCAGCGTTACGCCATCAATGCCAGTAAAATCGCCCGAGAACTTGGCTGGACGCCGCAGGAAACCTTTGAGAGCGGCATTCGAAAAACCGTGCAATGGTATCTGGCGAACCCGCAATGGTGGCAGGCGATTCTTAACGGCAGCTATCGCGGCGAACGTTTGGGATTAACCACGCCGCGCTAAAGCGCACTGCAAAAGGAGCAGCGATGAAAGGCATTATTTTAGCCGGAGGTTCGGGCACGCGCTTGCATCCGATTACCCGCGCCATCTCGAAACAGCTTTTGCCGGTGTACGACAAGCCGATGATTTACTATCCACTGTCGGTGCTGATGTTGGCAGGCATACGCGAAATTTTGATCATCACCACGCCGGAAGATCGCGCCCATTTTGAGCGTTTGCTCGGCGATGGCAGCGAATTTGGCATCCAACTAGCCTATGCAGAACAACCCAGCCCTGATGGATTAGCACAGGCGTTTATCATTGGTGAATCCTTTATCGGTGATGATAACTGCTGCCTAGTGCTGGGCGACAATCTCTATTTCGGCCAGGGTTTCAGCCCTAAACTGAAGAAAGTGGCGGCACGCAGCTGCGGCGCCACGGTATTTGCCTATCAGGTGATGGATCCGGAACGTTTTGGCGTGGTGGAGTTTGATGATGATTTCAACGCGCTATCGATCGAGGAAAAGCCGCAGCAGCCAAAATCGCGCTGGGCAGTGACGGGACTCTATTTTTACGATAATCGTGTGGTGGAGTTTGCCAAACAGGTTAAGCCTTCTGCGCGAGGCGAGTTAGAAATCACCGCCATCAACCAGATGTATCTCGATCAGGGTGAGCTTGCCGTCGAACTATTAGGGCGTGGTTTTGCCTGGCTGGATACCGGCACGCATGACAGCCTGATTGAAGCGAGCATGTTTGTGCAAACGGTGGAAAAACGGCAGGGCTTTAAAATCGCCTGTCTGGAAGAGATCGCGTGGCGCAACGGTTGGCTCAGCGATGCTCAATTGCTGGCAGCCGCGCAGGCTTTGACCAAAACCGGCTACGGCCAGTATTTGCTGGATGTTCATAATGCCCGTCCGCGTCAATATTAATCCCCTCAAATGGGAAAACGACTTCTTCGGGCAGAACAGCGCGCGACTTGAACTGGACGGTGATTTGCCGCTGGCCGACGCGTTGCAGCAGCCTTATGCGTTGTGGCAAGCCAAAGTGCCAGCCGAGCGCATTGAGGTTATCGATGCATTGAGCCAGCAGGGTTTTCAGCTGGTTGAAGGTGAAGCCGATCTCAGCATCCCCATCAAACATACTGAGCGGCAAGCTGGCGTGCGTATTGCGCGGGAAGCGCAAATTCCCGCGTTGCGTGAGGCGGCAGCGCAGGCGTTCAGCCAAAGCCGTTTTCGTGCTCCCTGGTTCGATGCAACGGACAGCGCACGCTTTTATGCACAATGGGCTGAAAACGCGATACGCGGCACCTTCGATAATCAATGCTTAGTGGCTTGTGATGAGCAGGGCGCGCTGCAAGGTTTTGTCTCAATGCGCGAAGTGGACGGCGACATGCGTATCGGCCTGTTGGCGGTGTTGCCCGGCGCACAAGGAAAGGGCGTGGGGCAGCGCTTGTTACTCGCTGCGGCGGATTGGGGCCGCGTGCGCCAACTTTCACAGCTGCGCGTCGCCACTCAACTCAGCAACCTCACGGCGATGCGCCTCTATTTACGCAGCGGTGCGCGGCTAGAAAGCACCGCGTACTGGTTCTACAGGAAAGCTCGATGATCCCATTTAATGCGCCGCCGATTGTCGGCAGTGAAGTTGAATATATGCAGTCGGCGATGGCCAGCGGCAAGCTGTGTGGCGATGGCGGATTTACCCGTCGCTGCCAGCAGTGGATGGAGCAACACTTCGGCAGCAAAAAAGTATTGCTGACGCCATCCTGCACCGCATCGTTAGAGATGGCTGCGATATTGATTGATTTGCAGCCCGGCGATGAAGTGATCATGCCGAGCTACACCTTTGTTTCCACCGCCAACGCCTTTGTGCTGCGCGGTGCGACCATCGTGTTTGTCGATGTGCGTCCGGATACGCTGAATATCGACGAAACGCTGATTGAAGCGGCGATCACGCCAAAAACCCGCGCCATTGTGCCGGTGCATTATGCGGGCGTGGCGTGTGAGATGGACACCATCATGGCGCTGGCGGCGAAGCATAAACTGTATGTGATTGAAGATGCGGCGCAGGGTGTGATGTCGCAATACAAAGGACGCGCGCTTGGCACTATCGGTCATATTGGCTGTTTTAGCTTCCATGAAACCAAAAACTACACCGCCGGTGGCGAAGGTGGCGCGACGTTGATCAACGAAGCGAAGCTGGTGGAGCGTGCGGAAATCATCCGTGAAAAAGGCACCAACCGCAGCCAGTTCTTCCGCGGACAAGTGGATAAATATACCTGGCGTGACATCGGTTCCAGCTATCTGATGGCGGATCTGCAAGCTGCCTATTTGTGGGCGCAGTTGGAGGCAGCAGAACGCATCAACCAGCAGCGTCTGCGTTTGTGGCAACGCTATTATGATGCGCTGCAACCGCTGGCAGCAGCCGGGCGCATTGAACTGCCAGTGGTGCCGAAAAACTGTCGCCACAACGCGCATATGTTCTATATCAAACTTCGCGACAGCGACGATCGTCAGGCGCTAATCAACTGGATGAAAGAGGCGGAAATCCTCACGGTGTTCCATTACATTCCGCTGCACAGTTCACCGGCTGGAGAACGCTTTGGTCGTTTCCATGGCGATGATGTGTTTACCACCTCGGAAAGTGAGCGCCTGTTACGTCTGCCGCTGTTCTATAACCTGTCGGACAATAATCAGCGTACAGTGATCAGTTCGTTGCTGAGTTTCTTTGCCTGATGTCATTAGCTAAAGCATCCGTCTGGACCGCGTCTTCCACTCTGGTCAAAATCGTTGCCGGTTTGCTGGTGGTGAAACTTCTGGCCGTCAGTTACGGGCCAGAAGGCATTGGTCAGGCTGGTAACTTTCGCCAGTTAATCACGGTACTCGGCGTGTTGGCCGGTGCCGGTATTTTTAACGGCATCACCACTTTAGTGGCGCAACACCAACATCATCCGCAGCAACTGCGCGCCGTGACCGGCACGGCTTCGGCGATTGTGTTGGGCTTTTCTACGCTGCTGGCGTTGGTGTTTTTGCTGGCGGCAAAACCGATCAGCACGGCGCTGTTTGGTCATGCCGGCTTTGAAAATGTGCTGCGCATCGTCGCTTTCCTGCAACTCGGCATTGCCTGGGCCAATCTCACGCTGGCATTACTGAAAGGTTTTCGTGACGCGCGCGGCAATGCGCTGGCGCTGATTGCCGGAAGCCTGATTGGTGTGCTGGGTTATGTTATCTGCTGGTGGATGGGCGGCTATGCGGGTGCGCTGGTCGGCCTGGCGTTGGTTCCGGCGTTGCTGGTATTCCCGGCCTTGCTGATGTTACGCCGCCATCGCGATGTGCTGCCGCTCAGTTGGCTCAAGCCAGGCTGGCATCCCGATTTGGCGCGCAATCTGGCGAAATTTACCGTTATGGCGCTGATTACCTCATTCACCTTGCCGGTGGCGTGGGTGATGATGCGTAATCTGCTGGCGGAGCAGCAAGGTTGGGCGCAAGTTGGCTTGTGGCAAGGCGTGACCAGCATTTCCGATGCCTACCTGCAATTTATCACTGCCACCTTTAGCGTTTGGCTGCTGCCAACATTGGCGCGCCTGGAGCAGAAGCCACAAATTGCTCGTGAAATTGGCCGCGCGCTGCGTTTTGTGTTGCCTGCGGTGGCGGCGGCCAGTTTCTGCGTGTGGTTACTGCGCGACGTGGCGATTTGGCTGCTGTTTTCATCCCAGTTCAGCGCGATGCGTGACCTGTTTGTTTGGCAGTTATGCGGTGACGTGTTTAAAGTTGGTGCCTATGTTTTCGGATATCTGGTGATCGCTAAAGCGTCGCTGCGCTTTTATATTTTGACTGAAATCAGCCAGTTTGCGTTGCTGACCGGTTTTTCCCATTGGCTGATTCCTTTGCACGGTACCGCCGGAGCCGCTCAGGCTTACATGGCAACCTACGTGCTCTACTTCGCCCTTTGTTGTGGCGCCTTCATGATTTATTGCCGGAAAAAATGACGACTTTTCACGTGTTGGGATCGGATATCCCACATCACAATCATACGGTGTTGCGCTTCTTTAATGACGTGATGAGCCGCGAGATGCCTGGCGATGCGCCGCGTCAATTTATGGTGGTTTCTAATGCCCCAGAAACGCTGCAAGCCTACACGTCGCTGCATATTGAAATCTTCAGCAGCAAGCGTGTGCTGGCGCAGGCGGTGATTACTCGGGCAGCAAATCGTTCTCAGCGGTTCTTCTTCCATGGTCAGTTCAATCCCGGCATTTGGCTTGCGTTACTCAGCGGCAAGCTGCGTCGTCAGCAGGCGTTCTGGCATGTGTGGGGCGCGGATTTGTATGAAGAAGGGCGCGGCCTGAAGTACCAACTGTTTTATCTAATGCGCCGGCTGGCGCAAGGTCGTATGGCGCGGGTATTTGCGACGCGCGGTGATTTGCACCATTTCCAGCAGCGCCATCCGCGCGTACCGGCTTCGCTGCTCTATTTCCCGACCCGCATGCCTAACGCGGCGGTGCCAGCAGCAGAAGATGGTCGCGACTTTACTATTTTGCTCGGCAACTCCGGCGATCGCAGTAATCGCCACATTGCTGGATTAGAGGCGATTCGCGCGCAGTTTGGCGAGCAAGTGAAGGTGGTGGTGCCGCTCGGTTACCCAGAGAACAATCAAGATTATATCAATGAGGTTGCTGCCGCGGCACAACGCCTGTTCCCGGCGGGGCAGGTCACGCTGTTGCGCGACAAAATTGACTTTGATGCTTATCTGGCATTGCTTAGCCGCTGCCAGCTCGGCTATTTTATGTTCGAACGTCAACAAGGCATCGGTACGCTGTGTTTGCTCATTCAGGCAACTATTCCGTTCGTGCTGAACCGTAAAAATCCGTTCTGGCGCGATCTCAGTGAACAAGGATTGCCAGTGTTGTTCAGTGAAGATGCGTTGGATGTCTCAAGCGTGGCGGAAGCACAGCGGCAATTGACGCAATGTGATCAGTCCGCGATCGCCTTTTTTTCCCCTGGCTATCTGGCAGGTTGGCGCGATGCGCTCACTCTGAGTGAAAGGGAGAGAACATGAACCTGATGCAGTTTAGTGGTCTGCTGGTGGTTTATCTGTTTTCGCTGGGTTTCATTCTGACCTTAACCTGGCGCGAATTTAAGCGGGTGCGTTTCAACTTTCACCTGTTCTTCACCATTCTCTATTTGCTGACGTTTTACTTTGGCTTCCCGCTGACGGGCATTTTGGTGTTCCGCTTTAACGTCAGCGTGGTGCCGCCAGACTATCTGCTACAAGCGCTGCTGGCCGCCACCAGTTTCTACGCTATCTATTACGTCAGCTACAAAGTGCGTTTGCGGCCCGCTGATGCTGCGCCGCGCAAGCCGTGGCTGCAAATGAATCGCGTTGAAACCAATTTGACCTGTTTGCTGCTGGCGTTGGTAGCGATTGGCACCGTAACGGTGTTCTTCATGCACAACGGCTTACTGCTGTTCCGGCTTTCTGCTTACAACCAGATTTTCTCCAGCGAAGTGTCTGGCGTGGCGCTCAAACGCTTTTTCTACTTCTTTATTCCCGCGATGCTGATTCGTTACTTCCTCAAACCGACGCAGCGCCAGTGGCTATGGTTTTTACTGGTTTCGGTGTCGTTTGGTCTGCTGACTTATGCGCTGGTGGGCGGTACGCGCGCTAACATCATCATCGCGTTTGCGTTGTTCCTGTTTATTGGCATTACGCGCGGCTGGATCACGCTGTGGATGCTGGTTGGCGCGGGTGTGATGGCGATTGGTGGCATGTTCTGGCTGGCGCTGCGCCGTTATAACCTTGATGTGGTGGGTGATGAAGCGTTTTATACCTTCCTTTATCTGACGCGCGATACCTTCTCGCCGTGGGAAAATCTGGCGTTGTTATTGCAGAACTACGACAAGATCGATTTCCAGGGATTGGCGCCCATTTGGCGTGATTTCTATGTCTTTATCCCCAGCTGGTTGTGGCCGGGACGTCCTTCTATCGTCCTGAACAGCGCTAACTACTTTACCTGGGAAGTGCTCAACAACCATTCAGGTTTGGCAATTTCACCGACCTTGCTCGGCTCGTTGCTGGTGATGGGCGGCGTGTGGTTTATCCCGATTGGCGCTGTGGCAGTTGGTTGGCTGATGAAAGGCTTCGACAACTTGTACCTTTATGGGCGCGATACTGACAACCGCTACAGCGGCGCGATATTGCAGAGCTTCTGCTTTGGCGCGGTGTTTAATATGATCGTACTCGCGCGTGAAGGGCTGGATGCATTTGGTTCTCGCGTGGTGTTCTTCTGTTTGATTTTTGCTGCCTGCATTGGGCTGGCGAAATTGCTTTACTGGCTGTTGGCGCGTGCGGGGTTGATTCGCCCACGCAGCGAGCCGGTTTTACATAGCCCTTCTTAACTTCTGGGCACAATGGGAAAATTCATACCATGAATAGCGATAAGCCGCGCTATAGCGTGCGCGGAGTCGATCTTCACGCCTTCAATGATATGGCGAGCTTCCTGCGTTTTCTGTTGCCTGATGGCAAACCACGCAGCGGTACATTGATTGCGATGAACGCCGAGAAAATGCTTACGCTGGAAGAAGATGCACAGCTGCGTACGCTCATCGCTGAAGCTGAGTTCAAATATCCCGATGGCATTAGCATTGTGCGTTCACTTCGTAAAAAGTATCCCCAATTGCAGGTCAATCGCATCGCGGGCGCAGATTTGTGGGAAGCGCTGATGGAGCGTGCGGGGCGCGAAGGCATTCCGGTGTTTCTGATTGGTGGGCGTCAGCAAGTGCTGCAGGAAACTTGCGACAAATTGCGCCGCCAATGGAATGTGAATATTGTCGGCAGTCAGGATGGTTACTTTGCGCCGGATGAGCGGGATGCGTTGTTTGCACGCATTGCGGCGAGCGGCGCGCAGATTGTCACGGTGGCGCAGGGTTCGCCGCGTCAGGAATTGTTGATGCGTGATTGCCGTGCACATTGGCCACATGCATTGTATATGGGCGTGGGCGGCACTTACGATGTGTTTACCGGTCACGTGCAGCGCGCGCCAATTTGGTGGCAAAAATCCGGGTTGGAGTGGCTTTATCGACTCATTCGTCAACCTTCACGCTGGCGTCGCCAATTAAAATTGCTCAAATATTTGCGTTACCATTGGCGTGGCGATCTCTGAGGTTGACGGTTTTTTCAGCAACAATCGGTGGGTAAGCACCTCAAACTGCTGTATTTATCGATGGAATGCACAAAGCGTAATCAAACGCGTTTTTTTTATAAAAAAGGGCTGGACAGTATGAGGTCAAGCCCGTAGTATGCCCATCCGCAACGGCGCTACGCGCCCGTAGCTCAGCTGGATAGAGCGCTGCCCTCCGGAGGCAGAGGTCTCAGGTTCGAATCCTGTCGGGCGCGCCATTTAGTTTGTGCGCAAGAGCT
>NZ_JBCNNP010000078.1:0-14311 GCF_039594315.1 Pantoea sp.
CCTGCTCACCTCTCACTAAGGATTTTGTGTTGGAACACGTTTCAACCACCACGCTGATCATTACGCTGGTCATCATGGTGCTGGTCTCTGCCTATTTCTCCGGTTCAGAGACCGGCATGATGACGCTCAATCGTTACAAGCTGCGCCACAAAGCGAAAAGCGGCAATCGCGCTGCTCGCCGCGTAGAACGCTTACTGCGTCGTCCCGATCGTTTAATTAGCCTGGTTTTAATCGGTAATAACCTCGTCAACATCCTCGCTTCTGCACTTGGCACTATTGTTGGCATGCGCTTATATGGCGATGCGGGTGTAGCAATCGCCACCGGTATTTTGACTTTTGTGGTGCTGGTGTTTGCCGAAGTACTGCCAAAAACCGTTGCCGCGCTTTATCCCGAAAAAGTGGCTTATCCCAGCAGCGTGTTACTGGCGCCACTGCAATATGTGATGCTGCCGCTGGTATGGCTGCTGAACACCATTACGCGCATTTTGATGCGCATGGTCGGGATTAAGACCGATGGATCAATCAGTTCAGCGCTAAGTAAAGAAGAGCTGCGTACCATCGTGCATGAATCACGTTCGCTGATGTCGCGCCGCAATCAGGACATGCTGCTGTCGGTGCTCGACCTCGAAAAAGTCAGCGTGGATGACATCATGGTGCCGCGCAACGAAATCGTCGGCATCAACGTCAATGACGATTGGAAGTCGATCGTGCGTCAACTCAGCAACTCACCACATGGACGCATCGTGTTGTTCCGTGATTCGCTGGATGATTGTGTCGGCATGCTGCGCGTGCGTGAGGCGTGGCGCATGATGACCGAGAAGAAAGAGTTCAATAAAGAACGCCTGCTGCGCGCCGCCGATGAAATTTACTACGTGCCAGAAGGCACGCCGCTGAATGTGCAATTGGTCAAGTTTCAGCGCAACAAGAAGAAGGTTGGCTTGGTGGTCGATGAATATGGCGATGTGAAAGGCCTGGTCACCATCGAAGATATTCTCGAAGAGATCGTCGGCGATTTCACCACTTCAATGTCACCGTCGCTGGCTGAAGAAGTGATGCCGCAAAATGATGGTTCGGTACTGATTGAAGGCAGCGCCAATGTACGCGAAATCAATAAAGCCTTTAACTGGATGTTGCCAGAAGAGGATGCACGCACCATCAACGGCATGCTGCTGGAAGCATTAGAAGAGATTCCGCTGGTTGATACCCGCGTTACCGTTGGCGCTTACGATATCGATATTCTCGACGTACAGGACAATATGGTAAAGCAGGTGCGCATCACGCCGCATCAAGCGTTGAAATCTTCAATTGGGTCTTAATCTCCATCAACAAAAACGCCGCGATATTCGCGGCGTTTTTCATTGTAGCGTGCAAACTAGATGTGCAGCTCTTTCAGCTTCTCAGCAGGCAGCTTCAGATCTTCATTGCGGTTAACGCCAATGTCATGTGTCAACACATTGCGGGCGATCTGCTGTGCTTCGTCCAGCGAGTGCAGTTTGTAGCTACCGCACTGATATTCGTTCAGTTCTGGAATCTGGCTCTGCTCTTTCACTTTCAGAACATCTTCCATCGCGCCCTTCCAGGCTTTCGCGACGCGCTGCTCATCCGGCGTACCAATCAGGCTCATGTAGAAGCCAGTGCGGCAACCCATTGGTGAGATATCCACGATTTCTACGCCATCACCATTCAGGTGATTACGCATGAAGCCTGCAAACAGGTGCTCCAGCGTATGAATGCCACGCTCAGTCAGAATTTCGATATTCGGACGGCAGAAACGCAGGTCAAAAACGGTGATGGTATCGCCATGCGGAGTATTCATGGTTTTTGCTACGCGCACGGCAGGCGCGCCCATGATGGTGTGATCAACAGTAAAACTATCCAGTAGTGGCATACGTCACCTCCTGTTTTGAGATTTTTTTTGAAACGATGAAACTTTTCTAATCGTCCAACGTCTGAATATATGAAAGACGCGCATTTGTTATCATCATCCCTGACAACAGAGATGTTAATTTTGGCCACATTGATGTGGCCATTTTCTTTTCTAGCCTTCACGACCGGCAAGGTAACTTTCGAAATCCAGCGTGTCGCTCTGTTCCAGCTTCTCTTGCGCTTGTACCGATTCCAACGCCTGACGACTGAAATCATCTTCAGTCAGAATCTCTAATGGTTCTTCACACAACAGATGACGATACTGTTCCGCCAACGCCACGCCCGCTCCGGTCAAACCATTTTCTTTGATGGCATGAAGAATGCGCGCCGAATAGGTTAGCTCAGGATCGTCGAATGACGCTACCAGTTGATCGCAAACCTGTTGATATTGCGTGTCGCCATGATTGCTGTCGAGCACTTCCGCTACGCGACGCAGGTCGGCAAACAGCGCCTTACCCACTTCTACCAGCGTATGCTCCGTCTCGCTACAACCGACCGCGATAACCTGGCCCGGCTTACGCCCTTCCATCACCACACGATTCCAGTTCTTACGGGTACACAGCAGCTCATCGGCGCTCATCTCTGGCGCATCCGCTAAAGTACACCAAATCAGGAACAGATCGAGGAAGCGTGCCTGATTGGCATCAACGCCAATCGCCGAGAATGGGTTGATATCCAGCGAACGCACTTCAATGTATTCAATACCGCCGCGCAACAGCGCATCAGATGGCGCTTCACCTGAACGCGTAACGCGTTTCGGACGAATCGGCGCGTACAGCTCATTTTCAATTTGCAGTACGTTGGTATTCAGTTGCAGCCAGTTGCCATCGGCATCTTTGGTGCCCATCGCCGCGTACTCTTCCGACGGCGTTTTGATCGCCGCCTTCAGTGCCGCCACATAACCTTCCAGTGAATTGAAAGTAATGCCCAAGCCGCTCTGCGATTTATTGGTATAACCGAGATCGCTCAAGCGCAGTGACGTGGCGTGCGGCAGCCACAGCGTACCTTTGCCATCCGTTTCAAATGGCAATTTAGTCTCGCGGCCCTGCAAGAAGGAAGAACAAATCGCCGGTGATGCGCCAAACAGATACGGAATCACCCAACCAAAGCGGTAATAGTTGCGGATCAAACGCAGATAGCCGGCAGAGATAGTTTCCTTACCGCTCTCCAAATCTTTTACATCCGCCCATTCCTGCCAAAACGACAGCGGCAGCGAGAAGTTGTAGTGCACGCCAGAAATAATCTGCATCAATGCGCTATAGCGGTTCTTCAGCCCCTGACGATACAGCGTTTTCATTTTACCGATATTTGAACTGCCATACTGCGCCAGCTCAATGCTATCGACGTCATCAACGTAACCTGGCATGCTAAACGGCCACAGACGTTCTTCGCCCAACTCACGCGCCACGTGGCGGTGAATATCGCGCAGGAACGCCAATGAGCGCTCGATGTCTTGATCAACCGGCGTGATGAACTCCATCAGCGTTTCGGCAAAATCGGTGGTGATCCAATCGTGCTTAAGCGCTGAACCGAGAGATTCAGGGTGACCTGTGGTTGCAAGGTGACCATCGGGTTTTACGCGCAGTGATTCGCGCTCAATACCACGGCCGATACCCTTCAACGCGTCAGGATGCGCTTCCAACCAGGAAAGTGCTTTAGATACGTCCGGGATCACATTAACCTCCCGCTGTGCGAATAATTTATTTTTGTTCAGCATAATGTTAACCGTAGCCTCGAATCTGTGCGAATCAATGCCACCATTGCATTGTTTGTAATGTGGCGGTCGCGATAACGATATAACGCAGCGTTTTACCGATGGCGAGAAACAGCACCGCAGGTAGCCAGGCAAAGCGCAACCAACCTGCGAGCACGCAGAGTAAGTCGCCCACTACCGGCAGCCAGCTGAGTAACAGTGCTGCGGGTCCCAATCGGTGTAACCACGTCATTGCTGTGTTGTGCCATCGCCCTTGCTCTTTAAGCGGCATCAGGCGACCAAGAAGAATGTTGGTCAGGCCACCCAGCGTGTTTCCCACTGATGCAGCCAATAACAATCCATAAACTGAACCCTTCTGGGCGATCAGCAGTGCAACCAGCACCGCTTCCGAACTCCCTGGTAGCAGGGTTGCGCTCAGAAAGCTGCTGCCGAATAACGATCCATAGGTCAGAAATTCATTCACAGTAAACGGACATCAACGACATCCATGCCTGCTGCTTTCGCGGCTTGTACGCCAAAGTCAGCATCCTCAAACACCACACAGCGCTCGGGCGCGATGCCCATTAATTCAGCGCAGCGTAAGAATGTATCGGGTTGCGGTTTATGACGCTGTACATCATCAGCGCCGACTACCGCATCAAACAGGTGATAAACACCCAACTCTTCGAGCAGGGCTTTTGCCAGACTGTGTTCACTGCCGGTGCCAACCGCCATCGGACGACGACCATGATAGGCTTTAACCACTTCCATCAGCGGAAGCGGGCGCACGTCATCCAATAACATTGCCTTGAGGGCCGCGGTTTTCTCCGCTGCCAGCAGATGGGGATCGTGCGTGGCGTTGTTCTGCTCAAGAATGAACTCAGCCAGTTGCCAGGTTGGAGCGCCATTAAAACTCACCATTTTGTCTTCATCCATGGTGAAACCGTAGCGGCTCAGCACCTGCTGCCAGGCTTTTCGATGTGTCGGCTCAGTATCCAGAATTGTGCCGTCCATATCGAAAATCAGGGCGTCATATTGGTCGTACATTGTCACTCCGTCCAGCACCACAAAATGAGCCATTACTTTAGCGTAATGCGCTCAGGTTGTCGCCAGGCGCGCTTAACCGCAAATGCTTTGAAAGCATTAGTAATTTTCGTTTTCAGAAAAAGGTCAGAGGGCAATACCGAGGATAAACGACGGTTAATTCAGTGGTTTTTACGCGTGTTAATACTATTGGCTGAGATATTTGGAAAGGAGGAGCTAAAAGTGGTGCATCCAGGAGGATTCGAACCTCCGACCGCTCGGTTCGTAGCCGAGTACTCTATCCAGCTGAGCTATGGATGCATTGAGATTTTCTTACGATGGACTAACTGAAATAACCTGAGGATGATACGAAGAATGGTGCATCCAGGAGGATTCGAACCTCCGACCGCTCGGTTCGTAGCCGAGTACTCTATCCAGCTGAGCTATGGATGCATTGAGATTTTCTTACGATGGACTAACTGAAACAACCTGAGGATGATACGAAGAATGGTGCATCCAGGAGGATTCGAACCTCCGACCGCTCGGTTCGTAGCCGAGTACTCTATCCAGCTGAGCTATGGATGCATCGAGATAATTCTTGTACAACGCAGGGTGCTAACAACTCACCATGAAAGGAACTGCTCGTTCACTCTTACTTCATCTTTCCGAATGGTGCATCCAGGAGGATTCGAACCTCCGACCGCTCGGTTCGTAGCCGAGTACTCTATCCAGCTGAGCTATGGATGCATCGGAAATGGCGGTGAGGCGGGGATTCGAACCCCGGATGCAGCTTTTGACCGCATACTCCCTTAGCAGGGGAGCGCCTTCAGCCTCTCGGCCACCTCACCTTACGCGTTCTTCCGAACCGTGCTTCTGAACTTGTTTCTGCTCATCGGCACTGCGTGGCGCACATATTACTTTCCCGGACTTATAAGTCAAACATTTATTTCCAGCCATTTGCTTGATTGCACAAATGACGCTCAATTTGGATGCTTTGACGACAAAAAGGGTGATTAATCAACAAAGAAAGTCGGTTGCAGCAGACAAAATAGAGAGAACGAAGCTGAGGGGAAGAGAGAAATGTTGGAGAAGAAAAGCAGAGAAAAGACAGACTGAGGACTGAAAAGCGGTAGCGCCTCGCTTTACAGCGAGGCGCTGAATCCGTTAGTAACTCGTTTGCTGAGTTTTTTCGGCCTGGATGCGCTGATAAATCTCTTCGCGATGGACCGAAACTTCTTTAGGCGCGTTAACGCCAATACGGACCTGGTTACCTTTAACACCCAGCACCGTTACAGTCACCTCATCGCCAATCATGAGGGTTTCACCAACTCGACGAGTTAGAATAAGCATTCTTTGCTCCTTGAAAGATTAAAAGAGTCGGGCTTGTTCGGTCTCCCGGCCGTATCCATCATATAACGCTGAACAATGCCTATGACAAATACACCATTGTGCTTCGCCATGCCAATACATTCTGCTGATAGTTAGTTTAGCCGAAATACACTACATCAACCGGACTTTGTCATTACCTGGTGTGCACTGTGTTAAAAAAGCGCCAGAATTCGGGCTTCTGGCGCTTATCACAATACGAAGTTTTATACGTTACAGTCGGTTACTAACCCATTCCTGCACGCCAGCTAGCGCGCCAGCCAGTGCCTGCGGCTCTGTTCCGCCGGCCTGTGCCATATCTGGGCGACCACCGCCTTTACCGCCAACCTGAGAGGCAAGTTCGCCAACCAGCTCACCGGCTTTAACACGGTCAGTAAGATCTTTTGTCACACCAGCAATCAGCGATACTTTGCCAGCATCCACTGTTGCCAACACGATAATGGCGGAACCCAACTGGTTCTTTAAATCATCGACCATGGTACGTAACATTTTTGGCTCAACGTTGCTTAATTCACTCACCAGCAACTTGGTACCTTTAACGTCAACCGCTTTGCTACTCAGTGAAGCGCTTTCCTGCGCTGCTTGCTGATCGCGAAGTTGTTGCAGTTCTTTTTCCAGCGCGCGAACGTGATCAACCAAGCCACGCACTTTTTCATTCAGATTACTGCTGTTGGCTTTCACCAGAACGGCCACATCTTGCAGCTGTTGGCTCTGCGCATTGACTTGCGCCAGTGCACCTTCACCGGTTACCGCTTCAATACGGCGAACGCCTGCCGCGGTGCCTGATTCCGATTGAATGCGGAACAGACCGATATCACCGGTGCGCGCAGCATGTGTGCCACCACACAGCTCAACCGAAAAGTTGCCCATGCTCACTACTCGCACGCGTTGATCATATTTTTCGCCAAACAGCGCCGTTGCACCACATGCCTTCGCCTCATCCAAATCCATTTCTTTGGTTTGAATGAGCAAGTTGCGGCGAATCTGTGTGTTAACGATATCTTCAACATCACGGATTTGCTGCGGCTTCATCGCTTCAGTGTGCGAGAAGTCGAAACGCAAATATTTGTCATTATTCAGTGACCCCTTCTGGCCCACATGATCGCCCAACACTTCACGTAATGCTGAATGCATCAGGTGAGTTGCTGAGTGGTTCAGAATAATGCGTGCGCGACGCACTTCATCGACTCGCGCATTCAGGCGATCGCCAACACGTAATTGGCCGTTGCTCAGCTTACCGATATGTCCAATGGCTTTGCCATACTTCTGAGTGTCCAGCACGCTAAATTCAGCATTCTGCCCAGACAACACGCCGGTATCGCCAACCTGTCCACCCGATTCGCCGTAGAATGGCGTTTTGTCGAGTACTACTATCGCATCCTGACCCGCGCTAATCTGCTCAACTTGCTGACCGTCAACGAACAGCGCTTCAACGACAGCGTCCAGCTCCAGATGGTCATAACCTTTAAAGTCAGTGACGGCATCGATACGAATCACGTTGTTGTAGTCGGTACCAAAACCGCTGGCTTCACGCGCACGCTGGCGTTGCTGCTCCATCGCCGCTTCGAAACCCGCTTCGTCAATTTTCAGATTACGTTCGCGGCACACGTCGGCAGTCAAATCCGCTGGGAAACCGAAGGTATCGTAGAGACGGAAGACGGTTTCGCCATCAAGCGTGTCGCCTTGCAGTTTCGCTAGCTCATCATCCAGTAGCGCAAGTCCACGCTCCAGCGTCTTAGCAAACTGCTCTTCTTCATTTTTCAGCGCGTTTTCAACATGCATCTGCTGACGCTTCAGGTCTTCGCCCGCTGCACCCATGACTTCAATCAACGGAGCAACCAGCTTATAGAAGAAGGCCTCTTTTGCCCCCAACATGTTGCCATGGCGCACCGCGCGACGAATGATGCGACGCAGTACATAGCCGCGGTTCTCATTCGAAGGGATCACACCATCAGCGATCAGGAAAGCACAGGAACGGATGTGGTCAGCAATCACGCGCAGCGACTTGTTGTCCAAATCGGTTGCACCTGTTATTTGCGCCACTGATTTGATCAGTTTGGCAAACAGGTCGATTTCGTAGTTGGAGTTGACGTGTTGCAACACCGCAGCAATACGTTCCAGCCCCATACCGGTATCAACCGACGGTTTTGGTAGCGGTTGCATGGTACCGTCGGCCTGACGGTTAAATTGCATGAAGACGATGTTCCAGATCTCAATGTAGCGATCGCCGTCTTCTTCCGGGCTACCCGGCGGGCCACCCCAGATATGATCACCGTGATCGAAGAAAATTTCGGTGCATGGACCGCAAGGACCGGTATCACCCATTTGCCAGAAGTTATCTGACGCATAAGCGCTGCCTTTGTTGTCGCCGATACGGATGATGCGCTCACGTGGCACACCAATATCGTTGGCCCAAATTTCGAAAGCTTCATCGTCAGTTTCGTAGACGGTTACCCACAGGCGCTCTTTCGGCAGCTTAAACCACTGCTCACCGGTCAGCAGTTCCCAGGCATAAGCAATCGCTTCTTTCTTGAAGTAATCGCCAAAGCTGAAGTTGCCCAACATTTCAAAGAAGGTGTGGTGACGCGCTGTATAGCCCACGTTTTCCAGATCGTTATGCTTGCCACCGGCACGTACACAACGCTGTGAAGTGGTCGCACGCGCATAGTCGCGTTTATCCTGACCAAGGAAAACGTCTTTAAACTGGACCATGCCGGCATTGGTAAACAGCAATGTCGGATCGTTGTTTGGTACGAGGGAGCTGCTAGCTACAACCTCGTGCCCCTTGCTATGAAAAAAGTCGAGAAACGCTTGACGGATCTCAGCAGTGCTCTTGCTCATAAAATTCCTGGAATCACGCTAACGAACGTTCCCTTTCGCTGGCAAACCACATCCATCCGGCCTACCGCTGACTGAGGAACAAAAAGTGGGAATAAGATAAATTTTCTTCAGTGGGAAGTAAAATCACATTGCCTTTCAGTCGTCAAAATTTCTGAAAACGGCCTGAATATCTTCCATCATAAAGCCTTTCGACATTAAAAAACGCTGTACCTTGCTTTTCTCGGCCCAGGTTTGTGGCAAAGGATCGCCAAACTTTCGTTTGGCAAGGTCGGCAGCGCTTTGGCTCCAGTCAACGTCGGTATCAAACAGCGCCTGATTAATTTCATCACGGCTAATACCTTTTTGTTGCAACTCCATGCGCACACGTTGTGGGCCATAACCTTTGCGAGCGCGACTTTGGATAAAGCGTTCGGTAAAACGTTGATCGTTAAGCCAATCGCTTTCCTGACACCAGTCGAGGACTTTTTCCAGCAACTCATCTGGAATTGGCGTGCTCTCCTGCTGCTGCAAGTAAGCTGCGCGTTGGGAAGAAAGTTGCAGCTTGCGCTTTAACTCTTCACGACTGTGATCGCGCTGAGAGAGGATACGCATCGCGCGATCCAGCAAACGCGAATATGTTGGCACCGGTGCCGCAGATGGTGATGATGACATGAGATCAACCTTGTTCTAACAGTGGCGCAGGGTAAAGCAAGAAGACGGCGAGGGAAAGTGCTGGCGGGGGAAAGCAAAACGGGAGCATCTCTGCTCCCGTCTGTATTTTAGAAATCTTCGTTGGTTTCGCTGGCTTCTTCGTGGTCTGCAGCAAAGGCTTTTGAAGTCTCTTCCGCCACCACATCGCCGCTCAACAGCAAGTCGCGCAGTTTCTTGTCAATTTCATTGGCGATAGCCGGGTTCTCTTTGAGGAAGTTGGTTGAGTTCGCTTTACCCTGACCAATTTTCTCACCGTTATAGCTGTACCACGCACCGGCCTTCTCAACCAGCTTGTGCTTCACACCCAGATCCACCAGTTCACCGAAGGTGTTGATGCCTTCACCGTACATGATCTGGAATTCAGCTTGTTTAAATGGCGCAGCGATTTTGTTCTTCACCACTTTAACGCGGGTTTCGCTGCCCACCACTTCATCGCCCTCTTTAATCGCGCCAATACGACGGATATCCAGACGAACAGAAGCATAGAATTTCAGCGCGTTACCGCCGGTTGTGGTTTCTGGGTTACCGAACATCACACCAATTTTCATACGAATCTGGTTGATGAAGATCAGCAGCGTGTTTGACTGCTTCAGGTTACCCGCCAACTTACGCATTGCCTGGCTCATCATACGAGCAGCCAGACCCATGTGCGAATCACCGATTTCGCCTTCAATTTCTGCTTTCGGCGTCAATGCAGCAACGGAGTCAACGATGATGACGTCAACAGCGCCTGAACGCGCCAGCGCATCACAAATTTCCAGCGCTTGCTCACCGGTATCCGGCTGAGAACACAGCAGGTTATCAATATCAACGCCCAGTTTTTTTGCATACACCGGATCCAGCGCATGCTCGGCATCGATAAAGGCACAGGTTTTACCTTTACGCTGTGCTGCGGCAATAACCTGCAGCGTTAACGTGGTTTTACCTGAAGATTCGGGACCGTAAATCTCAACGATACGCCCCATCGGCAAGCCACCCGCGCCCAGAGCGATATCCAGGGACAGTGAACCGGTAGAGATGGTTTCGACATCCATTGAGCGGTCTTCACCCAAGCGCATGATGGAGCCTTTACCAAATTGCTTCTCAATCTGGCCCAGTGCGGCAGCTAAAGCCTTCTGTTTGTTCTCGTCGATCGCCATTTCCACTCCTAATCATGCTGGGTGAGCCGACATCATATATGTCGCTCGTTCTGTTGCCGCTAATTATACTGTACGCTCATACAGTATCAAGTTTTAATTTATCAGAAATTCATCAAGCAGCGTTTGTAGCGCAAAGGCTACTGATTGGCGGCGGACTGCATCGCGGTCACCGGCAAAAATCTCGCGCTGAGTGAATACACGATTCTCCGGGCCAGCAATGGCAAACCAAACCGTACCAACCGGCTTGTCCGGTGTTCCACCATCGGGTCCGGCAATGCCACTCACCGCAATGGCGTATTCTGCCGTCGCCGCTTTACTGGCACCGCGCGCCATTTCACGCACAGTTTGCTCACTTACCGCGCCAAATTGCGCCAGCGTTTCGCCCTGAACGCCTACCATCTGCTGCTTGGCTTCATTGCTGTAAGTCACAAAACCACGTTCAAACCACGCTGAGCTACCGCTGATATCGGTAAAGACCTTGGCAATCCAGCCGCCAGTGCAGGATTCTGCAGCCGTCACGGTTGCTTCTTTTGCTTTAAGTTGTTCACCAATACGACGGCTCAACTGTTGTAACTGTTCATCGTTCATCGCCTTCTCCCGTTGTGGCGTTTCACGTTAGCAGTAAATGGAGCGCTGGAAAGCCCTTTTCAACCGCCAGCAACCATTTCTGCGCACCAGATTCCAGTTATCTCAGCGCGTTTTCACAGCAACCATAAACAGACGCGGGAACGCTAGCAAAACCTGCCCGTCGCGCCGAATTGGATAAGCCGGGATCAATGCCTGATGATAATCATGCAGAAAAGCCGACTGCTGCGATTCATCTAAACCAGCAAGGAAAGGACGCAGCCCGGTGGCACGTAACCAGGTGATAATGCCTTGAGCATCGGCCATTGGGTGATAGTAAGTGGTGCGCCAGATATCAACCTGGCATCCCGCATCACTCAGCAAATCGTAGTATTGATCCGTGGTGAGTAGACGTTTGCGGTCTGCCGCCTGCGGCGAAATCAGCGCCTGCCATCTTTCATTTGCCGCCACTTCTCGCATCAAACGGTGCGACGATTCTTCAAGATTATCCGGCATCTGAATGGCTAACGCGCCACCTACTGCCAACTGCTGCACGAGATGTGGCAACAACGTGTGATGCTCAGTCAACCATTGCAGCGAAGCGTTAGCATAAATGACGTGTTGAGACTGCTCGGCTTGCCAATTGCGAATATCTGCCTGCTGAAAAAGGCAGGCAGGCAACCGTTCACGCGCCTGCACCAGCATAGCTTCAGAGCTATCAATACCGGTTATTTGCGCGTCAGGCCATGCTTGTGCCAGCAATTCTGTGCTGTTGCCAGGCCCGCAGCCAAGATCGGTGGCAAAGCGCACATCGGTGAGCGGAATACGCTGCAAGAGCTCGCGCGCCGGTCGGGTGCGTTCCGATTCAAACTGACGATACAGCTGTGGATTCCAATCTTGCATGGCAATGCTCCTGTCTTGGCTGAAGAGCCACACACTACCTTTTTTTCACAGATTGTTAGAAAGAGAAAAGTGCGAAATCTGACTTTTTATTTACGCCGGGGAGAGGGGTGAATTGATATAAGAAGGCGTGAAATGTTGGGGTATTACGTTCAAAAAAACAGGACGGCGTGGTGCCGTCCCACTATCAATTCTTTTTCACAAACTCAGACTTGAGTTTCATCGGGCCAAAACCGTCGATCTTACAATCGATATTATGATCGCCTTCAACCAGACGAATGCTTTTAACTTTGGTGCCGATCTTCAATGTGGAAGAGCTGCCTTTAACCTTAAGATCCTTGATAACAGTAACACTATCGCCATCAACCAGCAGATTGCCGTTGGCATCACGTACCACTAAATCATCAGAAGAATCATTGCCATTCATTGTCCAGATATGGCCGCATGAAGGGCAGTTTAGGTTATCGCCATCTTGCCAAGTGTAATCGGCCTGGCATACCGGGCAAGCAGGTAAGGTACTCATAAGCGCTCCTCAGAAGTCGGATGCGGCAAAGATAGCACCGCAAAAGGGGCGCTATCTTATACCCTTACACTTTGCAAGGACAGCATTAAAGCATGTTACCCTGGCGCGCTTTCGCTACGGCCTCACCCAATTGCCACACCGCCATGGCATAGTGCGTGCTGTGGTTGTAGCGCGTAATCGCGTAGAAATTTGGCAAACCATACCAATATTGATAGCTGGTGCCCAAATCCAGACGCAGCAAACTAGCTTGGTTATTTCCGTCCAGCGATCCTTGCGGCGTTAAACCACTTGCTGCCAGAGTGCTCACCGGATATTGAGTTTTGAATCCGTTCTCCAATCCCGGCGCCTGACCACTTGCAGGTACAGCGACATTTTCACCTGCACGCCAGCCATGTTCTTTAAAGTAATTGGCGACACTGCCAATCGCATCAACCGGATCCCACAAGTTAATGTGTCCATCGCCATTGAAATCAACGGCGTACTGTTTGTAGGAGGACGGCATAAATTGACCGTAGCCCATCGCCCCCGCAAACGAGCCGCGCAGATCCAGCGGATCATCCTGTTCAGTACGAGCCATCAGCAGGAAGGTTTCTAACTCACCGCTGAAGTACGCAGCACGACGTGGATAGCTAAATGACAAGGTTGCCAACGCATCCAGCAAGCGGGTTTTACCCATTACTCGGCCCCAACGGGTTTCAACGCCGATAATGCCCACGATAATCTCCGGCGGCACACCGTAAACCTGCTGCGCACGTTGCAGCGCATCCTGATATTGGTTCCAGAATGCCACGCCATTTTGCACGTTATCTGGCGTGATGAACTTATTGCGATAGCGAATCCACGCGCCATTCGGACCTGTCGGTGGCGTGTAACTCGGCGCTTGCTGATCCATTAGGCGTAACACGTAATCCAGACGCTTCGCCTGACCAATCACCGCATGCAGTTGCTCACGGTTAAATCCATGTTTTGCCACCATCTGATCAATAAACTGCTCAGCCGCCGGATTACCGGCAAAATCGCCAAACATCGGCTGAACCGCATGGGAAGGCTCAAGCAAAAAACCGCCTTTCGGTGCAGGGACAACATCGGGTTGTTGATGAGTGGCAGGCTTACTGCTGCATGCAGCAAGCAGAGTGATAAGCGGAAGAAGAGCAACCTTAAAACGCATTAGATATCCATAAGCCAGGTGAAACCGGAAGCACTTATGGTAATCGTTCATCGAAGTGACATACAGAGCAATATCTTAAAATTTAACCATTTCAGGTTCGTTTCAGCCGATTGCAACGTGAATTTGCGAGACGGCTCCACGCTTTACCTTTTTCACCAAATATTGCTTTTTACGGCTTCACGCAATTTGTTATGGTCGGCAGCCAGAAAGCCCCTACTGGCGGATGAAGGTCATGCAGCAAAAATGGTAACATCGCGCTTTCGTTATCGCTTGAACGATAACAGTACATACAGGCTGCACCAGTCCAGCCTTGGTAATTAAAAGAATGAACGTTGAGTGAGAATGAGATGAAAGGAGCAGAGCAAATGGACTTTAGTGGCCATACGCCGATGATGCAGCAATACCTGCGCCTGAAGGCCGATCATCCTGACATCCTGCTGTTTTATCGCATGGGCGAT
>NZ_JBCNNP010000079.1:0-13358 GCF_039594315.1 Pantoea sp.
TCAGCGCCTAACGGCAACGCGGACAGACAAGGATTAACACTGGCGCAACGCCGGGCAGTAAGTTAGTCTCTGACCGGATTGTCGGCATGATGCCAGTTTTCATGGAATTATCGAAACCGCGTATGAAGAAACATATACCTACCTTGCTGGCTACCATGATTGGTGCAGCGCTTTATAGCCAGTCATCGCTTGCCGACGATCTGATGTCGCAGTGCATGTTGGGCGTGCCAAGCTACAACCGCCCGCTGGTTAATGGCGATACCAATTCGCTGCCTGTCACCATCAATTCTGATTCCGCCAAAGGCAATTATCCGGATGATGCGGTGTTCACGGGCAAAGTCGATGTGCAGCAAGGCAACAGCCGCCTGCGCGCCGACGAAATGCAGCTGCATCAGCGTCCACAGGATGGTCAAACTACACCGGTTCGTACCGTCGATGCGCTGGGTAATGTGCACTATGACGACAATCAGGTCATCCTCAAAGGTCCGAAAGCGTGGTCAAATCTGAACACCAAAGACACTAACGTGTGGAATGGTGATTATCAGATGGTAGGCCGCCAAGGGCGTGGCGTCGCCGATCAGATGAAACTGCGCGGCAATAATCGCTATACCATTATGGAAAACGGCAGCTTTACCTCTTGCTTGCCGGGTTCTAACAGCTGGAGCGTAGTAGGTTCCGAAGTGATTCAGGATCGCCAGGAAGAAGTGGCGGAAATCTGGAACGCGCGCTTCAAGCTCGGCAATGTGCCGGTGTTTTACAGCCCGTATTTGCAGCTGCCACTCGGCGATCGTCGCCGTTCCGGCTTCCTGATCCCCAACGCGAAGTACGGTAGTAACAACGGCTTAGAGTTCATGCTGCCGTACTACTGGAACATCGCGCCGCAAGCTGATGCCACTATCACGCCACACTATATGGAAAAACGCGGCCTGCAATTGCAGAATGAATTCCGTTATCTGACGGTGTTTGGCGCGGGCTTGATGGAATTGGATTATCTGCAATCAGATAAACAGTACGACAACGATAAAGCGGTGCGCGGTATCGCGCAAAACGATAGCTCCGATCGTTGGTTGTTCTATTGGCAGCACGCCGGCGTTTACGAGCAACACTGGCGCTTCAACGCGAATTACACCAAAGTCAGCGACCCTTATTACTTCAACGATCTCGATTCGAAGTACTACAACTCGACTGATGGCTACGCGACACAGAAATTCAGCTTCGGTTACGCGGATACCAATTGGGATGCGACGCTGTCGTCCAAAGACTTCCAGGTATTCGGCAATACCAGCAATTCCAATGTTTATCGCGCACAACCGCAGCTCGATTTGAATTTCTATCAAAATGACATCGGCCCGTTTGATGGACGTGTCTATGCGCAGGCAGTGAAATTCACCAACGTGAACAGCCGCATGCCTGAAGCGACGCGTTTGCACATTGAGCCAACGCTGGATCTGCCGTTGTCGAACGGTTGGGCAAGTCTGGATACTGAAGCCAAATTCCTTGCGACTCATTACCAGCAAGAAAATGTCGATCATTACAACAATGGCGAAATCGCCAACGTTGGCGGAGCAAGCGGCCGTCTGGATGATTCAGTCAACCGCACTTTGCCTCAGTTTAAAGTCGATGGTCGTTTGGTGTTTGACCGCGATATGGATTGGCAACCGGGTTACACCCAGACGCTGGAACCACGCGTTCAGTACCTTTACGTACCGTATCGTAATCAAAGCAATATCTATCCGTACGACTCAACACTGCTGCAAACCGATTACACCGGTTTATTCCGCGATCGCACTTATAGCGGTCTGGATCGCATCGCTTCGTCCAACGAAGTTTCTACCGGTGTGACCACGCGTATTTATGATAACGATTTGGTTGAACGTTTTAACGTTTCTGTAGGTCAAATCTACTCGTTTACCCCGTCTCGTACCGGCGTAAACCAGACGAACAAAGAAGATGACACCGGCAGCCTGGTGTGGGCCGGCGACACTTACTGGAAAATCAGCGACCGTTGGGGCGCTCGTGGCGGCCTGCAATACGACACCCGCCTTGATAACGTCGCGCAAGGCAATGCGATAGTTGAGTATCGTCAGGATGCCGATCGTATGGTGCAATTGAGCTATCGCTACAGCAGCCCGGAATATGTGGCGCAGGCGCTGAACAACTCAAGCCTAATTACGAACCCGATCTATAAAAACGGGATTTCACAGGTTGGTGCCACCGGCAGTTGGCCAATTGCCGATGCATGGTCACTGGTGGGCGGGTATTACTACGATACCCGCAACAGCAGACCAGCAGAACAATTGGTTGGCCTGCAATATAGCTCGTGCTGCTATGCCATTCGTCTGGGTTACGAACGCAAGATCAACGGTTGGGAAAACAACGACAGTAAGTATGACAACCAAATCTCATTCAACATTGAGCTACGTGGTCTGAGTTCCAACTATGGCTTAGGCACCAATGAAATGCTGCGTCAGGGCATCATCCCTTACCAGCGCGCTTTCTGATGTTGTGATGTTTGACAGGCTATCCCGCAGTGCGGAAACAACAATGGATAAAGTATGAAGAACTGGAGAATGCTGATTCTTGGTGTAGCGATTACCGCTAACACTGCGTTCGCAGCCCCACAAGTGGTTGATAAAGTTGCCGCCGTCGTGAATAACGGCGTGGTACTGGAAAGTGACGTTGATGACATGATGCGCACCGTGAAATCACAGGCGCAGCAAGCTAAGCAGCAACTTCCAGATGATAAAACATTGCGTCATCAGATCCTTGAGCGTCAGGTCATGGATAACATCATTTTGCAGATGGCGGAAAAAGCGGGCGTTCAGGTTAACGATCAGCAGTTGGATCAGGCGATCCAAAACATCGCAGCCCAGAACCGCATGAGCCTTGATCAGCTGCGTAGCCGCTTGGCGTATGACGGTATGAACTACAACGTTTACCGCGCGCAGATTCGTCGTGAAATGCTGATCTCTGAAGTGCGTAACAACGAAGTACGCCGCCGTATCACTATCCTGCCGCAGGAAGTTGATACGCTGGCCGCGCAAGTGGGTGCACAAAATAGCCAGGGAACTGAGCTGAACATCAGCCAGATTCTGCTGCCATTGTCAGAAAACCCAACGCAGCAACAGGTTGACGATCAGGAAGCGCTGGCTCGCCAGTTAGTGGGGCAACTGAAAGGCGGTGCCGATTTCGGCAAGCTGGCAGTGACCTACTCGGCCGATCCGCAAGCACTGAAAGGCGGCAACATGGGCTGGGGCAAAATTGAAGAGCTGCCAACCCTGTTCTCGCAGGCGCTGAGCATCGCGAAGAAAGGTGATATCGTCGGTCCAATCCGTTCAGGCGTGGGCTTCCACATTCTAAAAGTGAACGATCTGCGCGGTGAGAGCAAAAACATCTCCGTGACCGAAGTGCATGCGCGACACATTCTGTTGAAACCGTCACCGATCCTGACTGATGCGCAAGCGCAAGCCAAGATCGAGCAGATCGCAGCCGATATTCAGTCTGGCAAAACCACTTTTGCCGCTGCGGCCAAGCAGTTCTCGGACGATCCGGGTTCAGCCAATCAGGGTGGCGATCTGGGTTGGGCATCACCAGAAATCTATGATCCTGCGTTCCGCGATGCGTTGCTGAAATTGCAGAAAGGCCAGGTGAGCCAACCGGTACACTCCTCGTTTGGCTGGCACTTGATTCAGTTGCTGGATACGCGCCAGGTTGATAAGACCGACGCAGCGCAGAAAGAGCGTGCGTATCGTCTGCTGTTCAACCGTAAATTTGCGGAAGAAGCACAAACCTGGATGCAGGAACAACGCGCCAGCGCTTACGTGAAAATTCTGGATGACAATGGTCAGTAATTATCGAGTTGTGATCACTCCCGGCGAACCCGCCGGGATTGGTCCCGATCTCACCCTTCAACTGGCACAGCAAAACTGGCCGGTTGAATTGGTGGTCTGCGGCGACGGCGAGCTTTTGCGCCGTCGCGCTGCTTTATTGGGTTTGCCGCTGACGCTGCGCGACTATCAACCCGGCGTTGCCGCCCAACCGCAGCAGGCAGGCAGCTTAACGCTGCTGCAAGTTGATACTGCCCAAGCGGTCACACCGGGTGAGCTTAACGTAGCAAACAGCCATTACGTGCTGGAAACGTTGGCACGCGCCTGTGACGGTTGCCTGAACGGCGAGTTCGCCGCGCTGATTACCGGGCCGGTGCATAAAGGCGTGATCAACGATGCAGGCATTCCGTTTACCGGCCATACTGAATTCTTTGCCGATCGTGCCGGTGGCGATTTAGTGGTGATGATGCTGGCAACGGAAGAGTTGCGTGTGGCATTAGCCACCACCCATCTGCCATTGAAAGATGTTTCTGCTGCGATTACCCGTGACACGCTGCACGAAGTGATCACTATTCTGCATCGCGATTTGCAGCAGAAGTTTGGTTTGCCAAACCCACACATCTTCGTCTGCGGCCTGAATCCGCACGCTGGCGAAAGCGGCCATATGGGCCGTGAAGAGATCGATACCATCATTCCGGCGCTCAATGAATTGCGCCAACAAGGTATGCAGTTAACCGGGCCTTTACCGGCCGATACGTTATTCCAGCCGAAATATCTGCAGCATGCGGATGCAGTTTTGGCGATGTATCACGACCAGGGTTTACCGGTGCTAAAATTCCAGGGGTTTGGTCGCGCAGTGAATATCACGCTTGGCCTGCCCTTTATCCGGACTTCTGTCGACCACGGTACCGCGCTTGAATTAGCCGGTCTGGGCCAGGCAGATCCGGGCAGCTTTATCACGGCGCTTAATCTCGCCATCACTATGATCAAGAGCAGTAATGAATAATCGCGTCCATCAGGGGCACTATGCCCGTAAACGTTTCGGGCAGAACTTCCTGAACGATCAGTACATTATCGACAGCATTGTCTCCGCCATTCACCCGCAAAAAGGTGAAGCCATCGTGGAAATCGGCCCCGGCCTTGGTGCATTAACCGAGCCGGTAGGCGAGCGTCTGGATGAGCTGACTGTTGTCGAGCTGGACCGCGACCTTGCCGCGCGCCTGCAAACGCATCCGTTCCTCGGCCCTAAGCTGACGATTTTCCAGCAGGATGCGATGACCTTTGATTTCGCCGCATTAGCGCAAGAGAAAGGCCAGCCGTTGCGCGTGTTCGGCAACCTGCCTTACAACATCTCCACCCCGCTGATGTTCCACCTTTTCAGCTATACTGGTTCGATTAAAGATATGCACTTCATGCTGCAAAAAGAAGTGGTCAATCGTTTAGTCGCCGGGCCAGGCAGCAAAGCTTATGGTCGTTTGAGCGTGATGGCGCAGTATTACTGCCAGGTAATTCCTGTGCTGGAAGTGCCGCCAGAATCTTTCACTCCAGCGCCAAAAGTGGAATCTGCGGTGGTGCGTTTAGTGCCGTATATGCAGCCACAGCATCCGGTCAGCGATATTCGCCTGCTGAGCCGCATTACCACTGAAGCCTTTGGTAAACGTCGCAAAACGCTGCGTAACAGCCTTGCTCACATGTTTGCAGCTGGTGCGCTGGATCAATTAGACATCGATGCCTCGCTGCGTGCAGAGAACGTCTCTGTGGCGCAATATTGCCAACTGGCAAACTGGTTGAGCAATCATCAGGCGGAAACTCCGGAGAACTGAGTGCATGAGTGATTTGGCCCGCGTCTGTATCCACGTGCACAGCCAGTATGTGGAGTCGCAATCCTTGCCTGACGAGGATCGCTACGTGTTTGCCTACACCATCACCATTCGTAACCTGGGGCGCAACAATGTGCAGTTGCGCAGCCGCTATTGGCTAATCACCAACGGCAACGGTCGTGAGACTGAAGTGCAAGGTGAAGGTGTGGTGGGCGAACAGCCTCACATCGCCGCCGGCGGCGAGTATCAGTACACCAGCGGCGCGATCCTTGAAACGCCGATGGGCACCATGCAAGGCCACTATGTGATGATCGATGACGAGGGCGAAGAGTTCCACGTTGAGATCCCAGTGTTCCGCCTCGCGGTGCAAACCCACATACATTAATCCTCCCCCGCCCGGCTCGTCCGGGCGGCGTGTTTTGATCGGACTGACAATGAGTACATACCTGATTGGCGATATTCATGGCTGTTATGACGAGCTTCGTGCGCTGTTGGCGCAAGTTGAGTTCGATCCGCAGCACGACACATTGTGGCTCACCGGTGATTTGGTGGCGCGCGGCCCCGGCTCGCTCGATGTGCTGCGCTATGTGAAATCGCTGGGTGATTGCGTGCGCTTGGTGCTGGGCAATCACGATCTGCATTTGCTGGCGGTCTACGCGGGTATCAGCCGTAATAAGCCGAAAGATCGCCTCACCTCGCTGCTGGAAGCCGATGACGCCGATGAGTTGATTAACTGGTTACGCCGTCAGCCGTTGCTGCAAGTGGATGACGAGAAAAAGCTGTTAATGGCACACGCGGGCATCACGCCGCAATGGGATCTCGAGACCGCGCAGATGTGCGCGCGTGAAGTAGAATCCGTGCTCTCCAGCGACAGTTATCCGCTGTTTCTCGATGCCATGTACGGCGACATGCCAAACAATTGGACGCCAGAACTGAGCGGTTTAGCGCGTCTGCGTTTTAGCACCAATGCACTGACGCGCATGCGCTTCTGCTTCCCCAATGGTCAGTTGGATATGATCTGCAAAGACACACCGAATTCAGCGCCACCGCCGTTGAAGCCGTGGTTTATGGTGCCAGGAAAAATCAGCAGCGACTACACGCAGATTTTTGGTCATTGGGCCTCGCTGGAAGGCAAAGGCACACCAGCACACGTGATTGGATTGGATACCGGCTGCTGCTGGGGCGGGACACTCACGCTGCTGCACTGGGAAACCAAACAGTATTACGTGCAGGCATCGAATCGTGAACAGGCGATGGCGGAAAGTGCGGTGAGCGCGCATCCACCGTTGGCTGATACGCCTTAAATAAAAAAGCCCGCTATTTTAGCGGGCTTTTTGTTGGTAACCATAAAGACTAGCGACGATCCAGAATCTCGAAGCAGTAGCTATGTGAGTTGTGCTCATCAGCATCATGGAATTCGCTGAAAGTAGATTGCCATTCATCCGGCTCGTAATCCGGGAACTGCGTGTCCCCTTCAACTTCCGCGTCGATGTGCGTCAGATACAGACGATCGGCGCGCGCCAGCATCTGCTCATACACGCGGCCACCGCCAATCACCATCATCTCTTCAACATCACCAGCGGCTTTGATCGCCTCTTCCAGTGAAGTTACCCAAGTGACACCTTCGTGGTTGCCTGGCTTGCTGCTCACCACAATATTCAGGCGGCCCGGAAGGGGACGGCCAATCGATTCAAAGGTCAAACGACCCATAATTACAGGCTTATTCAAAGTATTACGTTTGAACCATGCCAAATCTGCCGGCAGGTTCCATGGCATGGCGTTTTCCATACCAATAATGCGATCCGCTGCCAGTGCCGCGATCAGACTAATCATGTTAAAAGACCTACTGGAAAAAATTGGCGCCATCATACGTAAAGGCGAAACTTTCGTCGATAGGAGGCACCCGCTATTTGCGTAAAGCTCCAATGCCACCGCACTTTGGTTATTGGACAGAGTTTTACACCGGGTTTCAGGACTTAAGCGGGGAGAGGAGCCAGAAACGCCGGTTAAGACGGCACAACTCAGTATGAAAAGGCGGAATGACGGTACAGCAGTGTAAAGAAAAGCGCACTCTGTGCCACAAAGAAAAACGGCTCCCGCAGGAGCCGTAGAGACAAGTTAGAAATCGTAGCGCAGACGCACCAGATTCACATTGCCCAGTGATTTATCGGTGCTTGAGGTAATCACGTATTCGTAATCAACACGGAAGCCGTAGTCGAGCTGCGCGCTGATACCGACGCCGTTATCGATACGTTGGTAGTTACGGCCATTCAGGTATTCCAGACGGTCGCCCATGAAGTAAGGCTGGATAGATTTAACCGCGTACTGACCAATTGGGAATTTGTAGCCAGCAAAGTATTCCACGCCCCACGCATCATCAGCGAAGTAGTTGCTAGCCACTGATTTCTTGGTGGTCAGGAAGTTCTGGTAGTAACCGCCACCCGCTGACAACGTCCAGTTGCCTGGCGTATAGCTCAGCGCGGTACCGTAGATGTTCTGGTTGTAATCTTTGCTGTCGTCGGTCGCGGTGTTACGCATCGTTGCGTGCGTATAGTTCCACGCAGTGCCCCACGTCAGGTTTTTGCTGATGTGATAATCCACACCCAACGAACCGCCACCTTTACGCTTGTAGCGCAGGTTGTTGCCTTTCTGCAGAAGGTCGTCGTCAGAGAACAAGTAAGATGCATAAACATCAACATCGCCAAAGGTGTTTTTGTATTTCAGCATCTTACGTGAACGGTATGAACCGTCGTAATCACCGTTGATACCGTTACCTGGCGCCTGCGCCAGCATGTCGTAATCCCAGATATCGGTCTTCGCGCCTACTACATCGTAGTAAATGCTGTTCTGCTGACCGAAGGTTAACTGACCCCAGGTTTTGCTTTTCAGACCGGTATACAGCTGGCGACGCGTGGTGTTGTTAGCGCCATCGGCATAGTGTTCATCCCATCCCCACCAAGCCGGGAAGTTAACACCCAACTCGTAGTAGCTTACCCAGCTGATGTCATCAAACAGGTAGTAATCAGCAGAGAAACGGAAACGTGAACCGCCATCGTAGCCATTACGCTTATACGATTTATCGTTCACGCCATTTTGATGCAGGAACTGTGGACGAATACTGCCGCCCACTTTGAAGTCGAGACGGCTGAGCGGATCGCCCGCCTGCGGATCCTGCTTGAGCAGAGTAATTTCCGCCTGGCTAGCGAGTGGCGCTGCGGCGAGTAACGCAGCAACAGCCGTGAGAGTGAAAGCACGCATTTTCATTTTATATTCCCGATTAAGGTGAGCGCCCTATTAATGAGCGTGCGAAATACTACGGTGCGCTTACCGGGATCGTATTTATAAATTTGTGCGGATAATCGGGAGTGTTTCGAGTTCAGCATCAACTGATAAAATTTATGTCAAATTTTACGAAGTTTTACCGACAAGCGTTTCAATATTGCAGGAGAATGACAAAACAAAAACGGCTCCCGCAGGAGCCGTACTTTTTTGTCAAGGTGTTGATTAACCTTTGATTTGTGCGTGCATTTCCTGCACGGAAATCACTTGTTCAGTTGGGTCAGCATTCAGCGACATCGCGGTAGCAAAACCACCGTTCAGCGTGGTGTCATAATGCACTTTATATTGCAGCGCACTGCGGCGAATCAGTTTGGAATCCTCAATCGCCTGACGTCCCGCGGTGGTGTTAACGATGTAAGTATATTCACCGTTCTTCAAGCGATCCTGAATGTGCGGACGACCTTCATGCACCTTGTTCACCAAACGTGGGTTGATACCCGCTTCGCCCAGCACCACAGCGGTACCGTGCGTGGCATCCAACTCGAAACCAAACTTCTGCAACTTAGCCGCCAGGTCGACGATACGTTTCTTATCGCCTTCACGCACTGACAGCAGCGCACGACCGGTTTTCTTCATGTTGCTCTGCGCACCCAGCATCGCTTTAGCGAAGGCTTCCGCGAAGGTACGACCTACGCCCATCACTTCGCCAGTAGAACGCATCTCTGGGCCGAGGATGGGGTCAACGCCTGGGAACTTGTTGAACGGCAGCACCACTTCTTTCACCGAGTAGTACGGTGGAATCACTTCTTTGGTGACGCCTTGCTCAGCCAGAGTTTTGCCCGCCATCACGCGCGCAGCCACTTTCGCCAGCGCTACGCCGGTCGCTTTCGAGACGAATGGCACAGTACGCGCGGCACGTGGGTTAACCTCAATCAGGTAAACCTCGTTGTCCTTCACCGCGAACTGCACGTTCATCAAGCCACGTACGTTCAGCTCGAAGGCCAGTTTTTCTACCTGCTGACGCATCACGTTCTGGATTTCAGTACTCAGCGTGTAAGCCGGCAGCGAACAGGCCGAGTCACCCGAGTGCACGCCTGCTTGTTCGATGTGCTCCATGATGCCACCAATCAGCACGCGCTCGCCGTCGCAAATCGCATCGACATCAACTTCAACCGCATCGTCAAGGAAGCGATCCAGCAGTACCGGCGCATCGTTTGATACCGAAACAGCGGTCTGGAAGTAGCGCTTCAGGTCGATTTCGTCGTAAACGATCTCCATCGCACGGCCGCCCAACACGTAAGAAGGACGCACCACCAGCGGATAACCGATGCCAGCCGCTTTTTCCACCGCTTGCTCCAGCGTAGCAACCGTGGCGTTAGCCGGTTGCTTCAGGTTCAGGCGATCAACCGCTTGTTGGAAACGTTCACGGTCTTCTGCGCGGTCAATGGAATCCGGGCTGGTGCCAATCACCGGAACGCCAGCGGCTTCCAGCGCACGCGCCAGTTTCAGTGGCGTCTGGCCGCCGTATTGCACGATAACGCCTTTCGGTTGCTCGATGCGCACGATTTCCAGCACGTCTTCCAGCGTAACTGGCTCGAAGTACAGGCGATCCGAGGTATCGTAATCGGTCGATACGGTTTCCGGGTTACAGTTAACCATAATGGTCTCGTAACCGTCTTCACGCAGCGCCAGCGCCGCATGCACGCAGCAGTAATCGAATTCGATGCCTTGGCCGATACGGTTTGGACCACCGCCCAAAATCATGATTTTTTCACGATCCTGGTTTGGATTGGCTTCGCACTCTTCTTCGTACGTTGAGTACATGTAGGCGGTATCGGTAGCGAACTCAGCCGCACAGGTATCAACGCGCTTGTACACCGGATGCAGGTTGAATTGCTGACGCAGTTTGCGAATTTCGCTCTCCGAAACGCCAGCCAACGCAGCCAGACGCACATCGGCAAAGCCTTTACGCTTCAACGCGCGCAGGAAGTCGGCATTCAGTGAGTTAACACCTTCGCGCTCAACCTGCTCTTCCAGACGCACCAGTTCTTCAATCTGCACCAGGAACCAGCGGTCAATGTTGGTGAGGTTGAACACGCCATCCACCGACATGCCAGCACGGAAGGCATCCGCGATGTACCAAATACGGTCTGAACCCGCATCTTTCAGCTCGCGGCGGATGCGCGTCAGTGCTTCGGCATCATCAAGGCTGACTTTCGGGTCAAAGCCGCTGGCGCCCACTTCCAGGCCGCGCAGTGCTTTTTGCATCGATTCCTGGAAAGTACGGCCAATTGCCATCACTTCACCCACCGATTTCATCTGCGTGGTCAGACGATCATTTGCACCGGCGAATTTCTCGAAGTTGAAGCGAGGAATCTTGGTCACAACGTAGTCGATTGATGGTTCGAACGATGCAGGCGTTAAGCCGCCAGTGATGTCGTTCATCAGCTCATCAAGGGTGAAGCCCACCGCCAGTTTCGCCGCCACTTTAGCAATCGGGAAGCCGGTGGCTTTCGATGCCAGCGCTGAGGAACGCGATACGCGCGGGTTCATTTCGATGACGATCATGCGGCCATCTTTCGGGTTCACCGAGAACTGCACGTTAGAACCGCCGGTTTCTACGCCGATTTCACGCAGTACCGCCAGCGAGGCGTTACGCATGATTTGGTATTCTTTGTCGGTCAGCGTTTGTGCCGGAGCCACGGTGATGGAGTCACCAGTATGGATACCCATCGCATCGAAGTTTTCGATTGAGCAGACGATGATGCAGTTGTCGTTTTTATCACGCACCACTTCCATCTCGTACTCTTTCCAGCCAATCAGCGACTCATCAATCAGCAGCTCATTGGTTGGCGACAAGTCCAGACCGCGCTCGCAAATCTCTTCAAACTCTTCGCGGTTATAAGCGATACCGCCACCGGTGCCGCCCATGGTAAAGGAAGGACGAATGATGCACGGGAAGCCGACATCTTCAGCCACCGCCAGCGCTTCTTCCATGGTATGCGCGATACCGGAACGTGCAGTGCCGAGGCCAATGCTTTTCATCGCCACGTCGAAACGGCGACGATCTTCCGCTTTATCAATGGCATCAGCGGTGGCACCAATCATGGTGACGCCGAACTCGGCCAGCACGCCTTGACGCTCCAGCTCCAGCGCACAGTTCAGCGCAGTCTGGCCGCCCATGGTTGGCAGCACCGCATCCGGGCGCTCTTTTTCAATAATTTTGCGCACCACTTCCCAGTGAATCGGCTCGATGTAGGTGGCATCGGCCATTTCTGGGTCGGTCATGATGGTTGCCGGGTTGGAGTTCACCAGAATGACGCGGTAACCCTCTTCACGCAGCGCTTTACACGCCTGCGCGCCTGAGTAGTCAAATTCACATGCCTGGCCGATGACGATCGGGCCAGCACCAAGAATCAGGATGGATTTTATGTCTGTACGTTTTGGCATCGTGGGCTCCTGATTACTTCGCGTTAGAACGGTAAGCTTCGATCAGTTCGATAAAGTGATCGAACAGCGGCGCCGCATCGTGCGGGCCTGGGCTCGCTTCCGGGTGTCCCTGGAAGCTAAAGGCCGGTTTGTCAGTGCGGTGAATGCCCTGCACGGTTTGGTCGAACAGCGACACATGCGTCACGCGCAGGTTGGCCGGCAACTGGCTGTCATCTACCGCAAAACCGTGGTTTTGTGCAGTGATCATCACCGTATTGTTGTCGAGATCTTTCACCGGATGGTTACCGCCGTGATGACCAAGTTTCATCTTGACGGTTTTGGCACCGCTCGCCAGCGCTAACAGCTGATGACCGAGGCAGATGCCGAATACTGGGATGTCGGTTTTCAGGAAAGCCTGAATCGCGTTGATGGCGTAATCACACGGCTCCGGGTCACCAGGACCGTTCGACAAGAAAATGCCGTCTGGATTGAGCGCCAGAACCTCTTCGGCTGGCGTTTTCGCCGGTACGACGGTCAGGCGGCAGCCGCGATCCACCAGCATACGCAGGATGTTGCGTTTCGCGCCGTAATCGTACGCCACCACATGGAACGGCAGCTCTTCCGCGTTTTTCTGCTCCGGCAAATCGCCTTCCAGTGTCCAGCTACCCTGCTGCCACACGTAAGTTTCTGCAGTGGTCACTTCTTTCGCCAGGTCCATCCCTTTCAAGCCCGGGAACGCCTGCGCTTTTTGCAGCGCCAGCGCAGCATCCGGATTATCGCCCGCAATAATGCAGCCGCTCTGTGCGCCTTTCTCGCGCAGCAAACGGGTTAGTTTGCGCGTGTCGATATCGGCGATGCCAACGATGTTATTGCGTTGCAAGTAAGCTGACAGACTTTCTTCACTGCGGAAGTTGCTGGTAATCAGCGGCAGATCGCGAATAACGAGGCCTTGAGCATGGATTTGGCTGGATTCTTCATCGGCGGCGTTAACGCCAACATTGCC
>NZ_JBCNNP010000008.1:0-148995 GCF_039594315.1 Pantoea sp.
GAGTGAACGAAACCGTCAAATTTCGGCCAGGTTTTTGCCAGTTCGGTGAACAGCGCAGTGATGCTCTCGTCTTCAGCCACATCGCATGGCAGAACAATGTCTGAACCCAGATCTTTAGCAAACTCTTCCACACGACTTTTCAGTTTGTCGTTCTGGTAGGTGAAAGCCAGTTCTGCGCCCTGTTTGTGCATCGCCTGCGCAATACCGTAGGCGATTGAGAGTTTACTGGCAACGCCAGTAATCAGAATGCGCTTACCGGAAAGAAAACCCATAGCTGTAATCCTTTTGGTCATTGTTGTTGGCGGCCGCGAAGATTAAAAAGTAGGCGACCGACGTTATTTAACGTGCGAAGTCTAGCACGTCTCTATAAATGCGGTAAATCTGTGCGCCTTTAACGCTCACGTCGCCAGGCTTCGGCGGTCAAGGCTTCGCCAAAGTGGCTGCTAATCAGGCGTTTGGTCAGGTCGTGCAGCGGCGATGCCAGCACATCGGCGGTGCCACCACGCTCAACCACTTCGCCTTGATGCATCACCAGCACCTGATCGCTGATGTGCTTCATCATGCCGAGATGCTGGGTTACATAAATATAGGCGATGCCGTGCTTCTCTTGCAGTTCCAGCATCAGGTTCACCAACTGCGAACGCATGGTCATATCCAGCGAGGCGAGGGCTTCATCGGCGACAATCACTTTCGGTTGCAGAATCAACGCACGTGCTAATGCCAAACGCTGCTTCTGACCCGGAGCCAGCATGTGCGGATAGTAACCGGCGTGATCGCGCAGCAATCCTACTTGGCGCAGCGTGGCGATAATGCGCTTTTCGCGTGCTTCATCGTCGAGTTCAGTATTCAGGCGCAGCGGGAAATCGAGAATCTGGCTAATGCGCTGACGCGGATTGAGTGAGGTCGACGGATCCTGAAAAATCATGCGAATGCGCTGGCTGCGATAACCGTAATCGCCATATTCCAGCGGATGATCGTCAATCAACATTTCACCTGCGCTGGGTGCAATCATGCCGCTGAGCATTTTTGCCAGCGTCGATTTGCCCGACCCGTTTTCGCCAATCACCGCCAGCGTTTGCTTCTCACGCAGCGTGAAGCTGACACCTTTTACCGCTTCGACGTGCTGACGACGGAACAGGCCGGTGCGATAGCGATAGGTTTTGCTCAGGTTGCGCACTTCCAACAGCGTTTCCATGGTTATTGGCTCTCCATGTTCAGCGGGAAGTGGCAGGCAAACAGATGTGCTTTGTTGCCAGTCAAACGCGGCGTTTCAATACATTTACGCTGCGCATACGGACAACGTGGGCCAAGGCGGCAGCCAATCGGCAGATGTTCCAGCGAAGGAATCGCGCCAGACAACGTATTCAGACGGCTTTTGTGCGGCAACGCGCTACCGAAATCAGGCATCGCGCGGATCAGCGCTTGGGTATAAGGATGATGTGGCGTGTCCATCAAATCTTCGCTCTGCGCGCTTTCTACTGTTTGTCCGCAATACATCACGTTAATGCGATCGGCCCACTGGCTCATGGTGCGCAGATCGTGGCTGATTAGCAAAATGGTGGTGTTGTTGTTCTGATTCAGGCGGCTCAGCAAGCGGAATATCTGCGCTTGGGTGGTCGGCTCCATGGCGTTGGTCGGCTCATCGGCAATCAGCAAACGCGGTTGATTCGCCAGCGCGATGGCGATCATCACTTTCTGGCATTCACCGTCGGTCAGTTCATACGGGAAACTGCGCATGATGTCTTTGTGATCTTTGATACCGACACGGTGCAGCAACTCAATCGCCCGTTGTTTACGCCAGAACCATAAACGCTGGTACCAGCGACCTTTGTTGGTCCAGCGCGGAATCGCCTGCATCAATTGGCGACCAATACTTTCAGACGGATCAAGACAGGATTGCGGTTCCTGGAAAATCATCGACACGTTGTGGCCGACGATGCGCCGCCGCTCGCGCGGTGATAAACGCAGCAGATCGATATCATCAAACACCATGCGATCGGCGGTGACGCGCCAGTTATCTTTGGTCACGCCGCAAATCGCTTTGGCAATCAAACTTTTGCCGGAGCCAGATTCACCAACCAAGCCGCGCACTTCGCCTTCGGTGAGCGTCAGGTTGATACGATCAACCGCTTTGACCGGACCTTCAGAAGTCATAAATTCGATGGTCAGATTACGGATATCTAAGAGCGGCATTATTCAACTCCCGCTTCTACCGCGCGACGGATGCCGTCGCCCAGCAGGTTAACGATCAATACGCTGACCATCAGCGCCACGCCGGGCAGCATTACCGTCCACGGTGCGACATAAATCAGCTCCAGCGCATCGCCAAGCATCGCACCCCATTCAGGCGAGGGCAGCTGCGCGCCAAGATCGAGAAAACCCAGCGCGGCGATATCCAGAATCGCCATCGACAGCGAACGGGTAAATTCGCTCACCAGCAGCGGCAGCACATTCGGCAGCACCGCGTTCCACAGAATATTCAGGTTACGCGCGCCATCGAGACGTAACGCCACCACATACTCTTTTTCCATCTCATCATGCACAGCAGTATAGATCTCGCGCACCAGGCGCGGAATCAAGGCAAGAAACACCGCCAGCATGGCGTGTTCGAGGCGCGGGCCCAGAAACGCCACTACAATAATCGCCAGCAACAGCGATGGAATCGATAACAGCGTGTCCAGTATGTGATTCATCACCGCCGAACGTACGCCGTGCGTAATGCCCGCAAAGATGCCGAGCACCAGCGCGCAAATAGATGCCAGCACCGTCACCAGAATCGCCGAACCGACCGTTGGCGCCACGCCGCTCAGCAAGCGGCTCAGGACATCGCGGCCGAGATCGTCGGTGCCAAGGAAGAAGGAAACATCGCCGTAGCGCGACCACGAAGGCGGCAGCAGTTGATAACCGAGGAATTGCTGATCGATGCCGTACGGCGACAATAAACCGCCAAATAGGCACAGGAACAGCAGGATGCCAAAGCCATACAAGCCGACCATGCCGCTGGTGTCGCGATATAAGCGCTGCCAGCTACGACGTAGCGTGCTCGGCAGCCGCTTCTCGTCATAGACATTATCGTAAGGCATACCATTCCTTATGTTTCAATGGATTAAGTGCGGCACCCAGAATGTCGGATAATACGCTCACCAAAATCACCAAGCCGCCAACCACCATCACACCGGCAGAAATCGCCGCGTAATCCTGTTGACGAATGGCGTTAATCAGCCAGCGCCCCAGGCCCGGCCAGTTAAACACCACTTCGGTGATCATCGCTAAGGTCAACATGGTGGAGAATTGCAGTCCCAGACGTGGAATCACCGGCGGCAGCGCGTTGTGCAGTACATGGCGACGAATCACGGTGAAACGCGACAATCCGCGCGTGGCGGCGGCTTTGACGTAGTTTTTGTCCATTACTTCGCTGGTGCTGCTACGCAGCAAGCGGATCATTTCCGTGGTTGGCGCCACCGCCAGTACCACAACCGGCAAAATCATGTGCGTCAACGCGCTGATCATCATTTCATGGCGCCACGGCGAATGGCTGAGCCAGGCATCGATCAACGCAAAGCCCGTGACATTCTGCACCGGATAAAGCAGGTCGAAGCGCCCGGAAACCGGCAGCCAACCTAACGTTAACGAAAAGAACAGGGTGAACAGCAGCGCCAGCCAGAATACCGGCATGGAGAAACCCAGTAACGCCAAGGCGCTGATGGCTTTATCCTGCCATTTTTTGCGCATCACGCCGGCACAAATGCCCAGCGGAATGCCAACCAGCAGCGCCAGAATAAACGCCATTACACACAGTTCCAGCGTGGCGGGGAACACTTCACGCAGTTGGAGATTGATCGACTGACCATTGGTGCTGGAAACGCCAAAATCAAATTGCAGTAATCCTTTAAACCAGAACCACCAAGCATCGAACAGCGACGCACCTTCCAGCGGCGCGTTCGGTGTGAAGTAGCTCAGGCTGAAACTCACCAGCGAGAGAAAAAACAGGGTGATTAGCAGCAGCACCAGACGACGCAAAATATAGATAATCATGCTTACTCCTCGCTGCTCTCATCACGGTAAACGCCAGCAAACGAGGCGTTACCAAATGGACTGAGTACTAAGCCTTTGATGTCATGGCGATAGGCTTGCAAGCGCAGCGACGACGCCAGCGGTAGCACCGGCAACTCCTGCGATAAAATCTGCTGCGCTTGATCGTAGCTATCAATGCGCGCCGACAGCTGCTGCGACAACAGCGCGTGCTGCAATGCTTCATCAAACGCCGGTGAACACCAGTGCGCATAGTTGGTCTGCGAACGAATTGCTGCGCAACTCAGCAGCGGACGGAAAAAGCTGTCGGGATCGTTACTGTCTGTCGCCCAACCGGTCAATGTGAGATCGTGATTCATCTCCATCAATTGGGCTTCCTGAAAGCGGCCTTCAACCGGTGCAATGGTCACACGCACGCCAATCTGAGCTAAATCGGCTTGCAGCAATTCCGCGGTTTTGAGTGGGCTAGGATTCCATGACTGCGATGAAGAAGGCACCACCAAACGCAGATGCAGGTTTTCCAATCCCAGCGCCTTTAACTCTTCACGTGCTTTGGCCGGATTGTATTCGGTGACGCGCGCGTCGTTGTCATAAGCCCAGGAAGCGCGCGGCAGAATCGACGCGGCGGTTTCTGCGGTGCCGTAATAGATCGATTCCATCAAACGTTCATTATTAATAGCTAAAGCCAGCGCGTGACGCACTTCGGGACGATCGAGCGGCGGCTTGCGCGTATTGAACGCCAGATAGGCGATGTTCATGCCGGGACGCAACGTCATGCGCAGGCGCGGATCGTCGCGCAAGATGCTGAGCTGGCTGGCGGCGGGATACGCCAGCACGTCGCATTCACCAGTGAGTAATTTGGATAAACGTCCGGTGCCGCCGACGCCAAGATCGATTACCACTTGCTGCAAACGCGGCACGCCTTTCCAATATTGTGGATTACGCGCCAGCCGCAAATATTGTCCGGTACGGTATTCGCTGAGCTGAAACGGGCCGGTGCCAACCGGATCGCGATCCAATTGCTCCTGTTGGCCGGTCGCGCTGAGATTGTTGGCATATTCCTGCGACAAAATCGGCGCGTAATGGGTGGCAATGTGCCAGAGGAAAGAGGCATCCGGGCTATTCAGGCGGATTTCGACCGTATCGTTATCGAGCTTTTTCACGCTCTGCACCGAATCGGCAAATTGCAGGCTGTCGAAATAAGGGTAGCTGCCGCCGTTAACGTTGTGCCACGGGTGCTTGCGATCAAACATGCGTTCAAAGCTGAACACCACATCATCGGCATTCATCTTGCGCGTCGGCTTAAACCAGTTGGTGTGCTGGAACGAGACGTCTTTGCGCAGGTGAAAACGATAGGTTGCGCCGTTATCACGCACTTCCCAACTCTGGGCGAGGTCGGGAATTAGGCGATAGGTGTAAGGATCAACATCCAGCAAGCGATCATAAAGCTGCGCCGCCAGCGTATCGACCACCAGGCCGCTGCTGACCATTTGCGGGTTGAAGGTATTCACGGTGCCGTTGACACAATAGACGAAGCCGCTGTTACGGATGTTATCCGTTGGCGCGGCCCACGCTGACGCATTCATCATGCTGAGACCCAGCAGTATAGAAGGGAATAATTTTGGCATAGAACTCAACGATTCTGAGGCAATAGCGAGAGTGTATCGCAAACGTCACCGACTCCCCAAATTCGCGACAGTTCTGCTGGGTTTTTCATCAAACTGGCGATGGGGTAATCACAACGTTTGTATGGAAATGAGAAAAATTCTCAATTAGGGCTTTACAGATGATAATAAGAATGATTATTATTCCTCTGCGCTTCGACGGTGGCTCTACCGAAGAAGAGCACGACATTGCTCACATTGCTTCCAGTATTAGTTGCCCGCAATTATATTGCGGGCTTTTTTTCGTCCTGGTTTGCACTGCTGCTGCGTTTGGAATCGTAAGGTCGCCATTTAAGGTGACCTGGTTAAACTTCGTCGCGTGCCAGGATGCCGTGCTTCTTCATCATGGCGCGCAACTGATGATAGGTCACGCGCAGCAGTTCGGCGGCGCGGCGCTGGTTGTATTTGGCTTGCTGCAAACTCGCTTCCACTAACTCGCGTTCCTGCTGGTTTTGCCATTGGCGGAGATCCAGCGGCAGGGAAGGCAACAAACTGTCATGCGATTCGATGAGCGTAGCGGCAGGCGGCGTGCGCGGGGCAAACGGGTTGATGATGATGTTATCTAACTCATCTTCAACGCTGTGATGGCGATACACCGAACGCTCAACCACATTTTTTAATTCACGCACATTGCCGGGCCAGCTGTGATTCAGCAACGTCAACTGCGCCCGTTCGCTGAAGCCGGTAAACAGCGGCAAACCGAGTTCGCGGCACATCTGAATGGCAAAGTGGTTGGCCATCACCAAAATATCACTGCGACGTTCACGCAGCGGCGGCAGTTGCACCACATCGAAAGCCAGGCGATCCAGCAAGTCGGCGCGGAATTTTCCGGCGGCGGCCAGCGCGGGCAAATCCTCATTGGTGGCGCACACCAGACGCACATTGACTTGCAACGATTGATTGCCGCCAACGCGCTCCAACTGACCATATTCAATCACGCGTAATAGCTTTTCCTGCACCAGCATCGGCGCGGTGGCGAGTTCATCGAGAAACAGCGTGCCCGCATCAGCACGTTCAAAACGTCCTAAATGACGTTTTTGCGCGCCGGTAAAGGCGCCGGCTTCGTGACCGAACAACTCGGAATCCAGCAGATTCTCATTTAACGCTGCGCAGTTAAGCGAAACGAACGGGCCTTCCCAACGGTTGGATAGATAATGCAGGCGGCTGGCGATCAGCTCTTTACCGGTGCCGCGTTCACCAATCACCAATACTGGTTTTTCCAGCGGTGCTAAACGGGAAACTTGCTCCAGCACCTCGAGGAAGTTGTTCGATTCGCCTAACAGGTTGTCATTACCATTTGCCATGATGAAATTCGCCACTGATTAATCAATTTCACTACCTTATGTGATGTCTCGGCGGATGTAAAATAAACAAATCTATTAAAATCAATATAATAAAAGTTGGCACGCGAATTGTATTAGTGAAAGGCGCTTGGCGCATCAACATGACAATTATGAGGAACATCATTATGGGTATTTTTTCTCGTTTCGCCGATATCGTGAACGCTAACATCAACTCTCTGCTGGAGCGCGCCGAAGATCCGCAGAAACTGGTACGCCTGATGATTCAGGAAATGGAAGACACCTTAGTCGAAGTGCGTTCGACTTCTGCCCGTGCGCTGGCGGAAAAGAAACAGTTGCTGCGTCGTACCGAACAGGCTGAAATTCAGCAGGCTGAATGGCAGGAAAAAGCCGAACTCGCCATTAATAAAGGCAAAGAAGATTTAGCCCGTGCGGCATTGATCGAAAAGCAGAAGCTGACCGATTTAATCGCGGCACTGCAACAGGAATCCGCACAAGTTGAAGAAACGCTGGAACGCATGAAAGGCGAAATTGGTGAGCTGGAGAAAAAACTCACTGAAACCCGTGCGCGTCAGCAGGCGTTAACGCTGCGTCATCAGGCCGCTTCTTCATCACGTGATGTACGTCGTCAGCTCGACAGCGGCAAAATCGAAGACGCCATGGCGCGTTTCGAATCATTCGAACGTCGCATTGATCACATGGAAGCAGAAGCGGAAAGTCAGCGTTTTGGTAAGCCAAAAGGTCTGGATCAGGAGTTCGCTGAACTGAAAGCCGATGATGAAATCAGCCAGCAGTTGGCCGCGCTGAAAGCCAAAATGAATCGCCCTGAGTGATCAATAAAACTGAAATTGGTGTAAATGATTAAGGAGAGTCAATGAGCGCACTATTTCTGGCCATTCCGCTGACGATCTTCGTGCTATTCGTCGCGCCGATCTGGTTATGGCTGCATTACAGTAACAAACGCAATGGCACCGATTTATCATCCAGCGATTTGCAGCGTTTGCAGCAAATCACCCAAGATGCACGCCGTATGCGTGAACGCGTTGAAGCGTTAGAAGCGATTTTGGATGCGGAACATCCAAACTGGAGGCAGCCATGATGAATGGACGTAAATTGTGGCGCATTCCCGAGCAGGGCAAAGTGCGCGGTGTTTGCGCCGGATTGGCGGAATATCTCGACATTCCGGTACGTTTACTGCGCGTGATTGTGGTGTTATCGCTGTTCATGGGCTTGTTCATGTTCACCATCGTGGCCTATTTCATTTTAGGTTTTGTGTTGGATGAGAAACCTGCCGATGCGTCAACTGAACGCACGCCGAGCGCCCGTGAACTGCTGGATGAACTGGAAAGCACGCTGCACAGCGATGAACGTAAGGTGCGTGAGGTTGAACGTTACGTCACCTCAGAAACGTTTAGCGTGCGAAGTCGTTTTCGCCAAATTTAATGAAGAGAGGTTCCATGCAAACTCAACGTTTTACTGCTCTGCGCCGTCGCGCGACACCTGCGTTGATGTCGGCAGGGAAATTTATCATCATTAGTGCAGTAACTTACGGTCCCGGCGGTATTGCTGGCTGGGCCGTGAAATCAGTGGCGCGCCGTCCGTTGCGTCTGTTGCTGGCGGCCGCCCTGGAATCGTTGTTGAGCAAAGCGTTCAAACGCTTATCGGCACGCTTCATCAGGGAGAACGATGAAAAGACTGCAAAATGAATTGATGGCGCTGATGAACCGCGGTGTTGACCGCCATCTGCGCCTGGCGGTGACCGGCTTAAGCCGCAGCGGAAAAACCGCATTTATCACCTCGCTGGTTAACCAGCTTTTGAATGTTCACAGCGGCGCACGTTTGCCGCTGTTTTCCGTGGTGCGTGAAGAACGCCTGCTGGGCGTCAAACGTGTGCCGCAGCGCGAACTCGGTACGCCGCGCTTTACCTATGATGAAGGTTTAGCGCAGTTATACGGCACGCCCCCGATGTGGCCGACGCCAACCCGTGGCGTGAGCGAAATGCGCCTCGCGCTGCGATATCGTCCCGATGAATCCTTGCTACGTCACTTCAAAGATACCGCCACGCTGTACCTCGAAATCGTCGATTATCCCGGCGAATGGTTACTGGATTTACCGATGCTGGCGCAGGATTACCTGAGCTGGTCGCGGCAAATGGTCGGTTTGCTGCAAGGCGATCGCGCCGCCTGGTCAGAAAAATGGCGCAGCCTGTGCGCCGAACTCGATCCTTTTGCCCCTGCTGATGAAAACCGGTTAGCTGCGATTGCTGCGGCCTGGACCGAATATCTCCATCAATGTAAAGCCGAAGGCCTGCACTTCATCCAGCCGGGCCGCTTTGTATTGCCCGGCGACATGGCAGGTGCGCCCGCACTGCAATTTTTCCCGTGGCCGCAAGTCGATGAAATGCAGGTTAACAAACTGGCGCAAGCGCCGGCGGGCAGCAATTTCGCCATGTTGCAACAACGCTTCAACTATTACTGTCAGCATGTGGTGAAAGGTTTCTATAAAAATCACTTCCTGCGCTTTGATCGGCAAATTGTGCTGGTCGATTGTCTGCAACCGCTCAACAGCGGGCCGCAAGCCTTCAACGATATGCGTCTGGCGTTGACGCAGTTAATGCAGAGTTTCCATTACGGCCAACGGACGCTGTTTCGCCGCCTGTTTTCGCCGGTTATCGATAAGCTGCTGTTTGCCGCCACCAAAGCCGATCACGTGACATCCGATCAGCACGCCAACATGGTGTCTCTGTTGCAGCAATTAGTGCAGGACGCGTGGCAAAACGCGGCGTTCGAAGGCATTAATATGGATTGTCTGGGTTTGGCGTCAGTTCAGGCGACCGAAAGTGGTCTGGTCGATCATCGTGGCGAGAAGTTGCCTGCGTTGCGTGGGCATCGTTTGGCCGATGACGAACCGCTGACATTTTATCCCGGCGAAGTACCGCCGCGTTTACCCGGACACACTTTCTGGCAGCAGCAGGGATTTCAGTTTGAACAGTTCCGGCCGCAGCAGTTGGATGTAGATCGTCCGCTGCCGCACATTCGCATGGATGCCGCGCTGGAATTTCTTTTGGGAGATAAATTGCGATGAGCGACGAAACACCTTTAAAAGGGCGCATTGATTTCGCCCGTCCGCTGACGGTGGACATAGAAAAACCGCTGCGTGCCTCACAAACCTTTAGTGCCGAAGCGGAAGAGGCTTTTCTGGCAACCGCAGAAGTGGAGCCGCTAGAAGAAGGTGAAGGCGAGAAAGTGGTTGAAGCCGCGCTGCGTCCTAAGCGCAGCCTGTGGCGCAAAATGGTCGGCGTCGGTCTGGGTATTTTCGGCATCAGCGTGGTGGCGCAGGGCGTACAAACGCTGCATGACGCGTGGCTGGTGCGCGACTGGTTTACGCTTGGCACCGGCGCGGCGGGCACTTTGATTGTTGCAGCCGGTGCGGGCGCGTTAATCGGCGAATGGCGTCGTTTGTATCGTCTGCGTCAGCGCGCCGAGGAGCGCGATATTGGCCGCGAATTGCTGCACAGCCACGGCGTGAGTAAAGGCCGGGCGTTTTGCGAAAAACTGGCGCAGCAGGCGCAATTGGATCAAGCGCATCCGGCGCTGCAACGCTGGCACGCCGCGCTGCACGAAACCCACAACGATCGCGAGATCGTCACGCTGTATGCGCAATTGGTGCAGCCGGTGCTGGATCGTCAGGCTCGCCGTGAAATTAGCCGTCACGCGGCTGAATCCACCTTGATGATTGCCGTTAGCCCGTTGGCATTGGTGGACATGGCGTTTATCGCCTGGCGCAACCTACGTTTAGTGAATCGCATTGCTGCGATATATGGCATTGAATTGGGCTATTTCAGCCGCATCCGTTTGTTCCGCTTGGTGCTGTTGAATATGGCGTTTGCCGGCGCGTCGGAATTGGTGCGCGAAGTGGGAATGGATTGGATGTCGCAGGATCTTGCTGCGCGTCTCTCAACCCGTGCGGCGCAAGGGATTGGTGCCGGTTTACTCACCGCGCGTCTCGGCATCAAAGCGATGGAACTTTGCCGCCCGCTGCCATGGCTGGAAGACGATAAACCGCGTTTGGGTGACTTCCGCCGCGAGTTAATTGGCCAGCTTAAAGAATCCCTGACAAAAAATGGGGATAAAGCAGCTCAGGCTGCTAAATAATCAATGTTTGATTGCCTTTCACGCTGCTTATGGCGTGAAAGGTGAAATTATCTTTTTTGCTTCTGATTTTCGACGAGATTTTTATCCTTCTCTCCGTTACACTTCTTCACGTCACCTGCCTCAGGCTGTCAACTTTTCATGACACGCCTCTTCTGAGGCGCTGCAAGTTAGCGTATTATCACTAAAATCAAAACCTGACTAAGGCTCATCGCAATGCGTTTGGAAGTTTTCTGCCAGGACCGAATCGGTCTGGCGCGCGAGTTGCTCGACCTGCTGGTTGCCCGCAGCATCGACTTGCGCGGCATCGAAATTGCGCCGCTCGGCCGCATTTACCTCAATTTTACTGCGCTGGAATTTGAGCCATTCAGCAATCTGATGGCTGAAATCCGCCGTACACCAGGCGTGACAGATGTACGCACCGTTTCCTTTATGCCTTCTGAACGCGAACATCGTGCATTGAGCGCGTTGCTGGTGGCGATGCCGGAGCCGGTATTGTCCATCGATCTGAAAGGCAAAGTGGAGTTGTCGAATCCGGCAGCACAAAACCTGTTTACGCTCGATGAACAAAAGCTGCGCAATCAAAACGTGGGCACCTTGATCACTGGCTTCAATTTCCAGCGTTGGCTGGAGAACGAACGCGTTGATGCGCAGGCGCAGCACGTGGTGATTCAGGGACGTGATTTCCTGATGGAAGCGCGCCCGATTTATCTGGCGGAAGAAGGCCAGAGCGATCTGCCGGTTGGCGCGATGATCACCTTGAAATCCACTGCGCGCATGGGCCGTCAGCTGCAGAATTTGACCGTTACCGATGAATCAGAATTTGATCACATCGTTGCGGTGACACCCAAAATGCGCCAGGTGATTGATCAGGCACGCAAATTGGCGATGCATGATGCGCCGCTGTTAATTGTCGGCGATACCGGCACCGGCAAAGATATGCTGGCACGTGCCTGCCATCTGCGTAGCGCGCGCGGCAAGAAACCGTTCCTCGCCTTAAACTGCGCCTCGTTGCCGGACGATGTGGCCGAAAGCGAACTGTTTGGTCATGCTGCGGGCGCTTATCCCAACGCGCTAGAAGGAAAAAAAGGCTTCTTCGAGCAGGCCAACGGCGGTTCGGTACTGCTGGACGAAATTGGCGAGATGTCGCCACGCATGCAAACCAAGCTGCTGCGCTTCCTCAATGACGGCACTTTCCGCCGCGTTGGCGAAGAGCATGAAGTGCACGTTGATGTGCGAGTGATTTGTGCCACGCAGAAGAACCTGATTGAGCTGGTGCAGCGCGGCGAATTCCGTGAAGACCTGTTTTATCGCCTGAACGTTTTGACGTTGAATCTGCCGCCGCTGCGCGAACGTCCGCTGGATATCCTGCCGCTGACTGAAATGTTTGTGGCACGTTTCGCTGATGAACAAGGTTTGCCGCGCCCACGTTTGTCGCCACAGTTAACGCCGTTCCTGACGCGCTACAATTGGCCGGGCAATGTGCGTCAGCTGAAGAATGCTTTGTATCGCGCGCTAACACAGTTGGAAGGTTATGAACTGGGGCCGCAGGATATCGTATTGCCAGAACAGGCGTTGGACGTGTCATTGGGCGAAGAGGCAATGGAAGGTTCGCTGGATGACATCACCAGCCGCTTTGAACGTTCAGTGTTGACGCGTTTGTACCTTTCTTATCCCAGCACGCGCAAGCTGGCGAAACGTCTTGGTGTATCGCATACCGCTATTGCCAATAAGTTACGTGAATATGGCTTGGGGCAGAAGCGCGGAGAGAGCGAATAACCTGCTGTTAGCCGTTATCCGAAAAAAAACGCCGCCCATTCAGGCGGCGTTTTATTGCGGCGAACTTACTTCAGTGCAGCCAGCGCCGCATCGTAGTTTGGCTCTTCGGTGATTTCGTTCACCAATTCGCTGTAAATCACTTTATCGTTTTCATCCAGCACCACCACGGCACGCGCGGTCAGGCCTTTCAGTGGGCCATCGGCAATCGCCACACCGTAATCTTCTTTGAATTCAGCACCACGCACGGTAGACAGCGTGATAACGTTGCTAACATTTTCTGCGCCGCAGAAACGTGACTGAGCAAACGGCAGGTCGGAAGAGATGCACAGCACCACGGTGTTGTCTGCTTCGCCTGAACGCTCGTTAAATTTGCGAACGGAAGCGGCACACACGCCGGTATCAATACTTGGGAAAATGTTCAGAACTTTGCGTTTGCCTGCATACTTGGAAAGGGATACGTCACTGAGGTCTTTAGCAACCAAGTTGAATGGCTTTGCCTGCGCGCCAACTTGTGGGAACTGGCCTGCAACTGGCACCGGATTGCCTTGAAAGTGAACATTCTGAGACATGCGATTTCCTTTTTTAACGATGAATATCTGACTATGAAAGATATAGCGTTTGTTTATGACATAATTTTTAAGGGTTTACGAGCGCAATTCCTGGCGTTAATCGAGCCGGCTCGCAATTAAGCTGCGGATTTAAGGAGCAATAATGAGAACAGTGAAGAGTTATCCGGAAGCCTGGCCGCTGCATTCGCCTTTTGTTATTTCACGCGGTAGCCGTACTGAAGCGCACGTTGTGGTGGTCGAAATTGAGCAAGACGGCCTTAAAGGGGTTGGCGAAGCGACGCCTTACGCGCGCTACGGCGAAAGTGAAGCCTCGGTGTTGAAGCAAATTGGCTCGCAGCTTAGTGCGCTGCAAGCCGGTATGTCGCGTGAAGAGCTGCAACGCGCGCTGCCCGCTGGCGCGGCACGCAATGCGCTCGATTGCGCATTGTGGGATCTGGAACGCCAGCAGCAAAACCACAGCCTGGCGCAACTGTGTGACGTATTGCTGGCTGACGAAATCATCACCGCGCATACCGTAAGCATCGATACGCCCGAAGCGATGGCCAGCAGTGCACAAGCCTTGTGGCAACATGGTGCGCGGTTGTTGAAAATCAAAATGGACGATCATCTGATCAGCGAACGTTTGGTGGCGATTCGCAGCGCCGTGCCGGATGCCACTTTGATTGTTGATGCCAACGAATCCTGGCATGCCGAAGGTTTGGCGGCGCGCTGCCAATTGCTCGCCGACCTCAACGTCGCGATGCTTGAGCAGCCGTTACCGGCCGCGCAGGATGAAGCGCTCGGCAATTTCATCCATCCGCTGCCAATCTGCGCGGATGAAAGCTGCCACACGCGTGACAATCTGGCGCAGCTTAAAGGGCGCTATGAAATGGTGAACATCAAGCTGGATAAAACCGGTGGACTAACTGAAGCGCTGGCGCTAGCGCAGGCGGCGCGTGAGCAAGGTTTCGCGATTATGCTCGGCTGCATGCTGTGCACTTCAAGGGCGATTCGCGCTGCCTTGCCGCTTACACCGCAGGCGACATTCGCCGATCTCGACGGTCCAACCTGGCTGGCTGCCGATGTTGAACCGTCGCTGCATTTTTCTCACGGCGTACTTAAGCCGCTGGCTGCCAACGCAGCAGGTTAATCATCGCCTCCAGATAGACTTCGGTGGCTTCGTCCACCGAAATTGGCGGCATCTCGGCAGTAATGCATAACAGGCCGAGATCGTCGCACCAGCTACCAAATGAACCTGGCGTGGCATAACCGACGCTGCTCACCACCGGCAGCGCGGTTTGCTGTGCCAGCCATTGGGCTAAATCGCTATGGTGGGGATCGTCAATACAAGCCAGCGGCTCGTGCCACGAAACCACCCAGCGCGGTTTTATCTGATGAATCAAGTGGCAAAGCGCAGACGTTTCTGGCTCAGAAGACGGCGCAGTGCCGGTGGAAAGCACCACATCACGTTCATCGGCTTCACTGTTCCAGCGATAAACCGTGTCACCACTTTGCCAGTTGGCAGCCGGGAAGTTACGGTTGAGGTCAACGCCGTTAGCATTGGCGCGCAATCCCAACTGACAGCCATCCGGATTCACCGCCAGAATCACATGATGACGACGCAACGCTTCCGGCAAGGTGCGCATTGCGCCAGATAACGTGGCAATCGCGGCATTTTCGTCGCCGTGCGTACCGGCAATAATCAATCCACTTTCGGCATCTGCGGCTGGCGCAGGAAACCACAGCAGCGGTGCGCCCAACACCGATTGTCCGTACTGTTGCCAGACAGCGTCCAGCTTGCCGCGCAGCGGACGCGGATGGTATGACGACATAACGTTCCTCATTGACATGCTTCCAACAGCGCCAAAACCGCTGGCGCGCAAATTTAAAAATGTGACCGGGAATCCAGCCTCAACATAACGGTAAACAGCGTACGGGGAAATAGCTATATACCAATCAGCAATTTGCGATAAAGTGCCAAAAGTTGCTGGCGACACAAACCTTTGGTTGTCGCCATTTTTTCGCGTAAAGGAGTGGTGATGAAAATAACGTTCCGAATGACGCTGGCCGCCTTAATTGTCACCAGCGCTGTCTCACCCGCATTCGCCGCCAATGTGCCCGCAGGCGCGCAGTTGGCCAGCACCCAGGAAATCGTTCGCCATATTAAAGATGAGCCGGCCTCGCTTGATCCGATGAAGGCGGTTGGCCTGCCGGAAATTCAGGTGATGCGCGATCTATTTGAAGGCCTGACCAATCAGGATGCCCACGGTAAAATCGTGCCGGGCGTGGCGCAAAACTGGAGCAGTAACGACAATAAGACGTGGATTTTTAACCTGCGCAAAGACGCGCGCTGGTCGAATGGCGAGCCGGTAACGGCGCAGGATTTTGTCTACAGTTGGCAGCGTTTGGTTGAACCGAAAAACAGCTCGCCGTTTGCCTGGTTTGCGGCACTGAGCGGTATCGAAAATGCCGACGCGATCACCAAAGGGCAAATGAGCGCCGATAAGTTAGGTGTTACCGCAGTAAATGACACCCAACTTAAGGTGACATTGTCACGTCCGGTGCCGTGGTTCCCGAGTATGGTCGCGAACGCCGCGATGTATCCGGTTTCACAAAAAGTGATTGAAAAAGAAGGCGATAGCTGGACATCGCCGGGCAAGCTAGTGGGGAACGGCGCTTATCAACTGCAAGATCGCGTGGTTAACGAGAAAATCGTGCTGGTGCGTAATAAGCATTATTGGGACGACAAAGATTCGGTGCTGAACAAAGTGACCTTTATCCCGATCAACGAAGAGTCGAGCGCCACCAAACGTTATCGCGCCAATGATATTGATATCACCGAATCTTTCCCGAAAAACATGTACGCGTTGCTGAAGAAAGAGTTGCCGGGCCAGGTGTACACGCCGGATCAGCTGGGCACTTATTATTACGCGTTTAATACTGTCAGAGGGCCAACCGCAGATGCGCGGGTGCGCAAAGCGCTGTCGTGGAGCATTGACCGCCGCATTATTGCGGAGAAAGTATTAGGCACCGGCGAGAAGCCAGCCTGGCACTTTACGCCAGATGTCACCGCCGGTTTTACGCCGCATCAAAGTTATTTGCAGCAGCATAGCCAACAAGAGCTGAATGCGCAGGCGAAAGCATTGTTGGCTGCAGCGGGTTACGGCCCGGAAAAACCGTTGCATTTGACGCTGCTGTACAACACTTCCGAAAGTCACCAGAAGATCGCCATTGCGGTGTCATCGATGTGGAAAAAGAATTTGGGCGTGGATGTGACGCTGCAAAACCAAGAGTGGAAAACGTATATTGATAGCCGTAACAGCGGCAATTTCGATGTGATCCGCGCTTCATGGGTGGGCGATTATAACGAACCTTCCACCTTCCTCAGCTTGCTGACATCCAGTCACTCCGCCAACATCGCGCGCTTCAAAAATGCCGATTATGATGCGGCGTTAGTGAAAGCCAGCACGGAAACTGACGCGGCGGCACGCAATGCCGATTACAACAAGGCCGAGCAGATCATTGCCGATCAGGCGCCAATCGCGCCAATCTACCAATATACCAACGGACGTTTGATTAAGCCGTGGGTGAAAGGCTATCCGATCACCAATCCTGAAGACGTAGCGTACAGCCGCGAAATGTGGATTGAAAAACACTAATTCCTGCCATTAAAAACAGGCGATCATCATGATCGCCTGTCACTTTTGCTCACAGCCTGAAGATTGCAACTGGTTCACGCCACGCTAAACTGTATCGTATTGATTTTAATAGCGAGGCGAGTACGTGAACGTCATTGAAGGAAAAGCGCTACAAGTATCCGATGCCATTGTTTCCTGTCAGCTAGATGGCGCAGGTGGCATGATCCCCATTGAAGATAAAGATGTGATCAATTGCGAGCGTCCTTGCTGGCTGCATCTCAATTACACCCAACGACAAAGTGCCGATTGGTTGCAAAATACGCCGCTGATCCCCGATTCAGTGCGTGATGCCTTAGCGGGCGACAGCATGCGTCCGCGCGTCACCAAACTCGGCGACGGCTTCATGATTGTGCTGCGCAGCGTGAACCACAATGCCGATTCGCGACCGGATCAATTGGTGGCGATGCGCGTGTTCATCAACGATAAGCTGATTGTCACCACGCGCCGTCGCAAAGTGTACGCGGTTGATGAAGTGCTCACCGATTTGCAAAACGGCAATGGGCCGGTGGATGGCGGCAGTTGGCTGGTGGATGTGTGCGATGCGTTGACCGATCACGCCAGTGAATTTATCGAAGAGATGCACGATAAAATTATCGAGCTGGAAGATGCGTTGATGAACCAGGAAGTGCCAGCGCGCGGTGATTTGGCGCTGCTACGCAAACAACTGATTGTAATGCGACGCTACATGGCGCCGCAGCGTGATGTGTATGCACGCCTGGCAATCGAGAAAATGGCGTGGATGGATGATGACGATCGTCGTCGCATGCAGGAAGTGGCCGATCGGTTGGGGCGCGGGCTGGATGATCTCAACGCTGGTGTGGCGCGTACCTCGATTCTGGCGGATGAAGTGGCGTCCATTCTTGCTGAATCAATGAACCGCCGCACTTATACCATGTCATTGATGGCGATGATTTTTCTACCCGCGACATTTCTAACCGGCTTGTTCGGCGTTAACCTCGGCGGCATTCCCGGCGGCAGTTGGCCGTTGGGCTTCACTGCATTTTGCGTGCTGTTGGTACTGATGGTCGGCGGCGTAGCAGTGTGGCTAAAACGTCGGAAATGGTTGTAAGGCAGAAAAGCGGAGTAAACCTGATCGATATCAATAACCGCATTGGGCAATAGGGGCAAACTCTTTCCCGCAGGTGAATGCAACGTCAAGCGATGGGCGTTGCGCTCCATATTGTCTTACTTCCTTTTTTAGAATTACTGCATAGCACATTTGATTCGTACGACGCCGGCCTATCCGCCGGCTTTTTTTTGCCCGCTTGGCTTGGTCGCTTAACCTTTCCTATGCTTAAAGGACATTCAGCGAAAGGAGAAAGGGCATGCGAGACACCATTGCCAGCGAACCGATTCCTACCGATCCACCGCCAATTCCCGAACCGATTCCACATCCTCAACCAATTCCCGATCCTGATCCGCCGTATGATCCCGAATTTCCGCCGATTATCGATCCGCCACCACACCGTTAATAAAAAAGGCGCGTAGCTGAAGCGACGCGCCTTTTTAATGTTGAATCGGCTTATTTAATTTCGAGCACATCCAGACGCACGCTGAGATCCGGCGCATCTTCGTCTTCTGGCTGCCAACCCGCAGGTTTTACCGGCAAGCTTTCACGATCAAATGCCAAATCACCGCCATCAACCACGTCATCGCCGTGTTTAATGCCTTTGAAATCAAACAAGTTAATGTCGGCCATATGTGATGGCACCACGTTTTGCATTGCAGTAAACATGGTTTCGATCCGGCCCGGATAACGCTTATCCCATTCGCGCAGCATGTCGGCTACGACCTGACGTTGCAAGTTTGGCTGCGAACCGCACAGGTTACATGGGATGATCGGGAATTGGCGCGCTTCCGAGAAACGAATGATGTCTTTTTCGCGGCAATAGGCCAGCGGACGAATCACGATATGTTTTCCATCGTCACTCATCAGCTTTGGTGGCATGCCTTTCATCTTGCCGCCGTAGAACATGTTCAGGAACATCGTCTGCAAAATGTCGTCACGATGGTGGCCTAACGCGATTTTGGTGCAGCCCAATTCGGTCGCTGTGCGATACAGAATGCCACGACGCAAACGTGAGCACAGCGAGCAAGTGGTTTTGCCTTCAGGGATTTTGTCTTTAACGATGGAATAGGTGTCTTCGTTAACGATTTTGTATTCGACGCCTAATTCGTCCAGATAAGCGGGCAAGATGTGTTCAGGGAAGCCGGGCTGTTTCTGGTCGAGATTCACCGCCACCAGCGAGAAATTCACCGGCGCGCTCTGCTGCAAATTACGTAAGATTTCCAGCATGGTGTAGCTGTCTTTACCACCCGACAAACACACCATGATGCGATCGCCTTCTTCAATCATGTTGAAGTCAGCAATCGCTTCGCCCACGTTGCGGCGCAAACGCTTTTGAAGTTTGTTGAGGTTGTACTGCTCTTTTTTGGTTACTTCTTGATTTTCTGACATTATTTTCACACTTGAGAGTGAAGACAAAGGTCGTTAGCGGCTGAAGCAAGGTTCAGCGGCAATAAACCTTTTTAACATGACTGCGTATGGTACGGATTGCGGGCACGAATGCTAGCCTGAAGTGCTCTCTTTTCTGATGATATTTCAATGTGCCTGATACAAAAGCGCACGCTTTGCCAGAACAATTCGAACATTTATTGATCTGGGCAAATATTTTCCTCACACGGCCCTGACAGGATGGCGGAAGTGCTTTTTTACTTTCTTAAGGTGAGGAGTGGCAAATGCAAACATACGACATGGTTTTTGAAGAGGCGTGCCGGCTAGTTGGGCAATGTTATCTGGAGCTGGCGCAACGTGGCGCGGCAACAGAAAAAGAAGTGGTGGCCAGCGAGCTGCGAAATTTGCAGCTGCGCTATCGAGAGTTAACCGGCGCGCCAAATCGCGCAGTTGAAATGGCGATTGTGCAACTCAAACCCTGCTAAATCACGAAAAAGCCCGGTCATTTTCGCCGGGCTTTTTCATCTACTCACTTTTCTCGGCTTTACCTGCCATTTCCGCCAATCGCTGATAGCGTTGATTGGCGGCTTCTGTGGCATCGCGCCACAATTGTGATGCTTCTTCCGGCCGCTGTGTTTGCAATTGGCGGAAACGTTGCTCATTCATTAGTGCTTGTTCCAATTCGGAAGTCGGTGGGCGCGAATCCAGCGCCAGCGCGGCTTTGCCTTGCTCTGCGCGCTGCGGATCGAAGCGATACAATGGCCAGAATCCGCTGGTGGTCAGCAAACGCATCTGCTCGTGACTGTACGCCAAGTCGTAACCGTGTTCTTCGCACGGGCTGTAAGCGATGATCAGCGACGGGCCTGGCCAGGCTTCGGCTTCCTGAATGGCTTTGACGGTTTGATTGTGTTGCGCGCCCAGCGATATCTGCGCCACGTAGACATGCCCGTACAGCATGGTCGACATGCCGAGATCTTTACGCGCTTTACGTTTACCTTGCTCTCCAAACTTGGTCACCGCACCGAGCGGCGTAGCTTTCGATGCCTGACCGCCGGTATTCGAATAACATTGTGTATCGAGTACCAGCACGTTGACGTTTTCGCTCAAACTCATCACATGGTCGAGGCCGCCGTAGCCAATATCGTAGGCCCAGCCATCGCCGCCAATTAACCAAACAGATTTCTCCACCAGCGCATCCGCCGCGCTGTTTAACGCAGCCGCTTCAGGCTGCGATGAGCCAGCAAGCAGGGCGCGTAGCTGTTCGATTTGTTCACGGCGTTGCGATATGGTGACATTGTCACCTTTGAGAGCCTCCACTAACTCGATTGGCAGCTGTGGCGAACACTGCTCCAGCAGGCGCAGCGCTTGCTGTTTCTGCTGATCCACGCTCAAGCGGAAGCCTAAACCGAATTCGGCATTATCCTCAAACAAAGAATTGGCCCACGCTGGACCGCGCCCGTCGGCGTTGGTGGTGTACGGCGTTGAAGGTAAGTTGCCGCCATAAATCGACGAACAACCAGTGGCGTTGGCGATTAACAAGCGATCGCCGTACAACTGCGTCAGCAGCTTGATGTAAGGCGTTTCACCACAACCTGAACAAGCGCCAGAGTATTCAAACAGTGGCGTGATGAGCTGCGAGGTGCGGATATCAATGCGCTCCAGTTGCTCGGCGCTGATTTCTGGCAGCGCAAGGAAGGCATCGTAATTGGCCTTTTCGGTTTCGACATGTTCCAGCCGCGATTTCATGTTAATCGCTTTGATTTCCGGATGCTGACGATCGCTGGCTGGGCACACTTCAACGCACAAGTTACAGCCAGTGCAATCTTCCGGCGCGACCTGCAACACGTATTTTTGTCCGCGCATATCGCGTGATTTCACATCCAGCGACGCCAATGTGGCTGGCGCATCATTAAGTGCTTCAGGTGCCACAACTTTGGCGCGAATCGCCGAATGCGGGCAGGCAGCGACGCAATGGTTGCACTGGGTACACAAATCGGGTTGCCAGATTGGCACCGCTTCCGCGATGTTGCGTTTTTCCCACTGCGTGGTGCCGACCGGCCAAGTGCCGTCAGGCGGCAAAGCTGAAACCGGCAGTTTATCGCCCAATCCTGCCAACATTGCGGCGGTAACAGTTTTGACAAAATCCGGCGCGCTGTCGGATACCACCGGCGGACGATGCGGACTATTGCTGTTTACGGCTTGCAGCGGCACCGCTTGTAGGGCTTGTTGCGCCATCGCCAGCGCTTGCCAGTTGCGCTGCACCAACTCTTCGCCTTTGCTGCTATAGCTGCGCGCAATGGCGTTTTGCAGTTCGCTCAATGCGCTGTCGTCCGGCAAAATCTGCGTGAGTTGGAAAAACGCCATCTGCATTACGGTATTGATGCGCGCGCCCAACTGGCATTCACGTGCAATGCGCGCCGCGTTGATCACATAAAATTGTGCTTGTTTGTCATTGAGTTGGCTCTGCACTTCCTGCGGCAAACGCGGCCAAACTTCATCAGCATTGTAAGGGGTATTGAGGAGAAAAATTCCGCCCGGTTTCAGCTGGTCAAGCATCGAATATTTATCAATGAATTGCAGTTGATGGCAGCCAATAAAATCGGCCTGTTGAATCAAATAAGCCGATTGGATCGGATGTTCGCTGACGCGCAGATGGGAAACGGTTAAACCGCCGGCCTTTTTCGAGTCGTAAACAAAATAGCCTTGCACCTGCCACGGCGTGGCGTTGCCGATTATTTTGATATTGTTTTTAGTGGCGCTTACGCTGCCATCGCTGCCTAAACCGTAAAACAGCGCTTCCAGTCGTGCACGGTTCGGCACGATGTTGGCTTCCATCGGCAGCGAAAGATGGGTGACATCGTCGTAAATCCCCACGGTAAAACGCGCCGGTGGCTGTTGGCGTTGCAAGGCACGAAATACCGCCAGCACCGCATCTGGCGCAAACTCTTTCGATGATAAACCGTAACGGCCACCGATCACTCTTGGCAGCGTGGCACGTTCTCCACGGCTGTACGCTTCCGCCAGCGCGGTCATCACATCCAGGAACAGCGGTTCGCCCAGCGCGCCCGGTTCTTTGGTGCGATCCAGCACCGCGACGCGCTGCACGCTTGCCGGAATCATCTTCAGCAAATGCGCCGCCGAGAACGGACGATACAAGCGCACTTTTACCAGGCCAACTTTCTCTCCGCGTTGTAGCATCTCATCAATCGATTCTTCGGCGGTGCCGCAGCCCGAACCCATCATGATGATCACGCGATCAGCTTGCGGATGGCCGTAATAATCGAACGGCTGATATTGGCGACCGGTGTTTTCCGCAAATGCCGCCATCGCATCTTCAACGTGCTGGGTACAGGCGTCGTACCAGCGGTTGGTGGCTTCGCGTGACTGGAAATAGGTATCGGGATTGGCGGAGGTGCCGCGAATAGTGGGGCGATCTGGCGTTAAGGCGCGGGAACGGTGCGCAGCAATCGCATCGGCGGGCATTAGCGCCTGCAAGGTTTCATCGCTGATCGGCACAATTTTATTAATCTCATGAGAAGTGCGGAAACCATCGAAGAAATGAATAAACGGTACGCGGCTGTTGAGCGAGGCGATTTGCGAAATCAGGGCGAAATCTTGCGCTTCTTGCACGCTGGAGGCACACAATTGGGCGCAGCCGGTTTGCCGTACTGCCATGACATCGGAATGATCGCCAAAAATCGACAGCGCATGGGTGGCCACGGTACGCGCGGCCACATGCAGCACAAATGGCGTCAGTTGACCGGCCAGTTTGTACAACGTTGGGATCATTAACAGCAATCCCTGCGAAGAGGTAAAGGTGGTGGAGAGCGATCCGGTTTGCAGTGCACCATGTACGGTGGCGATCGCGCCGCCCTCGGATTGCATTTCCACCACGCGCGGCACATCTCCCCAGATGTTGCGGCGGCCTTCGCCCGACCAGCTATCGGCTAGCTCGGCCATGGTGGAGCTGGGCGTGATGGGATAAATGGCAATCACTTCACTGGTGCGAAACGCGACTGAAGCCACAGCACCGTTACCGTCGACGGTAATCATAAGTCGTCCTTTGCTACGCTGAGAAACCCGTAAATTTACGGGGGTAATCAATTCAGTCTAGCAAAGCGCCCGCCAACGACTTTTTCATCTGTGTGCTCGCCGGGAGCCAGCGCACAGACATCTAACATTGCCGCTTTTTACATCATCTCTAACGATTGAACACCTTTGATTTCCATCACTTTATCGTAGATGGTATGCATCGGTTGGCGTCGTGACAATGTCACTTCAACACTGAGTTCGCACATACCATTCTCTTCATCACGGTTAACCACCGAGATATGGCCATAGCGCAGATTCTCTTGTTGCAGCACCAATAACACCAGCGGCACGCTTTTCGGTTTGAGATGCACCAATAGCGTGTGATGGCGGCCAATCAACCAATGGCTGATGCGGCGGAAGGTTTCCAGCACCACTAACGCCAGAATGGTGCCGTAAATGCCAATTTCATACATGCCGCTACCAATCACCAAACCAATCGCCGCCGTCACCCATAAACCGGCGGCGGTGGTGAGACCTTTCACCACTTGTTTCTGGATAATGATGGTACCCGCGCCGAGGAAGCCCATGCCGCTAACCACTTGCGCGGCGATACGACTGGGATCGAGCGCCACATGATCGCTCACCAACATGTCGGCAAAACCATACTTCGACACCAACATAAACATTGCGCTGCCGATACCGACCAAAATGTGCGTGCGCAATCCCGCCTCTTTGGCGCGCATTTGCCGCTCAAGGCCAATCAGTCCGCCAAGAATGCCCGCCAGCGCGATACGAATTAGCATATCCGTCAACATGTTTCCCTCCTTAGTCATTGATAAATCGACTCGCCGCTTGCAGAGAAGGGCGGAAATGTCTCAATCAGGATAAATCTGCTTGCAAACAATGAAATTAAATTTTGTAAAAAGCTGTGTCGCCTATCGATCCCTCGCCGCACCTGACATATTCTGGTACGACTTTTTCGCTCACTCCCCGGAGCCTAACCGATGAAAGCTGCATTTTTCCTGCTAGCCGGCGCCACACTGTTACTTTCTGCCTGTAGCAGCAATAGTGATAATGAACCGCCACAACAAGCGACTGCTGCACACGTGCAACCGCGCGTGGTGATGTCATCAATGGCTGAAGTTAATTGTAGTAATGCCGGGGGATCGCTGGCGTTTTCGCGTCAGTTAGACGGCTCACGCATTGGCATGTGCCAATTGGCGAATGGCCGTCGTTGTGATGAGCAGGCGTTGATGGGTGGCAATTGCGCCCGCTAATGCAGGCGCAAGGCACTTAGGCAGTAACCTGATTCGGGCAGCTCTCACCGCGCTCCAACAGTTGCAAATTGCTCAACGTGGTTTCGGAAATTGCGGTTAGCGCTTCGGCCGTCAAAAACGCCTGATGACCGGTAAATAGTACGTTGTGGCAGGCCGACAAACGGCGGAACACATCATCCTGAATCACATCGTTTGATTTATCTTCGAAGAACAAATCGCGTTCGTTCTCATACACATCCATACCCAGCGAACCGATTTTCTGCTGCTTGAGCGCATCAATCGCCGCCTGCGAGTCAATCAATCCACCGCGGCTGGTGTTGATGATCATCACGCCATCTTTCATTTGGCTAAATGCCTGTGCATTCAATAGGTGATGATTTTCCGGCGTCAGCGGGCAGTGCAGCGTAATCACATCCGATTCGGCGAACAGCGTTTTGAGATCGACGTACTCCGCGCCTAATTCCAGCGCCGCAGCACTTGGGTAAGGATCGAAGGCCAACAAGCGCATGCCAAAACCTTTCAGGATACGCATCGCCGCCACGCCGATTTTGCCGGTGCCGACCACGCCCGCCGTTTTGTTATGCATGTTGAAGCCAGTTAAACCATCCAGCGAGAAATTGGCGTCACGCGTGCGTTGATAAGCACGATGAATGCGACGGTTAAGAGTCATCATCAAGCCAACCGCATGTTCTGCCACCGCTTCAGGTGAGTACGCCGGTACGCGCACCACATCTAAACCTAAATCCGCTGCGGCTTTGAGGTCGACGTTATTGAAGCCTGCACAGCGCAAAGCGATGTGTTTCACACCCAATGCGGCCAACTCTTCCAGCACCTCTTTGCTGCCATCATCATTGACGAAGATGCACACTGCATCACATCCCGCGGCATTTTTTGCCGTGGCGGGGCTTAACAGGAAGTCAAAGAATTGCAGCTCAAATCCGTAGCTGCTATTGACGTGTTCGAGGTATTTCTGGTCGTAATGCTTGGTGCTATAAACCGCAACTTTCATTGTTTCGCTCCTGAAAAATGCAACGTCGGTATCATCACAGGATAACGTTTTCCGCAGCAATTTGCTGTTCTTCAGCCAGACTAAGAAGCTAACACCTTCATTTACTGGGCGTAACATGCCATCATTTGCGGCCTCGTCAGGATTGTGTAAAGAACAGGAACGTTAATTGCCATGACGCGTGGACTTCGTCGAACACTTGCTGCGCTTTTGGCGCTGATATTACTGTTGCTGGGATTGCTGCTGACGCTAACGCAATGGTTGCCGCGTCTGGCTGGCATTTGGCTGCCGGAAAATACCCGCGTTGAACTGAACGGCGCGCCGCGCTGGCAGCAGGGCGCGCTGCATTTTCCTGAAGTGCGTTATCTAGCCGCTGAGTGTGAGTTGGCGAAGGTTAGCGATGCGTCATTGGGATGGCAGCAAAAACGCTGGCAACTGAGTGCTAATGAAGTGCAACTCAATAGCGGCTGCCTGCAATCACTGCCGCAATCCACATCTAACGATGCGCCCCGCAGTCTGGCGGAGTGGCAACAGATGCTGCCAGGCGCCGATATCCATCTACAAAAAATCACTATTCTGCCGTGGCAGCAATATGCAGGACGTTTTGATCTCAGCTTAGATAAAGACGTCCAGCAGCTGCATTATCAAGGCGATAACCTCAATGTTGATGCCCGTTTGCAGGGGCAACAACTGCATATCGCGCAACTGCAACTCAATCATCCTTTATTGCCAAAACCGCTCAATCTGCATGGCGATGTCACCTTGCCAACCTTTGCCAATGGTTTACCGGTGGCGGGTGAACTCAATGCGGATGTTAATGTGCTGCAATGGCCGCAGCCGCTGGCGCTGACACTCAATTGGCAGCAACAGCAAGGCACTTTAGTGATCAATCAGCAGGGTGATGAACAGCCGCTGCTGCAACTGCCATGGCAAGTAGACGAGCAGCAAATTCGCATCACGCAAGGCCAATGGCGCTGGCCACAAGCCGATCAGCCGCTTTCTGGTGGTTTAGCATTAACGCTCAAAAACTGGCAGCAAGGATTGGAAAACACCGAAGTCAGCGGACGATTTAATTTGCTGACGCAAGGGCGCGGCGGCAAAGGCAATCTGGTGTTAAGTGTCGGCCCCGGCAAACTCAGCATGGTTGACAGCGCGTTGCCGATCCAGTTGACCGGCGAAAGCAAATTCGCCGATCTGCAACTTTACGGCAGCATGCCGGGTTTGCTGCATGGCGTGTTGACCGATCCCCAATTAACCCTCAAACAAGGCGCGCTGCTGCGTTTGCGTGGTCGTTTACTCTCAACGCTAGAAGTGGATGAAGCGCGTTGGCCGCTGGCGGGCGTGACGCTGGCATCACGCGGCATTAACGGACGCTTACAGGCGATACTGAAAGCGCACGATCCCAGCTTTGGTCGCTTCACGCTGCATCTGGATGGACGTGCGACGGATTTCTGGCCTGATAGCGGACGCTGGAACTGGCGTTATTGGGGCGACGGCGCGATAGCGCCACTGACCGCGAAATGGGACGTGAAGGGCAATGGCAGTTGGCAAGACACGCTGATAAGCCTCGATACACTGAATACCGGCTTCGATCAGCTGGCGTACGGCATGGTGCAAGTCGATAAACCGAGGTTGACGCTCACCGCGCCGGTGCGTTGGCAGCGCGATCCGCTGCATCCGGCCTTTAATGGTGGTTTCACGCTCAAATCGGGACAAAGCCAATTCAGTTATGGCGGTTGGTTGCCGCCGTCTGAACTGAATTTTGAAGCCAAAGGTAGCGATCCCAGCCGCTTCATCTGGCGCGGGCAATTAACCGCGGAAGATATTGGCCCGGTGCGCGTGCATGGACGCTGGGACGGCGAACGCCTGCGCGGCGAAGCCTGGTGGCCTGCGCAGTCTTTAACGGTGTTCCAGCCGCTACTCAGCAGCGATTTGAAAATGCGCATTCAGTCGGGCGAATTGCGTGCGCAGGTGGCGTTCTCAGCGGCCAGCGATCAAGGATTTGAAGCTGGCGGGCACTGGACGGTAAAAAATGGCAGCGTGTGGATGCCTGATAGCGAAATCAACGGTATCGACTTCTCATTGCCGTTCCGCCTGAAAAATCAACAATGGCAGTTAGGACGGCGCGGGCCGGTTTCTCTGCGCATCGCCGAAGTGAAAAATCAGTTCTCGCTGCAAAACATCACCGCCGATTTGCAAGGTCATTATCCGTGGCAAGAGCGCCAACCGTTGACGCTCAGCAACGTGAATCTCGATTTGCTTGGCGGCCACGTCAGCATGCCGGAATTGCGCATGCCGCAGCATGAACCGGCGCGCGTCTCGTTGAAGGAGATCAATCTCAGTAAACTGGTTACCGCGATCAAACCCAAGCAGTTTGCCATGTCGGGCAAAGTGAACGGCGAGTTGCCGCTGTGGGTGAATAATCCACAATGGCTGATTGAAAAGGGCTGGATTGCCAACAGCGGGCCGCTGACTTTCCGCATGGATAAAGACATGGCGGATGCGATTGTCAGTAACAACTTTGCTGCTGGCGCTGCGATGGATTGGCTGCGCTATATGGAGATTTCGCGTTCATGGGCCACCATCGATCTGGATAACTTTGGCAATCTGACCATGCAATCGGAAGTTAAAGGCACCAGCCAATTTAGCAACCGCCGCCAATCGGTCAATCTCAATTACCGTCATCAAGAAAACCTGTTTCAGCTGTGGCGCAGCTTGCGCTTTGGCGATAATTTGCAATCCTGGGTGGAGCAAAATGCCACCTTACCTTCGAAAAAGGATCCTCAACCATGAGCCTCAGGGCATTACTGGTGCTGGCAGCCGGACTGCCATTGATTGGCTGCGTGCCGCGCATTGAAGTCGCGGCACCGAAAGAGCCGATTACCATCAACATGAATGTGAAAATCGAACACGAAATTCACATCAAGGTGGACAAAGATGTTGAAGCATTGCTGAAAAACCAAAGCGGTCTGTTTTGAGGAGAAGCATGATGAAACGTAAAGGGATCGCCTTGATTTTGGCGCTACTGCTGGTGCCTTCAGCATGGGCGCTTACGTTGGATGAAGCGCGCCAACAGGGCCGCGTCGGTGAAACGTTGAGTGGTTATGTCGCGGCACGCCAGCAGGACGATGAAACGTTGGCGCTGGTTAAGCGCATCAACGAAGGTCGCATGCAGCAATATCAGCGCGTGGCGCAGCAAAACAATCTCAGTGCCAGCGAAGTGGCGCGTATCGCGGGCGAAAAACTGGTGAATCGCGCGGGAAGCGGAGAATACGTGCGCGGCATAAACGGGCAATGGTTGCAAAAATAGCCACAAAAAAGCCGAGCACTCAGGCTCGGCAATGATGGCATCATGCCCTTTATGATCGGGCATTTATCACGTTCTTAAACTTAAGCAGCAACGATCTGTTTGATCGCGTCTTTTGCATCGTTAGCCGCTTTTGTTGCAACTTCTGGACCATAAGCAATACCTTCCGCGAACACGAAGTTCACGTCAGTGATACCGATAAAGCCAAGGAACAGTTTCACGTATGGGGTCAGCAGATCGCTGGCAGTGTCTTTATGGATGCCGCCGCGGCTTGACAGGATCACTGCGCGTTTACCGGTTACCAGACCTTCTGGACCTGCTTCGGTGTAACGGAAGGTCACGCCAGCACGCGCAATCAGGTCGAAGTAGTTTTTCAGCTGCGTTGGGATGTTGAAGTTGTACATCGGGGCAGCGATAACAACGGTGTCATGTGCTTGCAGTTCAGCAATCAATTCGTCAGACAGCGCCAGCGCTTCTTGCTGACGCGGAGACAGTGGCGCGTCAGAAGGACGCAGTGCGCCAACCAACTCACCATCCAATACTGGGATTGGCTGTGCCGCTAAATCACGCACGGTAACGCTGTTACCTTTGGCGCGAGCTTCATCAGCGTAAAAGTCAGCCAGTTGGTTTGACTGAGAGTAACCAGCGAGGATGCTTGATTTCAGAACTAAAACTTTGCTCATGGTATTTTCCTGTGCGTTACGCGGTTGGCTTACCGCTCAATGCTTTACACTGTACGGAGTTAGCCCGCGAGGTAAAAGCGCAATATTTCGAGATCTATGTTCGAAATAATTGAATAAGCTCGCACGTCGCGCTCAGGCAGGTGTTCCAAATTGTGCTATGATGCCGACCATTAATTGCTTGAATCCGCCGGGAAATCATCGGTCGCTGCTACAACAGGTAACTCATCGCTATGTCATCATCCGACTCTTCTCCTTTTGCCTCCCTTTGGACGCGGCTCGATACGCTGATGCTGCGCGATCGTCAACGCCTGCAACGTCGCTTGCACGGTGCGGCGAAGGTGAAAAATCCTGCGGCGCAGCAGGGCATTGCGGCTGAATTGGAAAAGGATTTTGTTGCTGCCGAGCAACGCATTGCCCAGCGTACGGCGGCGACACCGCGCATCACCTTCCCGGATAATTTGCCGGTTAGCCAAAAGCAGCAGGACATCGCCGACGCGATCAGTAAGCATCAGGTGGTGATTGTGGCGGGTGAAACCGGCTCCGGTAAAACTACCCAGTTGCCGAAAATCTGCCTGGCGCTGGGCCGTGGGGTTAAAGGGCTGATTGGTCATACTCAGCCGCGTCGTCTGGCGGCGCGTACCGTGGCGAACCGCATTGCCGATGAGCTGGAAACCTCGCTGGGCGGCACCATTGGTTACAAGGTGCGCTTTAACGATCAGGTCAGTGAAACTACGCAAGTTAAGTTGATGACCGACGGGATTTTGCTGGCGGAAATCCAGCAAGATCGTCAGTTGCTGCAATACGACACCATCATTATTGATGAAGCGCACGAACGCAGCTTAAACATCGATTTCCTGCTAGGTTATCTGCGCGAGTTGTTGCCGCGTCGCCCCGATTTGAAAGTGATCATCACCTCGGCGACCATCGATCCGCAGCGCTTCTCGCGCCATTTCCACAATGCGCCGGTGATTGAAGTCTCTGGCCGTACCTATCCGGTTGAAGTGCGTTATCGCCCAATGGTGGAAGATGCCGATGATACCGATCGCGACCAGTTACAGGCGATTTTTGATGCGGTGGATGAACTGGGCCAGGAAAGTCGCGGCGACATTCTGATCTTCATGAGTGGCGAGCGCGAGATTCGCGATACCGCCGATGCGCTGACCAAGCGCGATTTGCCGCACACCGAAATTTTGCCGCTGTATGCGCGCCTGTCGAATGCCGAGCAAAACCGCGTGTTCCAGTCGCACAGCGGCCGCCGCATCGTATTGGCAACCAACGTGGCAGAAACCTCGTTAACCGTACCCGGCATCAAATATGTGATCGATCCCGGCACCGCGCGTATTAGCCGCTACAGCTTCCGCACCAAAGTGCAGCGCTTACCGATTGAGCCGATCTCGCAAGCGTCGGCGAATCAGCGTAAAGGCCGTTGCGGCCGTGTATCGGAAGGTATCTGTATTCGATTGTACGCGGAAGAGGATTTCCTCAGCCGCCCAGAGTTCACCGACCCCGAAATTCTGCGTACCAATCTGGCCTCGGTTATTTTGCAAATGACAGCGCTGGGATTGGGCGATATCGCGGCGTTCCCGTTCGTTGAAGCGCCAGATAAACGCAACATTCAGGATGGTGTGCGCCTGCTGGAAGAGTTGGGCGCGATCACGCTAAGTGACGACGAGAAATACAAACTGACGCCAGCGGGGCGACAGCTGGCGCAATTGCCGGTCGATCCACGTCTGGCGCGCATGGTGCTGGAAGCGCAAAAATTTGGCTGCGTGCGTGAAGCGATGATCATCACCGCCGCGCTGTCGATTCAGGATCCGCGCGAGCGTCCATCCGATAAAAAGCAGGCGTCCGATGAAAAGCATCGCCGTTTTGAAGATAAAGAGTCGGATTTCAATGCCTTTGTAAACCTGTGGAATTACCTGCAAGAGCAGCAAAAAGCGTTATCCAGCAATCACTTCCGTCGCCAGTGTAAAACCGATTTTCTCAACTATTTGCGCGTGCGTGAATGGCAGGATATTTACACCCAATTGCGACAGGTGGTGCGCGAACAAGGCATGGCAGTCAACAGCGAACCCGCGCCGTACCGCGAAGTTCATTGCGCCTTGCTCACCGGTTTGTTATCGCACATCGGACAAAAAGATACCGAGAAGCAGGAGTTCACCGGCGCGCGTAACGCCCGTTTCTCGATCTTCCCAGGATCGGGGTTGTTTAAAAAGCCGCCGAAGTGGACCATGGTGGCAGAATTAGTCGAAACCAGCCGTTTGTGGGGCCGTGTGGCGGCGCGTATCGATCCCGAATGGATTGAGCCGCTGGCGCAGCATCTGATCAAACGCAGCTATACCGAACCGCACTGGGAAAAAGGCCAGGGCGCGGTGATGGCAATGGAAAAAGTCACGCTGTATGGCTTGCCGATTGTGCAGGCGCGCAAGGTCAATTACAGCCGCATCGATCCACAACTGAGCCGCGAGTTGTTTATCCGCCATGCTTTAGTGGAAGGCGATTGGCAGACGCGTCACGCATTTTTCCGCAACAACCTGAAATTGCGTAACGAAATCGAAGACCTGGAACACAAATCGCGCCGTCGCGACATTTTGGTTGATGACGAAACGCTGTTTGCCTTTTACGATCGCCGCATTGGTAGCGAAGTGGTATCTGCGCGCCATTTCGATACGTGGTGGAAACAGGCCAGCAAAGAGAATTCAGATCTGCTGAGTTTTGATAAGCAGATGCTGATTAAGGATGGCGCGGACAAAGTCAGCCAACTGGATTACCCGAATTTCTGGCATCAGGGCAACCTCAAACTCAAATTGAGTTATCAGTTTGAACCGGGCGCGGATGCTGATGGCGTAACGGTGCATATTCCGTTGCCGCTGCTGAATCAAATCGATGACGCCGGTTTTGAATGGCAGATTCCTGGCGTGCGTCGCGAATTGGTTATCGCCTTAATCAAATCTTTGCCGAAACCGGTGCGCCGTAATTTTGTGCCTGCACCGAACTATGCCGAAGCGTTTCTCGGACGTGTGACGGCAATGGAACAGCCTTTGCTGGATGCGCTGGAGCGTGAGTTCCGCCGCATGACCGGCGTCACCATTGACCGCGAAGCGTGGCAGTGGGATCAGGTGCCCGATCATCTGAAAATGACTTTCCGCATTGTGGATGAGCACAATCGTAAATTGCAGGAAGGCAAAAACCTGCATCAGCTCAAGCAAGCGCTGAAAGGCAAAGTGCAGGAAACGCTGTCGAAAGTCGCGGACGATGGCTTAGAGCAGAGCGGTTTGCACATTTGGAGCTTTGGCGATTTACCGCAAAGCTACGAGCAGAAGCGCGGCAGCTATCAGGTTAAAGCCTGGCCTGCATTGGTCGATGAAAAAGACAGTGTGGCAATCCGTTTGTTCGATAGTGAAGTCGAGCAGCAGAAAATGATGTGGCGCGGTCAGCGTCGCTTGCTGTTACTGAACATTCCGTCACCGACCAAATATCTGCACGAAAAGCTGCCGAACAAGGCCAAACTCGGTTTGTACTTCAATCCGTACGGCAAAGTGCTGGAACTGATTGATGACTGCATCGCCTGCGGCGTGGATAAACTCATGGCGGATGCGGGCGGTCCGGCGTGGCAGCAAGAGAACTTCGAACAGCTGCGCGACAAAGTACGTGCCGATCTTAACGAAACGGTGGTGACCATCGCCAAGCAGGTCGAGCAGATTCTGACTTGCGTGTTCAATATCAACAAGTTCCTGAAAGGCCGTGTTGATATGTCGTTGGCGCTGGCATTGGGTGATATCAAAGCGCAGATGAACGGCCTGGTTTATCGCGGCTTTGTCACCGGCAATGGTTGGTCACGCTTGGGCGATACCTTGCGTTATTTGCAGGGCATTGAACGTCGTTTGGAGAAGTTGCCGGTTGATCCGCACAGCGATCGTGCGCGGATGCTGAAAGTGCAGGCGGTTGAGCAAGCCTGGCAAGCCTGGCGCAATAAATTGCCGCCGCAGCGTCAGGATGATGCCGAAGTGCAAGCGATTCGCTGGATGCTTGAGGAGCTGCGCATCAGTTATTTCGCACAGCAACTCGGTACGCCTTATCCGATCTCGGATAAACGTATTTTGCAGGCGATGGAGCAGATTGGTTAACTGCAAACCGCACGAGATTACATTAAGGAGAGAAAGGCGGGCAGTGGAGTAAAGCGTCCGCCGCAGGGATGCGGCGGTCGAGGCTACAGGGATGTATTCACGCCGTCTTTACGTAACGCCCGCCTTTTTCGACTGAAACGCACGTAAATACGACCGCAGATTACTGTGCCAACTCTTCCAACTTATCTTTAAACGACGGCACCGCAATGGCGCGATTGTCTGCGCGATAACGATCGGCAGGCGCGGGCGCTGAACTCTGCACCGCAATCAACTGCCAATCATCGCCATTCTTCAATAGCAGCGGCGAACCGCTATCGCCCGGCAAGGTATCGCATTGATGCGATAACACCGCACGCTGCGCCCAACCGGTAACTAAACAATCGCTGTGCGAATACAACGTATCCAGATGATCGGCAGGATAACCCGCTTGCGTCACTTTACGTTGGGTGGTTTTTAACGCCGCGGTCAAATCGCCACGTGATCCATCAAACAACGGGATCGGCACAATGCCAGACGGCGGGTTGTGCAAAATCACCAAACCATAATCGTACGGAGCCGCTCCCGGTGGCACGATCCATCCTTCGCCATCCGCCTGCAAACGACGGGCTAACGACGGCTCAACACGCGCATCGATATCATGAATTTCGTAACGCCAGCCTTTCTTGCCCGCCATAAAACGCAGCGCCACCGGCTTATCGAATTTGCCGGGTGGAGCCAACAGGCAGTGACCAGCGGTGAGCGCCAGATGAGCTGAAATCAGGGTGGCAGTGCAAAGATTACCGCTTTCGGTCTCAAGCTGACCAATCGCATCCCAGGGCGCAGCGCTAACGTCGCTAATCGCCTGACGATGATCCTTGCCAAAAAACAGCGTTTTGATGTCTTCCGGGCTTGGCCCATCTTCATCATCGGCATGTGCTATGTGGTTAAAACTGAAAAGACCAACAAGTAACAGGGTAGCCAGGCGCATAGATCTCTCAATGGCGAGAATAAGTAGAAGTTGTTGTCATCACGCTTGAGCGATAACTATAGTCGGAGAGCGGTTAAAAAGGGAGAAATATTGGAGTAATCAGCACGCTACAACGATTAAATAAAGAAGCTGGCTGCAACAATGCCACAGATGATCATCACAATCAGAATAATTTCGAAGCGATAGCGACGCACCATTTTTCGCTACTCCAGTAAATAAACACCCGGCATAACCGGGTGTTTTCAATCATTAATGCGGTGTTGACTCAGCAGGTCAGACTTATTTAGCTGCTTTTTTCACTTTGTGGTGCTTCTTAGCAGCCTGAGCTTTCTGTGCAGCTGGTTTGGTTGCTTTTTTGTGGTGCTTTTTAGCAGCCTGAGCTTTCTGCGCAGCTGGTTTGGTTACTTTTTTGTGGTGCTTTTTAGCAGCCTGAGCTTTCTGTGCAGCTGGCTTGGTTGCTTTTTTGTGGTGCTTTTTAGCAGCCTGGGCTTTCTGTGCAGCTGGCTTGGTTGCTTTTTTGTGGTGCTTTTTAGCAGCCTGAGCTTTCTGTGCAGCTGGCGCTTTCTTCTCTACTTTTTTGTGTTTCTTAGCAGCCTGCGCTTTCTGAGCAGCAGGTTTCTTATGATGAGCCATTTTGTGTTTAACTGGCGCAGCAGTTGTGGTTGCAGCAGCAGCTGGAGCAGCAGTAGTTTCAGCAGCGAAAGCAACAGAAGACATACCCATAGCAGCGGCGATCACCAGTGCAAATAATTTTTTCATTGCAAAATCCTCGAACTATTTTTTCATGTGTAGCCCACTGCGGGGCCGGTGAAAACACTATATGAAAAACAATTGAGGGTTTCCGTGAGGCATTGGTATCGGCGTGTAACGGATTGTACAAAGGAGAGTTAAGGAAGTGAAAGGGCGGCCAACTTGACCGCCGCGCAGTTTACTCAGACAGATAGCGTTGTTCAAGGTGTTGGCGGAAATAGCCTGGATTCAGCGCTTCGCCAGTGGCATTGATCAACAGTTGCTGCGTTGGGAAGCGGCTGCCATGCTGCCAAATGTTCTGCTGTAACCAATCGAACACCGGCTGCAATTCACCGTTTTGAATCAGGCTATCCACTTGCGGAATGGCGCGCTTCACCGCCTGGAACAGCTGTGCCGCGTACATTGCGCCCAGTGTGTAGGTTGGGAAATAGCCAAATGCGCCGTCGGTCCAGTGAATATCCTGCATACAACCGTCGCGATAATTACCGCGCGTATCAATGCCCAGCGATTGTTGCATCTTCTCATCCCATAACGCCGGGATGTCATCGACTTCAATCTCGCCTTCAATCAACGCGCGCTCAATCTCGTAACGTAAAATTACGTGCGCCGGATAACTCAACTCATCAGCATCCACCCGAATAAAGCCGGGTTTCACGCGCTGCGTCTGACGGATAAAATTATTCAATTCCAACGCCGGTTGATCGCCCATCAGCGCCACCACTTGTGGATGGATATGCTGAAGGAAAGCATTGCTGCGGCCCAACTGCATCTCCATAAACAGGCTTTGCGATTCATGAATAGCGGTGGAACGGGCCAACGCTACCGGTTGTCCACGCCACTGTTTTGGCAGATTTTGCTCGTAACGCGCATGACCGGTTTCATGAATCACGCCCATCATGGCGCTAAGGAAGTCATTTTCGTTGTAACGCGTGGTGATGCGCACATCTTCCGGCACGCCACCGCAGAAGGGATGTGCACTCACATCCAAGCGGCCATGATTAAAATCGAAGCCGAGCGTTTTCATTACGCTGAGGCCCAACTGACGCTGGGATTCGATGGCAAACGGACCTACCGGCGCGGCGATCGGCGCTTGCTGCTGCTTCTCAACCGCTTTTTGTAACAGATCAGGCAACCAGCTTTTCAAATCACCAAAGGTTTGATCCAATTGGGTGCTGGTCATACCCGGTTCGAACACATCCAGCAGCGCATCGTAACGTGAAACACCCAACGCATCGGCGCGCAGTTGCGCTTCTTCCCGGCTCAGCTTGACCACTTCTTTCAGATTGGCTGAGAAGCCAGCCCAGTCATTGGCTGGACGCTGCTGACGCCAGGCGTGTTCGCAGCGCGAACCGGCCAGCGATTTCGCTTCTACCAGAGAAGCGGGCAGCAGCGTGGCTTGCTGCCAGGCGCGCTGCATCTCGCTGAGATTCACCTGCTCAACATCATTCAATGATTCTTGCTGTGCCGCGTCGAACAGCCCGCCAAGACGTTTATCGGTCAACACTTCGTGCATGAACACGCTCAGTTCGGCCATCGCTTCGCCGCGTGCCTGGCTGCCGCCAGGTGGCATGGTGGTTTGCATATCGACACCAGCAATTGCGCCTAAATGGCCAAAGCGGGAGAGACGCTGAAAAGTGCGGCTAAGTTCTTGATAAGCTGAAGTCACGTAAAAAGCTCCTTATGACAGTAAGCGTGGCGCAGTGTCCCGCAAGGGTAGATCAACCGGCCAGCAAAAGCGAACGCTGGCGCCGCCTAACGGGCTGCTCTCAATCGAGACATTTCCCTGCATCGCCAGCGCAATTGAGTGCACTATCGCCAGGCCCAAACCACAGCCGCCGGTGGCTCGGTCGCGGCTAGGATCAAGGCGGACAAAAGGTTCGAAGACGCGCGCGCGTTCTTCCAGCGGAATGCCTGGGCCGTCGTCTTCCACCTGCAAGCAGCCGAGTGGGCCGTCAAACCACAAACTGACGCGCAACCGCTGATCGGCATAGCGCAACGCGTTGTTGACCAAATTATCCAGCACGCGCTCCATCAAACGGGTATCTGCGCTGCCGACATTTTCCAACTGCGGAATATCCAGTGCGATGTGCGTTTGAGGGTTCATGGTTTGTACATCTTCAATATGCACACGCAGCCATTGGGCGAGATCGAACGATTGCAGATTGAGATCGACGCGCGGGCGATCGAGGCGCGCGTAAGTCAGCAACTCCTCAATCAAACTCTCTAATTGTCCCACGTCGCGATTCAGCGCCGCCGATTCCGCTTCGGTGAGGTTATCGCTCATTTCTAATCGATAACGTAGCCGTACCAACGGCGTGCGCAGTTCATGGGCGATGCCATCAATCAACTGCTTCTTGCTCTCAACCAGCGTATTGATGTTATCGGCCATTTGGTTAAACGCCACGCCTAAGCTGTGCAAGCTGGAGGTGCTTTCAAAATGGGTGCGCACATCCAGTTCTCCACGGCCAAAGCGCTGTGCGGCTTTTTCCAGCCGTTGCATCTCTTGCCAGTGCGGCCGCAGCCAGATAAACACCGGCAACGCCAGCGACATGCCAATAAACGCTAACAGCGCGATATCAAGAATGCGCATCTGATGCAGATAGAAAAGGTAGGGAATCGGGCCAACGGAGAGCACATAGTGGCTGCGCGGAATGTGCTGTAAAAAGGTGTATTGATCGTCAATTGCCACGATTTCGCCAGCGCGCAGGCGTTTCATATCTGCATCGCCCAACTGGAATTTGCTCATTGGTTCGATATTCAGATCAAAGGACAAATCGAGGTCAAGGCTGCGAATGGTTTTGCTCCAGTCGCGCGGCGGGATCTCACGCAGTTCGCTGCGCATTAAAAACAGCGAACTGGCCATCAAATCGTTCATCGATTGGCGACCGGCGCGTTCAGCGGTGAATTTGTACACCAGGCCAACCAGCAGCGTCATCACCAGAAAACAGACGAACAGCAGCAAATAGAACTGAATAAAGAGCTTTCTCATGCGGAGCGGGTATCCCAAGCCTGCGGTGCGAACAGATAGCCTTTGTTACGAATGGTTTTGATGCGGAACGGCTCGGTGGCGCTGTCGTACAACTTCTTACGTAGGCGAGAAATGGCCACATCGATGCTGCGATCCATGCCGTCGTAACTCACGCCGCGCAGCGTTTTCAGCAGCGCATCGCGATTGAGGATCTGTCCGGCATGGTTTGCCAACTCCCACAGCAGATCGAAATCCGCGGTCGACAGCACAATGTTCTCCTCAAACAGCGTCACCTGACGATTGAGCGAGTCGATGGTCAACGAACCAAAACGCAGCACGCGCTGCGAACTCTGGATCGCGGGTGCCACTTCCGGCTGACCTACATGCGCCTGGCGCAGATGCAGACGCAGACGCGCCAGCAATACGGCCGGTGGCGTGGTTTTGAGGATGTAATCGCTAGCGCCCATTTCCAGCGACAAGATATGGTTCATGTCGCTGTCGAGCGAGGTCAACAGCACAATCGGACCTTGCCAACTGGCCCGCAGATCGCGGCACAATGTCATGCCATCTTTGCCAGGCAACATGATATCCAGCATCACCAAATCGGGATCGTGGTCAGCAATGGTGGCTTCGGCGCGGTCACCGCGCGTTTCTACAATGACTTCAATATCGTGGCGACCCAGGTAAGCGGCGATCAATTCACCGACTTCTGGCTCATCTTCCACATAAACGATTTTGTTCATAATTCGCTGTGACGGTTGAGAATCACAGCAGCATAGCTTTTCCTGGTCCTGAGCTCTACGCTACCGCACGAAATATCCCTGCGTTGCTAGTATGTTTACGGTGAAATGTGCCATTATTACCGGCGCGTTGTAGCGCAAGGTTCGGAACCATAACGAAAAACAGGAGGAGTGCGAGGGTGTCTGATAAAGAGCTGGCTTCAGCCGGATACAGTGATCGCATCTGCTTCAATTACAGTGATTTTCTCTCCGCTTCCTGCAAAAAACGCTGGAGTTTTGTCGATGCCATTTACGGCGTGATGCCTATTTTCGGCATGGTAACGCGTAAATCTACGCATAACCTGCAAGCCAGCGACGATCATCTCAAAGATTTAGCATTACAAATCATTTCTACTCAGGTCAGCGACGAAATTAACATCGCGCGTTTGATTACGCTTGCTGAACAGCAGCATATCAGCCGCTTTGATATTCAACTGCCATATCCATTGTCAGTCGAGCAGCTTGACGCTATTCACCATGAATACCGCAAGCCGCTGAACCTGACACAGCAGGACGACCTGCTGTGCGTATCCATTCCTATCCAACCGCATTAATTTGTCAGTTGCCACAGTGCGGGCAGCGACGCGGTAATCAACAGTACAATCGCGATGCGTTCCAGCTGTGACAATATCTTGTCTCCACGGCCGCCGCGTCGCGCATACAGAAATAGCAGCAATCCCGGCGCGTACAACACCACTGAAAGCAGTAAATGCAACGGACCTGAAGCGTACAGCAACCAAATGCCGTAAGCGCTGGCACCGATGCCGATAAACATTGCCAATGGATTGTTTTGCCCGCGCACCACTTTAATCAGGTACAAACCCACCAGCAGATAGGGCACCAAAATCATCTCTGAGGCAATGGTTAGCAGCGTGTTGTAATCCGCGCCGGTAACAGCAATCAAGATCAGACAAACCTGCACGCTGCCGTTGGTCAACCACAGCGAAGCCGCCGGTGAGTTGTGGCGGTTTTGACGTGCAATACTGCGCGGGAACGCACCTTGCTGCGCCGCCAGGAATGGCACTTCGGCGGCCATAATTGTCCAGCTGAGGTACGCGCCGCACACTGAAATCACTAATCCCACCGCGATCACCGCATCGCCCCAATGTCCCAGCAGATGCTTCATCAAACCAGCCATTGAAGGATTGCGCATCTGCGCCAGTTCCGCCCGCGGAATCACACCCAACGATAAGAGTGTAACTAGCAAATACACCAGCAATGCCGCCAGCACCGCCATCAAAGTAGCGCGTCCCACATCCTTCTTATTACGCGCACGGGCAGAAACCACTACTGCGCCTTCCACGCCAATAAACACCCATAAGGTAATCAACATGGTCTGTTTAACTTGTTCCCACAGCGGTTTGCCGAGGGCAATGCCACTGAAATCAAAACGGAAACGATCGTAATTGAAGGCCAACAGTGCCAACACCACAAATAACAGCAGCGGCACCAGCTTGCCCAAGGTGGCGAGTAAATTGATGCTGGCGGCAGTTTGCACGCCACGCAGCACTAAACAGTGCACCAGCCACAACAGCACTGAAGCGCCAAGCATCGCTTGCCAGGTATTGCCATCACCAAACACCACGCGTTCGGGCGTATCAGTAAAGAAACTGAGTGCTGAGAACACAATCACCAGATAAGAAACGTTGGCGATCACCGCGCACAACCAATATCCCCACGCAGAGCAGAAGCCCATCAATTCACCAAATCCGGCGCGCGCATAGGTGAAGATGCCGCCATCCAATTCGGGTTTGAGTCGCGTGAGTAATAACATCGCCAATGAGAGGAAAATAATGCCCACGCCGGTGATCAGCCAGCCAATCAGTAAGGCTGCTGGGCCTGCGACCGCCGCCATGTTTTGCGGCAAGCTAAACACGCCTGCGCCCAGCATTGAGCTAAGCACTAACGCGGTGAGCGCACTAAGACCTAATTTTTTATCCAAAACGCCCATCCTAAGCAGCAGAGTATGCTGGTTGGTGGCGATTCCGCTGGCGCGTTGCTCGACAAAGCGCGCACAAGGAAACGGAATCCCCTAAAAACAGGCGGCAGATTTTACGGAGTACGATAAGGGAAGGCAATGCAAGAGTATGCAAATCTGAATAGCAATTATGCAAATAAGAGGGCGACGGATGCCGCCCTTGATCGGATTACTTAAACAGGTCCGCAGTAACGGTCAGGTTGCCGCCGCTCTGGTTCTGCCATTGACGCGTGATGTGATAGTACTTCGCACCTTTCTCAACGGCACGTTTACCTACCGCTTCAGACACTTCAGTAGGTGTGCCGAAGTGATCGGAGAAGGTGATGGTGTCGAACGGCTGCATCTGTGCGGCAGTGATCGCATTCACTTCCTGCACGCTACGACCATCAGAAGTCGTCACAGTATAACGCTGACCGGTTGAGCTCTGCGTTTCAAAGAAACGGCCCACGCTACGGCTTGGCGTGTCGGAAGAGGCCACGCCAGGAATTGCCACTTTCGCCGCGGCTGCGCCACCCGCAGCCAGCGCGGCTTTACCGGCTTCTGAATCGGCTGGGATCGAGTCAGAGGTGTTCTGTACTTTACGTTCTGGCGCATCAGCCTTGTAAACGTAAGCGGTAACGTACTGGTTGCCGCCATTGTTTGCATCAACCTGACGCACAATAAAGAAGGACGCCGCGCCTTTGCCTTTGGCGGCTTTAGCAATCGCGTCATTGACATCAGGTTGGCTGGAGAAGAAACCGCTGACAGAAACGGTATCAAATGGCTCCAGGCGATAGGCTTCCGCTTTTGGCAGCTCTTTCACGCCTGAGAAGGTGCGATATTTGGTGGAGTCATCGGCTTTTGGGGCGTCAGCTTTGTACAGATCGGCCGTTACGCGCCAGTTGCCGCCATTACCGTTGGTGTCGTTAATGCCCTGAACATAGAAAGAGTCAGCGCCTTTGGCATCGGCTTCTTTGGAGATGGCGTCAGTAGCATCGCCAATAGCATTGAAACGACCGCTGATATTAATACGTTCGAATGGTTTCAACGCGGCCGCTTGATCTGGCGTTAACTCTTTAGCAGCGAACGCATTTGCTGCCAGCAGTGATAACAAGGTGGACGCCAGAATAGTGTTCTTCAGCTTCATAAAAATGATCCTTCGCCTTACGCAAAATGAGTACGAAAACGTGCTGGACTCTTGATGTATAACAGATTAGCCGCTGATTATTGCATGTAATAATCGGCCTGTCTCAGCCAATTTAAGCGTATGAGATTGACAATCTCGTCCTGATATTCATCGGCCTGTCATTCGCTTCTGCTATGGCTTTTTTTTGCACAACTAACCACTAATTCTGGTAACACTTAGTGCCATAACAGTTAATGCATTGTTAAATAAAGGTTTTTAAAAACACTTAATTCGACATGACACGATTTTGCGCAGCAGAATATATTTCAATATGTGCCAAATGCAGTGGCAAACGGCGGCATTCAATCTTTGCGTCTGAATATTTGTGTGAATGTCATAAGTACGCGTTATCGCTGTGGATCACCATTCATATTTTCAGTAGGTTATAAAGACTTTGTTACATTGCGCATTTTGCTCATAAAAAGCTGAAACACTGTTTCGGCTTTTGAGCTTTTGCCATTCACAGAACCTCATCCTTTAATTGTTGAAAGGAAACAGTATGTTAATTGGGATACCCAAAGAACGGTTAGCCAATGAGTCGCGCGTGGCCGCCACGCCGAAGACCGTTGAGCAACTGATCAAGCTGGGATTCAGCGTAATCGTTGAACAGAGCGCAGGGCTGCGCGCCAGTTTTGACGATGAAAGCTTTATCGCCGCCGGTGCAACAATCACCAATGCCGCCGATGTGTGGCAATCCGACATCGTATTAAAAGTGAATGCGCCAGATGATCAAGAGATCGAACTGACGCGCGCCGGTAGCACGCTGGTGAGCTTCATCTGGCCTGCGCAGAATCCGGCGCTATTGGAAAAACTCGCTGCACGTAACGTGACGGTGATGGCGATGGATTCCGTGCCGCGTATTTCTCGCGCACAGGCGTTGGATGCGCTGAGTTCGATGGCGAATATCGCCGGTTATCGCGCCATCGTTGAAGCAGCCCATGAATTTGGCCGCTTCTTCACCGGCCAAATCACGGCGGCGGGAAAGGTTCCACCGGCCAAGGTGATGATTATTGGTGCGGGCGTGGCTGGTCTGGCGGCGATTGGTGCCGCAGGTAGCCTCGGTGCCATCGTGCGTGCATTCGATACGCGTCCAGAAGTGAAAGAACAAGTGCAAAGCATGGGCGCCGAGTTCCTTGAGCTGGACTTCGAAGAAGAAGCAGGCAGCGGCGATGGCTACGCCAAAGTGATGTCTGAAGCCTTTATTAAGGCGGAGATGGAACTGTTCGCCGCGCAAGCCAAAGAAGTCGACATAATTGTTACCACCGCACTGATTCCGGGCCGTCCTGCGCCGAAATTGATCACCGCGGAAATGGTTGCCAGCATGAAACCGGGCAGCGTGATTGTCGATTTGGCCGCGCAAACCGGCGGTAACTGCGAATTAACCGTTGCCGATCAGGTTACATTAACCGGCAATGGCGTGAAGATCATTGGTTACACCGATCTGCCAAGCCGCTTGCCTACCCAATCGTCGCAGCTTTACGGCACCAACCTGGTTAATCTGCTGAAACTGCTATGCAAAGAGAAAAACGGCGAAATCACCGTTGATTTCGAAGACGTAGTAGTTCGTGGCGTGACCGTAATTCGTGACGGCGAAGTCACCTGGCCAGCGCCGCCAATTCAGGTTTCCGCTGCACCGAAAGCCCAACCGGCGGCACAACCGCTGCCGAAAGCTGAAGCCAAACCGGTTTCTCCATGGCGCAAGTATCTGCTGTTGGCGCTGGCGGTGGTGCTGTTTGCTTGCCTGGCGAACGTCGCGCCGCCTGATTTCCTTTCCCACTTCACCGTCTTCGCGCTCTCTTGCGTGGTCGGCTATTACGTGGTGTGGAACGTCAGTCACGCGTTGCATACGCCACTGATGGCGGTCACCAACGCCATTTCCGGCATTATCGTGGTGGGTGCGGTGTTGCAGATGGGTCACGGCGGTTGGGTAACCATCCTGTCATTTATTGCCGTACTGATCGCCAGCATCAATATTTTCGGTGGTTTCACCGTCACCCAGCGCATGCTGAAAATGTTTCGTAAGAATTAAGGGGTAGCAACATGTCTGGCGGATTAGTTACTGCAGCATATATTGTTGCCGCGATTCTGTTTATTTGCAGCCTTGCCGGTCTCTCGAAACACGAGACTTCTAAGCAAGGTAATATTTTTGGTATGAGCGGCATGGCAATCGCGCTGCTCGCCACCATTTTTGGCCCGCATACCGGCAACGTTGCCTGGATTCTGGTCGCGATGGTGATTGGTGGCGCGATTGGCCTGCGTCTGGCGAAGAAAGTCGAAATGACTGAAATGCCGGAGCTGGTGGCCATTTTGCATAGCTTTGTTGGTTTGGCTGCGGTGCTGGTGGGCTTTAACAGCTACATCGATCACGCGCCGGGCCTCGCTCCGGTAATGGAAAACATCCATCTGACCGAAGTGTTCCTCGGCATCTTTATCGGTGCGGTCACCTTCACCGGTTCATTGGTGGCGTTTGGCAAACTGCGTGGGAAAATCTCTTCCTCTGCGCTGATGTTGCCACATCGTCATAAGATGAACCTGGCAGCGTTAGTGGTTTCATTCCTGCTGATGTTGTGGTTTGTGCAGACCGACAGCACCGGCGCGCAGGTGTTCGCACTGCTGTTAATGACCATCATCGCCTTGGTGTTTGGCTGGCATCTGGTGGCATCGATCGGTGGTGCGGATATGCCGGTAGTGGTCTCGATGCTGAACTCCTATTCCGGTTGGGCGGCAGCGGCGGCGGGTTTCATGCTGAGCAACGACTTGCTGATCGTGACCGGTGCGTTGGTGGGTTCTTCCGGTGCAATTCTTTCGTACATCATGTGTAAAGCGATGAACCGCTCCTTCATCAGCGTGATTGCCGGTGGTTTCGGTACCGACGTGAGTGTCGGTGGCGAAAGCGAAGAAGTCGGCGAACACCGTGAAATCACCGCAGAAGAGACCGCAGAAATGCTGAAAGCGTCTTCGTCGGTGGTGATCACGCCGGGATACGGCATGGCGGTGGCACAAGCGCAGTATCCGGTGGCGGAAATCACCGAGAAATTACGTGCGCGCGGTATCAAAGTTCGCTTTGGTATTCACCCGGTTGCGGGTCGTTTGCCGGGCCACATGAACGTACTGCTGGCGGAAGCCAAAGTGCCGTACGACGTGGTGCTGGAGATGGACGAAATCAACGATGACTTCAGCGATACCGATACCGTTTTGGTTATCGGCGCCAACGACACCGTTAACCCAGCGGCGCTGGAAGATCCACGCAGTCCAATCGCTGGCATGCCAGTATTGGAAGTGTGGAAAGCGCAGAACGTGATTGTGTTTAAACGCTCGATGAGCACCGGCTATGCTGGCGTGCAAAATCCGCTGTTCTTTAAAGACAACACACAAATGCTGTTTGGTGATGCGAAGGCGAGTGTGGAAGGTATTCTGCGCGCGCTGTAATAAAAGAAGCAGGGCGGTGAAGTTATTCACTGCCCTTAAAAAACCAAGGCGGCCATGATGGGCCGCCTTTTTTAATTAATCGTCTTCATCTTCTTCGTCGTCATAATCAATCGGCGATTTGAAATCATCCGGCTTAATCGCCAGTAAATCGCAACGTAGATGATCAATAACCTGCTCAGCGGTATTACCGAGGAAAGCGGCGGACAATCCGGTGCGTCCGATGGTGCCCAGCACCACAATCCCAGCATCCAGATGTGAGGCAATGTCGGGAATCACTTCTTCTGGCAATCCTTTCGCCACATGGGTGAACTCTTCACTGATTGAGAATTTCTGACGCAGCGCTTTCATCGCCACCAAATGCTGGCCACGAATGGCGTCGTTATAGACACTGGGATCAAAGTCCGGTAATTCGATGGCGATATTGATGGGTGTGATCGGATACGCGCCGACTAAATGCACTTCGGTATGATTAACCATTTCGGCAAGCAGCGTGGTTTCACGAATCAGTTTCTGATTCAGTTCATCATGGTGCGGCTCTTCACTTGCTAGATTCACTGCAACCACCGCTTTGCCACCTTCCGGCCATGCTTGATCTTTCACCATCCATACCGGGCAAGGGCATTTACGCAGCAGATGCCAATCGGTTGGGGTAAAAATAACCGCTTCCAAACGATCGTGTTGGTGCGCCATTTTTAGCACTAAATCATGCTGATGCGTTTGAATTTCCTGGATGATGGCTTCGTAAGGGCGATTATGCCAAACCACCTTGATCTCAATTTCAACGCCAGCCTCCAGATATGCATGGGCCTGTTGGCGAATCCATTCAGTACGCTGGCTAATCACGCCTTTACGCATGTTGGAACGCTCATCTGGCGACAGCAAAGTGGTCATTTCGTAAGAGAAATCGTAGATAGGCAGGAAAGCTTTGATTTTTCCGCCGATACGTTGGTTGAGATAAACCGCACGACGTAACGCGGGCTGGTCATCTTGTTGAGCATCAATAGCGACCAGAATATTTTGGTAGCGGGACATAAGCCGATCTCCTAAAACCAAAGCAAGTTGGATTAAAGATAGCCTAAGTTTGCGTGGGGCAGAAGCGGAAAAGTTGTTGCCGGATCAATAAAATAACTTTTACTGACCCGGCCCGGAATCACGCGGCTTGTTCAGTCTGACCGGCTAATTCTGCCAGCAGCGCGTGGTTCTCAATGGTGATATATTTGCCTTTCACCGCCAGCATGCCACTTTTCTGGAAGCGACCAAGCAGGCGACTGATAGTTTCTACGGTTAGTCCCAGATAGTTACCAATGTCGCCACGCGTCATGGTCAGACGGAATTCGCGCTGTGAGAAACCACGCTGGCCGAAACGGCGCGACAGGTTCCAGACAAACGCCGCCAGACGCTCTTCAGCATTCTTCTTCGACAGCAACAGGATCATATCCTGATCGCCTTTAATCTCTCCGCTCATCAAACGCATCATCTGCTGACGCAGCGCAGGCATTTTGCCGGAAAGATCGTCGAGAGTTTCGAAAGGAATTTCGCATACCATGGCGGTTTCTAACGCTTGCGCAAAACTCGGATGCTTAGCGCCAACAATGGCGTCAAAACCTACCAAATCACCGGCCAAATGGAAGCCAGTAATTTGCTCGTCGCCTTGTTCAGTGATGGTGTAGCTTTTGATGGTGCCGGAGCGGATAGCGTAGAGGGATTTCAGTTCATCACCGGCTTTGAACAGCGTTTGACCTTTCTGGATTGGCTTTTTGCGTTCGATAATATTATCCAGCTGATCCAGTTCGTGCTCGTTCAGCGTGAAAGGAATACACAATTGGCTGATGCTGCAATCCTGGCAATGGATGGCACAACCGCCAGACTGAATACGTCGTATGCTGCGTTTTTCCGGGATCATATAGTTTCGCTCGATGATGATTGACTGCGGTCAATTTTAACATTTTTCCCGGCGAAGGGAACTCATCCGAGCAGTAAAAGTCCTTAATCCCCACTAATGTCAGGTATTTCGGGCTTTGTCTTGAACTCCAGGAACGGCAATTATTGATCTGGAACGTTTTGTTGCCAGCTTTACAGCTAAAGTGAGCTTGTTGCAGCGCAAAAAGTGACAGATGTTTTGCACAAAATCCTTTGCTACTCTTTTGCTTTAGCGTCGAAATGGGCGCATTGCAAAACACCAGGCGAGAGGAAACACCATGAACCTTGATGATGAAGACCTTTTCCGCGACGCCATGGGTGATGTGACACCGTTAAAAAATTGCGCCAACACCCAATGGTTGCGCGCTCCTTCACCTAAAGCGCCACGCATAGAGCAAGAAAGCGAGGAGCAGGAAAATTTCCTCACGCGTGGTTATCTCGACATCATTCCACTGAATACGCCGCTGGAATATAAAGTGGAAGGGATTCAGCAGGGCGTGCTGGATAAGCTGCGCCACGGCAAATATCCGCTGGATGCCAGCCTCAATTTGCTACGCCAACCGGTGGAAACCTGCCGCCAATCTTTGTTCAGTTTTATGCTGCAAGCGCGTAAGCAAGGTCTGCGAAATTTACTGATTATTCACGGTAAAGGCCGCGATGATGAGTCGCATGCCAACATCGTGCGCAGTTACGTCGCGCGTTGGTTAAAGGAATTTGACGACGTACAAACCTATTGCAGCGCACAGCCGCAACATGGTGGAGCGGGCGCATTGTATGTGGGATTACGCAAAACGGATAAAGCCCGCCTGGATAATCGCGAGCGTCACGCTAAACGCAGTCGTTAACTGTGAAATTTACGGATGGTGGCGATCAATACTTCGGCGCTAAGGCTCAGTGGACTGCCGCTGCGGGTGATAATGCCAACGGGTTCGCCCGGTCCTGGCGAGGCGATCGGCAAGGCGCATAACGCATCGTGATTTAAATCTTCCTTAATTGCGCCAGAAGGGACAAACCAAACGTAGTCATAACGCAGCGCTAACTGACGCGCCAGCGAAGTCGACGATGTTTCCACGCAGTTGGCTGGCAAAGTACAACCTTGCTCATTCAGCATATGTTGAGCAATACGGCGCGGGGCAGTGCCTTCCGGTGAAATCACCACCGGCCACTGCATTGCGCGTGAAAGCATGACGTTGTCACTTAATAATGGATGATCGGGGCGCACCACCAATTTTAATGATTCGAGGAACAGCAATTCATAGGTCAATCCGGCCATCATTTCACTGTCAGCCATGCGACCAATCCCGACATCAAACTCGCCGGCGCGCAAGCCTGCTAACAACACGTTGTTGTGTAAGGTGGCGACCTGAACCGTGGTATTCGGTTGCTGCTCATGAAAACGATCAAGAATTTGTGGCAACATGCCCATCGCGGCGGTGGTGAGTGCACCGAGGCGAATCACCACCGGACGTCCCGGCTGCGGTGAATTGAAACTCTGTCCTGCATGATTGAGTGCATCCAGCACTTTTACTGCATGAATCAGAAACTGCTCACCCAGCGTCGTGAGTTGCGCACCCAAGCGGCCGCGTTCAAACAGTCGTGCGCCGGCTAATTCTTCCAGTTCGTTGAGCGTTTTTGACAGGGCGGGTTGGCTCAGATTCAGGGTTTCTGCCGCGCGGCCCAGCGTGCCTTGCTGCGCAACCGCAACAAAGGTGTGTAAATGGCGCAAGCGAATGCGCTGATTGAAAAGGATATTTTTGTCCATACGCTCAACATAAAGAGTTCTGTCACAGGGCGGCAATGGGGAAACTGAAATTATGTTAACTTGCCTGCAAAATTATATTAACAAAATCGCTGCAATGCGCGGGGCAAGATTAACCTGTTGTATTTTCTGATCTTAAAAAATATGTCACATTCTTCGCTCCCGCCATGCGTCGCATAATCAAACGCTTAACGGCGAAAAAGTTGAATAATTCTCAATTACACTCAAAAATTCTGCCAGTTATTGTTAACGATGGGCTATGATAAGCGCCGTTTTTTTTACTAAAACTGATGCCCTAAACGGATAAAAGTGCAGGAGTCTTTACGTGACCAGCGTTGAAGCAGTAGATGTTCGCCAGCTCATCAATAAGAGCGCGCTAAGTGGCTGGCAAAAGCGCTTAATTGCGCTGTGCTTCGTGGTGGTCGCGCTGGACGGCATGGACATCGCGCTAATGGGCTTTATCGCGCCAACGCTCAAAGCCAGTTGGGGCGTCACCAATCATCAACTTGGCATGGTGATCAGCGCGGCGTTGATTGGCTTAGCGTTAGGCGCGATGGTTGCCGGACCGCTGGCCGATCGTTACGGCCGCCGCGTGATGATCCTCACCAGCGTGCTGTTCTTTGGCCTTTGGACCTTAGCGACGGCGATGGCGCAAAACATTGAGCAGATGATGCTGTTCCGTTTCCTCACCGGTTTGGGGCTCGGCGCAGCGATGCCCAATGTCGGTACGTTGGTGGCGGAATATGCACCCGAGCGTCGCCGCTCATTCATTATCACCGTGGTGTTTTGCGGATTCACCTTTGGTGCCGCATCCGGCGGATTTGCCGCATCCTGGCTGCTGCCGCGCTATGACTGGCATTCAGTGATGCTGATGGGCGGCGTATTGCCACTGATCGTGCTGCCATTTCTGGTGCGTGGTTTACCGGAATCGGTCCGATTTCTGATTAGCCGTCGGGCGCCAGCCGCCCGTATCCACGCCATCCTCGAACGTATGCTGCCTGGCGCAGTTCAGCCCGACAGCCACTATCAAAGCACTGAGTTGCCCACGGCACGCAAAGGCTCGGTGGCCACGGTGGTGTCGCGTCGCTACTTGTTCGGCAGTTTGATGTTGTGGGGCGGCTACTTTATGGGGCTGTTCCTGGTCTATTTGATTGGCAGCTGGATGCCATCGTTGATCAGCACTTTGGGCATGTCAGTGACGGAAGCGGCGATTGTCACCGCCATGTATCAGGCGGGCGGCACCATCGGTTCACTGTTTGCCGGATGGTTGATGGACCGCATCAATGCCAATTTGGCGCTGGCGGTGATCTATTTTTGTGGCGGTATTGCCATTGTGGCGTTGGGCTTTTCACCGGCGCAGGTCGGTTTAATGAGTGCCATCGCCTTCTTCAGCGGTTTTTGCTTTAACGGTGCCAATACCGGCATGAATGCACTTTCCGCCAGCTACTATCCCACCCATGCGCGAGCGACAGGATCGAGCTGGATGCACGGTGTGGGTCGCGTCGGGGCGATTCTCAGCGCATTTGTTGGCGCTGAGCTATTAACGCTCGGTTGGTCCTTCAGCCAAATTTTCTTGTTGTTAGCGATTCCGGCCGTGCTCACCACCCTGATGCTGGTACTAAAATGCCGCTTTGGTGACCAGACAAACCGCGCTGAGTGACAAGACGATCACAGTTCCATGAAATTCTCACCTAAGGTTAAAGGGTTGATCTACATTAGCAACAACCCTTTAGCTCAAGGTGATGATGATGCCAAACTTCCTCAGCAGCGATGCCATTCGCACGCTGTTTTCTCAAGCCATGTCAGCAATGTATCAGCAAGAAGTGCCGCAATACGGCACGCTGACGCAGTTGGTCACCGCCGTTAATGATCGCACGTTGGAAGCCAATCCGGCGTTAAAAAATCGTCTTTCCGCCGCCGATGAACTGAGTCGCCTTAGCGTTGAGCGTCACGGCGCCATTCGCGTGGGAACCGCAGAAGAACTCAGCACCTTGCGCCAGATGTTCGCGGTGATGGGCATGGAAGCAGTAGGCTATTACGATTTGTCACAGGCTGGCGTGCCGGTGCATTCCACCGCGTTTCGCCCAATCAGCGACCGCGCGCTGCGCCACAATCCTTTCCGCGTGTTCACTTCCTTACTGCGCCTCGAATTGATCGAGGATGAAGCATTGCGCGCTAAGGCCGCTGCTATCCTTGCGGCGCGCGATATCTTCACGCCGGGCTGCCGCACGTTGATTGCTCAACATCAGCAGCAAGGCGGATTGAACGCCGCAGATGCCGCGCGTTTTGTCCAGGAAGCGCTGGAAACGTTCCGCTGGCATGCGCATACCACGGTCGACAGCGCCACTTATCGCGTGTTGAGTCAGCAACATCGACTGATTGCTGATGTGGTGTGTTTCCGTGGCTGTCACATCAACCATTTAACGCCGCGCACGCTGGATATTGATCGCGTGCAGGCGCTAATGCCATCGCGTGGTATCGATCCCAAAACCTTGATTGAAGGTCCGCCGCAGCGTCAGGTGCCGATTCTGTTACGTCAAACCAGTTTCAAAGCGCTAGAAGAAGCGGTGCATTTCAACGATGACACGCCTGGAACGCATACTGCGCGCTTTGGTGAGATCGAACAGCGCGGCGCGGCACTGACGCCGAAAGGCCGACAACTCTACGATCGTCTGTTGGCGGAAGCCGGCACCGGCAGCGATAACCAACATCATCAGCAGCATCTCAGCGCGATGTTCCGTGACTTCCCCGATGATGAAGATACATTGCGCGAGCAGCAGCTGGCGTGGTTCCGCTATCGTTTAACCGAGCAGGGCATTCATTCGCCGCCACGCGCCGGTGAAACCGTGGCGCAGTTGCTGGCAGAAGGGCGTTTAGCCGCTGAACCGATTGTCTATGAGGATTTCTTGCCGGTCAGCGCGGCGGGGATTTTCCAGTCGAATTTAGGCGATGTGGCGCAAGCGCGCAGTGCCGGTAATGCCAGCCGCAGTGATTTTGAGCAGGCGTTAGGGGCAAAAGTGCAGGATGAAATGGCGTTGTATCAGCAGATGCAGCAGCGCAGTTTGCAGCGTTGTGGAGTGCAAGCGTAAGGGCGGCCGGTTGGCCGCCCGTTTTACTTGTTATTATTGCAAGCGCGAATCACGCACCAGCGTGTACTTTCCGGCACCTAAAAACATAATGACGAGCGCGCCAAGCAGGTAAAGTGCCTCTGTTTCCAGTGACCAGGCACCGACATCAGTGCGATGCCAAACAGCGCCCATTTTTACCAGCAATGTCGCGACAACCATGTTAACCGCAATAATAAACGCCGCAGGGCGGGTCATTAATCCGATAATCACCATTATGGGTGCCACTATTTCCCCGATGTAAGCACCGTAAGCGATGAAACCTGGCATGCCTTTGACGGTCAGCATTTGTGCAATCCAGCCGACGCCATGAATGACTTTGAACTCACCGTGAAACAGCAGTAATCCGCCAAAAGTGAGACGTAACAGCAGTTTGCCGAAGTCAGGATGATCACACATGCGGTTGAACATCTGGTTTATTCCACCAAACATCGCGTTTCTCCGTCGCGCCAGGTTAACTTGTAACCTTAAAACAAATGGCATTAATAGGGTTAACCAAAATATTTGATTGAGTTGTTCAAAGAAACGCGTCACCTTTCGGCTTAATCTGCAAATGCTTTCGGAACATGGACATTCACGCAAGGCCTGCAAATAATGGAACGATGCATTATCAGGGAACCCGAGATGAAAAACGAACGACGTCTGAGGATCATGACCGCAGAGGGTGAACTCAGAGGCCTGATGGATGAAGATCTTTTTGTCTTCAAGGGAATACCTTTCGCCGCCGCGCCCGTTGGCGCGCTGCGCTGGCGACCGCCGCAACCGGTAGAACCGTGGCAAACGGTGCGCGACGCCACCGAATGGGGCGCCGCGAGCTGGCAGAACCGCGAGTATTGCGTGGCTGCGGGCGGTGGCGATCCTGGCAATTTCAGCGAAGATTGTCTCTATCTCAATATCTGGACCCCCGATGTTGAACCTTCGCGCCCTCTACCAGTAATGGTGTGGATTCATGGCGGCGGTTTTACCATCGGCGCCAGCCATCTCGATCCTTATCGCGGCAAAGCGCTGGCGGCACAAGGTGTGGTGGTGGTCAGCATCAATTATCGTTTGGGGCATTTCGGTTTCTTCGCTCATCCCACACTGGATGCGCAATATCCTGCTGGCGGCGTGATCAATAACTTTGCGCTGCTCGATCAAATTGCCGCGTTGCAGTGGATACAACGCAACATTCCAGCGTTTGGCGGCGATCGTCATAACGTCACCTTGTTTGGCGAATCTTCCGGCGCGCGTAGCGTGTTATCGCTATGCTGTTCCCCGCTGGCTGAAGGGCTGTTCCACAAAGGCATCGTGCAAAGTGCCTATAGCTTGCCGGATGTGCCACAGAAAAAGGCGCAGCAAATTGGTTTGCAGGTTGCGGCGCATTTTGATCTGCCGCCAGAGGCCAGCGCCGAGCAACTGCGTGAACTGCCTGCCGATCAGTTTTGGTCATTGGAACGTTCGTTGTTTCTCGGGCCGGTGCCAATCAGCGGCGATGCCGTGTTGCCCAAACCGATGTTAAATACCTTTCTCAGCGGTAAACAGCATCGCGTTCCCTTGTTGATCGGTAGTAACAGCGACGAAGCCAGCGTGCTGGATTTCTTTGGCGTGGATGCCACCGCGGTATTAAAGCAGATGCGCAGCAAAAATCGCTTCAGTTATCGCTTAATGAAATGGCTTTACGATCTGCACGATGACGCCTTGTTGGGGCGCGCGGTGGCTCGCGATATGGCCTTTACCGTGTTACCGCTAATGATTGCGCAAGCGCAGCACAATATCGGCATGTCGACCTGGCGCTACTGGTTTGATTACGTCTCGGAAAATGCGCGCGATCTCTATCCGCACGGCACCTGGCACGGCAACGAAATTCCTTACGTGTTCAATACCCTCGATGTATTGATGCCTTCCGGTCGCATCTACAGCGATAAAGATCAGGCGTTTGCCGCGCAAGTCAGCGCGTATTGGGTGACGTTCGCGCGGGAAGCCAGCGAATTCAGCGCCCATTTACCTGGCGAGGTTGATTGGCCAGTCTGGCGGCCCGGCGAGGATGTGACTTTGGCGCTGGGCGATCAAGGCAAGCCGCATGCGGTCGTCAAGGCGCGTTTCATGCGTGGTCGGTTACGCTTGTTCCGGCTAATGATGCGCAGCCACGTCAAACTTTAATGAGCCTGCTAATGGTGTAACTGCGCAAATGATTTTTTAAGCCAAATTTGCGCCTATCTTACTGATTTCCTTTCATAGCATTTTTGTGACATTACTCGCAGCGAGCAATTTTTTAGCTTACTAAAGCGTTACATTTTCCCTTTGCGATGCCGATAAACGCAATATGCCCGATTTTATCGGGCCTCCTTAGCGTTTCCACCAAGGGATTATGTATGGGTATCTTAAAAAATTTCACCATCCGCGCCGTTATGCTCACCATTCTTGGGCTGTTTTGCCTGCTGTGGTGTGCCGTTGGCTTGTTTAGCGTCCATTCACTGAACGCCCTCGGCGAGGGCAACGAGATTGACCGTCAATTGGTCAATCAGATGACCGTATTAAGCAAAGGGAACGATCAATATTTTCGTGTGGTAACGCGTCTGTCACGGGCAATGGAAGGGCGTGCGGCCGGTGCTGCGGTGAGCGCCGATGCTTTTACTCCGGCGCAGCAAGCACTGGACAGCATGAAACAGCAGCTAGAACAGTTCAAAGCGATGGCGCCAGGTCCAATGGACGAGGTCACCGCCAACAGCGTGATTAGCAACTGGCAAAAACTGCTGGATGAAGGCATCGCGCCGCAAGTGGCGTTGGCGCAGCAAGGCACGGTTGAGGCGTTTCGCGCGCAAGCCAATAACGTGACGCCAGCACTCAGTCGTGCCTTTGGTGCCAGTGCGGAAGCCTTTAATAAAGCCGCCGGTGACAAGCTTGATGAAACCCGCGTCACCGTCGATAAGCTCACCCGCATCACCAAGATCATCATTATCGCGGCGGTGATAGCAGGTTTGTTCATTCTGCTGTTTACCGATCGTTATCTGGTGGCGATGTTGGTGAAGCCGCTGGAACGCATTCGCAACCATTTTTCAATTATTGCGCAGGGTGATCTCAGCCAGCCGGTGGAAGAGTTTGGTCGCAACTGCGTCGGTAAATTGGTGCCACTGTTACGCGCCATGCAGGACAGCCTGCGTGAAGCGGTCAGCGCGATTCGCAGTGGCACCGAAAACATCTATCGCGGCGCAGCGGAAATTTCCTCTGGCAATAACGATCTCTCATCGCGCACCGAAGAGCAGGCCGCCGCGCTAGAGCAAACTGCCGCCAGCATGGAGCAGCTAACTGCCACGGTGAAGTTCAATGCGGATAACGCGCGTCAGGCTAGTACGCTAGCCGAAACGGCGACCGGTACCGCGCAGCAAGGCGGACGTTTAGTCGGTGAAGTGGTAACCACCATGCAAGGGATCTCCGGCAGCTCGAAAAAGATCGCCGAGATCACCAGCGTGATCAACAGCATCGCCTTCCAGACCAATATTTTGGCGCTGAATGCCGCGGTAGAAGCCGCGCGCGCCGGTGAACAGGGTCGCGGATTTGCTGTCGTCGCCAGCGAAGTACGCAATCTGGCACAGCGCAGCGCCGGTGCGGCGAAAGAGATCGCGGGCTTGATCGAAGATTCGGTGCAGCGTGTGGAAAAAGGCTCGGAACTGGTCAGCAGCGCTGGCAGCACTATGCACGATATTCTGAAGTCGGTGCAGGATGTGAATGAAATTATGAAGCACATCGCAGCCGCTTCGGAAGAACAGAGCAAAGGCATTTCGCAGGTTGGCACTGCGGTCACTGAAATGGACAGCGTAACGCAGCAAAACGCCTCGCTGGTTGAGGAAGTGTCTGCGGCAGCCAGCGCGCTGGAGCGTCAAACGCAAGAGCTGCAAGCGTCGGTGGCTAAATTCCGCTTATCGGATAGTGCGCCAGTGAGCAAAGTCGCTGCGCCAACTGCGGTGTTGCGCCGTCCGCAACTGTCGAGTGTTGCCGCCGGGAGTCAGCCGAAAGCCGCCAGCGCTGACGATTGGGTTTCTTTCTAAGCTTGTGATAACCACGCCACCAGTTCCGGCAGGAACGGTGGCGCATCCTTCTCATCGCGGCGTAACAGGCTGTACGTTGCGCCGGTTGCCACATCCGCGCTAAACGGCGCAATCAAACGACCGTTTGCCAAATCATTTTGCACCAGGGTGACATCCGCCACCGTCACGCCAAATCCCTGAATTGCCGCGCTAATAGCCAAATCCATGGTGGCAAAATGTTGATTGCGCGCCATCGGCAGCGTAGCGGCTTGCTGCGCTAACCATAACTGCCAATCACGTGTGTCTGGTGTCGGATGCAGGAAGGTGAATTTTGCCAGTTCTTGTATATCGGTTGGCGGCGCGACGCTGCTGGCCATCACTGGCGTTAAGCGCTCCTCGAACAAGCAGATCGAACCCGCAGGTGACGCACCAAAAACAATCGCCGCATCGAAATTCTCCAGCTGCGAGCCATGATCCAGCGTGGTGGTCAGCGCCACGTGAATCTCTGGCCGCTGTTGTTCCAATGCGACCAAACGTGGCACTAGCCAGCGCATCGCGCAGGTTGGCGCTTTCAAACGAATCGAAGCGTTACTGCGACTGGCTTTCTCGGTGGCGTTGACCAGCAAATTAAAACCTTGTTGTAACTCCGGCAACAGCGCGGCGCCTTGTTCCGTGAGATGCAGACCGCGCGCATGGCGGACAAACAGCGCGAATCCCAGCCAGCTTTCCAGCGTGGCAATTTTACGGCTCACCGCGCCTTGCGTGATGCACAACTCGCTGGCGGCGCGCGTGAGATTGAGATGACGCGCAGTGACCAGAAACGCGTGGATGGCATTCAGCGGTAGAGCAGAGCGGGACATAACAACCTCAAGCTATGATTTTTTATCATGGCTATTATGACAACAATTCGCTTGTCGACTCAAGCAACACACCGTTGAATAGAAATCTACTTTCATTACGTGGTTATGCAACCGCACGAGGCAACGATGACCTTGAACAGCAGTGTTAACATCTCTTCAAAACAGCCCGATGTCGGCACGACGATCTTTAGCGTCATCGGCCAACTGTCGGCGCAACATAAAGCCATCAACTTGTCGCAGGGCGCGCCCAACTTCCCGTGCGATCCGCATCTGGTGGAGCTGGTCAGCAAAGCGATGCGCGAAGGTCATAACCAATACGCCTCGATGACCGGTTTACCGGCCCTGCGCGAGGCACTGGCGGAAAAAGTTCATAGCTTGTATGGCCAACAATATGACGCGGGCAGCGAAGTGCTGATTACCGGCAGCGCCAGCCAGGGCATTTACATGACCATTTCCGCGCTGGTGCATCCGGGTGATGAAGTGATTTTCTTCGAACCGGCTTTTGACAGCTACGCGCCGGTGGTGCGCTTGCAGGGCGCGACGCCAATCGGTTTGAAATTACAGGTGCCGGATTTTGCCATCGATTGGGATGAACTGCGCGCGACCATTACGCCGCGCACCCGCATGATCATCATCAACACGCCGCATAACCCCAGTGCCCAAGTGCTTTCAGCTGCCGATCTCGAGCAGTTAGCCGCGCTGACGCGCAATACCGATATCGTGGTGCTGTCGGATGAAGTGTACGAACACATTCTGTTTGATGGTCGCAAACATTGCGGCATGGCGACGCATCCGGAACTGGCGCAACGCAGCGTGGTGGTTTCCTCGTTCGGTAAAACCTTTCATGTTACCGGCTGGCGCGTGGGTTATGCGCTGGCGCCGGCCGCATTGATGGAAGAGATCGTCAAAGTGCATCAATTCATGATGTACGCCGCCGACACGCCAATGCAGGTTGGATTCGCCCATTACCTGCAAAACCCGCAAAACTATATGCAACTGTCGCCGTTTTATCAGGAAAAGCGCGATCGGCTGCTGACGTTGATGCAAGATTCGCCGTTTAAGCTGCTGCCGAGTGCCGGTTCCTTCTTTATGTTGGCCAGCTACGGACATTTCAGTGACGAAAGTGATAGCGAAATGGTAAAACGTCTCATCGTCGATCACGGTGTGGCTACCATTCCGTTGTCGGCGTTTTATATGGACGGCACTGACAATAAATTGATTCGCCTGTCATTCGCAAAAGACGACGCAACACTTCAGGCCGGTGCAGAAGCGCTCTGCCGGGTCAAAGGGTAACTTAGGGGTAAATATAATGAAAAAGTTGAACGCACTGTTTGTGGCTCTCGGCATGCTGACCTCGGCGCACGCGCTGGCGCAGGAAACCTTACGTTATGGTCTGGAATCGCAGTATCCGCCGTTTGAAAGCCGCAACGCGCAGGGCGAACTGGAAGGTTTTGATATCGAACTGGGTAAAGCAATTTGCCAGGTGGGCAAGTTTGATTGTAAGTGGGTGGAAAGCAGCTTTGATGCGCTGATTCCGGCACTGCAGGCGAAAAAATTTGATGCCATCAACTCGGCGATGAACATCACCGAAGCGCGTGCTAAAAGCATCGACTTCACCAAACCGATTTACCGTATCCCGACCATGCTGATCGTCAAAGAAGGTGAGAAGCTGCTGCCAACCGCTGAATCGCTGAAAGGCAAAAACATCGGTGTGTTGCAGGGTTCGATTCAGGAAACCTACGCTAAGAAGCATTGGGAAGCGCAGGGCGTAACCGTGACCTCTTACCAGGATCAAAACCAGGTTTATAACGACATGGTCGCCGGTCGTCTGGACGGCACGTTAGTAATGTCAGCGGCAGGCCAATCCGGTTTCCTTGAGAAGCCACAAGGTAAAGGTTTCGCCTTTGTCGGCAAACCCGTTGAAGACGATACCATTCTGGGTACCGGCATCGGCTTTGGTCTGCGGAAAGGTGATGACAAGCTGAAGGGCGAGTTGGACGCGGCAATCACCAAAGTGCAGAACGATGGCACGGTGACCAAGCTGGCCGCCAAGTTCTTCCCAGGCATTGACGTAACCGCGAATAAATAAAACCAAAAGGTCGCCATCAATGGCGACCCAAGGTTGGATTCTGTCAGGTCGTCATTCATGACGGCCTTTTTTATCTCACTTTGCCGCCAAATAACACAACGCTTCGGCCACCTGATACGACTTCACAAATGAAGGCACCGGTAAGAACTCAAAGCGCGAATGGAAGTTGTGCGCGCCGGTAAAGAAGTTTGGTGTCAACAATCCTTTCGCCGACAGCGCCGCGCCATCGGTGCCGCCACGCATCGGAATCACTTTCGGTTCTACGCCGACTTGTTCCAGCGCGGCAAAAATCAGATCAATCGCCCGACGATCTTCCCCAATCGCATTGCTGATATTGCTGTAAGTATCGTTGATGGTCAGCGCCACATGTCCAGTTGGATAACGTGCCGCAATCTCATCGGCGGCTTCCACCAATTGCTGTTTACGCTCATCAAAACTCTGCAAATCGAAATCACGAATTGAGGCTTTTAACACCGCTCGGCTGGCATTCGCTTGCATATCGTTGAACCAAATATACCCTTCGCGACCTTCAGTATGTTCCGGCGTTTCCAGACGATCAAAGCGCGAGATGAAGTCATGCGCCATCAGCAATGGGTTCACCAACACGCCTTTGCCAGACATGGGATGCGCTGGCACGCCGGTAAAGATCAGTTCAGCGGCGGCGGCATTGAAATTCTCATACACCACTTCGCCCAGCTCGCAGCAGTCGATGGTCCAGGCGAAATCGACATTAAAGCGTTGCTCCAGATCCAACGCTTTCGCGCCGCGCAAGCCAATCTCTTCGTCGGGAACAAATGCCACTACGATGTCGCCGTGATCGCCGTGCAGATTTTCCAGCAGCGTCATCACCACGGTGACCGCGGCTTTATTGTCCGCGCCAAGCACGCTGGTGCCGTCACTGAAAATAATCTCTTGTCCAAGATAGGGCTTAATTTCCGGATGTTCCGCCACGCGCAGCCAGATATCTTTCGCGCTGTTCAGGCACAGATCTTCGCCAGTGAACTTCAAGGTTTGTGGATGGATATCAGGCGACAGGCCGACGTCAACGGTATCGATGTGCGTGATGAAGCCAACACGCGGCGCATCAGGGCGATTGCCGGGCCTCACCGCGGTTACCGTGGCGTGTTGATCGATAACGATATCCTGCAAGCCAAGATCGGTTAACTCCTTCGCCAGCAGCTCGGCCATCGCATGTTGCGAAGGCGTACTGGGCAGCGTGGTGGATTTGGCGTCACTTTGGCTGGAGACGGCTAAATAACGGTAAAAACGTTGGGTTAATTGGCTGGCGAGTTGATCTGTCATCACATTTCCTTATCAGCAATATGGCGTTGTTGGTTCGCCAACGCGCTAAATCATGTTACTTATTAATCAGATGAACATTACATAACGAAGCTGGCTCATGGAAGTCAATAAAAAGCGAGGATCATGATGAAAAAAGTGATAGCAAAACTTACCCTCAGCGCACTGGCATTAGCGATGGCGGGCGGCGTATCGGCTAAGACGCTGGTTTACTGTTCTGAAGGTTCACCAGAGAATTTCAACCCGCAACTTTACACCTCTGGAACCAGCGTCGATGCCAGCGCGGTACCGATTTTCAATCGGCTGGTGGATTTCACGCCAGGCACCACCGAACTGGTGCCGAGTCTCGCCGAAAGCTGGGATATCAGCCCGGATGGCACGGTGTACACCTTCCATCTGCGCAAAGGGGTGAAGTTTCAAAGCAACAAGCAGTTTACGCCATCGCGCGATCTGAATGCCGATGACGTGATCTTCTCGTTTATGCGCCAGATGGACCCGAAAAATCCCTACCACAATGTTTCGGGCGGCAACTACGCTAACTTTGAAAGCCTTGAGCTTGCCAAGCTGATCAAAAACATCGAGAAGGTTAATGATAATACGGTGCGCATTACGTTGGCACATGCCGAAGCACCGTTCCTCGCCGATTTAGCGTGGTACTTCGCCTCGATCCATTCGGCCGAATATGCCGCTCAAATGTTAGTAGCCGGTACGCCGGAGAAGGTGGATATGCAGCCGATCGGCACCGGCCCGTTTGAGCTGGTGCAGTACCAGAAAGATTCACGCATTCTGTATAAAGCCTTCCCGCAATATTGGCAGGGCAAAGCCAAACTCGATCGCATCGTGTTCTCCATCACGCCGGATGCCTCAGTGCGATACGCCAAGCTGGAGAAAAATGAGTGTCAGATTATGCCGTTCCCCAATCCGGCCGATCTGGAGAAAATGCGCAGCAATCCCGATCTCACCCTTGAACAAAAGTCGGGTCTGAATACCGGCTTCCTGTCGTTCAACACCACCAAAGCGCCTTTGGATAACGTTAAAGTACGCCAGGCGCTGGCGATGGCGATTAACAAGCAGGCGATCCTTGATGCCATCTTTAAAGGCACCGGCAGCGTGGCGAAAAACATCCTGCCGCCTGATGTGTGGAGCGCCGATAAAGACCTGAAAGATTACGACTACGATCCGACCAAAGCCAAAGCGTTGTTACAGGAAGCCGGGATTAAGCCGGGCACGGAAATTGCGCTGTGGGCGATGCCAGTACAACGTCCGTATAACCCGAATGCGCGCCGCATGGCCGAAATGATTCAGGCCGATTGGGCCAAGGTGGGGATTAAAGCCAATATCGTCAGCTACGAGTGGGGCGAATACCTGAAACGCGTCAAAGACGGTGAGCATCAGGCAGCCTTGATGGGCTGGACCACGGCAACCGGCGATCCGGATAACTTCTTTGGTCCACTCTACAGCTGCACATCGGCGAATGGCGGTTCTAACTCGTCGAAGTGGTGCTATCAGCCGTTTGAGAAGATCATTACCGAAGCGCGCGCCGAGCAGAATCATGACAAGCGCGTGGCGTTGTATCTGCAAGCGCAGCAAATCATGCATGACCAAATGCCGGCGGTGATGATTGCGCACTCGACGATTTTCGAGCCGGTACGCAAATCAGTGAGCGGTTACCAAGTCGATCCGTTTGGTAAACACATCTTCTATCCGGTGGATATCAAAAACTAACTGACCTCAAACAATCGCCGGCTCCATGGCATTGAGCCGCTGTAACAGAAAATCGAGAAACACATTCAGGGCGGCGCTGCGAGGCCGCCCTGATTGCGTCTGCAACTGCAAGGTGCGCTGACTGAGTTGATCAATTCCCACGGAACGCAAAATCAAACCGTGTGTTTCGGCCTCTTGTAACACGGTAAACGCGCTGCAAATCGTCACCGCCAACGGCGTGCGCAGTAAGAAGTGGAACAACATCGAGAAGGTATCGCAGGTCATCACCGGTTCCACCAGGCTGCCGCTCATATGGCTGGCCAGCTCAAACAGTTGGCGCACCGTGGTATTTTGCTGCGGCAAGGCCAACGGATAATGGCCAAGATCGGCGAGCGTAACCTGTTCGGCGCTCGCCAACGGATGTGATTGATGCATCACAATCAACACCGGCGCAGGCCAGGATCCGATCACATCGACACCACGTTCGGCGTGCAGGCTAAACTGCAACGCCACATCACACTCGCCATTGCGCAAGGATTCGGCCACGCCTTGTGTGCTGGTGACTTTCACATCGAACAACACGCCGGGATTGTCGTTACGGAAATCAGCAATCAAGCGTGGCAGTAAAGTGAATGCCAAACCATCGGTGCAGGCCACCCGAATTTGGGTGCGGCGCACCGCTTTTAATCCTTTGATCTCCGCTAACGCATACTCCATATCCAGCAAATTCTTGCGCACGTGCTGCGCGAAGATTTCGCCGGCTTCATTCAGCACCATGCCGCGTGCGTGACGCTCAAACAACGGCACACCAACCTGTTGCTCTAACCGTTGAATCTGGCGACTGATGGCGGAAACCGCCACAAACAACTGTTCGCTAGCGGCGCTGAGCGAACCAGTATTGGCGACGGCGAGAAAATAGCGGATTTCACTGCTCAACATAGCGATGCCTCAAGCTGGTGCATGCCTCGAAACTGGGCAGCTTTGATTTGCTTTAAAAGCAAAGCTTACTCGATAAATTGATAATTGTGGCAAAGCATTGTTTCCGCAAAGATGAATTGATCTAAAACAATAAAAGACAGGGCAAACATGACAGCACAACAGGCGGTTCAACAGGCCACCGCTTATTTTGATAGCGGGGAATTTCAGCGTATTTTGGCACGTCGCGTGGCACAACGTACCGAAAGCCAGCGGCAGGATCGTGACACAGAATTGCAGCGTTATTTGCAGGACGAAATCGGCCCGCAGCTGATTGCGTTGGGCTTCACTCTGCATTTTATCGATAATCCAGAAGCCGCCAATCGACCGTTCCTCGTGGCGATACGCATCGAAGATCCGTCGCTGCCAACTTTACTGAGTTACGGTCATGGTGACGTGGTGTTTGGCGATGATGAAAACTGGCGTGACGGTTTATCGCCGTGGTCGCTGGTTGAAGAGGGCGATCGTTGGTATGCCCGTGGCAGCGCCGATAATAAAGGACAGCATTGTGTCAATCTGGCGGCGCTTGAGCAGGTGTTTAGCGCACGTGGAGGCCGTTTAGGTTTCAACTGCAAGATGCTGTTCGAAATGGGCGAAGAGATCAGTTCGCCTGGTTTGGCGCAATTGTGTCAACAGCATGCTGAGCTGCTGCAAGCCGATGTGTTTATTGCTTCCGACGGCCCACGTTTGAATGCGGTTCGCCCCACGCTGTTCCTCGGTTCGCGCGGTGCGGTCAACTTCCGTTTAACCGTCAACGCCCGCGATAACGCCTATCATTCGGGCAACTGGGGCGGATTGCTCACCAATCCCGGCACGCAATTAGCCAATGCCATTGCCGCGCTGGTCAATGCGCAAGGCGTGTTGCAAGTTGAGGCGCTGAAACCTAACTCTCTTACGCAGCAAGTGCGCGACATTCTCAGCGATATCGAGGTTGGCGGCATGCCGGGCGATCCTGCGATTGATGCGAATTGGGGCGAGCCAGGCTTAACGCCGACGGAACGCGTGTATGGCTGGAACACGCTGGAAGTGTTGTCATTCCTGAGCGGCAATCCGGCGCGTCCCATGAATGCCATTCCGGGCAGCGCGACGGCGGTGTGCCAATTACGTTTCGTGGTCGGTACCGATTGGGAAAATTTGGCTCAACACGTCAGCGCGCATCTGCAACAGCACGGTTTCGGCTATGTCGAGGTGGAGTTTATGCGTGGATCACCGGCGACACGCCTCGATCCTACCGATCCACTGGTGGATTGGGTGTTAAACAGCATGGCGGAAACCAGCGGCAAGAAACCGGCGCTGTTGCCCAACCTTGGTGGTTCGCTGCCAAATGAAGTGTTCTCCGACATTCTCGGTTTACCAACCTTATGGGTGCCACACTCTTATCCGGCTTGTGGTCAGCATGGCGTCAACGAACACATGCTTAAATCGATTGCGCGTGAGGGCTTGCAGATCATGACCCGCTTGCTGTGGGATTTGGGCGAGCAGGGCGCGGAATTGGTCGCGCAGCATCGAGCACATGTTGGAGGTGATCAATGAGCACCTTGAATACCTCAATGCCGATCAGCACGGTGAAACCTAATCTGCATAAAACCCTGTTCGCGACTTGCATCGGTAACGCGCTGGAGTGGTTTGATATCGCGGTTTACGGCTTTTTTGCTAGCTATATCGCGCATGCCTTTTTCCCGACCAGCGATCCGTCCGTTTCCATGCTGCTCACCTTTGGTAGCTTTGGCGTATCGTTCCTGATTCGTCCGTTAGGTGCGATTGTGCTGGGTAACTATGCCGATCGCCATGGACGTAAAAAGGCGTTGCTGCTGTCAATCAACCTGATGATGCTCGGCGGCGCGGTGATCACCTTTATGCCGAGCTACAGCAGTATCGGTTTAGCGGCACCGCTGCTGATTCTGCTGGCGCGTTTGGTACAGGGCTTTTCGGCGGGCGGCGAATTTGGCAGTTCGACGGCTTTTCTGGTGGAACATTTCCCGGAGCGTAAAGCATTTATCGCCAGTTGGCAGTTTGCTACGCAGGGCGCGAGCACCTTGATGGCTTCCGCCTTTGGCTTGGGATTGACGCAAATCCTCACGGAAAGCCAGATTCAGGATTGGGGATGGCGCATTCCGTTCGCTTTCGGTCTGCTGATTGGTCCGTTGGGTATTTATATCCGTCGCCATGTACACGAACCGGCCAGCTTTGCCGAACACAAACCAGAAGCGGCACCGCTGAAAAGCCTGTTTGGTCGCCAGAAAGAGCTGATGTTGTTAGCGATTGGCCTGATGGTGATCTCTACGGCGGTCAACTACATGCTGAATTACGTGCCAACCTACGCCACCAAAAATCTCCATTTGTCCGGTAGCGTGGCGTTTACCGCAACCTTGCTGGCGGGCGTAATTTTGACCGTGGTGACGCCGATTATGGGCCTGTGGGCGGAGCGCGTAGGGCGTGTGCCGTTGATGTGGGGCTCATTGATTCTGCTAATCGTTACTATTTATCCAGCCTTTAAGCTGGTGGTCGAGCACACCACACCAACCACGCTGATTTTGCTGGTGTGCTGGATGGCGCTGCTTAAGTCGATCTACTTCTCGACGGTGCCTTCAGTGATGGCCGATCTGTTCCCAATTGGCACGCGTGCTAGCGGCATGGCGATCAGCTATAACGTGGCGGTCACGGTATTTGGTGGCTTCGCACCGTTGATTTGTACCTTGCTGATTAGCGCGACCGGTACCAGTTTAGCTCCCGGCTATTATTTGATGGCAATGTCAGTGCTGAGTGGTTTGGCGTTATTACGCAGTCAAAAACGCTTGGCTTAAAAGTGACAGGTCGCCGGTAAGGCGACCTGTCTACTTAGTTATGAAAACTGCAAATACGCCACGTGTGTTTGCAGGAACTCTTCTAAACCGTGACGCCCATCAGCACCACCAATTCCCGATTTGCGCCAACCGGCATGGAAACCTTGCATCGCCTCGAAGTTTTCGCGGTTGATGTAAGTCTCGCCAAATTTCAGCTTACGCAGAGCGATCATCGCGGTATTCAGATTCTGGGTATAAATCGACGACGTCAGCCCGTATTCACAGTCATTCGCTAGCGTGACCGCGTCATCCAACGTTTTGAAAGTCATTACCGGGAGCACAGGGCCGAAAATTTCCTCGCGCATGATTTCCATATCCTGGCGTACGCCGGTGATAATGGTCGGTTCAAAATAGAAGCCTTTGTTGCCGACACGTTTGCCACCTAACACCACTTTGCCGCCATCGGACACCGCTTGCGCCACTTTCTTCTCGACGCGTTCCAGTGCCGCGGCAGTGATCAACGGCCCCATATCAATATCGTTGTGCTCAGCAGGGTTACCTAACTTCACTTGCTGCATCGCCGTGGTCAGTGCGCCGATAAAACGATCGTAAATGCCTTCCTGCACATAAACGCGCTCAGCACAGTTACACACTTGCCCAGTGTTGATAACACGTGAACTGACGATGGCTTTTACTGCCAGATCGAGGTCGGCGTCATCCATCACAATGGCTGGCGCTTTTCCGCCTAGCTCCAGCGACACTTTGGTGACATTTTTCGCCGCCGCTTCCATGGTGGCGATACCGGCGTTGACGCTGCCGGTTAAGCTGACTAATCCCACTTTCGGGTTGCCCGCCAACTCCTGACCAATCTCTGGACCGTAACCGTAAACAAAGTTAATTACGCCTTTTGGCAGGCCGATGTCATGAATGATTTGCGCGAAAATCGCCGCGTTGTTCGGGGTTAGTTCGCTGGGTTTGATCACGATAGTATTGCCGGTGACCAACGCTGGCGCGGCTTTACGCGCAATCAGGAAAAACGGGAAGTTCCACGGCAAAATACCCGTGGTGACGCCAATGGCTTTCTTAAAGACGAAGATGTTCTCGTTAGGGCGGTCGCTATTAATGATTTCGCCATCGTAACGGCGTGCCCATTCCGCCATGTACTCGAGATAATCGGCGGTGAATAACACTTCGGTTTGCGCTAAACCTTGGGTTTTACCGCCTTCAGCAACGATGGTCGCGGTCAACTCCGGCTCGCGTTGGCGAATCCCGGCGGCGATCTTGCGCAGCCAGGTGCCACGTTCAACCGCAGGTAAGGCTTCCCAGCCTGGCTGCGCCACTTCCGCAGCAGCAATCGCCTGAGCAGCGTCTTGCTTACGTCCTTCAGGCACGCGTGATAGCAGCGCTTCAGTTGCCGGATTGATCACTTCTATCCATTTGTCGTTCTGATCGGCAACAAACGCGCCATTAATATAATGTTGATGGTGTGTTGTCATGTGCAGGGTCTCCGTGATCGGTTTCGTTAAATTTGTGTGAAATGGAGAGTGAAACAGATCAAGGTGTAGCACCTTTTTGTCACTGCCAATGACGTTCGAGGGATGGCAAGGATGGGAAGAAAAGCACGACCAACGCAGCATTCCTGGCGAAATGCCGCGCTTTCAGCGGGTTAGTATCAGAAACAGGAAGGTTAAATAATTGTCAAGAACCCGGCATCGCCGCGCCGCTGGCGATAAACCACGCGAGGAAACTAACGCCAGCGATAATGATGGCAATGGGGAACAGCAGTCCGATTTTCATAATAATTCCGCAAGTTAAGCGAGCTGAACGATCGCGCGATGGGTTTTCATCATACTGAACAACTGGAATTGCGTGGCGTCGTCAACCTGACGCAGATGTTCACCTTTCTGATAATGAATGCTGTGCACATGGCCTAACTGACGCCACACCACAATCACCGATGCCAGCAGCGCGCAGTTCTCTTCGCTTTGCACACAATCCAACGTGGCGTAATGGGCTTCATCTAATCCATTAATAAACACGTTTAACGCCTGCGCAGGCACGATCGCGCGGATATCATCCAGCATCACACGACTGACCGATTGCGACAGCAACAGCCTCAATCTCTTGGTATTCATCTCAATCCTTCGTCCCGATGATTTTCCCAACGTTATACGGATTAATTGCCATTGGGGAAAGCCTGGCGCGCGGCTTTGTGTGACTGCCATGTTAAGCGGAGAGTTGGCAGCAAAGCAAAAACTGTGCTGATCGACACAACATATTCCGGAAATGTGCTGAATAATAAGTTACTTATCCAACTTAGTGCGTTTATTACCTGCAAATGCGATTTTGTGATCCTTATGTTGACAACCCACCGAATTTTGCCAGCAACCTCCATTTTCCGGCAGTCACTCAAAGGCTGACGAAAAGCTCCCCACCGTAGACTGCGGGTAATCGGGAAACTGTCGGTTTCCTGTTGGCCTCAACCTTACGAAGGAATAACAATGAACAGTGCCATCATTGCAGGTATTTTCTGGCATCTGGTGGGTGCCGCCAGCGCCGCCTGTTTTTATGCTCCATTTAAGCAGGTCAAAAAGTGGTCTTGGGAAACAATGTGGTCGGTAGGCGGCATCATGTCCTGGCTGATTCTGCCATGGACGGTCAGTGCGGTGCTGCTGCCAAACTTCTGGGCTTATTACGGCAGCTTTAGCTTCTCTCAGCTGTTACCGGTATTTCTGTTTGGTGCCATGTGGGGCATCGGTAACATCAATTACGGTTTAACCATGCGCTATTTGGGCATGTCGATGGGGATTGGTATCGCCATTGGCATCACCTTGGTGGTAGGAACCTTGATGACGCCATTGCTGCAAGGACGCTTTGTCGAATTGTTTAGTTCAGCAGGTGGCCGCATGACGCTGCTTGGCGTGTTTGTCGCGTTGATTGGTGTCGGGATTGTGTCGCGCGCCGGTCTGTTGAAAGAGCGGGCGTTGGGGATTAATGCGGAAGAGTTCAATCTGAAAAAAGGGCTGGTGCTAGCAGTATTGTGCGGCATCTTCTCTGCCGGGATGTCATTTGCGATGGATGCGGCCAAACCGATGCACGAAGCCGCTGCCAATCTGGGAATCAATCCATTGTACGTGGCACTGCCAAGCTATGTCGTCATCATGGGCGGCGGCGCGCTGGTCAACCTGGCTTATTGCTTCATTCGTTTAGCTGTAAAAACCGATATCTCTGTACGTCGGGATTTCTCAGTAGCCAAACCAATGCTGCTCGCCAATATCGCCTTTGCCGTGTTAGGCGGAACCATGTGGTATCTGCAATTCTTCTTCTACGCTTGGGGCCACGCCAAAATCCCTGCCCAGTATGACTTCGTCAGCTGGATGCTGCACATGAGCTTGTATGTGTTGTGCGGCGGCTTGGTGGGATTGGTACTGAAAGAGTGGAAGTCCGTGGGTCAGCGTCCAGTTCGTGTGTTGTCGCTGGGTTGCGTGGTGATTATCATTGCAGCCAACATCGTTGGATTAGGGATGGCAGCCTGATCTAAAGCCTGACGCAGAATGTGCGTCAGGCTTTTGCCTTTTCCGTTACAACCAGACGCTGCGGCAGAAAACGCTGCCGCCACGCACTTGGCGTCAAACCGGTTTCACGGGTAAACACCACAGAAAAGTAGTTACTGTCATCAAAACCGCAACGTGCAGCCACTTCACTGATTAAACAATCCTGCGTTCTTAACAAATACTTCGCCTGACACAATTGCAACTGACGCAAATAGTGCCCGACTGTCATCCCAGTTTGCTGGCGAAAGAGTTGTTTTAAGGCACGTTCACTTAGCTGGTTTTGTTCGCAGAATGCGGCCAAATCGAAGGGGCGACTGATCGCACCTTGCAAAGCCGACATCAGCAGATCAAGTTGTTCGCCTTCGGGCAATGCCCAAGGACGATCGGCAGCGTAGCCGTGACGCCGCAGAATCAATGCTAATTGTAAAAATAACGCTTCTGACAGTTGAATCGACAGTGAATCACTTTTACGGCTTTCCCGCTCTAACTGACTGATCACGCCACGTGCCAATGCCATGCCGCGTGTCGTCAATCGCCAGCAGGCCGGTAAGTGTTCTTCCTGCGGAGGAATTAACTGATGCCAATCCAACCCCAGTTGGAAACGATCGCGGCAGTAAAGAATGTTATCCAGCGCTAAGTCGTTGACGCTGTCATAACTGTGGCAGTCATGGTCGTTGATGTAAAAAACGTCGCCACAGGTAATCAACCACGGGCGGTCGTTTAAAACGTGTAGACCATTGCCGCGCCAGACGATAACGATTTCACTGAATTCATGACGATGTGGCGGAAAGGAAGGTTGCGGCATGCGCTCAGCCACGGCAATCGGCAGATTGGTGGCTGGAAAATAGTCTTCGCGCGTCAATATCAGCGACATGTGGAAACGCTCCCGTTATAGCATCTGCTGGCGCTCCGATCTCGGGGCGCAACCAAATTCGCGCCGGAACAGGGTGGAGAAGTGATTGCTGTCACCAAATCCACACTGATAGGCAATGTCCGTAATGCGCATATCACTATGACGCAGTAAATGCCGCGCCTGTAACAGGCGAAGACGATTGAGATAACGCTGCGGCGTATTGCCGGTTTGCTGCTTCATCTGACGATGCAGCGTCCGCAGCGACAAAGAGAACCGGTCGGCCAACACATCCCACGCGATATCTTCACTGTAGTGCTCATTCAACCAGTCAAGCAACCGATGTAAACGGGCTTCCTGATCCTGCGATTGGTCGTTGTGAGCCGCCTCGCGCAGCAGCACCAACAGTTGCAGAAACAGCTGCTCCTGATGAGCATGGCGCTCCAGCGACCAGCTATCTTGCTGCTTCATCTGCGTCACGATATGCAGTGCTTGTGCCATCACTTTGTGATTAATGCGCCAGTGTGACGCATATTCATCATCATTTTCGCTCGGCAACAGCGCCTGCAAGCCAGATAAGAAACGAAACGCTGCCGGACTACGATACAGCACATTGGTCAGGCATAAATTTTCTGTTTGCTCATAGAGATGACGATCATGATCGCGGATGAAACACACGCAGCCCGCTGATAATGCCTGTGGCTGTCCGTTAAATACATGAATGCCAGAACCTTGCTCAACCAGCACAATTTCATGGAAATCATGATGGTGTTCCGGAAATGCCTGCTGCGGCACGCGCGGTTCAATGGCGATGGCGTAATTCCCTTCCGGGAAGAAATCTGCGCTATGTAAAACGGTCATGATTCGCCTCTTAATTAACTCAACCGCAGCCGAGTCTACGCAGGCGAATTGCACCTTACCTTGAATTTTGAACTGGGTGGCGCAGGAAAATGGCTAATTTTTCAAGATCTCAGCAGTGAATGATGGAAATGCGGCAAGGCTCACAACTCTCTCTTTGCGTGGTTATGTGAGCTTTCTCACGAACATCTTTGTCAGTCTGCCAGTGACTATTACGCACTGGCAGTAAGGGGAAGGTGGCAAAACGCAGAGATTTCTAATCTGTTGTCATCACATTACAGGAAGAAAACGCCATGAGTATGCGTAACATTGTTGCCATTGATTTAGGCGCATCCAGCGGGCGCGTGATGCTCGCACAGTGGAATTCAGCAGGGCAGCAGATCAGCCTGCGCGAAGTTCGCCGCTTCACCAATCAGCGCGTAAGGCGTGCTGACTATGATTGCTGGGACCTCGAGCGGTTAGAGCAAGAAATTCGCCTGGGTTTGGCCCAATTAGATGACGAAGGGATTGTGCCAGACAGCATCGGTATCGATACCTGGGGCGTTGATCTGGTGCTTTTGGATGCCAACGGTGAGCGTGTCGGTGAAGCGGTGAGCTATCGCGACAAACGTACCGAAGGCGTGATGGAGCAGGCCATCCATGATCTGGGTAAAGAAGCGATTTATCAACGCACCGGCATCCAGTTTCTTTCTATTAACACGCTGTATCAACTGCGGGCGTTGCATCAGCAACAACCCGACTGGCAGCAGCAAGTGCAGCATGCACTGATGATTCCGGACTATCTGCACTTTCGTTTAACCGGGCAGATGAACTGGGAATACACCAACGCAACCACGACGCAATTGCTCAATATTCACAGCGGTGATTGGGATGCTGATTTGCTGGCTTGGGCGGGTATTCCTGCCAAGTGGTTTGGAAAAACCAGCGCACCGGGTAACACCGTCGGTTACTGGACCAGCCCACGTGGCCATCAAATCCCGGTGGTAGCCGTCGCAACACATGATACCGCCAGCGCGGTACTGGCAACGCCATTAATGCAAGACGATGCGGCGTATCTTAGCTCCGGAACCTGGTCATTGATCGGCATTGAGAGCTTACAGCCTTGCGTGAGTAGCTCCGCCCTGAACGCCAACATCACCAATGAAGGTGGCGCGGAAGGCTATCGCGTGCTGAAAAACATTATGGGTTTATGGCTGTTACAACGCGTGTGCAGCGAGCTGAACATTGCCGACCTCTGTCGCTTGATTGCAGATGCCGCACAAGAACCTGCCTGTCGGGCACTGATTTACCCCAATCACAATCGATTCATTAATCCAAACAGCATGGTGCAGGAGATTCAAAATGCCTGCGCTGAGCAAAATATGCCGGTGCCCCAAACGCCTGCTGCACTGGCTCGCACCATTTTTGACAGCCTGGCAATGCTATATCGGCAGGTGATGGTTGAGTTGGGTGAATTGCGTTCAGCACCGCTGCGCCAACTCCACGTGGTCGGCGGCGGTAGCCAAAACCCGCTACTGAACCAACTCTGTGCGGATGCGTGCCAACTGCCGGTATTAGCCGGGCCGATTGAAGCGTCAACGCTGGGCAATGTCGGATGCCAATTAATTGCCATGGGCGAACTGCGTGATGTCAGCGACCTGCGCCGCTGCATTAGCCAAAATTTCCCACTCGAAAAATTTGAACCGCTGAACAACAGCGCTTTTGCAGCCAATCAGGCTCGCTTTGTTGCGCTGTGCCAACCTGCTAAGGAACTTGCATATGACTAAGCTGATTGAACAGGCCTTTGAACTGGCTAAACAACGCTACGCGGCAATTGGCGTAGATGTGGAACAGGTGATGGCGCAACTGGATGGCATTCCAGTATCAATGCACTGCTGGCAAGGCGACGATGTGCGCGGTTTTGAGAACCCGAACGGTGAATTAACCGGCGGAATTCAAGCCACCGGCAACTATCCAGGGCGCGCGCGCAATGCTGATGAACTGCGTGCCGATGTTGAAAAAGCGATGTCGCTGATTCCCGGCGCCAAGCGCCTTAATCTTCACGCAATCTATCTGGAGAGCGATAAACCGGTAGATCGTGATGCGATTGAGCCTAAACACTTTAGTAATTGGGTGGAATGGGCCAAAAGCCAAAAGCTGGGCCTCGACTTCAACCCAAGCTGTTTCTCGCACCCACTGAGCGCGGATGGCTTTACGCTTTCCCATGCTGACAAAGGCATTCGCCAGTTCTGGATCGATCACTGCAAAGCCAGCCGCCGCATTTCTGCCTATTTTGGCGAACAACTCGGTACAGCTTCCGTGATGAATATTTGGGTGCCGGATGGCATGAAAGACCTCACCGTAGATCGCCTCGCACCGCGTCAACGCTTGGCCAGCGCGCTCGATGAAGTGATCAGCGAAAAACTGAATCCCGCACATCACATTGATGCAGTAGAGAGCAAACTGTTTGGTATTGGTGCTGAAAGCTACACCGTGGGCTCCAATGAATTTTGCCTTGGCTACGCCAGCAGCCGCCAAACCGCTTTGACACTGGATGCTGGTCACTTCCATCCAACAGAAGTCATTTCCGACAAGATCTCCACTGCGATGCTGTATGTGCCGCGTTTGCTGCTGCATGTCAGTCGTCCGGTGCGTTGGGACAGCGATCACGTGGTGATTCTCGATGACGAAACCCAAGCCATCGCCACAGAAATTGCACGTCATAAACTGTTCGACAAAGTTCATATCGGCCTCGACTTCTTTGACGCATCAATTAACCGCATTGCTGCATGGGTGATTGGTACGCGTAATGCCAAGAAGGCGCTGCTGCGCGCATTGCTGGAACCCACCGACCAATTGCGCAAGCTGGAAACAGCAGGGGATTACACCGGGCGTCTGGCGATGCTGGAAGAACAAAAATCCTTGCCATGGCAAGCGGTGTGGGAAGCATGGTGTTTGCGCCACGATGTCCCGGCTGACGCCAGCTGGCTGAGCGAGGTCCGTCATTATGAACAACAAACACTGCGTCAACGTTAAGGGACAAAACATGCAAAATATTCTCTCTTCCTCTTTTGTTCGGGGAATGGTCAAAGCCACCAGCGATATGTGGTTGAAAGGTTGGGATGAGCGCAACGGCGGCAACGTCAGCCTGCGTTTATTACCGGAAGAAGTTAAAGATTACAGCAGCGATTTTTATGCAGAACCCCGTTGCATTGAGTTGACCCAACCAGCACCGGCGCTGGCTAATGATTGGTTCCTGGTGACGGGCTCCGGTAAGTTTTTCCGTAACGTCCAGCTTGATCCCGCAGATTGCTTAGCGCTATTGCAGGTTGATGACAAAGGGCTGTCCTACAAAATCCATTGGGGATTAAGTAATGGCGGCCTGCCAACTTCCGAATTGGCAGCACACTTCCAGTCGCACAGCGTGCGCAAGCAAGTCTCCAACGGTGTTGATCGCGTCATCATGCATTGCCACGCAACAAACTTTATGGCGCTAAGCTACGTGGTGAATTTGGATTCAGCACGCTTCACACGCTTATTGTGGGAAGGTAGCACCGAATGTTTGGTGGTATTCCCGGATGGCGTCGGCATTCTGCCGTGGATGGTGCCCGGTACCGATGGAATTGGTCAGGCAACCGCGGATGCGATGGCAAATCACAGCATTGTGATGTGGCCGTTCCACGGCATCTTTGGTGCAGGTCCAAACCTCGATGAAACATTTGGGTTAATCGACACCGCAGAGAAATCATCAGAAGTGGTAGTGAAAGCGCTGTCGATGGGTGGCATCCGTCAAAGCATTACTACGGAGCAATTAGTCGCGTTGGGCGAGCGTTTCAACGTCAAGCCCTGGCAGGCTGCTTTGCAGGCGGAGCGCAGCGATGTTGCGTAAAGCTTTCGTGATGCAGGTACATGCTCATTGTCATGACGAATATCTGCGTCGCCATTCGCCGATATGGCCGGAACTGGCTGAAACACTGAAAGCGCATGGCGCGCACAATTACGCCATTTGGCTGGATGCAGAACGCAATCTGCTGTTCGCCAGTGTGGAAATTGAATCGGAAGCGCGCTGGGAAGCGGTGGCGAAAACAGAAGTGTGTCAACGGTGGTGGGCATCAATGAAGGATTTGATGCCATCAAATCCGGATAACAGCCCGATTAGCGCAGAGTTAAAACCGATGTTTTTCCAGCCTTAAATCTAAAACGTCTCAGTGTGAATCTATGCGCACTGAGACGTTACTACTTTGCCAATGCTTCTATGCCGCACTTAGTTCGCAATATCCCGCCAACGCTGGCCAAATCGCCATTTGAGTATCTACAATCTGATCCAGCTCCTCGCGATTTGCACCTTCACGTGCGCGCACCGACATACCTTGCAGCATGCACGCTAAATAGCGGGCTAACGTGGCTGAATTGGCACATGCAGGCAATTCACCGCGGGCTTGTCGCGTGTCCAAAAACGCCTGTAAAGCTGATTCTTGCGCATGATGTTGTCTGGAAAGCATCTGCGCCACTTCCTGAGACTCGGAAGACAACGCGCTGGACGTACAGATGAAAAAGCAGCCGGCTGGTTTATCGCATTCGGTAAAGCACGCAGCCGTAGCGCGAAAATAGGCTTCAATTGCCGCCTTTACATCCATTCCATCATCATTTAATACGGCATTTCGCTGTGCGCTGAATGTCTCGATATAGCGTTGCATTGCCGCACGGAACAAACCTTCTTTGTTTTCAAACTCAGCATACAGCGTTGGCGCTTTGGCACCGGTCGCACTAACCAAATCCGACAGTGAAGTCCCTTCGTAACCATGCGCCCAGAACAGCATCAATGCCTTATCTAAAGCATCATCACGATCAAATACTCTTGGACGACCACGAGTTTTGCGGTTTGCGGTTTCGGTAATGGCTGTCATGAACACCTCAATGCTTAAAAACACCCAATTAAATTACCGATCATTAAATAAATATGCAAGTGCAGACGGGCAGAGCAGGTTTGGCCTTTGCCCGTTTGTGCTTTTGCGCGATGCAAGCACCCGAATGGATAAGTCAAAAAAGGGCTACAAGCCCATAATCACGCCCCTTCATATTAAAATAACGACCATTAATAAAATGATTGACGCGCATGCCGATTCGGCGCTAGCATTTAATTAACGGTTGTTAACTAAATCGCGACCGACCCCAAATTCATCTGTATAAGTGAGACGATTATGAAAAGCATCAAACTGACATTAGCCGCTGTAGCACTGTCCTCAATCGCATTCGGTAGCATGGCTGCTGATCTGGTCAACGAAGCGCCACTGAATCAACAACAAGTAGGGGTGATCAGTGCTTCAGGTAGCACCAACCTGACATCGTTGGAGAATCAGCTATCGGAAAAGGCCAATGCTGCCGGAGCAAAGTCCTTCCGCATCACTTCGACCTCTGGCAACAACAAGCTAAATGGCACAGCAGTCATTTATAACTGATTGGACACTCTGCGGGGCCGCCATTGATGGCGGTTGCTGATAGCAGTGCAAGAAAATGAACCTGAAACTAAAAAGCTCCAGAAGTATGACCTTCTGGAGCTTTTTTTATTATCCGTTGGAACGAAGCTGAGGATAGCGCCGGAAAATCGCAATACACCAGAACAGTGCGACCAAACCGATAATGCCGCCTACGTTACCAACATCCGACATCTGCATATGCAAACTAACCTGATTACCCAGCAACGCGCCTGCGCCAATACCAATGTTGTAGATACCTGAGAACAGTGACATCGCAACGTCAGTTGCATCGGGTGCCAAAGCTAATACGCGCACCTGCATAGCCAAACCAATCATCATCATTGCCATGCCCCATACGATGCATAGCATAGTAATGGCAGCAGGGCGAACGGCGGCAAACACCAGCAATCCCATGCTAAGAGTGATCATGGCAATCGCCGCGATCAGCATCGCCGAAGGGAATTTGTTGCCGAGCGTACTAAACAATACGCTACCGATAATGCCAGCCGATCCAAACAGCAGCAGCAGCAAGGTGGTGAAGTTATCGTCGGCATTCGCCACTACTTGCATGAACGGTTCAATGTAGCTGTACGCAGTGTAATGCGCGGTAACCACCACGGTGACCAAAATGTACATCGCCACCAGTGCTGGACGGCGGAACAGCATCGGTACGCTGCTCAGTGAGCCGGTATGTTCGCTTGGCAGACGCGGCAGCACGCGCATCAACAGTACCAACAGCACTAACGCTGACAAACCAATCATGCCAAACGTGGTGCGCCAACCGAGATATTGACCGACGATGCGCCCAATCGGCACACCCAGTACCATCGCCAGTGCGGTTCCGGTTGCCAGCATACTCAATGCCTGAGTTTTTTTACCGGCGGGTGCGACGCGAATCGCCAATGACGCGGTAATTGACCAGAACACCGCGTGCGCCAGCGCAATGCCGATACGCGAAACCACCAATGAGGTGAAATCCCATGCAAAAGAAGAGAGCACGTGGCTGGCGATAAACAGGACAAACAGTATCGAAAGCAGCAAGCGGCGCTCGACGTTACGCGTTAGCAACATCAGCGGCAGCGACAATAACGCCACTACCCACGCGTAAATAGTCAGCATGATGCCGACATCGGCGGTCTTCATCGCATAGCTGGCGGCAATATCCGACAGCAGGCCAACTGGAACGAATTCCGTGGTGTTAAATACAAAAGCAGCAATAGCCAGCAGTACGACACGTAGCCAGGCTGTTTTACGGGAGACGGTTGTTTGCATGGAGTTCAAATCAGTCAGACGGCGAGTGTAAGGGCCAAAACTGCACCCCATTTAAGTGATGCTTGTCACAAATTGCCGCTATTGTGGAGCATTAATGAGCTGAGGGAAACCGTTTGGCAGACTTTTATTACTGAATATTTTTTATCTCAAAAGTCGTTGTTAATAGCCTGAGGTTATTATCGTTTCTTGCTTTTATCCGATGCCAGTATGAGCGACTGGACCCGCAATATGCATCTAGCCTCAAGGTCCAGTCATTATTAAGCCGAATTTTAGGGTAATGATGTAACGCCTCAGTATTGCTTAACAAAATTACTTAACCGGCTAACTATTGTTATGCCAGCATTATCAGAGTGTCACCATGTGTTTTAGTGCCACGCTATTCTGAGTGGTCATGTTTTTTTTTACCCCGACCGGACAGCAGTGCTCACAGCCCATCGCGCTAGCATAGTATTTGCGTGCCTGCTGAATGGCCGCGCTCGGCGTATAGAAAGTACCGAGAAAACGCCTTGCCTCATCGGGCGGAAGGAACGGGCAGCCAGTTGCGTGAACTACATGATTGTCGTTATAGCCGGCGTGCTTATCGACGTAATAATAGAGTCCCATCTAACGTCCTCATTGCTGTGAAATAATAAAAGTCTAACTATTGTTGGAATGAAATGATTATAGCGATGAATCACCGGTTTGTTTTATCTGGGACTGTGACAATGCGGAATAGCGGGGAGTTGAGTGCAGAACGGGGCGCATTTGCCCCGTAGAAAAGATGAACAGTATTACAGTTTTCGGCACTGTAAACGCCAGCCGACCAGCAAAGCGATTAACAATAGCGCACTGATGAAAAGGGTGACGCCCATCCAGCCATAACTGTGCCAGAACACGCCACCTAAGGTTCCGGCCACGCTTGAACCCACGTAATAACTGAACAAATACAATGATGATGCCTGGCCTTTGGCGCGTCGCGCACGTGGACCAATCCAGCCGCTTGCCACCGAGTGCGCGGCAAAGAAACCGGCGGTAAACAGCATCATGCCCGGCAAGATCAACCACAACGAATTAAACGCCGTCAATAATAAACCCGCCAACATGATGGCCGTGGCAGCAATCATCACCGGACCACGCCCAAAACGGCTGGTCATTGCTCCTGCCTTGGGTGAGCTCCACGAACCGGTGAGATACACCACGGAAAGCAAGCCAACTACCGCCTGGCTCAGTGACCAAGGCGAGCTCAACAGTCGATAACCGATGTAGTTAAACAGCGTGACGAAAGCCCCCATTAACAGGAAACCTTCGGCGAACAATAACGGCAACCCTTTATCTCGCCAATGCAAACGGAAGTTGATCAGCAGGCTGCGCGGGCGAAGTGAAGCGGGGCGGAAATGACGTGAAGCCGGTAAGATCTTCCAAAACATCAGTGCGCCCGCAAGCGCAAAGCAGCCAATCACACCCACAGCAATGCGCCATGAGAAGAAATCGGTCAGCACGCCGGTCAGCAGTCGTCCACTCATACCGCCAATCGAGTTACCGCTGATATATAAACCCATCGAAAATGCGATGACGCGCGGATGAATCTCTTCACTCAGATAAGTCATGCCAACCGCAGCGACACCGCTTAGCGATAACCCAATCAGCGCGCGCATCAGCAAAATGCCTTGCCAGCTAGACATGGTGGCGGAAATCAGAGTGCAAACGGCGGCCAGCAACAACGCGGTGACCATCACCGATTTGCGACCAATCGCATCGGATAAAGGACCCGTAAACAGTAATCCCAGCGCCATTAAGCCGGTGGAGAGCGACAATGAAATACTGCTTTCGGCAGGTGATACACCAAACTGTTGCGACAGCACTGGCAATATCGGTTGGACGCAATAGAGCAATGCGAACGTAGCCAGACCGGCGGAGAACAACGCCAACGTCACGCGCATAAATTGCGGCGACCCGCGTTCAATCCATTCTGAAGGGGTGACTACTGAATCAGGCTTAACGGCTAACTCGTCTTCATCGAGTATCACCGCCTGGGAAGAGCGACTCACGGAACATCCTCGGTTTAGGCAATATGGCGTTACTGTAGGAAAGTGACATTAGGTTGTACAATATATTAATAATCTCAATTGAGACGTTTAAAGTATGAGTATTGAATTGCGCCATCTGCGCTATTTCATCGCTGTCGCCGAAGAGTTGCACTTTGGTCGCGCAGCACAACGATTGAATATTTCTCAGCCACCGCTCAGTCAGCAAATTCAACAATTGGAGCAGGAGATTGGGGCGCAACTTTTCACGCGCACCAATCGCAGCGTACAGCTCACAGCGGCCGGACAACTTTTCCTTAATGATGCGCGCGCCATTTTATTGCAGGTTGAGCAGGCGACTCGTCGTGCTGCGCGTGTTCAAAGCGGTCAGGAAGGGGAATTACGCATCGGCTTCACCTCATCGGCACCTTTTACGGGCCTGGTTTCTGATGCGCTCTACCAGTTCCGTCAACGTTGGCCAGAAGTGCACATCCAGATGCAGGAGAACAACACCCGACAACAACTCGCTCCGCTGCATGAAGATCGGCTGGATCTGGGCGTGATGCGTAACACTCCGTTACCGAGTGATTTACAACATCGCGTCTTGCTGCGTGAAACGTTGTGCGCGGTGGTGCATTGGGCGCATCCATTGGCTGATGCCGAGACGATTTCGATTCAGGCATTAGCCAATGAACCCTTTGTGTTTTTTGATCCGCAAGGCGGCACGGCGTTATACAGTGAAATTCTGGCGCTGCTGCACCGTTATCAAATCAAACCGTTTATTACTCAGGAAGTGGGCGAGGCGATGACCATTCTCGGTTTAGTCGCTACCGGGCTAGGCGTATCGATTCTGCCGGCGTCTTTTCGTCGTGCGCGTTTGGCCGATGTGGTGTGGATCCCGTTGCAGGAAAGTGATGCGATTTCTGAAGTTTGGTTGGTCTGGTCGGCGACACGCGAACCGACCGCGCAAATGGCCAATATGATGGCGTTGATGCTGCACAATGCGGAGAATTAAACCAACTCAGGCTAAAGGGCATAAACTTTATGTGCGACAAATCACATTTCTAATCAAATATTTGACGCTGCCTGCCAATCTGCATCACCATAGCTGCTGTTTATTTAGAAGCGCGAAAATAATGGGAGCAGGGCGTGAATCTGTACAGTCAACCTGGCCATATTGACCAGATAAAACAGACCAACGCAGGTGTGGTTTACCGACTGATTGACCTTTATGGCCCGATTTCGCGTATTGAGCTGTCAAAGCGCGCTCAATTAGCTCCCGCCAGCATTACCAAAATCGTGCGTGAAATGCTCGATGCACATCTGGTGCAGGAAACCGAATTTCAGGAACCGGGCAGTCGCGGACGTCCGGCGATTGGTTTGACCCTCGACACTTTTGCCTGGCACTATCTCGCTGTTCGCATTCAACCTGGTTTCATTACGCTGACACTGCGTGATCTCAGCAGCCGCGCGCTGCAAGAAGATCGCTTGCCATTGCAGGTCAGCGCTGAACAACCCCTGCTGCCCGTTTTGCTTCAGATGGTGAACGACTTCTTCATTCGTCATCAAAGTATGCTTGAGCGATTAACCGCGATTGCCATTACCTTGCCGGGATTAATCAACGCTGCGTCAGGCGTGGTGCACCGTATGCCAGGTTATGAGGTGCAGGATATGCCGCTGGGCGAAACATTGGCGGAACGCACCGGGTTGCCGGTGTTTGTGCAGCACGATATTTCTGCCTGGACGCTAGCTGAAGCGTTGTTTGGTGCCTCGCAGGGCGCGCAAAATGTGATTCAAATTGTGATTGATGAAACGGTCGGTGCAGGCGTGATCAGTGGCGGTCAGTTGCTGCACAAAAGCGGGCGTACTTTAGTGGAAATTGGTCATACGCAGATCGATCCGTATGGCCAGCAGTGCTATTGCGGCAATAATGGTTGTTTGGAAACCGTCGCCAGTACCGGAAGTTTGCTTAAACTCACCGCGCAACGCTTATTGACGCAACCAGAAAGTATGCTGCATCAGGCACCGCTTAGCGTTGCAAGTCTATGCGCAGCCGCGCAGCAGGGCGATCGCCTGGCGCGCGATGTGATTGCTGGCGTCGGACATCATGTCGGGCGGATGCTGGCGATGATGGTAAACATCTTCAATCCACAACAAATTCTTATCGGTTCACCACTCAACCAAGCCGCCGATGTGCTATTTCCTGCGGTGAGCAGTACCATTCGCCAACAGGCATTACCGGCATACAGCAATGAAATCCAGCTAGCACCAACGGCTTTCAGCGATCCTGGCACTTTTGGTGGCGCCGCCTTGATCAAAGATTCGCTGTATAGCGGTCATTTATTGGTAAAACTGTTGCAGGGATAATGACAGCCCACCTTAAGTTTGCGCTAACGCAATCTGCTTCCGACCACATTTCCTTAAACTCCTCCTTCGCACGTTACACATCGCTTTAATGAAGGAGGAGAATGGTGAATACGCTTTTTGTCACCGGTACCGACACCGCGGTGGGTAAAACCGTGGTATCCCGCGCACTGTTACAGTGCTTTGCAAAGGCGGGTTTATGCGCCGCAGGCTACAAACCTGTGGCGAAAAGCGCGCAACGCACACCTGAAGGCTTACGCAATAAAGATGCACTGTTATTACAACAGGCTTCAGGTCTCTCTTTGTCATATTCCGCGGTTAATCCTATTACTCTGGAAGAGGATGAAATCAGCACCAGCTCATCTCAGCGCATTGATTATGCGGTATTGCGTCAGGGTCTTAATGAGTTGCAGCAGCGCGCAGAGCACGTTGTAGTGGAAGGCACCGGTGGCTGGCGCAGTCTAATGAATGACCTACAGCCTTTCTCAAATTGGGTGCAGCAAGAACAATTACCGGTGGTATTGGTGGTGGGCATTAAAGAAGGTTGCATCAGCCACGCTTTACTGACTGCCGATGCGATTGCGCGCGATGGTTTGCCACTTGCGGGTTGGGTGGCGAACCGGATTAACCCGGGGTTGGCACACTACGCTGAAATTATTGATGTTTTACGCGATAAGCTCGGTGCGCCACTATTAGGTGAGTTGCCTTATTTGCCGCGCGCTGAACAACGCGAACTGAGCGGTTATATCGATATTTCATTATTAGATGACGTAACCGCGCACAACAGCAGTGCAAAGCCCGCAGCCTGATGAAACAAAAAGCAGCAAATTAAGTGTGGCTGAACCTAAAGGTTCAGGTTTGGCCGCTTTTAAAATCGACTTAAAACCCTTCAATATCAACATTCTATTAAAAATAATCCCAAATCTTTTTGCGATGGCGTGATTCATGCATCAGCGTTACTGATGAATATTTTGCCGGAGCACCGCTATGTCGCAATCAAATGAGAAAGGTTTGTTGTATGGGTTGAATGACCGCATCGGTCCAGTTCCCGCATTTTGCGCCGCACTGCAACATGTGCTGGCAAGCGTGGTTGGCATTATTACTCCGCCACTGATCATCGGTTCCGTGCTGGGATTACAAGCATGGATTCCATATCTGATCAGCATGTCGTTGATTGTTTCCGGCCTTGGCACTTTCTTGCAGTCGCGCCGCTTTATGGGCATTGGTGCGGGTATGATTTGCTTGCAAGGTACCAGCTTCGCCTTTCTTGGGGTGATCCTGTCATGTGGTTTGATGATTAAAGCGCGCGGTGGTTCGCCTGAAGAGATCATGGCAATGATCTTCGGCTGCAACCTTATCGCTGCATTTATTCCTATCCTCATCAGCCGCTGCATCGCGCCGCTGCGCAAAGTGTTGACGCCAGTGGTCACTGGAACGGTTATTACCTTAATCGGCATCAGCCTGATCAAAGTCAGCATCACCGATTGGGCGGGCGGACATAACGCCACCAATTTTGGTGCACCGGGTAATTTGGCGCTGGGTGCGTTAACGCTGCTGGTGATCATCGTACTTAATCGCTCGCAGAATCGTTGGACGCGTCTGGTCGCTGTGGTTGCCGGTATCGCGGCAGGTTGCGTTGCCGCCGCATTGACCGGCCATATCACCTTGAAACCGATGACGGATACACCTTGGCTTGTCATGCCGTCGATTTTCCGTTTTGGTTTTGCTTTTGATTGGACCATCTTCGTACCCATTGCCTTGGTTTCAGTCATCGCAGTAATCGAAGCGGTGGGCGATCTAACCGCCAATTGCTTGATCTCTCAACAACCCATCGAAGGTGACACTTTTGAGCGTCGCATGCAGGGCGGTATTTTCGCCGATGGCATCAGTTGCCTGCTTGCAGCCGCGTTTTCGGCCTTTCCGAATACCACTTTCGCGCAAAATAATGGCGTGATTCAAATGACCGGCGTTGCCAGCCGTTACGTAGGCATGGTGATTGGCGTGATGTTGCTGCTGCTCGGCATGTTCCCGGCGATTGGCTATTTATTACAGCAAATTCCGCCACCGGTGTTAGGCGGGGCGACGATTGTGATGTTTGGTAGCGTGGTGGCTGCCGGTATTCGTGTGATGACACAAACACCACTTGGTCGGCGTGAGATGCTGATTGTGGCGGTATCGTTCGGAGTTGGATTAGGCGTTGAGGCGGTGCCAGAGGTGTTAAAGCAATTTCCGCAGTTGGTGAGCAATTTGTTTGGTCATGCGGTTACTACCGGTGGGATATTGGCAATGGTATTAAATGTGGTCTTGCCTTCGGAGCGAGGTGAAGCTGTTGCGGTGAAAACGGCGGAGGAAACACATTAAACCGGCAGGGTGCAGACGCCGGAAAAGGCGTCAGATCGCAAAGACGCCATAAACCATCCCTGGGGCTTGGCCCGCGCCTTCCCTGGCGCGGGACACTTTGCTCCTCTGCCGCCTCTTCCTGCGTATTAAGCCTTGCGCAGTTATGGATTCAAGCGACGGCGTGTGCGTCCAGAACTGAGATAATCCGCGATGTAATCCTGCGATATCTCACCGCTGTAGCGTCCATCTTCATCAACAATCGGCATCCATACTGTGTTGTGCTCATATAATTTCGACAGCACCACGCGCAAGTTCTCTTCCGCTTTGCCCGTCACCTTGAAAGTATGCAGCATCTCTTCGCAACGTCCGGTGGCACCTCGCGCTTCACGGCGTTTAACAAATCCCAGCGGTTTGCCATCTTCATCAACCACCGTTACCGACCGCATATCGTTGTCGTCCATGGTGCCAAAAGCCTCCTGCAACGGCGTATTTCGCTGCACGGTAATGGTTGGCTGTTGATCGGTAACGTCGCCGGCTTGTACCAGCAACAAACGTTTCAACGTACGGTCTTGACCCACAAACGAGCCGACAAAATCGTTGGCCGGTTTCGCCAACAGTTCATCCGGGCTAGCGCACTGCACAATTTTGCCTTGGCCAAATACCGCAATACGATCGCCTAACTTCAGCGCTTCATCGATATCGTGGCTGACCAGCATCACCGTTTTCTTTAACTGGCGCTGCATCTCCAAAAACTCGTTTTGAATTACTTCACGGTTGATTGGATCGACCGCACCGAACGGTTCATCCATCAGCAGTACCGGAGGATCCGCGGCCAGCGCGCGAATCACGCCAATACGTTGCTGCTGACCGCCCGACATTTCACGCGGATAGCGATGCAGGAATTTGGTGGGGTCAAGCGCCACCATGCTCATCAATTCAGTGGCACGTTCGCGACAACGCTTCTTATCCCAGCCCAACATGCGTGGCACCACGGTAATATTCTCTTCAATGGTCATGTTGGGAAACAGACCAATCTGCTGGATAACGTAACCAATATTGCGGCGCAAGGTCACGGTATCTTGCCCGCTGGTATCTTCACCGTTAATCAAAATCCGGCCGCTAGAAGCGGGGATGAGGCGGTTGATCATTTTTAGCGTGGTGGTCTTGCCGCAGCCTGAAGGGCCCAGCAGCACACACATCTCACCCGCAGGCACTTCCAGGCTGACGTTATCAACGGCATTTAAAGAAGTGCCATTTTTCTGGGTAAAGGTTTTCGTCAGGTTTTCTAGCTTTATCATTATCGAATCCCCTTAGGAGTCAGCGCCGACTGCAAACGGTGCAGCAGCCAATCAAGCACAATCGCAAGTAAACAAATCATTAATGCACCAGCAATCAACATGCGCACATCACTGCCGCTGATGCCGTCGAGCAGCTGAAGGCCTAAACCGCCCGCACCAATCACTGCGGCAATCGCCATTACGCCCACGTTCATCACCACCGCGGTGCGAATGCCTCCAAAGATCACAGGCAGCGCCATTGGAATCTCTACCCAACGCAGACGTTGCCAGAAGGTCATGCCAATCCCACGTCCAGCTTCGCGCAATCCCGGCGACAGATTCTCCAGTGCGGTGTGGGTATTACGCACAATCGGCAGCAACGAGTAGAGGAACACCGCAGTAATGGCGGGCAGGGCACCAATTCCCTGTCCAATCATCGAAAACAGCGGAATCATCAGACCAAACAAGGCGATGGTTGGAATGGTTAACACAATAGTGGCGACACCTAATACCGGAGTGGCTAACCATTTGAAGCGCACAATTAAAATGCCCAACGGCACGCCGACGATGATGGCGAAACCTACCGCGACCAACACCAACCAGGTATGTTGCCAGGTCAGCGTCATCAAGGTGTGCCAGTTATTCATGATGTAATGCAAGGTATCCACAGCGCCTCCTTACAGCATGTTTTTAGATTTAAGGAAATCACGCGCCACCTGTTGAGGTGACTGATGATCAATATCGACGCGCTTATTCATCTCGGTGATCGCTTCGTCATTGATTAACGCCGACAGCTGATTGAGCGCCGCATCCAATCCTGGGTGGCTCTCCAGCACATCTTTGCGCACCACAGGCGTGACGTTGTAACTTGGGAAGAAGTGCTTATCATCTTCTAACACCTTGAGATCAAAACCTTTAACGCGACCATCGGTGGTGTAGATTAGGCCCGCATCGACAAAGCCATCACGAATCGCGTTATACACCAAGCCGGGATCCATCTGGCGAATCTGCGGGCGGTCGAGGGGCATGTCGTAAGCTTTCTGCAACGGCTTCAGACCATCCGAACGGCCAGAAAACTCCAAATCTAAACCGAGTTTCCAGTTGTGGTCGGGATCGTCTTTCCGCACTTGCTCCAGCTTCGCCACCAATTGCGACATGGTGTTGATGCCTTCTTTGTTGGCACGATCGCGCTGCATAGCAAACGCATAGGTATTGTTCATCGGAGCCGGATTGAGCCACACCAGATCCAACTTGGCATCCAGTTGTTTCACCGTTTTATAGGCATCTTCCGTCGACATCGGTTTATTGATGTGATTAAAGATGATCAATGAGGTGCCGGTATATTCCCACGTCATATCAATTTGTTTATTGATCATCGCATTACGACCAATGGTGGTCGCGATGTTGGTCTTCGGGATCACCTGAAAACCTTTCTTCTGCAACCACAAAACCGTCATCGCCGACAGAATATGCTGCTCGGTAAAGCTCTTAGTCGCCATGGTGATTGGGGTGGCAGCAGCGGCACTTTGGCTGATTGCCAGTGTCGCCGTCAGGGCCAGCGCCGTACGTTTTACCCAGCGCGCCAGCTTATTGGCAGTAGCCATCACAAAACTCCTTGTGTTAAGCCGCAGAGTGCGGGCTGAGATAACGTCCCAATGCCGCAAGCAGCATGTCGAGGATCAGCGCAACCAACGCGGTTGCTACTGCGCCAAGAATCAATGTCGGGAAGTCGTTGAGGTAAATGCCGGGGAAAATCAGCTCACCAAAGCTGCTGGCGCCGATTAAAAACGCCAGCGGTGCGGTCCCCACATTGATGGCGGTGGCGATACGCACTCCGGCCAAAATCACCGGTAACGCATTCGGAATCTCCACCTGGCGCAAACGCTGAAACTTGGTCATGCCGATACCGTTGGCGGCTTCGATCAGCGACGGCGGTACCGCGCTTAAACCGGCAAAGGTATTACGCACAATGGGTAGCAGCGAGGCGAGGAACAGGGCAATCAATGCCGGACGATCGCCGATGCCGACAATCACCATCGCTAACGCCAAAACCGCGAGCGGCGGCAGCGTGTTGCCGACATTGAAGATTTGCATCACATATTCTGCCCAGCGACGGGCGAAAGGACGGCTGAGTAAAATCCCGCTGGGAATACCGACCAGCAGGGCGAAGAACATCGACCAAAACACTAAAAACAGATGCTGCTGACCAAGATAAATCAAATCCTCCCGGCGCTCGCGCAGCGTGTTCACCCCTAATCCCCACACCAGCAGAGCTATCACCGCAACAATCGCGAGCAGTGCTAACCCCGCGCGGCGGGTAAGCGATGCATTTTGCATAGCAAGTGTCTCCCTGATTTGAAAAATCGTTTGATATAGTGACGTCATTCCCAGAATGGCGGCGTAGCAGCAAACCTCACAACTACGAAAATCCTTCACCCTGTCAAATTGCAGTTAAAATGACTCTTTACCGATGCTTTTACAGTGAATAACTGGAAAGCACCGATTAAAGCTATAGCAATGCTTACGGATAAGCGCCAGTTTTTGCGGCAAAATCAGGTAGATAGTAGTTACAGAAATACGTGTTCAGGCCGCGTGGAATAAGGCATCATCCGACAATAAAAAAATTTCATCGAAATAGGTGACGCCGTCACAAACAGGCGCACGCAGAGGAAACTGTGGTGAACAATTTTCAGCTAGCCTTGTTAGAAAATTAGGGAGACGTATGACTGAAACGGCTGAATTGAACACGGAACATCGCCATTGGATTCTCATCGGCTGCATGCTAGCGATGTTTATGGCGGCAATTGAAGTCACCATTGTGGCGACGGCGATGCCCACCATCATTGCCGATTTAGGCGGTTTTTCGCAGTTTGGATGGGTATTTTCCATCTATTTGCTGACGCAAGCCGTGAGCGTGCCGCTGTATGGCCGTCTAGCCGATATGTGGGGTCGCAAACGACTGCTATTTATTGGCGTCTCATTGTTCCTGCTGGGTTCGATTTTGTGTGGTTTTGCCCACAGCATGCTGTGGTTGATTGTTTTTCGCGCTTTTCAGGGATTAGGCGCGGGCGCGATTATGCCGCTCACATCGACGATTGTCGCTGACGTCTATTCCCCGCGTGAACGTGCGCATGTACAAGGTTGGTTGTCCAGCGTGTGGGGCATCGCGGCCATCATTGGACCGCTGAGCGGCGCCTGGCTGGTGCAGCACTTTAACTGGTCAGTGATTTTCTGGGTCAACGTGCCGCTCGGCGTTATTGCCATGCTGTTGCTAGCGCGTTTTCTGCCGGCGCGTGAACATCACCAACAAAACTCACTTAATCTCACCGGCAGTTGCTGGCTAATGATCAGTGTCGCAGCGTTACTTATCGCCTTGCTGCAAGCGGAAGTGCTCGGCTTGTGGTTAGTGCCATTCTTGTTGTTGGCGGTGTTTGCAGCCTGGCGATTAAAGCATCATGAACAACGCGCGACGGCACCGTTATTTCCTTTGGAAATTTGGCGCAGCCGTTTAATTGTGGCGGGCAATATCGGCAATCTGATCATTGGTGCCAGCATGATGGGAATCAGCGCATTTTTGCCGACTTGGATTCAAGGCATTACCGGCGGTACGCCGCTGCAAGCGGGCAGCGCATTGGCGATGATGTCGATTGGCTGGCCGCTGGCGAGCACCCTCAGTGGGCGATTAATGCTGATCACTTCATATCGATTTACCGCGCAGTTGGGCGCGCTGTTGCTCATCACCGGTAGCGCGTTGCTGCTGCTATTGCGCAGCGACAGTTCGATTATGCAGGCCGGTTTTACTGCCTTTGTGATTGGTACCGGCATGGGCATGACCAGCACCACTTTTTTGGTGTCGGTGCAAAATCACGCGCATTACGATATTCGCGGCATCTGTACCGCATCGATCATGTTTAGCCGCATGCTGGGTTCAGCATTAGGAACGGCACTACTCGGTGCGGTACTCAATCTCAACCTGTCTCTGCGTTTGCCACAAGCAGACGATCCGATGCAGCAAATCATGTCGCATCAAAGCCGTCAGGCGCTGCCGGAAGCCACTTTGCAGCACTGGACCGGGCAGATTGCCACGTCGTTGCATTGGGTATTTGTGGTGTCGTTGCTGATCGCGATGTTTACGCTGTGGGTTGCCTGGCTGATGCCGCGTCAGCGGCCGGAAGCGGAGTAAAAGCAGGGCGGCTAGCTCGCCGCCCGAAGGGACTCTTTATTGTGCTGGCGCGTCTTGCGAACTGCCGGCGCTGTCTGGCACGTTGCTATCCGCATCGCGACCATTCTTCTTGTAAACGATCTTCTGTGTGTCGTTCTCACAATGACCAACCACCTGGCCACCGGCTTGATCGGCCTGATCGTTAGGCACGATATCCAGGGTGAAATCGCCTTCCGCGACGCCATTGTTGATGATTTTTTTGCTGATGTCCGCTTTCACGCTTTCGCAAGACGCATGCGCCAGCACCGGCAGTGCTAGCATCGCCATCAGCAGTACTGCATTACGTTTTTTCATCATTCACTCCTTTGGTCAGAATTCCTTTAAAAACTATAGCAGTGTTAATGCATTACGGTGCAACCGGGCGTCCGGTACGGCGATCAAGGCAACGCAGGGTATTCGGTTCCCAATAGGCGTTGACGTTGTAGCTCTTTTCGCAGGAATCGCGGGTATCAAAGGCTTTATCGGTTTTATCGAACTCTTTCTCCACGCGAGTATTCACCTTGTTGCGCAGATTTTTCGTGTCGTTCCACTGCTCTTTGCTTTGACGCGCGGCTTCATTGCTCGAGGCGCTGCTGCCGTCTTCGATGATCAGGCGATCAGTTTTGGCAAAAGCGATTGGCGCAGCCAGTAATACGCTGGAGGTCAGCACCGCAGCCAGCAAAGTAGAAAACAGGTTTTTCATCGTGATTTCCTTTAGTTAACACCATTACAGCCGGGATCGCGGCTGTAACAACACTGCGCGCTAGTATATCATCGCTGCTTCTTTGCTCACCAGCGTTGAGCCATTTGTTTAAGTAACAGAGAGAGTTTGTATGCTGTTAAAGACCGCCTTGCTGTTTTTTATCACTGCGATAGCGGAAATTGTTGGCTGTTTCTTGCCGTGGTTATGGTTGAAGAAGGGCATGACCGCATGGCTATTAGTTCCGGCGGCAGCCAGTTTGGCACTGTTTGTTTGGCTGTTAACTTTACACCCAGCGGCAAGCGGACGGGTTTATGCCGCGTACGGTGGCGTGTATGTGTTAACGGCTTTGATCTGGTTGCGTGTGGTGGATGGCGTAAAGTTGAGTAGCTGGGATTGGGTCGGCGGATTGGTGGCGTTAAGTGGAATGCTGATTATCGTTTCAGGCTGGGGCCGAGCTTGATTTAATGCGGCAAAACGTTGGGTGCGCACTAATGCGCACCCACAAATCAAATTAACCCTTATGCACCTTCAAACCGGCAGTGGTTTGCGTGACTGGCATGATTTCTAAGGTATTGATGTTGACGTGCTTCGGCAGCGTGGTCACCCAATATACTGCTTCCGTCACATCCTCAGCGGTCAACGCCGTCGTTCCTTCGTAAACTTGCTCAGCTTTATTGTCATCGCCTTTAAAGCGTACGTTGGAAAACTCGGTGCCGCCAACCAAACCTGGCTCAATATCGGTGACGCGCAACGCAGTGCCGTGCAGGTCGGTACGCAGGTTGAGGCTGAACTGGCGCACAAACGCTTTGGTCGCGCCATACACGTTGCCACCCAAATACGGCCAACTACCGGCAATCGATCCGATATTCACAATATGACCGACGTTGCGCTCCACCATTGCCGGTAGCACCGCACGCGTCATGTACACCAAACCTTTGTTGTTGGTGTCGATCATATTTTCCCAATCTTCGATATTGGCCTTATGCGCCGGTTCCACACCCAACGCCAGGCCAGCATTGTTCACCAGCACATCGATATCGCGCCATTCAGCGGGCAGGGAAGCAATCACTTCATCAATGGCAGCGCGATTGCGCACGTCCAGCTGCACGGTATACAGATTGTCGCCCAACTCATCTTTCAACTCTTTGAGGCGCTCAGCGCGACGTCCGCTGGCGATCACTTTATGACCTGTAGCAATGAAGCGGCGGGTGATACTTTGACCAAAACCGGCAGTTGCACCAGTAACAAAAATAATCATCTCACTGTTCCTTAAACGATTTCAGGTTATCTGCCACACCTTAGCATTAACCTTGTACCCTTGCTCATGAAAAGCTATAGCAGCGTGTTGCAGAATTTTTCCTGCACTTTGAAAGTGCACAAGCGCACCATAAATGCGCAGTTAACTCGCCTATGTTTCGTGAAAACTTGGTAGCAAATCATGAAATGTTAAATCGCAACCGATTGCGAAAAATGGCAACCGTTTGCGCACACGGTTGCCTTGCTTGTTAGTAGGGAAAAATCGTGAAAATCACCTATATAATTGATAATTAGAGTAATAATTTAATATTTGGATTGGCATGCGCTTTGCAAACTATGTTTAAGGCAATCACCCGCACATAAGAAAGATCAAAGGAACCTTTATGCCTTACGCACCCGAAACGCTGCTGCGCGCCAGCTTCTTTGATTTTACCGCTCTGGCCGCGCAGCCCGACGACATCGCCGCCAATGCGCGCTATCTCGAAGATGGCTTATTAACGCTGCGTGATGGCAAAGTAGTCAGCCTTGAAAGCTGGCAAATCGCAGAAGGGCGCGTCGATGCTGCCAACGTCATCGATCTGCGTGGCAAACTGATCGTGCCGGGTTTTATCGACACCCATATTCATTACCCGCAAACTGAAATGATTGGCGCTTTTGGCGAGCAGCTGCTTGAGTGGCTCAATCAATACACTTTCCCGGTGGAGAGCCAATATCATTGCCCCGATCACGCGGCGCAGATGTCGGCCTTTTTCCTGCATCAGTTGCTTTCCAACGGCACCACCACGGCGCTGGTGTTTGGCACCGTGCATAAACAATCAGTCGATGCGCTGTTCAGTGCGGCGGAGCAGTTAGATATGCGTTTGATTGCCGGCAAAGTGATGATGGATCGCAACGCGCCGGAATATTTGACCGAAACGCCGGAACAGAGTTATCAGCACACGCGGGAATTGATTGAACGCTGGCATCAACGTGGTCGTCTGAGTTATGCGTTAACGCCCCGTTTTGCTCCAACGTCATCACCTGAGCTGCTGGATAAAGTCCGTCAACTGCGTGAAGAGTTTCCTGATGTTTGGATGCATACGCACCTGAGTGAAAACCAGCAAGAAATTGCCTGGGTTAAATCGTTATTCCCAGAGCGCGCAGGCTATCTCGACGTCTATCATCATCATCAACTGACGGGAAAACGCAGCGTCTTTGCCCACTGTTTACATTTGGACGATAACGAATGGCAATGTCTGCACGACACCGATTCGTCGATTGCCTTCTGCCCGACTTCAAATCTGTTCCTCGGTAGCGGTTTGTTCAATATCAAACGTTGCTGGCAGCAAGGCGTGCGCATGGGGATTGGCACTGATGTCGGTGCAGGAACCACCTTCAATTTGCTGCAAACCTTGGGTGAAGCCTACAAAGTGGGCCAGCTGCAACAATACAAACTCAGCGCCTGCGAAGCGTTCTATCACGCCACGTTGGGCGGCGCGCACGCCTTGGATCTCGATGATGTGATTGGCAACTTCAATCCCGGTAAAGAAGCCGATTTTGTGGTGCTCGATCCGGCGGTGTCGCCGTTGCAAAAACTGCGTAACGCCAACAGCAAAGATATTTGGGAACGCCTGTTTGTGATGATGACCTTGGGTGATGATCGTAACATCGCGCAAACCTGGGTGAGCGGCAAACCGGTTTGGCAACGTGAAACTGAGGAGCAAATCGCATGATTCAGTTTTTACTCAACAATCGTTTAATCACCGAACATGAGCTGGATCCCAATCTCACGGTGCTCAATTATCTGCGCGGCCAACAGCAACGGCGCGGTACCAAAGAGGGTTGCGCCTCGGGTGATTGTGGCGCTTGTACCGTTACGTTGGGCAAAGTGGTTGAGGGAAAGATGCATTATCAAGCAGTGAACAGTTGCTTGACGCTGGTGAGTAGTTTGCAAGGTAAGCAACTGATTACCGTGGAAGATCTCAAACAGGACGGCGAATTACACAGCGTGCAACAAGCAATGGTGGATTGCCACGGTTCACAATGCGGCTACTGCACGCCGGGTTTTGTAATGTCGCTGTTTACGCTGCAAAAAAATAGCCAGAGCTGGGATCGCCATCAGGCCGAGCAGGCACTGGCGGGTAATTTGTGTCGTTGCACGGGCTATCGTCCGATTATGGACGCGGCGCAGCAAGCCTGCGCGTCTTCCACGAATGATGAATTCAGCGACAATGCCGCTGCGCTGGTACAGCGTTTACAAGCGTTAAGCAGCGATGAGGTGCAGAGCATTGAAGCCAATGGCAGTCGCTGTTATCTACCGAAAACCGTAGCGCAACTGGCTGCGCTGTATCAGCAACATCCCGAGGCTCGCTTGGTGGCCGGTGGCACCGATTTGACGCTGCAAATCACCCAGCAATATAAACGTCTGCCGTTATTAATCGCGCTGGAACAGATTGATGAATTGAAGCACTGCTCCGAAGATGCAGAGAGTTTTCACCTTGGCGCGGCGGCGTCGTTGCATCACTGTTATCAATTTCTCGCGCCACACATTCCGGCTTTTAGCGACATGTTGGAACGTTTTGCTTCACTGCAAATTCGTAACCAAGGCACGCTGGGCGGCAACATTGGCAATGCGTCGCCCATTGGCGACGGCGCACCGATGTTACTGTCGCTAAATGCGCGACTGGTGTTGCAGCAGGGCGACAACTTGCGAGAAGTGCCGCTGGATCAATTTTTTACCGCGTATCGTCAAACGGTATTACAAGCTGGCGAATTTATCCGCACCATCATCATTCCTAAAGTGACATTGTCACCTAACTTTGCGGCATGGAAAGTGGCAAAACGCCTCGACGACGATATTTCAGCGGTGTTTGCCGCCATCAATCTGCAAATAGAGAGTGGATTAGTGGTTGAAGCACGGTTGGCGTTTGGCGGCATGGCGGCGACACCGAAACGCGCACTGGCGGCAGAAGCTGAATTGCTTGGTCAGCCACTGAATTTAACCAGCATCGAAAAAGCCTGTGCCGCATTGGGCAGAGACTTCCAGCCACTGAGTGATTTTCGTGCCAGTGCGGATTACCGCTTACAGGTGGCGCGCAATCTGCTGCGTCGCTATTACGCGCAGGCTTGTGGCGAACTGACCATTGCGGAGGTGTCGCGCTATGTCTCATAACCGGCCGGAACTCAACGAAACTTTACTGAAAACTCAGTTTGCAAGCGCCATGCAAACTGGCGTCGGTCGCAGCAACAAGCATGAAAGTGCCGATAAGCATGTTTCCGGCGAAGCCATCTATATCGACGATAAACCGGATCTGCCGGGCTTGCTGCATCTCTGCCCACGCCTCAGCGAACATGCGCATGCGCGTATCACCAAATTGGATGTGCAGCCGTGCTACGCGGTGCCTGGCGTTATCAGTGTGTTGACCTGGCGCGATGTGCCTGGCGTCAACGATGTTGGGCCGCTAGAACCCGGCGATCCGCTGCTGGCGCAGGACACCATCGAATATTTTGGCCAAATTGTGATTGCGGTCGCTGCTGAATCACCCGAAGCGGCAAGAGCGGGTGCAGCGGCGGCGATCATCGAGTATCAACCATTGCCTGCGGTGCTCGACGTGCGCGAAGCGTTAGAACTGCGCTTTTTCGTGCAGCAGCCGCACATTCATCAACGCGGTGATGCTGAAGCGGCGCTGGCACGCGCACCACGACGTATTCGAGGCGAGTTTCATATTGGCGGCCAGGAACATTTCTACCTGGAAACGCAAACCGCGCTGGTGATTCCCGGCGAAGACAATAGCTTGCAGGTGTTTTCCTCCACGCAAAACCCCACTGAAGTGCAGAAGCTGGTGGCGGAAGTGATGGGCATCAGCATGAACAAAGTCACCATTGATATGCGTCGCATGGGCGGCGGTTTTGGTGGCAAAGAAACCCAGGCGGCGGGCGTCGCCTGTTTATGTGCGATTGCTGCACGCCAGTTGCGCAAACCAGTGAAAATGCGGCTTGCGCGGCGTGACGATATGCAAATCACTGGCAAGCGTCATCCGTTTTTCGTGCGTTACGATGTCGGCGTGGATGGTGAAGGGCGCTTTTGTGGCGTGAAAATCGATCTGGCCGGTAACTGCGGTTATTCGCTCGATCTCAGCGGATCGATTGTCGATCGCGCGATGTTTCACGCTGACAACGCCTATTACCTCGGCGATGCGCTGATCACTGGCTATCGCTGCCGCACGCACACCGCCTCAAACACCGCGTATCGTGGCTTCGGTGGCCCGCAAGGCATGGTGGCGATTGAACAGATCATGGATCACATCGCGCGCGAGATCGGGCTCGATCCGTTAGAGCTGCGTAAACGTAACTATTACGGCAAAACCGATCGCAACATCACCCATTACCACCAGCAGGTCGAGGACAACTTGCTGGATGAGATGACCGCGCAGTTAGAAATCAGCAGTGAATATGCGGCACGGCGCGCAGAAATCAGCGCGTTCAACGCCAGCAATCGTTTTATGAAACGCGGATTGGCACTGACGCCGGTAAAGTTTGGTATCTCTTTCACCTCAAGTTTCCTTAACCAGGCCGGTGCGCTGATTCTGATTTACACCGATGGCACGGTGCAGCTCAATCACGGCGGTACCGAAATGGGCCAGGGATTGAACACCAAGGTGGCGCAGATTGTCGCCGAAGTGCTGCAAATCGACATCAGCCAGATTCAGGTGACCGCGACCGACACCGGTAAAGTGCCGAACACCTCGCCGACGGCGGCATCCAGCGGCGCCGATCTCAACGGCAAAGCGGCGCAAAATGCGGCGCAGATCTTGCGTGATCGCATGACGGAGATGTTGTGCCAGCAGCATCAATGCAGCGCCGAAGCGATAAGTTTCAACAATGGCATCGTGCGGGTTGGCGATCAGCATTTCACCTTTGCGCAGGTGGCGCAGCAAGCATGGCTCAATCAGGTTCCGCTTTCGGCTACCGGATTCTACAAAGTGCCGGGCATTCACTACGATCGTGCGGCCGGACGCGGCAAACCGTTCTATTACTTCTCGTTCGGCGCAGCGTGCTGTGAAGTGCTGGTGGATACGCTGACCGGCGAATATCGTCTGCTGCGTGCCGATATTTTGCATGACGTCGGCGCATCACTGAATCCGGCCATTGATATCGGGCAAGTCGAGGGCGGTTTCGTACAAGGTATGGGCTGGTTGACGTGCGAAGAGTTGGTGTGGAACGACAAGGGCAAATTGCTCACTGACGGCCCAGCCAGCTACAAAATTCCGGCGATCAGCGATGTGCCCAGCGATCTGCGCGTCACGCTGGTCGAGAACCGTAAAAACCCGCAGGACACGGTGTTTCACTCCAAAGCGGTGGGCGAGCCGCCATTTATGTTGGGGATTGCGGTGTGGTGCGCGCTTCAGGATGCGGTTGCCAGCGTGGATAACTATCGCCGCCATCCGCAGTTGGATGCGCCCGCGACGCCGGAACGGGTGTTCTGGGGGATTCAGCGCTTATCAGGAGCGGACCATGATTTATCATGACTGGATTAGCGTATTGCATAGCCTGCGGGAAAAACGTCAAAGCTGCGTGTTAGTGACGGTGCTCAGTCAGCGCGGTTCGGTACCTCGCGATCGCGGCAGCAAAATGGTGGTCAGCGCCAGCGACACCTTTCTCACCATTGGCGGCGGCCATCTGGAATATCAATGCATTGCGCAGGCGCGTGAGATGCTGCAACAGCGCAGTCACGAACCGCGCACTGAAGAGTTCGCGCTCGCCGCGCGTTTAGGTCAGTGCTGTGGCGGCCATGCGACAATTTTGTTTGAACCGCTGATGCAGCAGCAACCCGAGATTCAGGTGTATGGCGCGGGACATGTTGGCCAGGCGTTAGTGCAATTACTGGCGACCTTGCCATGCCACATTACCTGGATTGATAGTCGCGCCGCGCAGTTTCGTTGCGTGCCGCCGGATGTCAAGGTGCGCCAGGTTGACGATCCGCTTGATTGCGTCAAAGAGGCCGCGCCCGACAGCTATTTTGTGGTGATGACCCACGATCATCCGCTGGATTTGGCGCTCAGCGAGGCGATTCTGCGTCGGGGTGATTTTCGCTATGCCGGCGTCATCGGCTCGGCGACCAAAGCGCAGCGTTTTCGCTATCGATTAGAAGGAAAGGGCATCGTCGCAGAAACGCTGGCGCGCCTGCGCTGTCCGATTGGCTTGCCGGATGTGAAGGGTAAATTACCGGCCGAAATCGCCGTAGCGGTGGCTGGTGAGATCATCAGCGTTTACCAACAGGCGATAAGTTGTTGAGTGACGTGGAAACTGCCAGGATAGAAACATCCCGCCGCCGTGTGCGGCGTTGCTGATTATCAGGAGCGATAATGAATTCACCCGCCAATCCGTTTTTCACCGCCAGCACCTTGCCGTATCAAACCCCGCCATTTGACCAGATTCAGGAAGCGCATTTCTTACCGGCGCTGGAAGCGGGCATTGCTGAGAAGCGTCGCGAAGTGGCGGCGATCGCCAGCAATCCAGACGCGCCGACTTTTGCTAATACATATGAAGCCCTTGAACGCAGCGGCCAGTTACTCAATCGCGTGAATTTGGTATTCGGTGCGATGACGTCTGCGAATACCAGCGATGGTTTGCAAGCGATCGACGAACTGATCACGCCGCAACTCACCGCGCTGAATGATGAAATCTGCCTTAACAGCCAGCTGTTTGCGCGTCTCGATAGCGTCTATCAACATCGTGGCACGCATTGCCCGGATGCCGAATCAATGCGTTTGGTGGAAGTGACCTGGCAACATTTCCAGTTAGCCGGCGCCAGCCTAAACGATGCGGAGAAAACCCAACTACGCGCCTGCAATCAGGAACTGGCGAGCCTCAGTACCAAGTTTGGTAATAAGCTGCTGGCGGCAACCAAAGCCGGTGCGTATACCGTGAGTAACGTGGCGGCATTAGCGGGATTGAGTGACGAAGAGTTAGCCCATGCCAAAACCGCTGCTGAAGCGCGCGGATTACACGGTGAATGGTTGATCCCGCTGCAAAACACCACGCAACAACCGGCGCTGCAATCACTGCAAGTCCGCGCGACACGAGAAGCGTTGTTTGAACATGCGTTGACGCGTAGCGAGCGCGGCGATGACAACGACACGCGTGACATCGTGTTACGCATGGCGCAGTTACGTGCCGAGCAGGCGAGTTTGCTGGGTTTTAAAACCTATGCGGAATGGAGCATGCAGGATCAGATGGCCAAAACGCCGGAAGCGGCATTCGCCTTTATGCGCAACATCGTGCCTGCCGCTCGTGCTCGCGCCGAACGCGAAGCTGCTGATATTCAGCAGATGATTGAGCAGCAACATCACAGCTTCCCGCTGCGTGTCTGGGACTGGAATTTCTACGCTGAGCAGGTACGTAAAGCGCAATACGCGCTGGATGAGAGCCAAATTCGTCCCTATTTCGAACTGAATAACGTATTGGAAAAGGGCGTTTTTTGGTCGGCCAGCCAGTTGTTTGGTATCCGCTTCCAGCAGCGCCACGATTTGCCGGTTTACCATCCGGACGTCAATGTTTACGAAATTTTCGATGCCGACGATACGCCGTTAGCGCTGTTTTATACCGATTTCTTCAAGCGCGATAACAAAAGCGGCGGCGCGTGGATGAGTAATTTCGTTGACCAAAGCACGCTGCTTGATACCAAACCGGTGATCTACAACGTGTGCAACTATACCAAGCCGCAGGCGGGACAACCGGCGCTGTTGAGCTGGGATGAAGTGATCACGCTGTTCCACGAGTTTGGTCACGCGCTGCACGGCTTGTTCGCTAAGCAACGCTATCCGAGTTTGTCCGGCACCGCCACGCCGCGCGATTTTGTCGAGTTCCCGTCGCAGATCAACGAGCATTGGGCCAGCAACGAAGCGGTGTTTGCTAACTATGCACGTCACTATAAAACCGCTGAGGCGATGCCAGCGGAACTACGTGACAAGATGGTGCGCGCCTCGAAGTTCAATAAAGGCTATGACATGACCGAATTGCTGGCGGCGGCACTGCTGGATTTACAGTGGCATTCGCTGACCACGCACGACAATCCGCAAGATGTCAGTCACTTCGAGTTGCAGGCGTTGGCCGCCGAAAACATCGCACTGGCGACGGTGCCGCCACGTTATCGCTCCAGCTATTTCCGCCATATCTGGGGCGGCGGTTATGCGGCGGGCTATTACGCCTATATCTGGACGCAGATGCTGGCCGATGATGGTTATCAGGCCTTTGTCGAGCGCGGCGGATTAAGCCGAGAAAACGGCCAGCAGTTCCGCGAGCATATTCTGTCGCGCGGTAACAGCAGCGATTTGCAGCATTTGTGGCTGGCATGGCGCGGCAAAGAGCCGGAAATCGGCCCAATGTTAAAAAATCGCGGATTGGAAGGTTAATACTAAAGGTCGCCATTTTTGGCGACCTGCTTTTTTTACCCCAACGGCCCGCCTTCAATGGTCTCGCACATTCCTGCTAACACACGCTCGCCGGTTTCATTTTTCAAATCCGCATACCATGCCGCCGTTACTTGGGCATCTTTGGCATGCGTTACATCGCAACGTTTACGTGCTTTTAACACCAAATCTTTGGTGCGCTCCACGCGACGCGCTTCATAGCGCAGTAACGCATCTTCAATGCCCAACGAATGCGATGCCAGCGTCTGCGCCAGCACTACCGCATCTTCCATCGCTGCGCAGCCGCCCTGGCCAATATCTGGCGTGGTGCTGTGTGCCGCATCGCCCAGCAGCGCCACGCGACCTTTCACAAAGCGGCTAAACGGTTCGATATCGTGGATTTCGACGCGGTTGGTGGTGTCGGGATTGATGCTGTCGATCAGCCGCTGCACCGGATCGGCCCAGCCGCTGAAGTAACCTTTAAGATCGTTTTTCAACGTTGCGCGATCTTCCGCCAAGCCTTTTGGCAGTGGCACATCAAAGAAGAAATAGAAACGATTATTGCTCACCGGCATCAGCGAAACGCGCTTGCCTTCGCCGACAAAGGTGGTCCACTGATCGGCGGGGGCGATGGATTCATCAATGCTGACCAAGCCATTCCAGTTAACGTAGCCGGCATAGCGACGTTCCACGCTTTCGCCTAAAACGTAGTGGCGAATCACCGAATGCGTACCGTCGGCGGCAATCAAAAAATCGGCTTCCGCCTGGCTGCCGTCATCAAACCACGCCGTGACACCGTTTTCGCTTTGCTCCACTTGGGTGACGCGTTTGCCAAAACTGATGCGCGTACGCCCGTACGTTTCAATCAACATCGCCTGTAATTCAGCGCGCGCCACCGGATAAGGATATTCACCGACCTGCTGCACCAGTGGTTTCATGCTAAAGCGGGTGAGCGTGCTGCCGCTGTGTGCATCGTTGTAGGCCATAAACGCCATATTGCCGCCCAGCGCACGCAGCGTTTCTTTCATCCCCAAGGCGTTAAGGCATTTCACGCCGTTGGGCCAGATGGAGATCGCTGCGCCAACCGGTTTCATCTCTTTTACCGCTTCAAACACGGCGGTTTTGAATCCTGCTTGCTCCAGCGCAATCGCCGCACTCATTCCGCCAATACCGGCACCAATCACAATTGCTTTCATATTCGTCTCCTTGGCTATAGATGAATATCTGCAACTTTTGTACCAGTTTACGCAACAAGACATGAAAGAGGTAATTGATTGAATTTAAATACATTTAATGATAATGCGCATGATTGCGTTGCACTGTCGTAGCGCATCGGCTCGCACTGGATCAGGGCATTGATGCGTTTGTTCTGAATCGAATGTTTCAGTATGGCAATTATTTTGCCAGTAGCCATACTGGTTAGAACCTTTCTGCGAGGATGTGATCATGAAGTGGCTAATGGCTTTCGCGTTACTGCTCAGCGCCAGCGCACTGGCACAAACGCCATGGCAACCGGAACACAAAGCGCCCGTGGTGCAATTAACCCCGATTGCCGCGAAGTGTGATGTATCGGCTTGCCAGCAAAACTGTTATGTACAGCAATCGCAGTGCAAAAACGACAGCGGTGGCGGTTGTGGCTCGCTCGCACAAATTTGCGTACAAAACTGTGCCAGCCAGTGTCGCTAAATGAAATAAATCTGTCATAAGCGGGTGCTAGCGTGTTTCCCCAGGCAAGGTAATATTTTGATAACAGGGGAAAATAATGAAAACCCGCTACACTCTGATTGCAACGGTTTTACTGCTGGCACAGCAGGCGCACGCGGTTTCACTGCCCGATGCGGCTGCGCTGGCTGGCTTATCGTCAACCGGTTCATCTTCCGCGTATACCGATCTTGAGCAGCAATCGCTGCAAGCTGAACGCCACTATATTCAAGGCGACAACAGTTCACTCGAGCGTGAGCAGTTGGAAAAGGTCAAACAAACCTCGAAACAAGCGGATAAACAGTGGCTGAAAAACAGCGGCTACGACTTTAAAAGTAAAGAGAATCAGCAAGCGGGTATTGCGCTACTTTCGGGCTTTAGCACGCTGCCTGACAACGTGCTGAATGCCAACCGCGCCACCGTCACCAACATCAACCTGAACGCTACGCAAGACGTGCGCCATCAGGCCTTGGCCGATGCGGAAGCCATCAGTTCACTCTATTTCCTGTCAGATGCGCTGGGTCCACGTCTCGGCAAAGCCTTCCTCGCTGCTTATGATAAAGGCGAACTGAGCAAAGCGGCGGCGTTGATCAAAGCCAGCGAAGTCAGTACCAGCGCGGCGAAAAAGCACTTCAATTACCCGCGACCGTTCCTGCATGAAGGCAACACCATTCATCTGGTGCCGGACGATGTGGTGATTAAAGATAACGTGCGTTATACCGCAGATGGCGGCTCTTTCCCGAGTGGCCACACCAATACCGGTTACACCGATGCGTTGCTGATGGCGGAAATGGTGCCAGAGCGTTTTGAAGCGCTGGTCACGCGCGGTGCACGTTACGGTTATTCACGTTTGGTGCTGGGCGTGCATTATCCGCTGGATGTGATGGGATCGCGCATGGTTGCTGAACGCAACGTGGCAAACTATCTCAGTGATGCAAAATATCAGGCGCTGTTTAGCGAAGCACGCGATCAGTTGCGTGCCGCGTTAGAGAAAGAGTGCGGTACGTCGTTGGCGGAATGTGCACGCAGTGCGGGCAAAGATGATCCTTACAGCTCACCGGCGATGAAACAGTTCTACCGTTTCACCATGAGTTACAACTTGCCGAAAATCAGCGCGAAAAACACGCCAGTCAAAGTGCCGCAAGGCGCAGAGATTTTGTTGAAGACCGCGTTGCCACATCTGTCTGATGCGCAAATCCGCAATCTGCTGGTGAAAACGGCGCTGCCAAACGGTTATCCGTTGTCAGGCAATGCCGAACAGTCGTTCTGGCAGCGTGTTGATTTAAATGCGGCGTATGCGCTGGCAAAACCTGCGCGTTGATATTAGCGGTCACCATAAATGGCGACCCTACCAAGGTTAAACGCGTTTTCGTAGGGTCGCCATTTATGGTGACCTTATAACGCAGGATTATCATTTTTGATACGGCGATCCAGCGCGAAGGGTGCTGATGTGGCGTGAGCGAAAACATCGGCGGCGGACGGATGATCGGGATTCAAAATGGCATTATCTTCGCCGGTGAGAATACTCGGCACGGTCAGCAGCAACGGATAGCCGCCGTCCAGATTCAGGAAGGCGGCGCCCATGGCTTGCGTCTCTTCCTGCTGCTGATATTTCTCCCAGTTATTGGGCAGCTTGCTGCAATCCAACACCATGATCTCGCTTTCTGGGATCGGCAGGGTAAACACCACGAAGCGGCTTTTCTCCAGCATCGCTTTCCCGGCGTGTACCACCAATTCCAGTGTGGCTAGCGCTTTTGAGCTGCTGAGATACACGGTTTTGATGCCGGGCGGGTTCCAGCGTCCACCCCATTTTTCTGCGCCAGCGCCGCTAAAGGCATCGCTGGCGTACTCTTCTTTGACTAAACGATAAAACAGTCGGTAGGCAGCTTCCGGTTCCTTCCGTCGCGTCATTACGCAATCACTCCGTGTTCCAGTCGACCAATCAGCGTCAACACCGCATCACAACCAGCGGGTGTACTTAGCATATCCATTGGCAGCGCATCATCCAGTGCCAGAGCAGGTTGATACATCCAGTGCATGGCAGCGTCAACGTCGCCTGCGAACAATTGGAGTACGGCATCCAAAATTTCGAATACCTGATACACGCGCGCACCTTGTTCAACTGAAAGCTGGGTACCGGCTTTTTCGCGACGTCGATAGGTATTGCGATCCATCGACACCATTTGCGCCACATCCAGCGGTGTGGCTTTCAACACCGTGGCAGCACGTTCCACGATGCCGACATCCAATCCCTCGGTAATCAGCTGATGCGCTTTGAGCGGATTGCGCGGTAATCCCATCTGATCCATAAAGGATTTATCAGCGTGTTGAATCAGCGAAGGATCAAACACGCGTGCCGCGTTGCCGTGGTTTAAAGGGGATATCGTTGTCATAACAACCTCCAGATAATGTTCATTTGAACATTCATATGGTTCAAGTGTACATCACGGCGGCGAGGTTGTCATTTTTTTGTACAACGGCACTCTTTCTCAGGCGCTTAATCCACGATAAACAGCTTTGCGCCGTTAATGGTGGATGATCGATGAGCTTCGGCATGATCTGCCACCTGATAGCTGACGCCAGGTGTGAGCGTGAAGGTTCGTCCATCATCCAGCTCTGTGATCATTTCACCTTCCAGGCATAACAGGATATGGCCTTTGCTGCACCAGTGATCCGCCAGATAACCCGGCGAATACTCCACCATGCGTACGCGAATATCACCGAAGCGTTGGGTACGCCACAGCGCAAAACCGTGATCGCCCGGATGCGTTTCCGGCGCGATGTCGGCCCAAGTGGTGATGCCAAAGGGGATTTGATTGATTTGCATGTGGATGTCCTCAAATTTTGGACATCCATGATTAGCAGCCTGCGACTAAAAAGGCGAGTAAAATCAACTCGCTTCTTGCCACATCTCGCGCATTGCCAGCTCAAGTTTTTTGAATAGCCGATAACGCGCATCGTGGAAAGCAAAGCGTTCCGGACGCGGTAATAATTCGCCGGGATTGAGTTGCACCGCTTGCTTGGCGGCGTCAGCGAGATTGCGCCACATACCGACACCGACACCCGCGCACAGCGCTGCGCCTAACGCGCCGGTCTCTTTGCATTCGGCCACACGAATTGGAATACCCAATACATCAGCAAACATCTGCGGCCAGATACAACTGCGCGCCGCGCCACCCGACAAAACGGCTTGCGTAAAGGGGATACCGGCGGCACGCAAGCGATCAATGTGCGCGCGATGGGCGAAGGTCACGCCTTCAAACAGGGCAAACAACATGTCGGCGCGGGTATGCCAACCGCCCAGCCCGTAAAATCCAGCTTTAGCCGGTTCAGACTTGCGCCCAGAATAGAGATAAGGATGATAGAGCGGCAACTGCGCGTTGGGTTCGACATGCGCCACGGTATCGCTGCTACGTGCTGCGCCTTGGCCGCTGCGACCATCGTCGAATTCGCGCAGGAACCAGTCGAGGTTGGCGGCAGAGGTGGCGCTGGCTTCAATCGCCATATAGCGATCGGATTCGATAATCGAATTCATAAACACCGGGCGCAGATAATCAGGTTTATCCACCACCACCTGATTGATGCTCCAGGTGCCTGCCACAATCGAGGCTTCTCCGCTGTTCACCACACCAGAACCAATCGCGCTGGCCACCACATCGAAAATCCCGGCAACCACCGGAATACCTGCGGGCAAGCCGGTGAGTTGCGCGGCTTGCGCAGTAACATGGCCGACCACATCACAAGATTCACGCAATGCGGGCAGCAGGGCGATCGCGTCTTCAATGTCGTACAGCGCCATCAATTCGCGGCTGTAACCGCGCTGACGATAATCAATTAATCCGGCACCGGCGGCGTCCGAATAATCCGCGCTGATCGCGCCACTGAGAAAGTGGGCGATGACGTCTTTAGCACACAGCAAATGGCCGATCTGCGTCCAACGTTGCGGCTGATGTTGCTTAATCCAGCTGATTAATACCGGCGTGGCAGCGGGCCACGGCTTTTGTAGCGAGATCTGATAAATGCGCTGATCCGCGCCGCTGGTTTCCAGCGCGTGCACGGTTTCACTGGCGCGATGATCAATCGATTGGATGCCAAACAGCGGTCGCTGCTGTTTATCCAGTGCATACAAACCGTTGCCGTGACCGGCGGCACCGACCGCGATCACCTCGCTGGCGGGCGTCTCCGCTTGTTGCAGACAGCGACTCACCGCATCGCTAACGCCATGCCAGATATCTTCCACCGGCCGTTCGGCATAGCCTTCCTGCGGACGATGGGTTTCGCCCGCGCACTCGGCCACCGACAACACCCGGCCGCTGAGATCAAACAGCACCGCTTTGATCATGGTGTTTCCGGCATCAATCCCAACTATCTTCATATCCGACTCCGTTAACTGGCGAAGACGGCGCACCGCTTAAGCGCCGGTGCAGGTAAGGCTTAACCCTGCTGATAAATTTCTAATGCGTCCGGGCCGCTGGCGCCCTGATGAATAATCGCCATCAACGCTTTCACCACGCGTGAAGGATTATCGTGCTGATAAACGTTGCGGCCATACACCATGCCGCTGGCGCCTTGCGCCATCAGCGCCGCGCTTTTTGCCAGCACACCGGCGATTTCACCTTTGCCGCCGCCACGCACCAGCGTTGGACAGCGGGCCGCTTCCACCACGCGATGAAAATCTTCCACATTCTCCGTGGGATCGGCTTTGACGATATCCGCGCCCAGTTCGCGCGCGAGACGCACCAGCGGCACGATTTTCTCGACATCACCCAGCGAGCCGTAAGCCGCGCCTTGTCCTGCTGGGGCCATCACTAGCGGTTCAATCATCAACGGCATGCCGTAGCGATCGCAGGCCTGGCGTAAACGACCAATGTTCTCGACGCACATGCGGAAAATGCCCGGTTCATCGGGGATCAGATAGAGATTCACCACTACCGCAGCGGCATCCATTTGCAACGCTGCGAGGATCGGTTCATCCGGATTGTGCAGCACCGCCCACATTTCTCGGTGACGCGCGGCGTTGTAGGCGTTGCCGACATCGGTACGCATCACCAATGCCGGTTTGCGTCCGGCGACACGTTGCAGCAAATCGGCCTGGCCGTAATTGACCTGAATCGCATCCGGTTGCGCGGCGATCAGGTTATCCATTACCGCTTCGATATTCTCCAGCCCGATAAGGAAGTCCGGCTCGTTGGCAATGCCGTGATCAATGGCGACGTCGAGACATTTACCGTGCTGAAACAGGCGGTTGAGGCGAACTTTATTGGTTACTAACATGTCGTGCTTCCTCCTGAAAAATCGTGGGATTGAGGTTGGATAAGCCATGCAAGCGGGCGAGGTTGTCACAGCATCGTTGCAATTGCTGCTGGCGTTGGGTGTCGTTCCAGCCAAGGGTGGATGCCAGCAAGGTGGCGATTTCCTGCACCAGCGGCGCGGTCAGTTCGCCGCATATGGCTAACGAAGTGCGGCGCACCAGCAAATCTTCCAACTGACAAACCTGCTCGTGCTCAATCAGATATCGCAGTTCAACATCGCTGTAAGCGGGATGATGTTGCAGCGGTTGTTCGCCGTGCTGCTGAATCAGAGCCAAAAGCGGCAGGACGCGGCTGCCATAGCGTTTCGCCAGTTGCGTGACGCGCGGCAACGGTACGGCAAAACGTTCGGCAAGTTGTGCCAGCCAGACGTTTTGCCCGGAGGGCGGCGGGAAGTCGCGGCCGCCACCAATCGGCAGATCGCCGCTGGAAAGCTGGCGTTTTTCACCCAGCAAACGCAATACGCGGTCGGCAGCTTCTTCGCCGAACTGACGGAAAGTGGTCCACTTGCCGCCGACTAAACACAGCGTGCTCCACGCACGTTGCGCATCGGGCGGCAGCAGTACTAACGAGTGATTACGTGAAATTTGGCCGTTGAGTTTGGCATCGCTGGCGGGCAGCGGACGTACACCGCAGAAGGTATACACAATGGCAGCATCCGGCACTGCGATGTGTGGGAAGACAAAACGCAGTGATTCGAGGATATAGGCTTTTTCATCCTCTTCGCACACCACCGCATCAGGATCGTCAACACGAATATCGGTGGATCCCACCAGCACTTTGCCAAACCACGGGAACATGATGCAGACGCGGCCTTCCTGATTCTCGAAATAGACCATTTCGCCATCCAGCATCTGCAACAGTTCGGGATGGTTGAGGATCAAATGTGATCCTTTGGTGCCGCCAATCAATTTTGGCAGATCGCTGGTGGGTGAAACGCGCTGATTTAGTTGATCGATCCACGCACCACCGGCATTGACCAACACATGCGGTTGCAGGCTAAAGCATTCGCCGCTCAAGGCGTCCTGCAACATCACCGTTTCACCTTCTGCACTTACCAATTGCAGATAGTTGACGGCCAACGCTTCCGGGCAAGCTTGTTCAGCATCGTCGATGAGTTCAAATCCCAGCCGTTCCGGCGCGCTGATCCACGCATCGTAATAGCTGGCGCTGTACTTTACCCAAGGGGCAAAACCCGGCCAGCGTTCGCGCGTCGCCGCTTCGCTGCGCACCTGATGTTTTGGCATTGAGCCATACTGGCGGGTGTAAATGTCGTACAAACTCAGACCGGTTTTGATCAACAGCGCGCCGCGCCGGGTGGGTTTATCACCCAGATGCAGAAAACGGCGCGTGGCGTTGATCAATCCGCCGGCAAGATTATCAATCGGCACGGTGGTCCGCAGCGGGAACACGTAATGTGCGGCGTTTTTCAGCAGGCGATCGCGTTCAGTCACCGACTCTTTCACCAGAGTAAATTCACCGGTTTCCAGATAACGCAAACCGCCGTGGATCATGCGTGAGAGCGCACCGCTGGCGGCCTGGCACCAGTCGCCTTTCTCCACCAAAATGGCCGGAATGCCCTGCAACGCCAGCTCGCGGAAGGTGCTGATGCCGTTGATGCCGCCGCCCACGATCAAGACCGGTGTTGAGGTGCGCTGGCGCAGGGCGTTTAAACGCTGTTCGCGGGTGAGTAATTTATCCATCGATAGCTCCTTCACTCAGTGTCATCTCCAGCACGCCCGCCGCCGTGGATTCATCGGTGACCATGGCTTTCAGCCATTGGCCGTGCAGCGCACAACGAATCGGGTCGATTTTGTCGCGACCGGCCACCACCGCCATCGAAAAGGGAATCCGTTGCAGTTCGGGCAGCGTTAATCCCACTAAGCGACGATTGGCATCAAACGGTGCCGGTTGGCCGTTAGCATCCAGCAGCCACGCCAGCAGCTCACTGCGCGCGCCACTGGTTTCAATACTGGCTGCCGCATCGCGCGCGGCGAGGTTGAGGTCGTAATAGCTGGAACTGTCGCTGTAAATCGAACCCAATCCGACCACCGCCAGCGTGGCATGCCGCGCTTTATCCAGCACCTGTTCGACGGCGCTAATCCCCATCAGCATGTCGCGTTCATCGGCAGAATCGGTGAACAGCGGGGCATGGATCTGCCAGGCGTGGCCGCCCAAGCGCGCGGCCATTTCTGAAGCTACATGATTCACATCGGTGTAGTGCTTGCCTTGCACGCAACCCAGCGCAGGCACGATCTGTACATCGTATTTGCGCGCGGGCTGCAAGGCGTCAACCAACGCGCTGACCCCTTTACCGCCGGTAATCGCAATCACGTCGCCATCTTTGATGCGCGATAGCAGATATTCCGCCGCCGCTGCACCGACCATTTGCAGATTTTGTTCATCGCTGCGCGCCACATTTGGCGCGACCACCACCTGTTGCAATTTGCCTAACGCCGCCAAATCACTTTCCAGCTGATGCGCGGAGAGCCACGGTGATTTAATGGTGATTTCCACCATGCCGCTCTCTTTGCCCTGGCGGATCAGACGATTGACGCTGGCCACCGACAAGCCGGTTTCGACGGCAATTTCGGACTGTTTTTTGCCGTCGAGGTAATACATCACTAAAACCTGGTAAATCTGGCGTGCGCTGTGAAACGCCGGATGTTCGCTAGCGAATTCCATGAGTGAGTGTTCCTTAGGCTGCACGGTATTTATTCAGCAAATGGTCGATGGAGACCGCGGCCAGCAAAATCAGACCTTTAATCAGCTCCTGCCAGTACACGGAAACGTTAATCAAAATCAGCGAGCTGGTGACGATCGACAGCAGCGCCACACCCAACACCGCGCCGAGGATCGATCCGCTGCCGCCTTTAAGGCTGGCACCGCCAATCACTGCCGCTGCGATGACGTTCAGCTCCATGCCAACGCCAAACGTCGGGGTTGCTGAACCGAGGCGCGCCATATAGATGATGCCCGCCACACCCGCCAGCGTGGAGGTGAGCACGGTGACCCATAATTTGATGCGATTGATGTTGATGCCGGAATAGGCGGCAGCGCGTTCATTGCTGCCGGTGTAGAACACTTTGCGGAACAGCGTGGCTTTACGCAGCATAAAGTCGAACAACGCGACTAAAACAAAGAACAGCACGATGACAAACGGAATGCCCCACAACGCGCCCTGACCGATAAATTTAAAACTCAGCGGCAAGGTAAACAGCGACAGCGGCGTGCCTTGCGTAACGATCATGCACAGGCCACGCACGATCACCATCGCCGCCAACGAGGCAATAAAATGACTGAGGCCGATTTTGGTGACCGTGAGTCCCATTAACAGGCCAACCAGCGCCGCCGCACCGATCCCGGCCAGGCTCGCCAGCCACGGATCAACGCCGCTGAGGAACAGCTGACCGGCGACCACCATCGACAAACACACCACCGCGCCCACCGACAGGTCGATACCGCCGACAATCAGCAAAATGGTCATGCCGATCACCACGATGCCTTCTATTGAAAACGACAGCAGCATCGCTTTCATATTGGCCCAGGTGAGGAAGTACGGCGAGGTGAAGCTCATCACCACGAAGATCAATGTGATGATCACCACCAAACCGACTTCGCGCTGTTTGTGAATGCCGCCGAACAGCGACCAGCGTGATTTGGGCAGGACGGGAAGGGTGGAATTCATGGTCATACGGCCTCCGCAGGTGCAGTGATGCCGGCTGCCAGCCGCATCAGGTTCTCTTCTGTCATCGCCTCACCGGTGACTTCACCGCTGATGCGCCCCTCGTGAATGACAATGATGCGGTCGCACAAGCCTATCAGTTCTGGCAATTCTGACGAAATCACCACTAAACCGATGCCGTTCGCCGCCAGTTTGGCGAGAATGCTGTAGATTTCCGCTTTGGCGCTAACATCGACGCCGCGCGTGGGTTCGTCGAGAAACACAATCTGCGGCTGCACCGATAAAACCCGCGCCAGCGCCACTTTTTGCTGATTGCCGCCGGAAAGCGACGACACCGGATCGCTCAACTTGCCATGCTTGAGTTTTACCTGCTGGGCCAGCGCTGCCGCTTGCTGCTGTTCGCGGCGTGGACTGAGCAACCAGCGCTGATGGCTCACCGCCTGAATATCCAGCGCTGAAATGTTCCACGCAATCGGCATATCGAGAAACAGCCCGGCGTCTTTGCGATCTTCCGACAAATACACCATGCGTTGTGCAATGCTGGCGGCGTAATCGCGTAACTTCACCGCTTGGCCGTGCAGGCGAATCTCGCCCTGTTTGATCGGGTGCAAGCCGCAAATCCCTTGCGCAATCTCGCTGCGACCCGCGCCCATTAAACCGCCAATGCCAAGAATTTCGCCGGGGCGCAGATCAAAGCCAATATCGTGAAAACGTTTGCCATCGCCGAGCGCGCGGACTTCGAGTAACGGCGCGGCAGCCGTCACCGGACGTTTATCCGGATAGAGCTGGGAAAGTTCGCGGCCGACCAAACGGGTGATCACCTGATCCGGCGTCATGCTGTTGAGTGGCGCACTGTGCACCGTGCGGCCATCACGCAGAATGGTGATGTGCTGACACAGCGCAAAAATCTCCGCCATGCGATGGCTGATATACACCACCGCGATGCCTTGCGCTTGCAGTTGGCGCACAATGCCAAACAGCGTTTGCGCTTCCGGCTCCGTCAGCGCGGCGGTTGGTTCATCGAGAATTAACAGCCGGCAATCCAGCGTTAACGCCTTAGCGATCTCCACCAGTTGCTGTTGCGACAACGACAGTTCGCCGACTTTTTTGCTAACCGGGATCGGCGCCAGACGGTTCATTACCTGCTGAGCTTTTTCTCGCAGCTGTTTATGCGGCATCAGCAGGCCACGTTGGCTGGCGGCGTGCGCCATCCAGATGTTTTCATACACGCTGATATCCGGGCACAATGCGATTTCCTGATGCACCAAACCAATACCCAGCTGCTGCGCTTCACGCGGTGAATGCACGGTGATGGCGTTGCCATCCAGCACCATTTCGCCGCTGTCCGGGCGCAAAATGCCATCAATGATGTTCATCAAGGTGGATTTGCCTGCGCCGTTTTCTCCTGCCAGCGCGTGAATTTCTCCGGCGCGCAAGGTGAGATCCACACCTTGCAGCGCGCGTACTGCGCCGAAACTTTTACTGATGCCGCGCAATTCAAGTAATGCCGTCATAATCGTCGCCTTACTCGTTGATGCCTTTAGTGCCACGGCGTTTCAGATAGGTATCCCAGCGGAAATCGTCGGCGTTGTCTTTGGTCACCACCGCATAACCGTTATCCAGAATCGGGAAGGAGAAAGGATTGGTGCCGTTGCGTTTGGCATCGTTCATTGGGTCGATCAATTCTGGGTGCGCGGCGAGGAATAAGGTCATAAAGCCCATGTAGCCCTGAATGCCCTGATTCGGGTTGATGGCACCAAACACCTGACCGCTCTTGATCATATCCAGTACCTTGGCGTTAACATCCACCGTCATCACTTTCACTTTGCCGCCGTTTTCCGCCACCGCTTGTGCAGCACCGATCGCGGAACTGGCTTCCGGCATAAAGATGCCTTTCAGGTTTGGATGCGCCTGCAACATCGAAAGCACCGCGTTATAGGCTTTAGACGGGTCTTGATTGGTGGCCGCGCGGGCAACCAATTTGCTATCGGGGAAGGCGGCTTTCATTTCATTGATAAACGCAGTGACGCGGCGGTCGTGGTTATCCTGACCGGGATTTTCCAGCACCGCGAACTCAGCATCTTTGCCCATCGCTTTGCCGAGTTCATCGGCGGCGGCTTTTCCTTCGCGGAAGTTATCGGAGGTGATGTAAGCGACACGTTTGCTGTTTGGCGAATCGGCGGCGAAGGTCACCACCGGAATACCCATTTCGGCGGCGCGATTGATCGGCTCAATAAACGGATCCGGATTCATCGGATGCAGGAAAATACCGGCGGGTTTTTGCGCCAATATTTGTTCAAAACTGGAGAGCTGCTGGTTGACGTCGTACGCTGGCGTACCGCCGTACACGGTTTTACAGCCTAATTGGTGCGCCGCTTGCTTGAACATTTCATACACCGGGAACCAGTATTCGACGCCGGTTACCATCACGTTCATGTAGTAGGTTTCGCCGGGTTTACAGCGAAATTGTGGCGTTTCGTCGGCGGCGTGCGCGCTGCTGGTGACACTGCCGACCAACAGCAAACTGGCAAAAAGCGTGGCGATCTTTTTCATGATGTTTCCCCGGAACTGACGCTGAATGTGTATGGCTCAGCCGTGACGACAAAACGCGGAAAAACGAGCCGGGGTTAACGCTGAAAATTATTTCGTAAGCGTGAAATAATTTTCACAAGGTATAAAAGCGGCGCGGGGAAAGATCAATTTATGGTTAACAAAATGTTTCGTAGTTGTGATTTTGTTCACTTAATAGGCGGAATCGATCGGCACGAATCCGCCTGTTTGGCTGGAGAGGAGAAGGGATTACTTGCGGGAATCAAACGCTAACTTAACCGCCATGCCGGCCAGTACCGTGCCCATCAACCAGCGTTGCAGGCGTTGCCAGCTGGGACGCTCCATTAGAAATGTCGAAACCTGACCAGCCGTGGTAATAAAAATGGCATTCACCGTCAGGCTGATCACGATTTGCGTCACGCCAAGCACCAGCGATTGCAACAACACGCTGCCGTGATTGGGGGTAATAAACTGCGGCAGCAAGGAGAGAAACATCATGGCGATTTTTGGATTGGCGAGATTAGTGAGAAATCCCATGGTAAACAGCTTGCGGTTGTTGTCTGCCGGCAGATTGCGCACCGCGAACGGCGAACGTCCGCCGGGTTTTAATGCCTGCCAGGCGAGATACAGCAGATACAGCGCACCGGTAAAACGCAACGCATCATAAGCCCACGGCACCGCCAGTAACCAAGCGGTAATGCCCAACGCCGCACACAACATGTAGAAGACAAAACCCAATGCCACACCGCCAAGCGAGATATATCCGGCGCGTTTTCCCTGGCACAGCGATCGAGAAATTAAATACATCATATTGGGACCAGGCGTTAATACTAATCCCAGCGCCACTAATGCAAAAGCTAACCAACTGGATAAGTCCGGCATGCAAATTCCTCGTATTAGGCGGGCGGAAAAATATCTCGTTGGCGATTATGGCGTGAAATCGGGTATTCCGGCAACGCACCTTTTCAGACTGACAGCACACTTAAGCTGGAGTAATTTGAAACCGCGTTAACTTTTTTTGGATTTTATTTGGAGATGATTATGACGGTTCCTGTTGTTGCGTTATTAACGGCTAAACCTGGCTGTGAAGATCAAGCAGAGCAATTATTTCGTGGTGTAATTGAAGAGACATTGCGCGAAGAAGGTTGCATCACTTACCAACTGAATATCGACCGCACTAATCCGCGTCGTTTTGTCTGGACGGAAGAGTGGGCAAGCCAGGAATTGCTGGATAAGCACCTGAATGCACCACATATTGTTAAGCTGTTTAGCGATCTGGAGCCGCTGCTGGAGCATGCAGAAGTGGTGCCATTACGTAAAGTCGCCGGAGGCGATGCTTAATAGCGTTTATTAGTGTAAGGACCGCTATGATTGGCGGTCCGATAAAAAAGAATGGAGCTAAATAATGAGAACGCAAAAATATAGCCTATTTAAACCATGCCTCGAACTCGTAGGGTCGCCATTTATGGTGACCTCCAACTTAACTTCCTAACGTAATCTATCCCGAATTAATAAGATCCGACTTCCGAATGAGCATACGGTCACCATAAATGGCGACCCTACGATTGAAACCTCGAGATGTCTGGTGTCCTCCAACTTCACTTTCAAATGAAACCCCTCCCGCAATTAGTGTGATCCATCTTACGAACCGGAGGTTTGCTGGTTGTTAACTGCGCATTATTTGTTATGAATGAAGTGTGATTATGTTTCATATGAAACTTAAAAGTTAACCATTCGGAGCATGCTATGAATACAACCTTCACCTCATTGCAACAACCTGATGATTTCAAACACAACGTTCGCCAGATGAAAAAGATGCTGCGAGCGCAGATCGGCGATGTCGAAGGTTTGTTCGAGCAGGTCAGGAGCAAAATCGTCAGTGAGATTGCCGCCGCCCGTGCAGACGAGGCAAAACATGGCAGCGCGTGGCCTCAGATAAGCATGGAGGATGTCGCTGCGGGTCACATCAGCGATGAGGTGAAGGAGCATATCCGCCGCCGTGGTTGCGTAGTGGTTAAACAGACGTTTCCCCGTGAGCAAGCCTTGGCCTGGGATGCGTCGATGCTGAAATACCTCGACAACAACGATTTCGATAAGGTCTATTCCGGTCCCGGCGATAATTTCTTTGGCAGCCTTGATGCATCACGCCCGGAGATTTACCCGATTTACTGGAGCGATGCGCAGATGTCGGCGCGTCAAAGCGAGGCGATGGCGCAAACCCAATCGTTCCTCAACCGCTTATGGACCTTCGAATCGCAGGGCAAACGCTGGTTCGAGCCTGACGTCAGCATTATTTATCCCGATCGCATTCGCCGTCGTTTGCCGGGTACCACTTCAAAAGGACTCGGCGCGCATACCGATTCTGGTGCGCTGGAACGCTGGTTGCTGCCAGCCTATCAGCAAGTGTTCGGCCACATCTTCAATAATCAGTTTGATCAATACGATGCGTGGAATGCCGCACATCGTACCGAAGTGAACGAATATCAATCTGGCACCACCACCAAATGCTCGGTATTCCGCACCTTCCAGGGCTGGACCGCGCTGGCCGATATGCAATTGGGTCAAGGTTTATTGCACGTGGTGCCCGTGCCGGAAGCGATGGCCTATTTGCTGCTGCGTCCGCTGTTGAATGATGTGCCGGAAGATGAATTGTGTGGCGTCGCGCCGGGCAAAGTATTGCCGGTTTCTGCGCAGTGGCACCCCGAATTGATTGACGGTTTATGCTCGATTCCGGCGCTGCAAGCGGGTGATTCGGTGTGGTGGCATTGCGATGTGATTCACTCTGTTGCGCCAGTGGAAGATCAGCAAGGTTGGGGCAACGTGATGTACATTCCCGCCGCGCCGATGTGTGAAAAAAACGCGGCCTACGCCAGCAAAGTTGCGCTGGCGCTGGCGACGGGCGCATCACCCGGCGATTTCCCGCCAGAGGATTATGAAATGCAATGGCGCGATCGCTTTACGCTCGACGCGTTAAATGTCAATGGCCGCCGCAGTCTGGGATTGGGTTAAATTTCTGGTAAGCTTGGCAAAAATTCACTCGCAGCGAATGTTATGAACGCACGTCATCAACAGATAATCCAATTGGTTAGCGAGCGCGGTAGCGTCAGCGTCAATGAGCTGGCGCACACCACCGGCGTTTCCGAAGTCACTGTCCGCCAGGATCTCAACCTATTGGAGAAAGGCGGCTTTCTGCGCCGCGTGCACGGTTCAGCCGTGGCGCCAGAGAGTGATGACGTTGGCGCGCGCATGCAAACCCGCTTTGCGGTAAAAAAACGCCTGGCGGAATACGCCGCTTCGCTGGTGAACAGCGGCGAAACGGTGTTTATCGAAGGCGGCAGCACCAACGCGTTGCTGGCGCGTGAACTCAGCGAACGTGATGACATCACCATTATTACCGTGAGCCATTACATCGCCGGATTGCTGCGCGAAAAGGGTGGCGATGTGATCATCCTTGGCGGCCTGTTCCAGAAAAGCAGCGAATCGGTGGTGGGGCCGCTAACACGGCTGTGCATTCAAAGTTTGAATTTTCACAAAGCCTTTATTGGCATTGATGGCTGGGATGCCAGCACCGGTTTTACCGGTCGCGATATGCTGCGCTGCGATGTGGTGAATGCCATCATGGAAAAACCGACGCATACCATCGCGCTCACAGATTCCTCCAAGTTCGGCCAAATCCATCCGTTTGCCTTGGCACCCACTCAGCCGTTTCGCCAGGTGATCACCGACGGCGATCTCCATCTGCCGTATCAACAACTGTTGCTGGAACAGGGCGTGGAATTGAGTTTGGTGTGAGGCTTAACGCACTAAAGCATGACATGATGCCCGCACGATCAACTCGCCTTGTGCAATAAGGTGTAGCGGGCTGGCATCTGGGTGCTGCAATCGGTGCATCATCGCCACCACCGCATTATGGCCAATGGCGGTAAACGGTTGTTTCCAGGTGGTAAGCGGAATGCCGAGCAGCGCGGAATATTCATTGTCATCGAATCCCACCACATTGATATTCACCCCACGTTGACTGCACAGCGACAGCAACTTCATCGCGGTGAAATCATTGGCGCACACCACATCCTGCGCGCCACTGGCCAGTAAAGCGGCGACAAATTCGGGCTGATTTAATTCACCTTCGTGCTGCCATTCCGGCTGCGGAAAAATCCCCACATTCTGTAACGCCAGTTGATAGCCGAGCATGCGCATGTGCACGGTATTGGCGGAGAAACGTTCGCAGAGAAAATCGATGCGGCGTGGTCGAGTGCCTAACAAATGGCGCGTCATCACGCTGCCTGCTGCCACGTTATCAATACCAATCAGATCCCAACGGCTGCGTTGCGGCCAACGCACCACATCGCTATCCAGCAAAATCACGCTGATGCCATCGCGCTCCAGTTTATTGAGGATCAATTGGTTAATTTCACCGGCAAACGGGTGGAACTCAATCGGGATAAAGAACACGCCTTTGACGCCGCTGCGCTGATAACGCTCAATTACGCCATCAATCTTGCTGATAATCGCCTGACGCGATGCGCCCGCGCCGAGCGTCATCACGCCATTCCACACTAAATCGAAGTTAAAAGGCTGCGAAAGTGCGGCGATGGATTTGAAGATTTGCTCAAACAGGAAGCCACTTTCATTGGCCTCCATACGTGGCGAGAGGATGCCTAACGCCATGCCCGGCTGATGATTCGCAGGCGTGATGGCATCCGTAAAGGTGATGTAATGACCTGAACCTTGCGTACTGCTGATCAGCCCTTGCTCGCGCAAACGGGCGAGGGCGCGTGACAAGGTGGGGCGGGAAACATCCAACTCAGCACACAACGTGAGTTCGGTCGGCAGGCGTTCGCCGTTGGCATAATCGCCGCGCTGAATGCGCAGGGCGATTTCATGATAAACGCGTTCCAGCTTGCCTGATTTCGCCATAATCCTGTTCACCCATTGCGTGGCTGTTCAATGCGCAGGCCCGCAGGCTGGCGCTGGAACACATTAAGGGAGTTAATAAGTAAAATCAAGCCACTGAAATTCGCGCAAATTTGTAAAATATTCGCACGATGAATATCCGCTACAACATTCCCATCCCAATCTTGTTGCAGGCAACATAGCGCAGAAAAGCCGCTAAAACTTGTGACGCAGCGCGTTATTTCGACACTACAAGGCAATATGTAAACCGGAAGTGTTTAATTTGTGATCAAATCCAAAAGAAAAAGTAAAATTGTTGCGTAAGGTTGTGCTCAGTTGTCAGGTCATTTGCTTTACAAATTTGTAAACATAAAACCCTACATCAGCCCCGATCAGGGCCAACTGAGGAATGACACATGTCTCGTTACCAAGAGCTGGTTAATGCCGTCATTGAAGAGAACAAGCAAACACTACTGCAGGTCGATGAGCAGCAAATCGAACAGCTGATCGCTGAAATTCGCCAGGCCAAAACCATCCAACTTTATGCCATGGGACGCATGCAACTGTCGGTGCGCGGCTTTGCCATGCGCCTGAAGCACATGGGTTTTGACAGCTACGTGGTGTACGACACTACCACTCCGTATCTCGGCAAGGGCGATCTGCTGATTGTCCATTGTGCGGTGACCAACGTAGAGCTGAACATCATCAAGCTGGCGAAGGAGGCGGGCGCTCGCATCGTGCTGCTGACAGCGCATCCAGAGAATGAACATGGCCAATATGCCGATTTAGCGGTACGCGTGCGGGGGCAAATCTTTGGCGGCGATCAGGAAGTGGCATCGATTCAACCGATGTCGACGCTGCTGGAGCAGGCGCTGTTTCTGTTCACCGACATCGTCACCATGATGCTGATTGAGCAGTGCGACATCAAAATGGATGCGATGAAAGCCAGCCACACCAATCTTGAAGGCCTGCCGCACAAGTTTGCTTAAACGTTGGAGCGCATAACCATGAAAGACGGTGACATCATTCAGATTGCCCACCTGGTCGAAGACCTTGATGCGGCGATGCAGCACTACTGGGAAGCTTTCGAAATGGGACCGTGGGATGTGTATACCTACGGCCCGCACAACGTGAATAACTCGATCTATCGCGGTCAACCAGCGGAACACATCTACAAAATCGCGGTGTGTTGGATTAACGGTGTACAGATGGAGCTGATGCAGCCGGTTTCCGGTTACAGCATCTACGACGAATACATCGAAAAGCATGGCTACGGCCTGCATCACCTCAAACTCTATTTTGCCGACTGCGAAAAAGCGCTCGAAACCTACCAGGCGCGCGGCTACCAAGTGGTGCAGAGCGGCAATATTGGCGATGACGTTTTTTATTACCTCGATACCGAGGAGCGTTTTCAGGGTGCCGTGATCGAAATCGGTAACGCTGGCTCCATTCCCGAACCTGAACGGCGCTATCCCGCTGATTCTGTTTGATAAAGGACACAACAATGATGAAAACGCGTAATGCTCTCACGCTGGCGCTGCTGTTGGGCGTCACCACCATCAGCACCTCATTACCTCTGCAAGCGGCTGACGAATACACCATGGTCGGCATTCCTAAGCTCCGTTCAGCGTGGTTTAACGATTACGAAACCGGGCTGAAGAAAGCAGCAAAAGATTTCAAGATCGAAACGTTCCAGCAAGCGCCACCCACCGCTGATGAAGCACAGCAGGTTGGCATCATTCGCGATGCCATCACCCAAGGTGCCAATGCGCTGTTAGTGGTGCCGAATAACGCCAGTTCAGTTGAGCCGGTGTTCAAGCAGGCGCGCGCGCAGAAAATCGTGGTAATTACCCACGAATCGGTGAATCAGCCTGAAGCGGACTACGACGTTGAGATGATCGAAAACGAAAAGTTCGGCAGCTACATGATGGATCAATTCGCTAAACATGCCGGTGGCAAAGGCGAGTTTGCTATCTATGTTGGCTCGCTGACGGTGCCGGCGCACAACACCTGGGCGGATGCGGCTATTAAGCAGATGAAAGCCAAATATCCTGATATGAAGTTGGTGTCGGATCGTTTCCCAGTGAGTGAAGATCGCAACGCATCACGCCAGAAAACATTGGAATTGTTATCAACCTATCCCGATTTGAAAGGCGTGCTGGCGTTTGGTAGTCAGGGCGGTCCGGGCGCGGCACAGGCGCTGAGAGAGAAAGGGTTGGTGGGCAAACTCACAGTGATCGGCACCACCTCGCCGAAAGAGAGCGCCACCTTCCTGAAAGACGGTTCGATTACCGAGTCGATCTTGTGGAGTCCGGGCGAAGCGTCGTATGCGATGGCCTATATCGCCAAGCTGATTCTGGACGGTAAACGCGACCAGATTAAACAAGGTATGGAGATTCCAACTCTCGGCGTGCCGACCATCACCGGGCAGAACATCATCTTCGATAAACCGCTGACCGTGACCAAAGACAACTACAGCAAATACGATTTCTGATTGGCGAAACCTGGCACATAGCGTAGCGGCGCGATTCATCGCGCAACTTCCAGCCATGATATTGCTGAAGAACGCGCGATAAATCGCGCCGCTACGATCACTGCTTTTACGGTTGGAGGTCACATGCAGTTTCTCTCGGTGGCAAACGTCACGAAAAAATTTGGCGGCGTGACCGCATTAAACGACGTCAGTTTCGATATCAACGAAGGAGAAGTGCACGGCCTGGTAGGTGAAAACGGCTGCGGCAAATCAACGTTGATGAAAATCATTGCCGGTGTTGAAGCGCGCGATCGCGGCAGCATGAGCATCAAGAATCAGCCGATTCAACGCTTTTCCGCCATGGACGCAGTGAAGCAAGGCATCGGCATCATCTATCAGGATTTGTCGTTGTTCCCCAATTTGACGGTGCTGGAAAACATCTATATCAGCCAGATGCTCAACGACCGTAAAGCGTTGGTGCGCAGCGCTGGCTACAAAGACAACGTGGAAAAAATCATTGCGCAGTTGGGTATTAAGTTGGACCTCGACGCCAGCGTCGAAGAGTTACCGATTGCCAAACAGCAATTAGTGGCGATTGCGCGCGCGCTGGTCAATCAATCCAAACTGATCATTCTTGATGAACCCACCACCGCGTTAACGCGCAGTGAAATCAACAATTTATTCACTATTCTGCGTCAGCTCAAAGCGCAGGGCATCGCCTTCATCTTTATCAGCCATAAGTTGAACGAGTTGCTGGAGATTTGTGACCGCGTCACGGTGATGCGCGATGGCAAGGTGATTGATTGCCAGCCGACCACACAACTGACCAGCGGTGATATCGAAGCCCTGATGTTGGGCTACGCGCTCACCTTCGAACAGCGCGCGTCCAGTGCCAGCGAAGAAGTGCTGCTAAGCGTGCGTAATCTCAGTAAGCGCAACAGTTTCCAGGATGTCAGTTTTGATCTGCACAAAGGCGAAGTACTCGGCATCGCTGGTTTATTGGGGGCCGGGCGCACCGAACTGGCCATGGCGCTGTTTGGCGTGGAACCGGCGCAAAGCGGTGAAATTCGTCTGCACGGTAAACCGGTCACCATTAATAGCATCCATGCGGCGGTGAAACATGGCATCGCGTATGTGCCAGAAGACCGGCTGGCGCAAGGATTGGTGATGGAGCAGAGCATCGCCGCTAACGCGGCGATTTGTACCCTCGATCACTATCTCACGCCGTTAGGCTTGCTCAACGGCAGCAAAATGCGCGCCACGGTGGAGCAGTTGCTGAAAGGCATGCAGGTGAAATATGGCAGCCAGGATCAGCCGATTCGGATGTTGTCTGGCGGTAACCAGCAAAAAGTGGTGCTGGCAAAATGGCTGGCGATGCGTCCGCAGGTATTCATCCTTGATAGCCCAACCGTTGGCATCGACGTCGGCGCGAAAAATTACATTTACCAAACGGTAAAAGCCAAAGCGCAGGAAGGTATGGGCATCATTTTCATCTCCGATGAATTGCCAGAACTGCTGGCCAACTGCGATCGCATCATCATGATGCAGCGTGGTCGTCTGGGTAACAGCTGGCGCAGCGACGAGATCGATAACGAATCACTGCAACATGAGATGGAGCGTCAATGACGCTTACTGAAGGAGAATGCTGTGGATGTGATGAAACTGCTCAAGGCGCGCGAAACGCTGCTGCTGGTGCTGATTGTGTTGCTGTGTGTGGTGATCACCAGCATCAATCCCAATTTTATCAGCTTCGATAATCTCACCTCGCTGCTGAAATCCTGGACGGTGCTCGGCATTTTTGCCCTCGGCGTGCTGCTGGTGCTGATTTCCGGTGGCTTTGATGTCTCGTTTACCGCCATCGCACAGGTGGCGCAATACGTGGTGGTGTTCTGGTTCCTGCAACTTGGGCTGGATAATATCTGGCTGGCGATCCTCTGCGCCTTGATGCTTGGCGCACTGATGGGCTTGCTTAACGGCGTCATCATCTATTACTTCAAAATTACCGCCATCATCGTCACCATCGCCACTAACAGCCTGTTTTACGGCGCGTTGTACGTAGTGACGCAGGGCGATCTGATTTACGACTTGCCACCTTCCATCCTCAGCCTGGCGGAGATCAAAATCTTCCCGCTGCAAGCCGCCAACGGTTCGTGGTACGGCTTGAGTTTGGTGACCTGCTTGTGGTTTGCGCTGGCGATATTTCTGCATCTGTTCCTGAAACACACGGTGCTGGGCCGCAGCATCTACGCGGTGGGCGGCAATGCGCTGTCGGCGGAACGCGTTGGCTTTAACCTGCGCCGCACCACGCTGTTTATCTACACCTTTGTCGGGGCGATCTCCGGTTTCGCCAGCATTATTCAGGTGTCGATTGTGCAAACGGTGATCCCTAACTCGATTGTCGGTTCGGAGTTGCAGGTGATTGCTGCCGTAGTGCTAGGCGGTGCATCGGTGACCGGCGGACGCGGCAGCGTGGCGGGTACGTTGCTCGGCGTGTTGCTGTTCGCCATCCTGAGTAACAGCCTGACCTTGCTGAAAGTCTCGCCGTATTACTACAACGTTTTCACCGGTCTGGTGATTCTGTTCAGCGTATCGCTGAATGCGCTGCAAATTCTGCGGCAGAAAAGGGCGCAAGTGCGTGTGGTGATTGAACAATGAGGAGCAAAACCATGAAAACCTACACGCCGGCTCGAATGCGTTTAACCGCGGTGGTGGCAGAAAACTTGTCGCTGTATTTGGTGCTGATTGGGGTATTTATTCTGATGTTTGCCCTCAACGGCGAGCGCTTTATCCGGCCACAAAACCTGGTGTCGATGGCGTATCAATTACCGATTGTCGGTTTGCTGGCGATTGGCATGATGATTTCCATGCTGTCCGGTGGCATCAACTTATCGATTATCGCGACGGCCAATCTCAACGGCATCATCATCGCGCTCTGTTTGCAGCATTTCTCGGCACAAGGCATGAAACTGGCAGGCGGCGAATGGGTGTTATTGGCGGTGGTGCTGGGATTTGTAGCCTGCATGCTGGTGGGCGTGATCAACGGCTTGCTGATTTCGATCCTCAAGATCCCGGATATCTTAGTGACGCTCGGCACCATGACGCTGATTGCCGGCCTTAACGTGGTGTTAACGCGCGGATATACCTTATCGGGATTCCCGGATGCGTTGCTGAATATCGGTAACGGTGAAAGTTATGGCGTACCGAATGCGCTGATTCTGTTTATTGTCGCGGCGCTGGCGGCTTCGGTGATCCTCAATAAAACCCGCTTTGGCTTCAGCTTGTACATGATGGGATCGAACGCCACGGCGGCGCAGTATGCCAACGTCAATCTGGTGAAAATCAGCGTGATGCAATATATGTTCTCGTCGGCGTTTGCCGCGCTGACCTCGCTGGTGATGATGGGGCAACTTAACTCCGTGAAAGCCAGCTACGCCGACTCCTATTTGCTGGTGGCGGTGCTGGCGGCGTTTCTCGGCAAGGTTAGCCCGTTTGGCGGATTCGGTCGGGTTTCTGGCGTGGTGTTGGCGGTAATTATTTTGCAATTGATCTCCAGCGGCTTGAATTTACTGCGCCTCGATCCGTTTATGATCACCGCCACCTGGGGCGCAATCATCATCGCCATTGTGGTGAGTCGTGGGTTGTTTACAAATCTGCGTCAGCGCTTGCGCAGCCGTGATCAGTAGAGGTCGTCATGAATGGCGACCCTACGACGAGATCAACGCCTGCGCCGTTAATTCATCGGTAATCAAGCCAGTGACTAATCCGCTGGCCAATACCGCGCGGATGGCATCGACTTTGCTGGCACCGCCAGCCAATGCCACGATTTCGGCGCGATTCGCCATATCCAGTTCAACCGATAAAGTACGTGCTGTGAGATTGGTGTGAATCATTTGCCCACTGGCATCGAAGAAATGTCCGAGCAGTTCGCCAACCGCACCTGAAGAGGAGATGTCATTGATCTCCGCTTCATCAATCATGCCCGCTTCAACCAGTTGCGCAGCGGGTTCTACCGTGCCAATGCCCACCAGTTTCACTTCGCTTTGTGCTGCCATGGCAAACACTTCACTAACGCCGCGCTGTGCCAGCAACACTTCGCGATCTTCCTGGGTATTGGCGAAAAACGGCACCGGCATCATGTAAGCCTGCGCACCGGTTTTCTCGGCGATGCGATGCATAACGTCATGCGGATTCAATGCGTAATTGCGGGTTAAGCAGCCGAGCAACGAAACAAAGCGCATGTGCGGCGCGTCAATGCGCGGCAATTGATGAATGGCGGCGGAAAGGGTGCGTCCGTGTCCCAAACCCAGCGTGGTTGCGGGCGCGGAGCTGAGCAGGTTGCGCAGATAATCCGCGCCGGCCATGCCGAGCGCACGCACCGGCAATCCTTCTTCACCCAGATCCGGCGCAACATGGCAGAAGTTAAGGCCAAAGCGTTCACGCAGTTGATCCTCCAGCGTCACGCACGCCACGATATCACCATCAATCGATACTTTTACCGCGCCTTCCGCCACCATGCGGGCGATCAGACGATGGGTTTTGACCGAGGGTAATCCCAGGCGCTTTGCCACTTCGGCTTGCGTTAGACCACCAACGTAGTGCAACCAGGCCGCGCGCAGGGCCAAAGATTCATCGCGTTCAGTTGAGGTTGGAGCCGGTTTCATGGTTTGTCCTGTTTTTTAGATGGTGCTTGCTTTCCCTCATCCCAACCTTCTCCCACAAGTGGGAGAAGGAGCCGATCGTGCGGTTTGCAGCTATCCTCACTCACCCCGCCAAATGCAGATCCTGCACGCCGGTATCGATATGTCCTGCCCAGAACGCCACGCTCTCGGCAATCTCCGCCACCACATTACTGTCGCTGGGTTCGCGCTCTTTGAAGCTCAGTTCCAGGCAGATTTCATTATCCTGCGCTCCGCCACGCGCCAAGGCGTCGAGCAGCGGCTGTGGCTGGATGCGGCCACCGGCATTGTACTGCAATGTAAAAGGTCTGTGGCCGCCTTTATCCAGCATGCTCTGCTTAATGTGAATAATCGGCGAATAGCGCGGCACCGCTTCCGCCCATGCATACGGATCGTAATCGCGCGGGTCGGCAGATGTGACATCACCGTGATCGATATCGGCCATCATCCACATCGGCAGTGCAAAGGATTCTGCACTCAAACGCTGTTGCAGCGCCAGGCAAGCCGGGATAGTTTCGCCAAACTCGCGTCCAATACTCATCGGTTCCCAAAACAGGTATTTGAGTCCCGCCACTTTCGCGTGTTCGGCGACGTCCGCCCAGCAATCGATCGCGATATCAATCAGCGCCTCACGGCGTTTAACATCGTTAAAATCTTGCTGGGTGAAAATCGCGAACTGCGATCCCACTGAATCGCCACCCAATTCAGCGGTGATATCAGCAAAGGTTTTGAACCAGTCAACGTAGTAGCGGCGCACCTCAACATCAGGATGACCAAAATGATTGAGGCGACCATACGGCCCGGTCATACCCGACGTGACGCGCACGCCGGTTGCCTTCATTGCCAGCTGCATGCGACGCGTCATGCGGTTGATGGTAGCGGCAGGCCAACCTGGATTGATAAATTCGTGCGTCAATTGCAGATCGCGGATGCGGATCTGCTGCGCCACGGTGTGAATCAAATCCTGCGGTTCGGCGAAGCGATTGACCAACGGATTGGTATTCAGTGACAGCGTTAATGGCATGATTCACCTCTTATCCCACATGCGCACGCAGCGGCGCTGGCGTAACAAAAGTGGCATCGAACCACTGGATGAAGGCGTGTTGCTGAGCTTCGTCGAGGTGCAGTTTATGTTTGGTGCGACGCCACAACACATCTTCCGCCTGCTGCGCCCATTCGTTTTCCACCAAATAACGCACCTCGGCTTCATACATTTGCCCGCCAAAATGCTGTCCAAGCTCGCCTAACGCCTTAGCGTGGCCGATCAGTTTGTCTATACGCGTGCCGTATAACCGAGCGTAATGCTTGCGCAGCGGCTGTGGCAGCCACGGCCAGCGTGCTTTGACCTGTTCTAAGAAGCTGTCGAAATCGGCATGCGGCATATCCCCGCCCGGCAAAGTGGCGGTGCGCGTCCAGTCCGCGCCCATGTTGGGAAAGAACGGCGCCAGTTTCTGAATCGCGTGTTCCGCCAGTTTACGGAAGGTGGTGATCTTGCCGCCAAACACATGCAGCAGCGGGGCGTTTAGCTGATCGTCGAGATCAAATACATAATCACGCGTCACAGCTGATGGATTGCCTTTGCCATCATCAAACAGCGGACGCACGCCGGAGAAGCGGGTAATCACATCGCTGGGGCGCAGTTTGACTTTGAAGTAGCGATTGACCACATCAATCAGATATTGCTGTTCGCTGTCGTCGGCGGTCACCGCTTCAGCTTTGCCTTGCCATGGAATATCGGTGGTGCCAATCAGCGCTTTATCGCCTTCATACGGGTTGATAAAAATCACCCGTTTGTCGGTGTTCTGCACCAAATACGCCTGCTGACCTTCCCAGAATTTCGGCACGATGATGTGCGATCCTTTCACCAGCCGCACGTTGCGATTACTTTTGGTGTGCGTCACCTGATTAACAATGTCCAACACCCACGGGCCGGCGGCGTTAACCAGCACTTTGGCAAATACGGTACGCGTGCTGCCGCTGGCGTCCTGCAAGGTGATTTCCCATTTCCCCTGATGGCGGGTGGCTGCCACGCAAGCGGTGCGCGGCAAAATGGTCGCGCCGCGTTCAGCTGCATCCAACGCGTTGAGCGTGACCAAACGCGCGTCATCAACCCAGCAGTCCGAATATTCGAAGCCTTTTTGATAGCTGTCCAAAATCGGTGCACCTTCGGGATCGCGGGCTAAATCCAGCGAACGCGTGCCAGGCAGTTTTTTGCGACCGCCAAGATGGTCATACAGAAACAGGCCAAGACGCACCAGCCACGCCGGGCGATCGGTTGGGCTGTGCGGTAACACAAAGCGCATCGGCCAGATAATGTGGGGCGCGGCGTTGAGCAACACTTCTCGCTCGATTAGCGCTTCGCGCACCAGACGAAATTCGTAATATTCAAGATAACGCAGCCCGCCGTGCACCAGCTTGCCAGATCGCGAAGAGGTGCCTTGCGCGAGGTCATCTTTCTCACACATCATCACCGTTAACCCGCGTCCTGCGGCGTCGCGCGCAATGCCTGCGCCGTTAATACCGCCGCCAATGACAAACAGATCCAGCACGTGTTCACTCATGATTGACTCCTTAAAACTGTTTCAGCGCATGCCACGCGGCGGGAAGATCGCTGCGCATCTGCTGATAGGTCGGGAAAAGCTGGTTATAGCGTTGCATCAGTGCTGGCGCGGGCGCTTCAGGCGCATCAAGTAACGGCATCACCCAGGTTTTGACACAACTTTCCATTGAGGGATAAGCCCCGATCGCCACCGCCGCCATCATCGCGGCGCCCGCTGCGCCAGCTTCATCACGCTGGCTGATGCGCACCGGCGCACCAATGCAGGCGGAAAGAATCTGGCGTAACGGTTCGGAGCGCACCGCGCCGCCGGTTAAGCGAATTTCGCCTGGCAAGCTGCCCATCGCTTGATAACAATCGCGCGCCGCCATGCCGATGCCTTCAATCACCGCACGCACCAAATCACCGAAGTTGTGGGTGTAACTCAGGCCGGTAAAACTGGCGCGCGCTTCGGCATTAACAAACGGGCCACGCTCACCGGCGATGGAGATATACGGGTGGTAGAGCAAAGTGCCGGGCTTGGCGGCGTTGAGCCAGCGATCGATATGTCCGACCAAACGCGCATGATCGACTTCACAACCAAAGCTATTCAGCAGATCGCTGGCCAGATTCAGCAACCAATCGAGGTTGAGCGTTGAAGCCATATTGGTTTGCACTTGCGTGACGTAACCGGGCCACGGCAGGGGAATCACGTAACCGGTTTGCGCCGGATTGAGCCACACATCGTCAATGGTGACGCTACGCAAATGCACGCCAGTGGAACCGACAATCGAGCAGGCGGTATTGGCTTCGCCGGTATGCACGCCCGCACCCAATGCGGTCATCGCCATATCGACGTAGCCCAGACAAATCGGCGTTCCGGCACGCAAACCGGTGGCCTGCGCCGCCTCAGCGGTGAGCGGATGGGTGGTGGTGGTGCCATCGATGATTTCTGGCAATAGATGACGATGTTGCTCCAGCCCTAACGCGGCGATCACCTCATCGTCATAACGCTGATGGCGGAAGTTGCCAAAGGTGAAGCTGGCTTCCGAAGGATCGGTGGCACGAATGCCGGTGAGATTGAGGTGCAGCCAATCTTTGCAGTGCAGCGCCACTTCGCTGTTTTGCAACAATTCAGGGAAGAAGTGCTGCATGTGCGCCAGCTGCGATCCTTGCTGGCAGGTATTCAGCCCGGTACCGGTGGCGTTGAAACGCTGTGCTGCCAGCGGATGTTGATTGAGTTTTTCCACTGTCGGCGCGGCTCGTGCATCCAGCCAAATCCATGCATCACCCACCGGCTGATTGTTGGCACCGACCAACCAGCTGCCATCACCTTGTGCGGTGACCGCTACCGCCACCACGCGTGACGCCAGATTATCGACACGTTCACCCAGCTTGCGGATAGCAGTGACCGCATCTTGCCAGGTTTGCGTCATCGATTGCTGCGCGGCGCCGCCTTCGCTGCGGTAATAACTGTTGCGCACCGATGCGCATGCCAGCTGCGTGCCTTCCAGATCAAACGCCACCGCTTTCACCACCGAGGTGCCAGAATCCAGACCCAGAATGATATCGCCACCGTCCACATACACCTCCGAGAGAAGAAGAGTCCATTCAGCACCGTGCATCGTGTTAACGAGCTGTGATGATTTTGCTAAATAATGTCTTACACCACTTCTCATTGAGATAACATATCTCATGTATTATTTTTCGATAAAACGAATAAATTTCATTTCAGATGGCGAGGTTGATCACGAAAACAGCGTAATAGCTATTCGTTTTAGAATGAGGCATCGCGTGGAAAAGGCTTATTTGACGGGACTTAATCGGTTTGTGATGGCTGTAACACTAATTAAGCGATCCAGATCGCTGTCCTGAAAAAATTGCGCTATAGCTGTTGACAATTTAGTCACATCAGCACAATCCTCATCACACAAGTTATCACATTTATAACATTATCGATGCGATTATCGCAGTTGATACCGTGAGAGGTCACCTTATGTCCGATGTCTCGATACTTGCACAGCAAATCTCCCGGAAGCGGGTCAAACGCTACGCCATGATTGGCGTTGTGGTTGTCGCGGTGATTGCCGCGATGGCGCTGGATACCAAAGTGGTGAAAATCGGCTCGGCTGATGATGCGCAAGAGCAGGGTTTCTCGCCCGACAGTTATGGTCAGAAAACCTTCCCAACCATTCAGCAAGATGTGGCGGCACGCGCCGTGGACGCCAAAACGCTGGCCGACGCGCTGCAAGCGAATCAAGCCGACGCAGTGAAGAAATATGGCGTCGGCTCGCCGCTGCCGGTGTTTGCCGTGAAGTTAGAAGGCGTGGTGCAAGCCGGGCAAATGGGCATCTTCCCGCTGAAAGTGGAGGGCATGCCAGAAGGTACCCAGGTGCGTTTGCAAACGGGCCCGGCGATTACCGGCACCGATTTGCGTGATGCGAACGGCAAGATCCAGTTTGGTGATTTCACTAACCAAATTGAGTACCAGAACGCCGGTTCCGCCATCAATCGCGCCATGAAAAGCGCGGTACTCGACAAGCTGGATCGTGAAGCGCTGCCGGGCAAAACAGTTGAAGTGGTCGGTGTGTTCCGCTTGCTGAATCCAAAAAACTGGATGGTGACGCCGGTTAGCGTGGAGGTGAAATGAAACCGTTTAACGTTAATCCCGCCTTGCTGAAAGGCGAAGTGATTTTGCAAGCGCGCAACATCAGCAAAGTTTACGGCTCAACCCATGCGCTGAAAGGCGTCAATTTCGAAATCCGTCGTGGCGAAGTGACCACGCTGTTTGGTGAAAACGGCGCCGGTAAATCGACGTTGATGAAGATTTTATCGGGCGTAGTCACGCCAACCACCGGCGAGATTTTGCTGCACGGCGAGGAGAAAGTCTTTCGATCCGCTACCGAAGCGCGTGATTGCGGTATCTCGATTATTCATCAGGAGCTAAATCTGGCGCCCAACATGAACGTGCGTGACAACATCTTTATGGGCCGCGAAATCATGAAACCGGGCGGCGTGGATTATGCCGAAGAGGCGCGCGTGACGGCACATCTGATGGCGGCGCTGGAGGAGGAAATCGATCCGCTGACGCCGGTTGAGAATCTGCGTTTGGGTCAGCAACAGATTGTTGAAATTGCGCGCGCGCTGTCAGTGAATTCGCAGATCCTGATTATGGATGAACCGACCTCAGCGCTGAGCGCGGCGGAAGTGGCGGTGCTGTTCCAGGTTATCCGTGATTTAACCAGCCAGGGCGTGGCGATTGTTTATATCTCGCATCATCTGGAAGAGGCGCTGGAAATCACCGATCGCGCGGTAGTACTGCGTGACGGCGTGATGACCGCCTATGCCAAACGCGATGAGATCGACCTCGAATGGATCGTGCGCAACATGGTGGGCGATCACTTTGATCTTGGATCGCCACCACAAGGTTACGACTTCGGTCAAGCCGCGTTAACGGTGAAAGACCTGACGTTGAAAAGTAAAACCGGCATTCGGCTGGTGGATAACCTGTCGCTAGCTGTCCAAGCGGGCGAGATCGTGTGTATTTACGGCCTGATGGGCGCCGGACGCACCGAATTGCTGGAGTGCATCGCCGGACGTTTACGGCAAAGCAGCGGGCAGATTCTGCTGCAAGACACTGAAATCTCCTCCTTAACCATTTCCCAACGCATTCAGATCGGTCTGGCGTTAGTGCCGGAAGATCGCCAGCGCGACGGCTTGGTGCAAACCATGTCGGTGGGCGAAAACCTGTCGCTTGCCAGTATCGGCGAATTTGTGCGCGGCATGGTGTTGTCGCGCAGTCGCGAGAAAAAACTGATCACCGACAGTATTCGCAATGTCACGGTGAAAACCGCCGGTGGCGAAGCAGCGATTGGATCGCTCTCGGGCGGCAATCAGCAAAAAGTGGTGATCGGCAAAATGCTCGCCACGCGGCCTAAAGTGATTCTGCTGGATGAGCCGAGCCGTGGCATCGATATCGGCGCCAAAGCGGAAGTGTTCCGCCTGCTGGCGGAGAGCGCCAAAAAGGGGCTGGCGGTGGTGTATACCACCTCGGAAGTGGGTGAATGTCTGAGTATTGCGCATCGCATTGTGGTGATGAGCAAAGGGCGCATTTCGGCCATCTTCGATGCCAACGTGAGTAAAGAACGCATTATGGCCGCTTCAGGCGAGTCTCTGGTGGCATGACATGAAAAACGGAGCAAAACAGATGACTGACAGAACCCAAACGCTGGACTCAGCGCCGACGCCGGCGAAGAAGAAGGGCGACAAGCAGCTGAATCTGGCGCGTTTGCTGCTGGAAGGGCGCGCATTTATCGCGCTGCTGGTGATTATCGCCACGTTTTCCCTGTTATCACCCAACTATTTTACCGGCGCCAACTTCCTCACCATGGCGTCACACGTAGCGATCTTTGGTTTACCGGCGATCGGCATGCTGCTGGTGATTCTGAATGGCGGCATCGATTTGTCCGTCGGTTCCACGCTTGGCCTGGCTGGCGTGATGGCGGGATTTATGATGCAGGGCATCAGCCTCGACGCATTGGGCGTGGTGCTGTATCTGCCGGTGTGGGCGGTGGCGATTCTGACGCTGGTGGTTGGTGCGCTGGTGGGCTTAGTGAATGGCGTGTTGATCGCTTGGTTCCGCGTGCCAGCGTTCGTCGCCACGCTCGGCACCATGTATGTGGCGCGTGGTATCGCGCTGCTGATCACCAATGGTCTGACCTACAATAAACTGTCAGGCAGCGAAACCCTGGGCAACACCGGTTTTGACTGGCTCGGTTTCAATCGCATCTTCAACATCCCGGTCGGCGTGCTGGTGTTGGGCGTGGTGGCGTTGGCCTGCGGTTTCCTGCTGAGCCGTTCGGCGTTTGGTCGCTGGCTGTATGCCTCCGGCGGTAACGAACGTGCCGCCGATCTGTCTGGCGTGCCAGTCAAGCGCATCAAAATCAGCGTGTATGTGTTGTCTGGCATCTGTGCCGCATTGGCGGGATTGGTGCTCTCCTCTCAGCTGACCTCAGCTGGCCCGACGGCGGGCACCACCTACGAACTGACCGCGATTGCGGCGGTGGTGATTGGTGGCGCGGCCTTAACCGGCGGACGCGGTAACGTACGCGGCACGCTGTTGGGCGCATTTGTAATCGGTTTTCTCTCTGATGGCTTGGTGATTATCGGCGTCTCTGCTTACTGGCAGACGGTGTTCACTGGCGCCGTGATCGTGCTGGCGGTATTGCTCAACACCTTGCAATACGGACGGCGCGCTCGCTAACTCACGTGCGCGGTTTCGGCCGCGCACGGATATCCGTAAAACCTGTACCCCAATAATAACGGAGCACCAACTATGTTCACTAAACGTCTGTTTATCGCGGCTGCGGCCATGGCCATCACCACCTTTGCAGCGCCTACCTGGGCGGACAACGGTTTGATGACCATTATCGTCAACGATCCTTCCAACCCTTATTGGTTAACAGAAGGACAGGTGGCGCAGAAAGCGGCTGAGAAACTCGGCTACAGCGCTAAAGTCAGCGCACATAAAGGTGATACCAACACCGAAAGTCAGTTGATTGATACGGCGATCACCAACAAATCGAAGGCGATTATTCTCGATCCCGCTAACGCCGACGGTTCGGTGGGTTCGGTGAAAAAAGCCATTGCCGCCAATATTCCGGTGTTTATCATCAACGCCGAACTGAATCAGAGCGGCCTCGCCAAAGCGCAGCTGGTTTCCAACAACGCGCAGGGCGCAGCGGTCGGTGCGATGGAGTGGGTGAAGCAGGTTGGTGATACCGCCAACTATGTTGAGTTGGTTGGCCCGCCGTCGGATAACAACGCGGCGACCCGCGCCAACGGTTTTGACACCGTGCTGACGCAGTATCCCACGCTGAAAAAAGTCGGTCAGGAAGTGGCAAACTGGGACCGTACCCAAGGCTTCAACAAAATGCAGTCGCTGTTGCAGGCAAATCCCAACATTAAAGGGGTGATCAGCGGCAACGATGAAATGGCGTTGGGTGCAATCGCGGCACTGAAAGAAGCGGGCAAGCTGAATCAGATCAAAGTGGGCGGTTTTGATGGTTCACCGGATGCGGTAGACGCGGTGAAAGCCGGTACGCTGGCGTATACGGTGATGCAGCCGGTGGCACAGTTCGCACAGAAAGCGGTAGAGCAGGCGGATAGCTTCCTGAAAACCGGTAAAACCGGCGCGTCTTCGGAGAAGCAACTGTTTGACTGTATTCTGATCACCAAAGAGAACGCCGGTGATTTCGTTTCACCGTTTGTGTTGAAGCAGTAAAAGACGCGCAATAAATTGCGCCGCTACGGTATGTGCGGGTTTTGATAACTGAACCTAAAAAACGCACGAATTTGTAGCGGCGCGATTTATCGCGTTCTGTTCATCTCGCTGTAATTTGCCAAAAACACATTTAAACGCTGTAATGAGTGCCGAACCGCTTCCCGCTTCACTTTCCCGGATGAAATATGGCGCACAACCCGCAGGACTCTTCTCTAGGTGTATTCATGGCCGAAACCTTACCCAGCGATAGTCGCCAGGCGCGCCAATTGGCACGACGGCAGTTAATCGCCGAAGCGGTGATGGCTGAAGGTGCGATTCGTATCGAAGATATCACCGATCGCTTTGGCATCAGTTTGATGACCGCGCATCGTGATATTGATGAAATGGTTGAACGCGGCTTGCTGCACAAATCACGCGGCGTAGTTTCTGCCACGCCAACCAGTTTGGTGGAATCCAGCGATATCTATCGCGCCACGCGCCAACTGGAAGAGAAGCAGGCAATTGCGGAAGTGGCGGCAACCTATCTCGAACCCGGCCAGGCAATTTTCCTGGATGATTCCACCACGGTATTGCAGATGGCGCGCTTATTATCGGCGCGCGCGCCGCTGACGGTGATCACCAATTCCCTGACGTTAATGAACGAGTTGCGCAATGGCCGCGATATCACATTGATGGGATTAGGCGGCCAGTTCTATCACTGGTGCAACGCTTTTATGGGCCGCATGACGCGCGAAGAGATTGCCAGCCTGCGTGCCGATGTGTTTTTTGTGAGCATGTCAGCGATTATTGATGATGCGGTATTCCACCAATCAGCCGAAACGGTTGAAACCAAACGCGCCATGTTTGATGCCGCGCAGAAACGCATTCTGATGATGGATAACACTAAATTTGAACGTCGCGCACTGCATCGCTTCGCGCATTTGAGTGAATTTGATGTGGTGATTGTCAATCAGGGCACGCCGGTACCGATTCTGCGTCGCATGCAGGATTTGGGTGTGAATGTGGTCGTCGCGCCGATGAAAATCACCAATCATCCATTGTAAGGTCGCCATTTATGGTGACCAAATTGAAATGCACGGCCAATCTTTACATTTATTTAATTATATTCCCGCCTCTTTGATTTTTTTAGTTTCTTTAACACTATCATTGCGTTAATCGGGAATTTTCTGCTTATTAAATTCTCCCAATGCTCTACGTTTATTATTCGGCCCTGGTTCAGAATAATGAGGTATCTGATGCTGATTAAACTAAAACGTACGCGTACGCACGATGAGGACCGAAATCTGGCAATGTGGTTGGCGACGGCCGCTGGCGTGCTCAATGCCATCGCATTGGGTGCTTTTGGCTTTTTCCCCTCACATATGTCCGGCAACACCTCACAATTATCCAGTGAAGTCTCCAACGTTAATTTCCGTGACATTACTTTTCTGGCGACGATTCTTTTTGCCTTTGTTTGTGGTGCGGTGACGGCAAGAATGGTGGTGATCAGCGGATTAGCCAATGGTAATCGCATTATTTTCTGTCAGATATTATGGGTTGAAGGCATCGCATTAATTGCGTTAGCGCTGTTCGAAATTTTCTTCTATTCGCCCAATAATAACCGGGAAGTGATCGTGATTCTGGGTTTCCTAATGGGCGTGCATAATTCTACCTCAACGCAATTATCCAACGGCCGGGTTCGTTCAACGCATATCACTGGTACGTTAACTGACGCCGGTATTTCGCTGGCGTCGGTGTTAGCCGCCATGTTTCGCCGCGATCCGTCAAAGAATGTAGCGGGGCAGCGTCACCAATTGTGGACGCATCTGACGACGATTGCTTCTTTCCTAATTGGCGGGATTGTCGGGTTGATGATGTTCAAACATCTGGGTTTTAAAGCGATGGCGTTGGTCGGGGCAATTTTGGTGATTGTGTCGATGCTGGCGATGTTTAGAACCGTAATGCGGGTGAAACGTGTGGCAGGAAATGCGGTTGTGGGGGATCGCTAGTAATAAAATACGCGATAGCGGCGGCTTTTTAGCCGCTTTATTGCTACCAGCAGCAAATAGGAATTTTTACCTTCCACGATGTAAGAAAACACCTTAAATTCACGCCGACGAGCAGTGCCAGTCACAACAGATTGGGTATTTTAACAACAATCAAAAAATTAACGTTTTGCATGCCATTAATTCATGGCAGTGAGGTTTTGTATGCTTTTAAAACGCAGCTGTAATATCGCCATTGTCGTGTTGGTTATGTTTTCTGTCACCGCTTGTGGCATGTCGCATCGTGGCAGAAATACTGCGATTGGTGCCGGTGTCGGTGCCGTTGGCGGCGCAGTGTTAACCGGCGGCAGCACCTTTGGCACCTTGGGTGGTGCGGCTATTGGTGGTTTGATTGGACACGAAGTCAGCCGCTGATCACTATATTATGATTCGCTGCTGGGATTATTAGCAGCGAATCATTCCGTTTTATTTCTGCCAATTTAATAATAACTCCTCAAGCAATTTCTTTAATGCCAGCGTTGCTGCATGTCCTGAATTTCTTCGCATCAATAATACGCCGGTACGCTCAGCAAATGCTGGCGTTATTTTCAATGCGACAAGATGGCTATCAGGCCGAATTAAACTGTCTGGCATCAATGCCGCCCCCGACGAGTGTTGAATAAACTGTAGAATAACGCCAATGGTATTGGTTTCGGCCACAATGTTCGCTGAAATAGCCAATTTGCGCAATTGCGCATCAATTTGCGTGCGCGTGGCAAAACCATTATCCAGTAAAATCAGCGGCTGGTCGCCAAGCTCGTGCAGGCTTATTTCCTTGCGGTACGACAATGCATGAGTTTTATTAACCATCAACGACAACGATTCCTGCATTAATGGTGTAGCGCTGATTTCGTCGGCATATTCGCACGCATAACCTAGCCCGGCATCCAGTTCATCGGCCAATAGCTGCTGCGCGATTTGTTCCTGCGTCGCTTCATTAATGGTTAATTTGATACCGGGATATTGCTGCCAAAAGGCCGCCAATAAAGGACCAATTAACCATGGCGTAAAAGTCGGCGTTACGCCTAAGCGCAGATTTCCCCGTGATAAATCCGCCACATTGTGTAATGCGCGTTTACCAGCATCCAACTGTTGCAATGCCAGGCTGGCGTGCTGCTGATAAACACGGCCAGCTTCGGTAAGCCGAATAGTGCGACCGCTGCGATCAAACAACTGCACGTCCAAATCTTGTTCCAATAATTTGATCTGCTGCGAAAGTGCTGGTTGCGACACATACAACGCTGCTGCAGCACGCGTGAAACTGCCGTGTTGGGCAACGGCGAGAAAATAGTGGATATAGCGCAGTATCATTACATGACCTATAAGCTGAAATTATAGGATCAATAATAATTGAGACTTTTACCTTATCAAGGCTGAATTGTAGGCTTTTAACATCGACTTAACGTGATGGAAAAGGAGCAACAATGAATTTTGTAAAACGTACCATCAGCTTAGCGATGAAGAATGTAGAGGAGGGTGGACGGCCGTTTGCCACGGTGATAGTGCGAGATAATGAGATCATCGCTGAAAGTCCCAATCAGGTGGCGCAAACCAACGATCCAACTGCGCATGCAGAAATTCTCGCGGTGCGTGAAGCCTGCCGCAAATTGGGTACGGAGAATCTGAGCGACTGCGATATCTACATTCTGGCCAGTCCATGTCCGATGTGCCTCGGCGCACTTTATTATTGCAGCCCGCGCAAAGTGGTTTACATCACCACACGCGAAGAGTACGTGCCGTTTTATCGCGATGATCGTAAGTACTTCGAACTGGAGACCTTCTATGCGGAATTTGCCAAACCCATCGGGGAACGACGCATGCCGATGGTGCATCAAGCCGATCCAGAAGCGATTGATGTCTACAAACGCTGGCAGGCATTGAATAACGTCTAAGCGATCGCACGCTGGCACAATTGGGATGTTGCGTGATTGAAAAACTCCATCCGGGACCGCTTTACACGCAGCAATAGCGGTCACCAACAATGGCTCCCCTACAAAACCAGGTCTTTGAGCTGCAGGGGTGCCATTGCATTTATTAACCTTTCACAACGGCCTCATAGGCACCTTTAATACATCCTTTAAAATAAGGAACCACTCTCTGACTTATCAATTAAAATAATATCATTCCTTATAATTACTAACACCATTAATTTAACGCGATCCTATTTGGCATTGCTAATAATAAACATCATCGACTGAATGTTATTTTATTCATTTGTCGCGACATGTTTACCATTCATTAAAGTTATGCCTGCTATTAATTTAATACTGTCATCAGAAGTCATGATAGCCGATCACTCCTACCCGTCAGGGCATCTCTTACGGGAATGTAATATTACCCGAGGACGTATGATATGGCATATTCAAAAAAAGAAGTTGAAACATACCTCAATGCAGGTGATGAAATAACATTCACCGATTCATTTCTTGGCGGGACCAATCTGTCGGGGATTTATCAGAGAGTAGACGATGACGCAATACATTTTCGTCGAGGCTCCACTAACTTCTCATTGAATATTTGGAAGTTTGCTGACCTTGAACCACTTGAATCAAGAAAGAAAGTGGCGCTAAAAGATGAGGAAGAGCAAGCTTTCCTGTCATCTGGTGTAAATAAACGCATCGAAATAAAAAACAGCATGTCTCTGACTGAAATTTCTGGACGCGTTTTAGTTGAATTTTATTCTCCTTCAAATTTTGAGGACGATGCCAATTCTGATGATCACTTCTATCACGCTAGAGATGAAGACAATATTGTCAGACTCAGTGGGCTGGTAGCTAATGTAGAGATTAAAGACGATGCCCCTTCCATACTTTGGATCTCGCCCCTAGTGTTGGCTGGATTTAACGGCAGTCAGACTTCTAATACGCAGAAAGGTTTACGCTGTTCAACGCCGGAAGCTAAAAGCGGGTTTGCCAGTCATTTTTATCGCATCACCATTGGCGAAAGCGATGATTACGATGATCTACTTGGCGAAGAGAATGAGCCTGATAAACCAGTTGTTCTTCCTGTCGCCTGGTCAGACATCATTAACTTATATGTCCTTGCTAGTGAGCAGGAACTTCAGCCCACAGCCCACAGTGAAGAGGCGGAACCTCAACCTGATATCCCGCCGGTTGACGGTGGCAAGAGTGATAGCCCCCTCGAACATAGCGAAGGCTGGACTGTTACTGGACTATTGTCTGGATTTGGCTTGTCGTCCACGCTCTCTGATGCGTTGCCTGACATGACCGGTTTTGAGCCGGAGCAACTGGGAGCGGGTGAGCACATCTGGTCAAGTCCTGGTTTTTTGCTGGCCGATCGAGACCTGAATGAAGGTGAAGCGGTGAACGTCTGGGCCGTGCGTAAAAGCGACGGCATGTTGCTAAAAACCGTTTCGTTTACCCCCATCAAGTCTGCTGACCGCGTGCGCGCCGCCTGGCCCGCGAAGTTTGCAGAAGTCATCAATGCCGATAGTCTTACCGCCGATGGCAGTGTGCTATTGCAGGCGGGATTTTTATCTGACGAGGGAACGCGGAGTATCTGCATCGATACGCCAGACATGGCTACTTTCCGCGATTACGAAGCGCAACAGCGAGCCGAAGTCAGCCGGTTATGGACCTACGGCCCGTCGTACCGCGTGTTTAGCAACGCTCCATTTGCCAGCAACCAGGTGCAAGCTGCCAGCGTGCCGGATGTTGCGCTGCAAGCAGGTGATCAAGTGTGCGTGCAGGTGCGAGATCTGCAAACCTCTCAGCTTTATGAAACGCATATCTTTACCCCAGATGCCAGTGCCGCCACAGCAGGAAACTGGTCAAAGGCTTTGTGTGAGCAGATAAACCGCAGCAGCCAGATGTTGCGTGCGGGGATAAAAACCACCACCCACGTGGCACCAGCGAACAGCGGTAACCTACTGTGGATTCCACAATTGTCTTCGCTCACGGTAACCATCGATTCCGTAACCTGGTGGAAGTTGCGGGTAATTAACCCACCTAACTTGAGCCAAGGCGACGTGGTGTATCTGTACGCGTCAGACAAATATTCTGGCAGGCCGCTGGCGTCAACCTTCAGCTACACGTTGAGAGACACAGACAAAACCACGGCAATATTAATGGACTCTCTTAGTGATGCACTGAAAAGTGCGCCCCTTGGCACCTTCATCCAGCTTGCCGGGCCGTCGTTGCGTGAAATGAAACCCAGTGAAGACGAAGCGTGGTGGTTTTGGCAGGCGGGTGTGCCGGCGAATGTGTCACTTTCGACGTCAAAAGAGCGGGTGGCTTTAAAGGATGAGAAGGGCATAGCGATCACGCTTTCTTCGTTGTGTGGTGAGGGCGTCTTCGAAAACGAAGATGAAGAAATCGATAAATTCAACAACGGCCTGCGAATGACACTGCGTGATACGCTTACCGACCAAGTAACGGCGCAATGGGAATGGAATCCTGACAGAAAGGCGCAAGCATCAAAGCGCGCATGGAATGTGGCAGCAAGGTCAGCACTGATTGCCGGGGCAAGAGAAAATGGTATTCCATTACACATCGGCACAGAAAAGGGAGTGCAGTCTTCAAGTACTGATGACGCTAAGTGGAATGTGTGGCTACCAGAGCACATACCATTAATCGGGCAGTTAGTGAGTGTGTCGCAAACAGATACGAAAGTATTCAAGCTTACTGATAATGTCATGCAAAATATGCAGAATAGACTTATTCAGGAAATGCTCTTCACGTTTGTTCTTGAGAATGAGCTATATGAACTAAGCGAGAGCCATGAGGCTTATATATCATATATTGAGCAAGCTCTAATCCCGATGACTGACCCTTTGCAATTTTCTTATTTTTTGAAATTCGTCGAAACTTATTCATTACCTCATGATTTGATTTCTGAATTGAAAGGAATCGTTGATAAAATTAGTCATCTAGTGTTGAAAAAAGTGGAAAATTTAAAAACTACGTGGGTTGATTCTACAATGCTTAAATTTCCACCGTGGATTTACAAAAAAGATTTATTTGGCAAAGTTACACTCTCTAGTACGCTTGTTCATTGCATCATCACTTCTCGCGTTTACAGCCATCATTTTTATGGCCGTGAGCCGACAACCCCCCTATGGTTGTTACCTCTTCCTCCTGCGATAAATATTTTGAATTGTCTGCAGGCCTTTGACCACAAAATAATGTTGCGCGTCGGGAAAGCGAAGGAAAAACACTTTAGCAGTGTTTTGGCGTTGCATTTACTTCCTTCCGCAGTCACAGCAGGTGTACTCATCCAGCGGTTTTTGCAGTGCGTCGAGGGCTTTAATATACCTGACTCCAAAGACTTACTGGACGTTGTGAACAAAGGCGGGCGCATCTTTGAAGGCGTGAACTTACACTATCCCGCTAATGACCGTGAACTAAATACATCACCCTGCGCCGTAGCTTTCTTTATTAATAATCGAGGTTTTGGTGGTGGGACGAAGCTTTCACTTGAACCGCCGCTCAACACCCTTAACTTTATCCCTTCTGACACACTGTGTGCCGATTACAGTTCTACCGTGAATTCCGAGGTTTATGACGTCACCGCGATGAACGAGAACGGCGTCGATCCCCGCACCGGACTCTTCCACGCCCATTATCAGGTGGCAACCCTGCGTGGGCTTGCTGGCAATGGACCCGAACTCAACTTAACACTCCATTACTCCGCAACTCGTGCCAATGAAGGCGGAATGGGCGACGGCTGGGCTTTCCGTTTCTCTTCCTTCGACAACCGATTGCGCATGCTGACTCTCAGCACTGGCCAGATAGTCTATTTGACCGCAAAAGAGTTATATGATCTTACTGCCAGTGAAGCCGCCACCTTAAGCCGAGGCGGTTTGATCCTGGCAGGCAAGGCAACTAACAGCAATCGTAGCAAAAACAACACAGTACTTAGCTCCCTAACCGTGACCCTGCCATCGGGACGTCAGGAGGTGCTCAGCATGCCGCTCGAGCACGACGGTAAAGAAGCCAGCGAGAGTTATAAGATGTCCTGCGTTAATAAACTCAGCAAGGTCATTGAAAATCTGGAAAAGTGGAAAAAGGAAAAAGATTTAAAAACAAGTGACATCGAGCATCTCGATAACCAAATTAAGGACATGCAAGAGCGGATTAGTGATATGCGGCGCAGCGCGTTTATCCTTGCACCAATCACCATTACTTCTCCTCAAGGTGGCAGTCTGACACTGGTCTGGGAGGGGAAAGAAGGTCACGTTCTGCTGAAGGCAGTCAAAGATGGCAATATCCATTTGATGCAGGTTGAGCACGGTAAATTGGTTGCACAAGGGAGTGAGATCATTAGGTTTAGGGTGTTTCCAGATTCGCTGCCGGATGAGGAGTACAGCGTGCGGCTGGATATTACAAACTGCCTGCTGACCCAGCTAACCCGCACCGGCAAAAAGGACAATTCCGCCGTTCAACGCGTGCGCTTTGGCTACAGCGGAGATATTGCTCTTGACCGAGTACTGACATCAATTGCCGAGGAAGACGGTTCGCTGGAGAGCGTTGTATACCAAAAGCAGTGGAAGCAGGAAGAGTCTGACACGGTTGATAACTTACCTTTATTACAGGTAGAAAATAGTTTTCTCATCCCGGGAGCGGGGCAACCCACCATCACCAAAACATGGCGATGGGAGAATGCTAACTCTCTGGTTATGAAGAACGGCGAAACCTACTCGTCCACGGTGTACGACGGCATTGATACTTTGGGTCGTTTTCTTCGGCGCACTTGGACCGTTCGCAATCACCTTCATCTCCTTATTTCGGTAGTTGAAGAAGTGCCCGGCGTCTCGCGCCGCACCACCACGCACACTTACCCTGACAATGTATCCAGCACCCTTCCTGCCGTCAGATACCGCCTACTGAGCCAAGCCATCCAAACCGTTGTCACCACCGAAGACCTGCATCCTGCACCGGCATCTGCCGAGGAGAAAAAATCATGAGCCATGTTAGCGAAAGATCCCAGGTTAAGACTTCTGCCGTTACCGAGACGACATGTATTACCTATGACCCGCAGACTGGCCTGCCGGTTAAAATGGTGGCTGATGACGGCATGACCACACACTTATGCTATTACCCGGCGACCGCAACTCAAGCCAATCGCAGTGACAAAGTGCCCGATCTCGCCGGCCTGCTAAGTGGATTGCTTCTTGAGGATAACGTTGCGCTATGGACCGCCGCAGCCCTGCAATGCCCAGTGGTGCCAGACGCCTCTCAGCCGCCTCTGCTAGCCCAGTGCCAATATTTGGCTTTTCCGGATCAAAGTACCTCTGATCATACCTTGACCTTGTACGGCTATGCCGATGCCTCAGTTAACGCGAAGGGCATGCTGGAGCCTGATACTGTCCTAACCGTGGAGGGCATCACTGCGTCAGGATTCGAACGTCGCGAGCCCTGGGCGGCAGAAAAGCGGGACGGGAGGGAGGGATTAACCGTGTCGCTGGTAAAAAACGTTAACAACGCATCATCCGAGGGTGTTGCCCGCAGCGTTACGCGTACGGCAACCACATGGTACAAGGATAACACGGCCCGCCGCACGCAAATCCTGAATGAGGTCATGCGCACTGATGGGCAGGACGGCACGCTGACGTCTATAACCTCATCGTTACTGTCAACCGGTGAGAGGGCGATTGTATCGCAACAGGTTCTTTCGGCCCGCAGCGGACATTTGCTCAGAGACACACAACAGGATGAGAACGGTATCCCAAAAACCGCACGCTATCACACCTATGACGCACGCGGTCGCGGGCTGACTAGCGTCACTATGGATTACGAAAGCAATACGTTTTCCGTCGGTGTTTCCCCTGAAGCTCAAACCAAAGGTGAAGATGTCACCTGGACCGATGTGCCGGGTAGCGGGGGAACGTGGGTTGGTATCACCGGGCGCGATGGACGCCGCGCGCGGACACTCTATGACGGTCTACAGAGAGCCGTTCGCCGCGAACTGCAGCGTATCCCTGGCGACAACCATGCGGCGTCCAATTATTGTCGGATCGAAGACATCACCTACGACAACGCTGGGGCGATAGCGCAAAAAGTGTCCTGTGATTACCTGCCGGGTGGGCTCTGCGTGGAGGATGACGCCGTTAAAGCGGATCCGTTGCAAAGTGCCGCGTGGTTCTGGCAAGCAGAGAAACACAGCACGGCTGCTGAGTCCACCGGGGAAGTGCTCAAGTATGAGCAAGTGACAGGACTGTTTGCCAGCGGAAAGGTGCATACGCAAGAGCGCAGGCAAAAAAACCTCAACGACGGCAGTGTGGTCTTGACTCAAAAGCGTTGGAGCAAAAATGAAAGCGCAAATAGCAATGCAGAAATGCAGACCCAAGAGATCTTCAACGTGCGCGGACAGCGTACGTCTCTGAAGCAAACAATCCCAGCCATGCCCGGCGGCACAACGAGAATACGCACATGGCAGATGGCTTACGACGACTTGGGCAGGCAGACTAGCCTGTGCTCACCGGACGGGGCGACGGTGTTTTGGTCTTATCAGGGACTAAGCGGTACGCCGGTTAGCGTCAGCCTCATGCCAAAGAACGGGACAGCCAAAATTCTGGGCAGCCAAGCTTTGAGTAGCAGCGGTAACCTCAGCAACAAGATCATCGAGACGGTGCGAGGAAGCGATTCCTCCGGTAAAACGCTATTTAACCAGAAAAGTGTCACATTACCAGACAGTAGCGAGCTTGTTCGCTTGGACAGTGATGACGGAAACAGCGTTACCTGGATGACCAAAAAGGGCACAGTGACCACGCCGCTAGTTTCCTTCACCTACAATGCGACCACCCGGGTGCTCACGGCCGAGCGGCCGGCGCAAAAAAACTTGCAAAGCAGAATCGTCAGCGAAAGCTTCACGCCACTCCTGCTAGGCCAATGGCGACTTGACCGCATTGTTAGAACCCTTGTGCAGCAACAGCGGGCGCAACTCTCACTGCGAGGCCGCGCTGCGGTTGGGGTACAATATGCCAGCGGAGTCCACGCGCGAACGTTCAGGCAAGGGAAGAACATGCGCAGCCACGTCCGTCGTGGTGCGCTGGATTACCACTATCAGTATACGGCCTTGGGCCGACTGGCGAAGGTTGCCGTTCAGGAACTGCGCAGTGGACATAGTATGGTTATCGCCTTTGAACACGATGCCTTCGGGCGTGAAACAGGACGCACTTGTCACCTCGACGGCGCATTGATGTCCCGTTATGAACAAAGTTGGTCTGCAGTCGGCCAACTACTGAGTAAAGCGCTTTATCTTAAGGGAAGCACCGTCGCCGCCCGCACCGAAACCTTCATTTACTTTACGTCGATTAACGGGCTGCGGGACGAGTTGCAAAAATGGACTGTCACCTCAATTACCGGCAGCGAAATTAAAGATGCCGACGGCAGAATCCTTAAGGAACAAACCTACACATACGATGTACTTGGTAACCTGACAAAGTGCATCACCACATTTGCTGATAACAGCCAGGAAATCCGTGAGAATCGTTACGACGATCCGTCGCAGTCCACGAAGCGAACTTCCGTTGTGGTGACTTTCATCAGCACTGTAGGAGCGAGCGGCAACCCCGTAACACTTAATCTGCTGTACGATGCTAATGGCAACCTGGTTTTAAACGAACAGCAGCAAACGCTAACGTACACCGAGACCGGGCAGCTTCAGGCGGTAACCGATCTGGGTTCTACGTCGCCACAGTCACGCTATGAGTATGACGAGTCTGGTCGAATGGTGGCGCAGTGGGACGACGCAAAAAAACAGTATCGAGTGCTCGCCTACAGCGGTGAAATGCTGTGTGAGGAGACGTGGCAGGACAAGGATGGCGCCACGATTCGTCGTCGCCTGCTGGATGAAGAGGCGGGGCTCGTAGTGCAAGTGGTGCAGGGCAGTGGTGACGAGAAATCAGAGAACCTACTGTTTACTCTTGCAGATCCGCAGGGTAATGGCGGCGAAGAGTTTTGGCTAAAGGAAGATGGGCAGTGGGGCGCACGGCGCTTAGGGCTGACACCATGGGGTGAAGCACCGCTGGCAGACATCAACGCCATGCAGAGTGGACTGGGCTATAACGATCAGCGGCCCGACCCCGTTACGGGGCATTTCCATCTGGGCAACGGATATCGGGTATATGATCCACGACACCGGGCATTTTACCAGCCGGATGGCTTGAGTCCGTTTGGCGCTGGGGGACTCAACGACCGCGCGTATTGTGCTGGCGGTGATCCTGTCAACTGGCACGATCCGAGCGGACACATCATGATGAGCCGCCGGGACGAGGCGGCAAGTCTGGCTAATCTTGATGGAATGATAAAAGACACAGCACCACCATATCATGAGCCAACGCCGTGGTGGCAATGGGCGCTGCTCGCCGTGTCAGCGGCGGCGGCGATAGCACTGACCATAGCAACGTTTGGGGCTGCAGCCCCAATGCTTGCTGCACTTGCGGTTGTAACCATTGGGATGGGGACTGGATTAACCGCATTAGGGATGTCGATGCGGCAGAGTAATCCGGCACTTTCAGGCACGTTGGAAAGTGCCGGGAATATCACCATGATGATCGGATCTCTGCCAACGGCAGCGGCGGGCATATCAAATACAGTGGCGCGCGTATTTATGTATGCGACAGCGACGGCGGCCATTGCGCTGGAAACAGCGAGTGTCGTGCTGCATCAAAGCAACCCTGATCTAGCGAATAAACTAGGGTGGGGCGCGAAGCTGGCTGGTGCCCCAGAGCTGATTAATGGCTTGGTATCAGTGGGTAATGGAGTGAAGAAAGGACTGCAAGAACTGCGTAACTTACGCAATAACGTGAAGTTCCATGGCGTTAAGTCATTATTTAAACCTTCACGCTCATCTCACTATGCGATTGAAGATATGCTAATCAGCGGTGCCAAAACTTCGAAAAACGAATCAATTGGGCTAGTCGATGACATTACGACTATTGCTAATACAATCGCTCCGATAGAGGGTGACGATGCAATTGAACTTTCAAAAAATCTTCAAGATGATATGAAAATAGTGCGGTTATATATGCAACGTAGCAATGAAGCAGGACCGATTTTATTTTCTAATGAGTTTACAAATACGAGCCAACTTTCTGTAAAAAATGAAAGAAACCATATTGGGATAAAGAATTACACTGGAAATCTTTTCAGTCTGATGGCGCCTAATTGGGATGGGGCAAAACATAAAGATCTGGCTCTGCTATGTTAGATTAATTGCTAATTGGCATAACGGAATAAGCAGCCTGTTAGCGCAGGCAGCTTACGTTATTAGTGAGAACTACCATAACGCGGTCATGTTAATTGAGCCACTGGCGGACATTACTATTGGTCCTGTTTTACCAGTGCCAGCCTCAGCACCGCACCCAGTCGCTTGTTATCAACGTTCGCACCTGAACCACACAGGCAGTTAGCGTTGAAGCAGGCGGCGACAGTGCCGGTCGGAAATGCCAAGACGCTCAGCTGCGAGATGTGTTGTCAGCCGCCGGTCGACGACGTCCTGGATAACTTTAAGCCGGTTAACTTCGTTCATCGTGAAAAACTCCGCACCAGAAGCCGCCATATCAGGATCCTCAGCAGATAGCCCGAAGCGGCCAGGTAAGCTTAGCTCAGAACGGCCAGGTCAGCTTTGCCTCTATAATTAGTGTCTATCCATTATTAAGATGTCGTCTTCATAGCTAAGTTAAAGTGTCATCCTTTACATGGACAGAGTCTGGTTATCCGGGCGTGTTTCTGGGGTGAGCTACCCACGTATTTTCAGCAATC
>NZ_JBCNNP010000080.1:0-12230 GCF_039594315.1 Pantoea sp.
AGGGGTCAGGCATCGAAAAATCGGGCATAATCAACGGATTTCCCCATATTCAACTTTTATTGATTAAGGTAACCCATGGCTGAATGGAACGGCGAATATATCAGCCCTTACGCTGAACATGGCAAGAAGAGCGAGCAGGTTAAGAAAATCACAGTTTCTATCCCGCTGAAAGTGCTGAAGATTTTAACGGATGAGCGCACCCGCCGTCAGGTCAATAACCTGCGTCACGCCACCAACAGCGAACTGCTGTGTGAAGCCTTTTTGCATGCTTTCACCGGGCAGCCTCTGCCGAACGATGTCGATCTGCGTAAAGAACGTAGCGATGAGATTCCGGAAGAAGCGAAACAGATAATGCGTGAAATGGGCATCGATCCCGATAGCTGGGAATACTGAAGCCAGAAACAAAAAAACCCAGCCGAGGCTGGGTTTTTTTTGCTGCCGAATCATAGTGATCCAGCCGCTAAAAATCTTATTTCTTGCTTGCTGGCACGCTGAAACGCTTGTTGAAGCGATCTACACGGCCACCGGTGTCAGCAACACGTTGCTTACCAGTGTAGAACGGGTGGCATTTGCCGCACACGTCCAGGTTCAGACCAGAAGTCATGGTTGAACGGGTGTTGATCACGTTACCGCAAGAGCAAGTCATGGTTACTGCTTCGTACTTAGGGTGAATACCTTGTTTCATGGGAGAACCTCATAAAAGGCCGTGTCGCTCTCCGTGCCAGGCTCAGCCTGCACAGCACCACACGCGGTTGAACATTAAGTGTATGCTCCGACGAGCGATCTCATCGAAGGCGGCATAGTATACAGAAATTAACCAGATCCCGCAAATAGCTCGCGTGTATACCCGCTCATCGCAGCAGCGTGTACACTACTTCTCCTTAATTCAGAACCGGATAGAGATTCACATGCCCGTTGTTCAGGTTGCCCTGCCCGTTCCGCTGCCTCGCCTGTTTGACTATCTGTTGCCCGCTGATGCGCCGCAGCCGGTGGCGGGTGCGCGCGTGAATGTGCCGTTCGGCAATCGTAAAATGATTGGCATTGTGGTTGGCACGCGCGAAACCAGCGATCTGCCGCTCACCCAGCTCAAGCAAATTGACAGCGTGCTCGACGAGCAAAGTCTGTTCTCGCCTGCGCTGTGGCGCATTCTGCACTGGGCGGCCAACTATTATCATTCACCGTTGGGTGAAGTGCTGAGTCATGCGCTGCCGGTGCTGTTGCGTCAAGGTAAACCGGCGCAGGAAGCGCCGCTGTGGCAATGGGTGATTAATGAAGCGGGCCGCGAAGTGGCGATGGAAAGCCTAAAGCGTGCGCCAAAACAACAGCAAGCGCTGGCGATGCTACGTCAGCGGCCATTGTATCGTCATCAAGTCAGCGAGCACGATTTTACTGACGCTGCGCTGCAAGCATTGCGTGCCAAAGGCTTGTGCGATTTGCGTGAACATACGCCGCAAATGCACGACTGGCGCAGCACTTTCGCGGTGAAAGGTGATCGTCTGCGCTTGAATACCGATCAGGCGATGGCAGTTGGCGCGATGCGCAGCGAAGACGATCATTATGCTGCGTGGCTGCTGGCAGGCATTACTGGTTCAGGTAAAACCGAAGTCTATCTCAGCGTGTTAGAGAACGTACTGGCGCGTGGCAAACAAGCGTTGGTGCTGGTGCCGGAAATCGGCCTAACGCCACAAACCATCGCCCGCTTCCGCGAACGTTTCGATGCACCGATCGATGTGCTGCATTCAGCCTTAAATGACAGCGAACGCCTCGCCGTTTGGCTGCGCGCGCGCAGTGGCGAAACCGCGATTGTCATCGGCACGCGTTCGGCGTTATTCACGCCATTAGCGCGTCCGGGCGTGATCATTATTGATGAAGAGCACGACAGCTCCTACAAACAGCAGGAAGGCTGGCGCTATCAGGCGCGCGATTTGGCGGTATTTCGCGCCCACGAAGAGGACATTCCGATTGTGATGGGTTCAGCAACACCAGCGCTGGAAACCCTGCACAACGTGCGCGTCGGCAAATATCGTCAGCTCAATCTCACCAAACGCGCCGGTAATGCCAAACCTGCGTTGCAACAACTTATCGATCTCAAAGGCCAACAGCTGAAAGGCGGATTGGCGCCCGCGTTGCTCGGCAAAATGCGCCAGCATTTGCAGGCCGATAATCAGGTGTTGCTGTTCCTCAATCGGCGCGGCTTTTCTCCGGCGTTGATGTGCCACGATTGCGGCTGGCTGGCGGAATGTCAGCGCTGCGACAGCTATTACACGCTGCACCAGAATCACCGCCAGTTGCGCTGCCACCATTGCGATAGCCAGCGCCCGCTGCCTAATCAATGTCCGAGCTGCGGCTCGACGCATTTGATGCCGGTTGGCGTCGGCACCGAGCAGTTAGAGCAGCAACTCGGCACGCTATTCCCCGGCGTGCCGATTTCACGTATCGATCGTGATACCACCAGCCGCAAAGGCGCGCTGGAAGCGCATTTGGCTGATGTGCATCGCGGCGGCGCGCGCATTTTGGTCGGTACCCAGATGCTGGCGAAAGGCCACCATTTCCCGGATGTCACGTTGGTATCGCTATTAGATGTCGATGGCGCGCTGTTCTCGGCTGATTTCCGCGCCGCCGAGCGTTTTGCGCAGTTGTATACGCAAGTCGCGGGCCGCGCCGGTCGCGCAGGCAAACAAGGTGAGGTGTTGCTGCAAACCCATCATCCCGAACATCCGCTGCTGCAAACTTTGCTGCATCGCGGCTATTTCGCCTTTGCCGATCAGACCTTATTAGAGCGCCAATCGGTGCAGCTGCCACCGTGGACCAGCCACGCGCTGTTCCGCGCCGAGGATATGGATAATCAGCAAGCCGCCGAATTCCTGACTCAGTTGCGTAATTTAGTGGAAGCGAGCCCGTTAAAAGATGAAGCGATGTGGTTGATGGGGCCGGTTCCAGCGTTGGCACCGAAACGCAGCGGGCGCTGGCGTTGGCAATTGTTATTACAGCATCCGTCGCGCAAACGTCTGCAACAGTTGCTGAGCGGATCGCTGCCGCTGATTTCCACCCTGCCCGCCGCGCGCAAAGTGAAATGGACGCTGGATATCGATCCCACCGAGAGTTAAGCCGCGCCACATCTGCGAGGCAGATCGAAAAAAGTCGCACAAGTCACAATTTTTATGCAAATTAAGTAACAACCCGGCGCGACCTTGGGTTAACAATAGTGCCGTCCCGGTTGAAGCCCGGCAATGTCTGAAAATCAATGCGCTGTACCGCGTCAGGAGTTATACGTTGGACCAGAAGCAACCCTCAACCACCGCCACCATGAAAGATGTGGCCGAGCAAGCCGGCGTTTCCACCGCGACGGTTTCACGTGCGTTGATGAATCCAGAAAAAGTCTCAGCCGCCACCCGACTTAAAGTAGAAAAAGCGGTCATTGACGTAGGTTACGCACCGCACGGTTTGGCGCGCAACGCCAAGCGCGGCGAAACGCAAACCATCCTGGTGATTGTGCCGGACATCTGCGATCCGTTCTTCAGTGAGATCATTCGTGGCGTGGAAGTTACCGCGGCGCGTGAAGGTTATTTGGTGTTAATTGGCGATTGCGCGCATCAGAACCAACAGGAAAAAACCTTCCTTAATTTAATGCTGACACGCCAAATTGACGGCATGGTGCTGCTGGGTTCGCAACTGCCGTTTGAAGCCGGGATTGAAGATCAACGCAATCTGCCGCCGATGGTGATGGGCAATGAATTTGCACCGGAAATGGCGTTGCCAACCGTGCACATCGATAATCTGACCGCCGCGTTTGAAGCCGTGAATCATCTGCTGCAACTCGGTCATCGCCAAATTGCCTGCATCACCGGGCCGGAACACATCCCGCTGAGCCAATATCGCTTGCAGGGCTATATTCAGGCGCTACGTCGCAGCAATATCGCCATTGATCCTACAATGATTGTGCACGGCGATTTTACCTTTGAGGCGGGCGCTAATGCGTTGAAACAGTTGATGAGTTTGCCGCAGCCACCGAAAGCGATTTTCTGCCACAGCGATTTAATGGCGCTGGGTGCGATGAATCAGGCGCGCAAACTCGGCATGCGTATTCCGCAGGATCTGTCGGTTGTCGGCTTTGATGATATCGAACTGGCGCAATACTACGATCCGCCGCTGACCACCGTGGCGCAGCCGCGTTTTGCCATTGGTCGTGAAGCGATGCTGTTGCTGCTGGATGAGTTGCAGGGCAAACGCGTTAACAACGGTTCGCGCCTGCTGGACGCCGAATTACGCGTGCGCGGCAGCACCGCACCGGCAGCAAAACGCGAAAAATAACCTTCGCTGTCATCTTTTTCAGCGGATTCTGAAGGCAGACTCTGCTGGTCAAAGTTCCAGCCCTTGCGTAACATGGCGCACTCATTGCCGGGCGATTAACAGCACATTTACATGCCCATTGGCATTTTTTTGAAGGGTAGCAGAACGAAAGTGGCACAGAAAGATTATGTAGGCCGCGGGCGTTCAACAGGGACGCGTCGCAAAAAACCGGCCAGCCGCAGCAAGAAAAGCAAAGGCGGCTCAGGCACTTCAAAACTCATGATGGTATTGGCCGTGGCCGTGCTGGTCACCTTTGCCGGTGGTTTATGGTTCATCTCGCACCATAAAAAAGAAGAGATTGAAGTGGTTCCCAATCATAAAGCCACCGGAAACGGCTTGCCGCCGAAGCCGGAAGAGCGCTGGAAGTACATCAAAGAGCTGGAAAATCGCCAAATTACCGTGCCGTCGCCGACTGAACCTTCAGCGGGTGGCAACGTGCAGTCACAAACCCAGTTGACCGATGAACAGCGCCAGTTGCTGGAGCAGATGCAGGCCGATATGCGCCAGCAGCCAACGCAATTGAATGAAGTGCCGTGGAACGAACAAACGCCGGCACAGCGTCAGGTCACGTTGCAGCGTCAGCAGGTGCAACAACAGCAGCAACAACTTCAGCAGCAGCAGTTGCAACGTCAGCAACAGCAGCAGCGCCAACAACAGTTGCAGCAACAGCAAGCCGCTCGCCAACAACAGCAGCAAGCTGCGCCGATCACCCGTGAACCGGCGCCACAGCCAAAACCGCAGGAAACGGCCAAAGCGAAACCAGAAGAGAAAGCCGCTTCACAACGCTGGATGGTGCAGTGTGGTTCGTTTAAAGGCACCGATCAGGCAGAATCTGTGCGTGCAGGTCTGGCATTTGAAGGATTTGAGAGCCGCATTACCACCGGCGGCGGCTGGAATCGCGTGGTGATTGGGCCGTTCAAAGATCGCAGCAGCGCGGATAGCACCGTCAAACGTTTGCACAGCTCCGGCCACGGAAGCTGCATCCCTCTCGCCTTACCTTAAATAATTAGGGGTTGAAACTCCTCAATCCCACCCCATATCTGGTTGCATGATACTCCGCGCCGAGTGCGCGGAGTTCCTTTTCTACTGCAACAAGGGGTCTGCCCGTGACAACAATAGTAAGTGTACGACGCAACGGCCAGGTAGTGATTGGCGGTGATGGCCAGGCTACGCTCGGCAATACCGTAATGAAAGGCAACGTTAAAAAAGTCCGTCGTCTTTACAACGATAAAGTGATCGCCGGTTTTGCTGGCGGCACCGCAGATGCCTTCACCCTGTTTGAATTGTTCGAACGCAAGCTGGAAATGCACCAAGGTCACCTGGTGAAAGCGGCGGTCGAACTGGCCAAAGATTGGCGTACCGATCGCATGCTGCGCCGCCTTGAAGCGCTGCTGGCGGTGGCTGACGAAAACTCCTCATTAATCATCAGCGGCAACGGCGATGTTATCCAGCCGGAAAATGACCTGATTGCTATCGGTTCTGGTGGGCCTTACGCCCAGGCAGCGGCACGCGCGTTGCTGGAAAACACCGACATTGGTGCGCACGATATCGTTGAGAAAGCACTGAACATCGCCGGCGATATCTGTATCTACACCAACCACAATATTAACTTCGAAGCATTACCGTCTAAGGCTAAGGACTAAACATCATGTCTGAGATGACTCCCCGCGAGATTGTCAGCGAGCTTAACCGCTTTATTATCGGCCAGGACGGCGCAAAGAAGGCGGTCGCGATCGCCCTGCGTAATCGCTGGCGCCGCATGCAGCTCGACGAAGAGCTGCGCCACGAAGTTACGCCGAAAAACATCCTGATGATTGGCCCAACCGGCGTCGGTAAAACCGAGATCGCCCGTCGTTTGGCGAAGCTAGCGAATGCGCCATTCATCAAAGTGGAAGCCACCAAATTCACCGAAGTCGGTTACGTCGGTAAAGAGGTCGATTCCATCATTCGCGATCTGACCGATTCTGCGATCAAAATGGTACGCAGCCAGGCAATCGAGAAGAACAAATACCGCGCTGAAGAAATGGCGGAAGAGCGCATTCTCGATGTGCTGATCCCACCAGCGAAAAACAACTGGGGCCAGGCCGAGCACAACGCTGAACCTTCAGCGGCACGCCAGTCATTCCGCAAGAAGCTGCGCGAAGGCCAGTTGGACGATAAAGAAATTGAGATCGATCTGGCGGCAACCTCAGCGGGTGTTGAAATCATGGCGCCTCCGGGCATGGAAGAGATGACCAGCCAGCTGCAATCGATGTTCCAGAACCTCGGTGGACAGAAGCAGAAGCCGCGTAAACTGAAAATCAAAGAAGCCATGAAGCTGCTGATTGAAGAAGAAGCCGCCAAGCTGGTGAATCCTGAAGAGCTGAAGCAGGACGCGATTGATGCGGTTGAGCAACACGGCATCGTGTTCATCGATGAAATCGACAAAATCTGTAAGCGCGGTGGCCAGAATGCTGGCGGCCCAGATGTGTCACGCGAAGGCGTACAGCGCGACCTGTTGCCGCTGGTTGAAGGTTGCACGGTTTCCACTAAGCACGGCATGGTGAAAACTGACCACATTCTGTTTATCGCTTCCGGTGCGTTCCAGGTTGCCAGCCCTTCCGATCTGATTCCAGAACTGCAAGGTCGTTTGCCGATCCGTGTTGAGCTGCAAGCGCTGACCGTTAACGATTTCGAGCGCATCCTGACTGAGCCAAACGCATCGGTTACCGTGCAGTACAAGGCGCTGATGGGCACTGAAGGCGTGAACATCGAGTTCACCGAAGATGCGGTGCGCCGTATCGCGGAAGCAGCGTGGCAGGTTAACGAAACCACCGAGAACATCGGTGCGCGTCGTCTGCATACCGTGCTGGAGCGCCTGATGGAAGATATCTCCTACGACGCCAGCGATCGTAACGGCGAGTCGATCACCATCGATGCCGAGTACGTTGGTAAGCATCTGGATGAGTTGGTGGCCGACGAAGATCTCAGCCGCTTCATTCTATAAGCATTGCTGCAAAATATCTGCCCAGCCTTTGTGCTGGGCTTTTTTTTACGCAGGATATTGATGCAGCGCTTTTTTTGTCGGTTGATGATTTTGCCAACAATCGCCAGAAAGCGATATACTTAGCGCTCCTGTGGCAAACAGACGATACCCTCATGAAATACGATACATCTGAACTCTGTGACATCTACCACGAAGCTGTGAACGTTGTTGAACCGCTTTTTTCGAACTTTGGTGGGCGCAGCTCATTCGGTGGTCAAATCACCACAGTGAAATGTTTCGAAGACAACGGCTTACTCTACGATTTGCTGGAAGAGAATGGTCGCGGTCGCGTGTTGCTGGTTGATGGCGGCGGCTCAGTGCGTCGTGCATTGGTCGATGCGCAGCTGGCGAGTCTGGCAGCGCAAAATGAGTGGGAAGGTTTGGTGATTTACGGTTCGGTGCGTCAAGTTGACGACCTTGAAGAACTGGAGATCGGCATTCAGGCGATTGCGGCGATTCCGGTAGGCGCAGCAGGCGAAGGGATTGGCGAAAGTGACGTGCGCGTTAACTTTGGCGGCGTAACCTTCTTCTCTGGCGACCATCTGTATGCCGATAACACTGGCATCATCCTGTCTGAAGACGCACTCGACATCGAGTAAGCCGCAACAAAAACGGGTGCCGCGGCACCCGTCGGTTCAAGCTATTACGCTTAAACCTCTTCCATTTTTCCCAGCAGTGCACGTAGACGATCCTGCCAAACGTGCTGCTCTTCTTTCAGATGCTGATTTTCACGCACCAGCGCATCCTGGTTGCCGGAAGCCTGGCTGACTTCGTTCTTCAGCGTGTTGTTTTGCTCTTTCAGCTCTTCAATTTCCATCTGCAGCAGCGTGATGGTATCAATCGCCTGCTGAACTTTCGCTTCCAGTTTCTCGAACACTTCAAATGACATCTTTCTGACCTCTCCTAAATCTTGCAAGGCGTTGATAGGGCGAGCGCTTGCCTTATTATGGTGCGCTCAGCCACGATGACTCGATTGTATGTAGCCAAACCCAGCAAGTCCAGCGGCACAAGGCTTGAGCGGGCAGTCTGTAACACTTTTCAGCTTATGCCTAAAAAAATGCGCACCTTCGCGCATTTGTGGCTGCGCTCACGAAACTGAAGCGGTCGTAGCGAGACAAATCGGAGCTAAAGAAACGCAAAATACGCGAAAACGCGCATTTTTATGACGCAGCACACAATTTTCAATTTCGCTATTTCTCGTTTATGCTCGTTAACGATAAATTCACATCAACCCTACAATGAAGGCTGGGCGACTCATGGATGAGAACAACAACTGATAAAATTTAACCTCGCTTCAGGAATTCCATTATGAGTCAGACAACGAACACACTTACAGGTCAATGCATCGCCGAATTCCTCGGCACCGGTTTGATCATCTTTTTTGGTGCAGGCTGCGTAGCTGCACTGAAATTGGCCGGTGCGGCATTCGGTCAGTGGGAAATTTGTATCATCTGGGGTTTAGCAGTATCCATGGCTGTCTATCTCAGTGCCGGTGTTTCAGGTGCGCATCTTAACCCAGCAGTCACCGTCGCGCTGTGCCTGTTCGCCAATTTTGAAGGTCGTAAAGTTATTCCTTATATTCTGGCGCAGGTTGCCGGCGCGTTCTGCGCTGCCGCGCTGGTCTACGGTCTCTACTACAATTTGTTCTTTGATTATGAAACAGCTCACCAGATGGTGCGTGGCAGTGTGGAAAGCATCGATCTGGCCGGTATCTTCTCTACCTACCCGAACCCACACATCAGCGTTCCGCAGGCGTTCCTGGTTGAGATGGTAATTACCGCGGTTCTGATGGCAGTCATCATGGCGCTGACCGACGACGGCAACGGCGTACCACGTGGTCCGTTGGCACCGCTGTTAATTGGTCTGCTGGTGGCGATTATTGGTGGCTCAATGGGTCCACTGACCGGCTTCGCCCTTAACCCGGCGCGTGACTTCGGTCCAAAACTGTTCGCGTTCCTCGCAGGTTGGGGCAACGTAGCCTTCACCGGCGGCAAAGATATTCCTTACTTCCTGGTTCCGATTTTTGGCCCGCTGGTCGGTGCTTGCCTCGGAGCCTTCGGTTACCGTTCACTGATTGGCCGCCATCTGCCAGTTAATGTCGTAGCGGAAACCAACACAGCAGAAAAACCGGTTGCGCGTGCACAGCAGCAGCGTAAAGCCTAAGTTTCATCGATACCACATCAGGAAAGCACAATGACTACTGATAAAAAATATATAGTTGCACTCGATCAAGGCACCACCAGCTCACGCGCCGTCGTGCTTGATCATGATGCCAACATCGTTGCGGTTTCTCAGCGCGAATTTACCCAGATCTACCCGAAAGCGGGTTGGGTTGAACATGATCCAATGGATATTTGGGCGTCACAAAGCTCAACGTTAGTTGAAGTGCTGGCCCATGCCGACATCAACTCGGATCAAATCGCGGCGATTGGTATCACCAACCAGCGTGAAACCGCCATCGTGTGGGATAAAGAGACCGGCAAGCCGGTTTACAACGCCATCGTTTGGCAAGATCCTCGCACCGCCGATTACTGTAACAAACTGAAGAAAGAAGGTCTGGAAGAGTACATCCAGCACACCACCGGTTTGGTGATTAACCCGTACTTCTCCGGTACCAAAGTGAAGTGGATTCTCGACAACGTGGAAGGCGCACGTGAGCGTGCAAAACGCGGCGAGCTGCTGTTCGGTACTGTTGATACCTGGCTGATTTGGAAAATGACGCAAGGACGTGTGCACGTTACCGATCACACCAATGCCTCACGTACCATGATGTACAACATCCACAAGCTGGAGTGGGACGATCGCATGCTGGAGATCCTTGATATTCCGCGCGAAATGCTGCCGGAAGTGAAAGGTTCTTCAGAAGTGTACGGCCAAACCAACATTGGTGGTAAAGGCGGTACGCGTATTCCAATCGCCGGTATCGCCGGTGACCAGCAAGCCGCGCTGTATGGCCAGCTGTGCGTACAACCTGGCATGGCGAAAAACACCTACGGCACCGGCTGCTTCATGCTGATGAACACCGGTACCGAAGCGGTCACCTCAACCCACGGCCTGCTGACCACCATCGCTTGCGGTCCACGCGGTGAAGTGAACTATGCGCTGGAAGGTGCGGTATTCATTGGTGGCGCGTCAATTCAGTGGCTGCGTGATGAGATGAAGCTGATCAGCGATTCCACTGACTCTGAGTACTTCGCGCTGAAAGTGAAAGACACCAACGGCGTCTACATGGTGCCAGCCTTCACCGGTTTGGGTGCGCCATATTGGGATCCGTATGCACGTGGCGCCATCTTCGGCCTGACGCGCGGTGCCAATGCTAACCACATCATCCGTGCCACGCTGGAATCAATCGCATACCAGACGCGCGACGTGCTGGAAGCGATGCAGAACGATGCGGGTACGCGCCTGCAATCACTGCGCGTGGATGGTGGTGCGGTTGCCAACAACTTCCTGATGCAGTTCCAGTCTGACATTCTCGGCACGCGCGTTGAGCGTCCGGAAGTGCGTGAAGTCACCGCGTTGGGTGCCGCGTATCTGGCGGGTCTGGCGGTTGGTTTCTGGAGCGATTTGGATGAAGTGCGCGCCAAAGCAGTGATTGAACGCGAGTTCCGTCCAAGCATCGAAACCACCGAACGTAACGTGCGTTACGCTGGCTGGAAGAAAGCGGTTGCTCGCGCCAAAGCGTGGGAAGACGAAGAGTAACATCCTGCTGACCCGCGGCGCCCTGCCGCGGGTTTTTCCCCTGCCACTCTCCCCCGCTGTGTTAAACTGCCTGCCTGTTTTTTATCAGGTGCCACCATGAAACGAGAACTCGCGATTGAATTTTCCCGTGTGACCGAAGCCGCTGCATTAGCGGGCTATCACTGGTTAGGACGCGGCGATAAAAATGCGGCCGACGGCGCTGCCGTTCACGCCATGCGCATTATGCTCAACACCATCGATATCGACGGTCAGATTGTGATCGGCGAAGGCGAAATCGACGAAGCGCCGATGCTGTATATCGGTGAGAAAGTCGGAACCGGACGCGGCGACGCGGTGGATATCGCCGTTGACCCGATTGAAGGCACGCGCATGACGGCGATGGGCCAAGCCAATGCGCTGGCGGTGCTAGCGGTTGGCGATCAAGGTAGTTTCCTGCACGCACCTGATATGTATATGGAAAAGCTGATTGTTGGTCCCGGCGCACGCGGTGCTATCGATCTCAATCTGCCGCTCGACATCAATCTAAAAAACATCGCGCTGGCGCTGGGCAAACCGCTCAGCCAGCTGACAGTGTCGATTCTCGCTAAGCCGCGTCACGATGCGGTGATTGCACAGCTGCAACAGCTCGGCGTGCGCGTGTTCAGCTTCCCGGATGGCGATGTCGCGGCTTCGATTCTGACCTGCATGCCGGATAGCGAAGTGGATGTGATGTACGGCATTGGCGGCGCGCCGGAAGGCGTGGTATCAGCGGCGGTGATTCGTGCAATGGACGGCGACATGCAAGCTCGTTTGCTGGCACGTCATCATGTTAAAGGTGACACGGAAGAGAATCGTCGTTTAGGCGAGAATGAACTGCAACGCTGCGCTGAAATGGGCATTGAAGCTGGACAGGTGCTGAAACTGGAGCAAATGGCGCGCAACGATAACGTGATCTTTGCTGCCACCGGCATTACCACCGGTGATTTGCTGAAAGGCATTACGCGCAACGGCAATATCGCAACGACGGAAACGCTGCTAGTGCGCGGCAAATCGCGCACCATTCGCCGCATCCAGTCAATCCACTATCTGGATCGCAAAGACGCGGCGCTGCATCAATTTATCCTGTAATCGCCTGCTTGCCGCTCTCCGGATGACGTGAGAGCGGCCACCAGCA
>NZ_JBCNNP010000081.1:0-11678 GCF_039594315.1 Pantoea sp.
AGGGCGGACACCTTCGCGGTGCCAATTTCGAGTCCTACTACCAGTTTTCTGTCCGTTGCCTTGATCATTGTGGTTTAGCCTGTGCCTGGTTCTGTTGCTGATTACTGTCCTGTGGCTCTATCGGTGCTGCTGCCCAGCCTACTGCGGCGCCGGAGTCGTAACGCAGATCAACATAAGTGATGCGTTTGTTTTGACTCTGGCCCTGCTGCTGCAGATCCGGATAAAGCTCAATAAAACGGTTCAGACGCTTCATGGTGTCGCTACGTCCCAGTTCAATGCGCACATCGTCACTGGTCACCAACTGCCATGAGCGCCGCGCCGTCATTGACGCGACCTTCAGGGTAAACTTGTTAGCCTTAAGTACATCACTCATGGTGTGATAGCCGGCTAACACCTCATTTTCACTGCCTTCCGGGCCATACAACATTGGCAGAGTTTCTTTGCCAACATGGCTGGCCGGAACGCTGAAGGAGACGCCATCGGCGTCCACCATGTGCGAGTCGTTCCAACGTGCCACCGGAACGTACTCCACCAAATTTATCTTCAGCTCATCAGGCCACTGCTTACGCACACTGACCTGCTTAATCCAGGGTAAACGCTCAATCTGCTGCTGAAGGATATCCACGTTTTGCGACATGAACGTCCCCGGCGCGCCGAGCGACAAGATAGCCTGGCGAATATCATCGTGCGTGGTGTAGTGGGTTTGCCCGGTCACCACCAGCTTCGAAAGCGGCAAGCGCGACGCGTCATTCATCCACTTCAGCACCACGAGGCCACCGGCCACCATGATCCCCACCACCATCAACAGGAACACGATGCCAAACAGTCGTGCACCGTTGCTGCGCCCGGAACTCGCACGTTCCTGAGGCTCATTCTTGCGTACACGTATCGCCGCCTGAGACATATCAGTCAGCCAGCTCCAAAATACGCGCCACCAGTTGCGGGAAACTGTATCCCGCCTGCTTTGCAGCCATTGGCACCAGGCTATGGCTGGTCATGCCAGGCGAAGTGTTCACTTCCAGCAACTGGAAATTACCGTCGCCATCCGCCATCACATCCACACGACCCCAGCCGCTGCAACCCAATGCGCGCCAGGCTGCCGAGACTAATTTCTGCAATTCCGCTTCTTTTTCCGCACTCAATCCGCTCGGGCAGAAGTATTCAGTATCGTCAGAAATGTATTTAGCTTCATAGTCATAGAACTCGCTGGCAGTTTTAATTCTGATTGAAGGCAGAATTTGCTCGCCAACAATGCCAACTGTGTACTCTGCACCGCTAAGAAATGCTTCAATCAGCACATCATCATCATGACGAAATGCCTCTTCCAGCGCCGCAGGTAACGCATCAGCGTGATTAACGCGACTGATACCCACGCTTGATCCTTCACAGCTTGGCTTGACGAACAGCGGCAAACCCAAAGCTTCAATGGATGCGAGGATTTCAGCATCTAAACCCTGCTCATGCTGCTGGCGCGTCAACCAGACGAATTTGCCAGAAGGTAATCCCCTGCCCTGCCACAACAATTTGCTGCGCAGTTTATCCATGGTGATAGCAGAAGCCATCACGCCGCTGCCGGTATAAGGCAGTTGCAGGAACTCCAGCACGGCCTGCAAGGTGCCGTCTTCGCCGCCGCGACCATGCAACGCAATAAAGGCTTTGGCAAAACCTTGCTGTTTCAGTTCGAGTACCGAAACATCACGCGTATCGACGGCATGGGCATCAATGCCCATTTCGCGCAGTCCAGCCAGCACCGCAGTGCCAGACATCAACGAGACTTCGCGTTCAGCCGAGGTACCGCCAAGTAATACCGCCACTTTCTCAGTCATGGCGCGCCTCCGTCTTAACCGCAGGCTGAAGCTGGTTATCGGCCAACTTGCGCGCAATCTTGCCGATGTTACCTGCGCCTTGCACGATCACCAGATCATCACCCGACAGCAGCGGTGCCAGAGCATCTGGCAATGCGTCATGCTCAGAAACTAAAATCGGATCAACCTTGCCGCGATTACGAATTGCGCGGCACAGAGAACGGCTATCCGCTCCCGGAATTGCGGCTTCGCCCGCCGGATAGACATCCAGCATCAGCAAAACATCAACCTGCGACAGCACATTGGCGAAATCATCAAACAGGTCGCGGGTACGCGTATAACGATGCGGCTGGAACACCATCACCAGCTTCTTATCAGGCCATCCCGCACGTGCGGCTTTGATGGTGACATCCACTTCAGTCGGATGATGACCATAATCGTCCACCAGCATCGCGCTGCCTGCATTGCCGTTGACCGCCGCAGTATCAAACTCGCCGAGAACATCGAAACGGCGCCCTGTGCCCTGGAAGCTCTCCAGCGCAGCCAAAATCGCGTTATCTTCAATACCTTCTTCGCTGGCAACTGCTACTGCTGCAGCCGCGTTTAACGCGTTATGACGACCCGGCGCGTTCAAGGTCACTTTCAGCACCGGCTTATCCTGACGGATCAAGGTGAAGTGCCCTTGCGCGCCACGCTGCTCGTAATTTTCAATGCGCACATCCGCGTCATCGCTAAAACCGTAGGTGGTCACCTGGCGACCAACGCGCGGAATCAGATCACGGATCACCGCATCATCAACACACATCACTGCACGACCGTAGAATGGCAAGTTGTGCAGGAAGTTGATGAAGGTCTGCTTCAGGTTCTCAAAATCGCCCTGATAGGTATCCATATGATCGGCTTCGATGTTCGTGACAATCGCCACCATCGGTTGCAGATGCAAGAACGACGCATCGCTTTCATCCGCTTCCGCGATCAGGTAGCGGCTGCTACCAAGACGCGCGTGCGTTCCCGCTGCTTTAACCAGGCCGCCGTTAACGAAGGTTGGATCCATGCCGCCTTCGGCATAAATGCTGGTGACCATCGCGGTAGTGGTGGTTTTACCGTGGGTACCCGCAACCGCGATGCCGTGACGGAAACGCATCAGTTCAGCCAACATCTCAGCGCGACGAATCACCGGAATACGCTGCTCACGCGCGGCGACCAATTCAGGGTTATCCTGCGCGACCGCCGTCGATACCACCACCACGCTCGCGTCGGTGACGTTTTCCGGGCGATGATTGAAGTAAATCGTGGCGCCCAGCGAGGCCAGATGCTGTGTTACTGGGTTCGGTGCCAGATCAGATCCGCTGATGTGATAGCCTTCGTTCGCCAACACTTCGGCAATACCGCCCATGCCAGCACCACCGATGCCGACAAAGTGAATGTGCCGGACGCGACGCATCTCGGGCACAATAGAACGCAGTTTTGCCAATTGTTGTGTATTCATCTGTTTCAATTACCTGTTTTTCCCGTTTGTGCCGTTTTAGGGCACAGGCCAAATCAACTGGCCGATTAACTATTTCGCGACGCGCGCCACTTCTTTGGCAACCCGATCGGTTGCATCGGGGATCGCCACCTGACGGGCTTTTTCAGCCATCGCCAACAAGGTGCCACGATCCCAATGACGCAGCGTGTCCGCTACCACAGCTGCGGTGAACTGCGGCTGCTCGAAAATTTTGGCTGCGCCCGCTTTTTCCAACGGCAACGCATTCCAGTACTGCTGACGATCTTTGTGCTGAAACGGCACAAAAATCGCCGGTAAACCTGCGGCAGCCACTTCGCTGACCGTTAATGCACCGGAACGACACACCACCACATCCGCCCACGCATAGGCTTCGGCCATGTCATCAATAAACTCGGTGACTTTGTGCTGCGGCTGCCCAGCATCGCGATACGCCTGCTGCACGATATCCAATCCACCTTTGCCGGTTTGGTGCCACAGCGTAATCGCGTCGCCCAACTCAGCGGCCACTTGCGGCAATGTCTGGTTGAGGATGCGTGCGCCCTGGCTACCACCAACGACCAGCACGCGAATCGGGCCAGTACGGCCACTCAATCGCTCCGCCGGCAATGGCAGCGCTAATACATCAGTGCGCACCGGATTACCCACCACTTCAGCGGTTGGGAATGCGCCCGGAAACGCCTGCATCACTTTAGTGGCAATTTTCGCCAGCCACTTGTTAGTCAATCCGGCAATGCCATTCTGCTCATGCAACACCACCGGAATACCGCAGCTCCACGCGGCTAAACCGCCCGGCCCCGATACGTAACCGCCCATGCCCAGCACCACATCGGGTTGCCAGTTTTTCATGATGCGACGCGCCTGACGCCACGCATTAAAGATGCGTACCGGTGCCAGCAACTGCGCTTTGACGCCTTTACCGCGCAACCCGCTGATGCGGATAAAATCAATTTCGATGCCATTTTTTGGCACCAAATCCGCTTCCATACGGTCAGCGGTTCCCAGCCAGCGCACCTGCCAGCCTTGTTCCATCAGGTGATGGGCAACGGCCAGACCGGGGAACACATGTCCGCCAGTACCACCTGCCATGACCATCAGCCGTTTGACACTCATCGAACACCTCGGGTAAACGCCTGCGCTTTCGCCAGACGCGTTTCGTAATCAATGCGCAATAAAAATACGATGGCGGTCGACATGATGATCAGACTCGAACCACCGTAACTGATCAGCGGCAGCGTCAGACCTTTGGTCGGCAGCATACCCGCCGCCGCACCAACGTTAACCAGCGCCTGGAAGCTAAACCACACGCCAATTGAGCAAGCGAGGAAGCCAGAAAAGCGCTGATCGATCTCCAGAGCACGGCGACCAATCGACATCGCGCGAAAAGCGACGAAGAATACCATCAACAGCGCCAAAACCACACCGACATAACCCAACTCTTCACCGATGATCGAGAAGATAAAGTCGGTATGTGCTTCCGGCAGATATTCCAGTTTTTGTACCGAATTACCTAAGCCCTGGCCCCAGAACTCACCGCGACCAAACGCCATCAAGGACTGCGTCAGCTGATAGCCGCTACCGAACGGATCTTCCCACGGGTTCCAGAAAGAGGTCACGCGGCGCATACGGTACGGTTCGGCGATAATCAGCAACACCACGGCAAAAATACCGGAGCCGATGATCGCCAGGAACTGCCACATTTTCGCGCCCGCGAGGAACAGCATCGCCAACGTCGTGACGAACAGCACCACCACGGTTCCGAGGTCCGGTTGCGCCAGCAGCAGCACTGCCAGCACCACCATCACGCCCATTGGCTTGCAGAAGCCCCAGAAGTTGTTGCGCACTTCGTCCACTTTGCGCACCAGATAACTGGCGAGGTAGCAGAACAGCGTCAGCTTTGAAAGCTCTGCCGGCTGAATACGCAGCGGGCCAAGCGCAATCCAGCGCGATGCACCGTTTACCGAGCTACCCACCACCAACACGATCAGCAACATAACGACTGAAACCATCAGCATCACGTTGCTGTAGCGCTGCCAGAAATCCATCGGGATGCGCAATGTCACCAGCGCCATACCGAATGCCAAGGCGATATAGAAGGCATCACGCTTAGCAAAGTAGAACGGATCTTCGTTGAGACGTTGCCCAACCGGCATTGACGCAGACGTCACCATCACAAAACCGATTAACGCCAAACCAAAGGTCAGCCACAGCAAGGTGCGATCGTACAGCACCACTGGCGCGTCTTCGTTGTCACGCGCGCCCATCACCCAATCGCGCAAACGCATTGACAGATAGCTAGCAACACCAGAACCCGGAATGCGCATCAGCTCAACTCCTTCGCCAGTTGCGCGAACTGATCGCCACGCTGTTCAAAGTTACGGAACTGATCAAGGCTGGCGCAGGCTGGCGACAACAACACCATATCGCCGGGTTTCACCTGTGCAGCAATTTGCGTCATCGCCTGCTGCAGAGTTTCCGTGCGGGTTGCAATCTCCGGACGCAGCGCGGCTAGCGCATCACCGTCGCGGCCAAAACAGAACAGCTTAACGTTATCGCCTTGTAGATAACGCGCCAGCGGGCTGAAATCAGCCGCTTTACCATCGCCACCCAGCAGCAGCCACAGCGTGCCTTTCACCTGCAAACCATTGAGCGCAGCTTCGGTGCTGCCCACGTTGGTGGCTTTCGAATCGTTAATCCAGCGTACGCCGTTGGCTTCGTGTACCAGTTGGAAACGGTGCGCGAGGCCAGTAAAAGTGGTTAACGCTTTGAGGCTGGAAGCGCGCGGAATATTCACCGCATCGGCTAATGCCAGCGCCGCCAATGCGTTGGTGTAATTGTGCTGACCAACCAACGTCATCTCATCGGTATTCAGGACTTTCTCGCCCTTCGCTCGCAGCCAGGTGCTGCCTTGCTGCTGATTGAGATGGTAATCGCCCAGGTTGATGCCGAAACTGACGCAACGTTGATCAACACCGCGCACTGGCATCGTCATGCCGTCGTCTGCATTCACCACGCAGACGCTAGCGTTTTCATAAATACGCAATTTTGCCGCACGGTATTGCTGCATGCCGAGCGGATAGCGATCCATATGATCCTCAGTCAGATTGAGGATCGTTGCGGCAGCTGCTTTCAAGCTGTGCGTGGTTTCCAACTGGAAGCTGGAAAGCTCCAACACGTAAAGTTGTGCTGGGGATTTCAGCAGCGTCAACGCAGGCAAACCAATGTTGCCGCCAACGCCCACCTGCCAACCTGCGGCGCGCGCCATTTCACCGACTAACGTGGTCACGGTGCTTTTGCCGTTGGAACCGGTAATCGCCACAATCGGTGCCTGCGCTTCGCGGCAGAACAATTCGATGTCGCCGACGATTTCGATACCCGCATCCGCGGCTTCACTTAACGCCGGATGAGCCAAGGCGATGCCAGGACTAGCGATAATCAGATCTGCTGCCAGCAACCAATCGCTATTGATACCGCCAACATAGCGCTCCACCGACTCTGGCAACTTGTCCAGACCCGGCGGCGAGACACGGGTATCCATCACGCGCGGCGTAACGCCTTGCGCGAGGAAGAAATCAACACAGGACAGGCCAGTGATGCCTAATCCAATGATGACGACTTTTCTGCCCCGATAGTCAGCCATGATTAACGTACCTTCAGCGTTGCCAGGCCAATCAGCACCAGCATCAGCGAAATAATCCAGAAGCGCACGATCACGCGCGGCTCTGGCCAGCCTTTCAATTCATAGTGGTGGTGAATCGGCGCCATGCGGAAAATACGTTGCCCGCGTAGCTTGAATGATCCCACCTGCAAAATAACTGACAGCGTTTCAACCACGAATACGCCGCCCATGATCAACAGCAAGAACTCCTGACGCAGCAGTACCGCAATGGTGCCGAGCGCGCCGCCCAACGCCAATGAGCCAACATCGCCCATGAACACTTGTGCTGGATAGGTGTTGAACCACAAGAATCCGAGACCGGCCCCGACAATTGCGGTGCAGACAATCACTAATTCACCGGCGTGGCGCAGATAAGGGATATGCAGATATTCAGCAAATTTGACGTTACCGGTCGCCCACGCCACCAGCGCAAAGCCGGCAGCCACGAATACGGTTGGCATGATGGCCAAGCCATCCAGGCCGTCGGTTAAGTTAACCGCGTTGCCGGTACCGACGATGACGAAGTACGCCAGCACCACATAGAACAAGCCAAGCTGCGGCATGATGTCTTTAAAGAATGGCACCACTAATTGCGTGGCTGGCGTGTCTTTACCGGCGATGAACAAGGCAAAGGCGACAGCCAGCGAAATCACTGACATCCAGAAATATTTCCAGCGCGCGATCAGGCCTTTGGTGTCTTTGCGCACCACTTTGCGATAGTCATCCACAAAGCCGATGACGCCAAAACCGACCAGCACCACCAATACGCACCAGACGTAAGGGTTGGACGGATATGCCCACATCAGCACCGAAATGGTGATTGAGGTGAGGATCATTACGCCGCCCATGGTTGGCGTGCCGCGTTTACTGAAGTGTGATTCTGGGCCGTCGTTACGCACCACTTGGCCAATCTGCAACTTTTGTAGCCAGGCAATCAGGCGCGGGCCCATCCACAGAGAAATGAACAAAGCGGTCAGCAGGCTGACAATGGCGCGAAACGTCAGATATGAGAAGACGTTAAAGCCGGAATAAAATGCGACCAGATGTTCGGCCAGCCAGACTAGCATGTTCCTTTCTCCTGTAAGCTCTGTACTACCTGCTCCATGGCGGCACTACGCGAACCTTTAACCAAAATAGTGATGTCCTGATGTTCGGACAGCAATGTGCGTAAACGTTCAGTCAGCGCGGTTTTAGTGGCGAAATGCTCGCCTTTGCCGCTGTTTTCGCCGATCAGTTGGCTGAGAGTGCCGGTACTTAATACGCAATCAATTCCCGCGGTTTTCGCTGCATCGCCAACCTGGCGATGACATTGCTCGGCTTCATCACCCAACTCGGCCATATCGCCCACCACCATCACACGGAAGCCCGGCATATCGCCCAGCACTTGTGCCGCTGCCGTCATCGAACCGACGTTGGCGTTGTAGCTGTCATCCAGCAGTAATTGTTTTGCATTCAGGCGAATAGGGAACAAACGGCCAGGAACCGGCTGCAAGGTTTTAAGGCCGCTTTGAATCGCGGTCAGCGGCGCATCGACTGAAAGCGCCAGCGCGGCGGCCGCTAATGCGTTAGCAATGTTGTGACGGCCCGGCAAAGGCAATTCCACCGCGATATCACCGCGCGGCGTGTGCAACGTGAACAGCGTGGCATCTGCGCGCAGCACGATTTCACTGGCACGGAATTCGGCATCCGCCATTGGCTGCGGCGAGAAGCGCCACAGCGTTTTATCGACAAATTGGCTTTGCCAGTTGGCAATATCGTTGCTGTCGGCATTGATGATCGCCGTGCCATGTACCGGCAAGCCGCCAAAGATCTCGCCTTTGGCTTTTGCTACACCGGCCAACGAACCAAAGCCTTCCAGATGCGCGGCAGCAAGGTTGTTCACCAATGCGGTTTCTGGACGCACCAAATCAGTGGTGTAAGCGATTTCGCCTTGATGGTTAGCACCCAGTTCAATTACTGCGTAGGCATGATCTTTCGTCAGGCGCAGCAGCGTCATCGGCACGCCGAAGTCGTTGTTCAGGTTGCCCGCGGTATACAGCGTTTCACCACACTGGCGCAGAATCGCGGCAGTCATCTCTTTGACCGAGGTTTTACCAGATGATCCGGTTAGCGCAACGACGCGTGCTTTCGCTTGCTGGCGCACCCACGCGGCGAGTTGGCCGAATGCAATGCGTGTATCAGCAACCACCACTTGCGGCACCGAAACGGTCAGCAACTTGCTGACCAGCAGCGCCTGTGCACCGTTAGCAATCGCATTGTTAGCAAAGTCATGGGCGTCAAAACGCTCACCAACGATTGCCACAAACATGCTACCGGCGGAGACTTTGCGCGTATCGGTGGTGACGTCGGCGATGGTTAAATCCGCGCCGTGCAATTGACCTGCACTGATATCCGCCAGTTTTTGTAGAGTGATTGGAATCATGCCATCACCCCCAATAAACGGGCGACGGTATCGCGGTCGGAATAATCCAGACGGCGGTTGCCGATGATTTGGTAATCTTCGTGGCCTTTACCTGCCACCAGAACGATGTCATCAGCAGCGGCTTGCATTACGGCGTTAGTGACCGCTTGCGCACGTCCAGAAACCACGCGCGCACGGCCCGGATCAAGCAGACCAGTAAGAATGTCATTGACGATCGACATCGGTTCTTCACTGCGTGGATTGTCATCGGTGATTACCACGATGTCGGCAAACTGCTCTGCAATCGCGCCCATCAATGGACGTTTACCTTTATCGCGATCGCCACCGCAGCCAAATACGCACCACAGTTGACCTTTGCAGTGCAGACGCGCCGCTTCCAGCGCTTTTTCCAATGCATCTGGCGTATGGGCGTAATCAACCACCACCGTTGGTTTCCCTTCCGCCGTGAACACTTCCATACGACCGCAAACCGGCTGTAGCTGAGAAGCGGTCGCCACCAGCGATTCAAGTGGATAATCCAGCGTTAACAAGGTTGCCAGCGCCAACAGTAAGTTGCTGACGTTGAATGCCCCCATAAGGCGACTATCAAACTCACCGTCGCCCCAGCTGGAGCTGAATTGAATATGCGCGCCGCCGTCGTGATAGTTCACGGCTGTGGCTTTGAGCCAGCGACCACGACAACCCGCCTGTAAATTGTTTTCCATGGTGACCGCGACAGCATCTGGCAGGTTCGCCAGCCAGCGACGGCCCACTTCGTCATCGGCATTGATGATCGCTTCGCCAATCTGATGCTCAGAGAACAGCAGCCATTTGGCGGATTCGTAGCCCTGCATATCGCCGTGATAATCAAGATGATCGCGGCTGAGGTTAGTGAATACCGCTGCGGCAAACGGCAAGGCAGCAACACGATGCTGCACCAGACCGTGCGAGGAAACTTCCATTGCCGTGAGCGTTGCGCCCTGCTCAACCAAATCGTTCAGCACATGCTGAACATCCACGGCCGAACCGGTGGTATTTTCGGTTGCGATTAATTGGCCATACAAACCGTTGCCTACGGTGCCCATCACGGCACCGGTTTCACCCAGCAAATTGGCCCACTGCGCCATCAACTGCGTGGTGGTGGTTTTACCGTTAGTGCCGGTCACGCCAATTAACTTTAATTTTTCAGCCGGCTGCTGATAAAAACGTCCAGCCAGTGCAGAGAGACGCTGCTGCAACTGCGCCAGATAGATAACCGGGACGCCGTGCATCTCGCGGATATCACCATCGCTGGCTTCGCCTTCGGCTTCGGCAATCACTGCCGCCACGCCTTGGGCAATCGCCTGCGGAATAAAACGACGTCCATCTGCATGATGGCCCGCCACGGCGATAAACAGATCGCCAGCAGCCGCAGCGCGGCTATCCAGTGTCATGTCACGGAGTGGACGTGCCGGCGCACCCGGCACCCATGGGGCCAGTAAATCGCGCAGGTTACGATCTGTCACTTGGATCCTCACTTCTATTCTTCACCAATTCGTTTTTATCGACTGTTGGCAACGCATCAGGTTCGATATTCATGGTGCGCAGCACGCCGCCCATGATTGCGCCAAACACCGGTGCAGAAACCGCACCACCATAATATTTACCGGCTTGGGGATCGTTGATCACCACCACCAGCGCAAAACGAGGGCGACTGGCAGGCGCTACGCCTGCGGTGTAAGCAATGTATTTATTAACGTAACGGCCATCCGGTCCAACCTTCTTGGCGGTACCGGTTTTAATGGCAATGCGATACCCCTTTATGGCCGCTTTAACACCGCCGCCGCCGGGTAACGCTACGCTTTCCATCATGTGCATCACCGTTCTCACCAGGTCTTCCTGGAAAACGCGTTCACCCGCCACTGGCGGGTCAACTTTGGTGATCGACAGCGGGCGATTGATGCCGTAGCTGCCAATGGTTGCGTAGACTCGCGCTAACTGTAACGGCGTTACCATTAGCCCGTAGCCGAAAGAGAAGGTGGCCCTCTCTATGTCAGACCACCGTTGTTTTTGAGGGTATAAGCCACTACTTTCCCCGACCAGCCCCAAATTGGTCGGTTTACCCAGTCCAAAGCGCGCGTAAGTATCTACAAGTGCTGAGGAGGGCATCGCTAACGCCAAACGTGAAACCCCGACGTTACTCGACTTCTGTAAAACCCCGGTAAGGGTCAATTCGTTGTAGCGCGCCACGTCTTTGATCTCATGACCATTGACGCGGTACGGCACGGTATTCAGTACGCTGTTCTCTTTCACCACACCGCGCTGCAAAGC
>NZ_JBCNNP010000082.1:0-11212 GCF_039594315.1 Pantoea sp.
CGTTTTCATCCGGCGGGATGAATTTCTTCACTCCCTGCTGAGCCGTCTGCGTTGCCGCTTTGCCGTCTCAGTGGTGGCGCATTATAGGGAGTTATTCGCAGCTGACAAGGGTTTATTGCAAAAAAATGATCGTTCGACCTAAAATTCGCCACTACGCTGTATTTCACTACAATTTGCCTGGTAACTGTGCAAAATCCTGGGCAAAAAGCGCCACTTTATTCCAATCGGTGTATTCCACTTCTTTTGATGAATCCGTTTCGCCACCCGTCATTCGCATAATGAATTGAATCATGACGCGATCGAACCAGCGATAACGTGGATAACGCAATGCGCCGGCAAACACGGCACAACAATCTGGCTGCCATGGCGACTGCTCAAGGAACTTGCGCGTGTAGGCATTGGTCTCTGGCGTGCACTTATCTGCTTTACGTGCCGTGAGGTTAACACTATAGAAGCCGCTGACACGCTGCAGCAGCTGCGACTTATGCTGAGTAACAAACTTCAGCAATGCCGGATGGAAATGACCATAGCGGATCGATGCGCCGATCAACACACGATCGTACTGCGGCCAGTCAACCTGTTGCGCCTCCAGCAAATCAATTACATCGCACAATTGATGCGGCACTAGCGTCTGCGCAATGCGCGCGGCTATTTCACGAGTTTGCCCATCGCGGCTGGAATAAAGAATCAACGCTTTCATGTCTTAATCCTATTTATCATTCACGCCAGAAAGTCGGCGTGAACAGCACCAGCAGCGTGAACACTTCAAGACGTCCAAACAGCATGGTCAAAATCAAAATCCACTTCGCGACATCATTCATTGAAGTGAAGTTGTCGGCCACCACGCCCAAGCCGGGGCCAAGATTGTTGAGAGTCGCCGCCACAGCAGCAAACGCAGAGAAATCATCCACGCCAGTGGCGATAATCGCCAGCATGCTCAGCAGGAACACCAGCGCATAAGCTGAGAAGAAGCCCCACACCGCTTCAAGAATACGTTCCGGCAGCGCGCGGTTACCCAACTTAATGGTGTAGACCGCGTTGGGATGCACTAAGCGCTTCAACTCACGCGAACCTTGCTTGAACAGCAACAGAATGCGGATCACCTTCAATCCACCGCCGGTTGAACCCGCCATGCCGCCAATAAACGCTGAGCACAGCAGCAGAACCGGCAGGAACAGCGGCCACCGCGCGATGCTGTCTGTAGTAAAGCCCGCAGTCGTCGCCATCGAAACCACCTGGAAAAACGCCTGATTCAATGTTTGCCAGCCACTGGCGTAGACATTATGGAACCACAGCACCACGGTACAAATCAGGACGAGCGTCAACTGTACGCCAATAAACATACGGAATTCGGGATCGCGCCAATAGACTTTCAGGCTGCGGCCGCTTAATAGCGAGAAATGCAGGCCGTAATTACAGCCAGAAATCAGCAGGAACACCGCAACGATGGTGTTGATGGTTGGACTATTGAAGTAGCCGATACTGGCATCATGCGTTGAGAACCCGCCAATCGCGATGGTGGAGAAGCTATGGCCAATAGCGTCAAACATCGGCATGCCCGCTAGCCACAACGCCACGGCACAGGCAACGGTCAGCAGCACATAGATCAGCCACAACGTTTTAGCCGTTTCGGCAATACGCGGGCGCATCTTGTTATCTTTCAACGGCCCCGGCATTTCAGCGCGATAGAGCTGCATACCGCCAACGCCCAGAATTGGCAGAATCGCCACCGCCAATACGATGATTCCCATACCGCCGAGCCATTGCAGCATCTGCCGATAGAACAGAATCGCTTTCGGCAACGTATCAAGCCCCACCAGCGTGGTGGCACCTGTTGTCGTTAGGCCCGAGAACGACTCAAAGAACGCATCAGTGATCGATAGATGAGGTTGTTCAGCGAAGATAAACGGCATCGCACCGACGCTACCCAGCACGGTCCAGAACAGCACCACAATAAGGAAGCCTTCACGCGGCTTAAGTTCTGTTTTTTCTTTGCGATTGGGCCACCACAGCAGCGAACCAATCACAATCGCCATCATAAAGGTCTGGCTAAACGCGCGCCCGGCACCGTCACGGTAAATCAAGGCAACGAGGCCCGGTAAAATCATGGTCACCGAGAACAGAATCACCAGCAGGCCCACGATGCGGGTAATGGCGCGAAAATGCATTCAGCCGTTTCCTTTAAACAGATGCTTTTAGTTTGTCAGCGGGATGAGCGTCAGCGCGCCCCGGCTGTAATCAGAGAGGTTTTGGCGAAAGCCAGCAATCTGCGCATGCGGCAACGCTAAACGTAGCGCAATGCGATCTTGATAATGGCTCTCTTCTATAATGCCGTCAAAACGTTGCAATAGTCGTTCGATGTCACTGAGCTGGGCGTAATCACATTGCAGGGTAAAAGATTGCATCGGCACTTTACGTTGACGCGCCAACTGCTTAAGTCCTTGCTGTACGCCGCCGCCATAGGCTTTCACTAACCCGCCGGTGCCGAGCATTACGCCGCCATAATAGCGCACCACTACGGCGGTAATCTCACCGACGCCGCTGCCCATAAGCTGAGCCAGCATCGGTTTACCGGCGGTGCCAGAAGGTTCGCCATCATCAGAGAACCCTAATTGCTGCGAATCATCTGGCGCGCCAGCCACCCACGCCCAGCAATGATGCCGTGCGGTGGGATGTTCTTGTTTCACCTGCTGCACAAACGCGCGCGCAGCTTCCACGCCTGCGGTATGCGCCAGCAAGGTGATAAAACGACTTTTCTTGATGGTTTCCTCGCTGAGACTGACAGCCTCAGCGGGAATGTCATAGGCGTCCATCAGGCAAGGTGCAGATCGCGCGTCATGTTTTCGATCCGGTTGGCGTGGATCACCACGTTATCCTCGATGCGAATACCGCCGTACGGTTTCAGCGCATCAATCGCCTGCCAGTCAAAGTGCTGGCTGAACTTACCGCCGCGCAGTTTCGCCAACAGCGAATCGATAATATAGAAGCCCGGTTCGATAGTCAGCACCATGCCCGGCTCCAACACACGCGTACAACGCAGATAAGGATATTGCGCTGGCGCAGCCAGATGCGTGCCGTTGTCGTCCTGCATAAAGCCAGCGACATCATGTACCTGCAAGCCGAGCGGATGGCCAAGACCGTGCGGCATAAACGGACCGGTTAAGTCTTCAGCCACCAGCGTCTCTTCGGTCAGGCCTTTCACCAGCTCAAATTTCAGCAGCATGCTCGCAATACGTTGATGCATTTGCAGATGATAATCGGTATAGCGCACACCCGCTTTCAACGTGGCGATCAGCGCCAACTCTTCTTTATTCATCGCGGCGACCATCTCGGCGTAACGCGATTTGCTCTGCGCCGCATAGCTGCGCGTCAGATCCGCCGCGTAGCCAAGATATTCCGCACCGGCATCAATCAGGAAACTGTGGCGCTTAGCGGGCGCTTGATGATCCAGTTTGGTGTAGTGCAACACCGCCGCATGCTCATTCAGGGCGATAATGTTGCCGTAAGGCACATCGGTATCGCGATGACCGGTAGCAGTCAGATAGGCGATATTGATATCAAACTCGCTCATGCCGGAGAAGAAAGCTTCTTTGGCAGCACGATGCCCCGCAACCGCCAGCTTCTGCGCTTCACGCATACACGCCAGCTCGTAGTCTGTTTTGATGCTGCGATGATAGTGCAGGAAGTCGATCACGCCTTTTGGGTTGACCTGCTCGCTGTTGATACCGAGTTGCGCAGCACGTTCAGGTACCGGCCCGATATACGCCACGTTTTCACGTTGCGCCGGCAGCAGTTGCGCGATGTCATCCGCATTTTTCAAACCGATGACGTCAACATCGTTGGTCCAGAAGCTATTAGGCAGCGGCTCAACGTTGTGCCAGTAATCTACCGGCGAATAGAACCACAATTTCGGTTTATTCACGCCATCAATCCATAACCAGCAGTTAGGCACCTGCGTCACCGGTACCCACGCCTTGAACTGCGGATTCACCTTAAACGGATAGTCGTGATCGTCGAGGAAAACGGTCAGCAGCTCGCCGGAATGAATCAGCATGGCATCAAGCTTAAAGCGTACCAGCACCTGCTGCGCTCGCTGCTGCAGCGTATTGATGTGCGCGTGATACAGGGTTTTCAGTGAATCCATGGACTTGTCTCCGATGTCGCGAAAGTGGCGGCAGTGTAGCACAGCCGCCGGTGTGATACCGTGCTGCACGCGCTGTGATCGCCGTATCAAATTATCAAACTCTCGTTTGCAAATAATTAACATCCCGCCCACACTCCAACTCATCTGGTATGACCAGATCATCTTTCGCGGTTTCAGGAGACGGACATGCTCTACCAAGGCGATACTCTTTCACTTCAATGGCTTGACGATGGCATCGCCGAGCTGATTTTCGATGCGCCCGGTTCGGTGAACAAACTCGATACCAAAACTGTCGCTTCACTGGGCGAAGCGCTGAGCGTGCTGGAACAGCAATCTGCGCTGCGCGGCCTACTGCTTTCATCGGCCAAACCAGCCTTTATTGTTGGTGCCGACATCACAGAATTCCTGTCGCTGTTTGAAGCGCCAGAAGAAAAGCTGAGCCAATGGCTGGCGTTTGCCAACAGCATCTTTAATCGCCTGGAAGATCTGCCGGTGCCGACCGTGGCCGCCATTGACGGCTATGCGCTGGGCGGCGGCTGCGAATGCGTGCTGGCAACCGACTTCCGCATCGCCACGCCAACCGCTCGCATCGGCCTGCCAGAAACCAAACTCGGCATCATGCCCGGCTTTGGCGGCAGCGTGCGTTTGCCTCGTTTACTCGGTGCTGACAGCGCGATGGAAATCATTGCGGCGGGTAAAGATCTGGATGGCAACAGCGCATTGAAACTGGGCTTGGTGGATGCAGTCGTCAGCAGCGACAAATTACGTGACGCAGCGCTTGCTGTATTGCAAGACGCTATCGTACAGGGTAACTGGCAAGCACGACGCGCACCGAAGCTGGCACCGCTGAAACTCAGCCCAATTGAAGCCGCCATGAGTTTCACCATCGCCAAAAGCATGGTGCAGCAAACCGCTGGCAAACATTATCCCGCGCCAGTGACTGCGGTGAAAACCATTGAAGCCGCCGCCAGTCTGGGACGCGATGATGCATTGAAGCTGGAAACCGCCGCGTTTGTGCCACTGGCGCAAAGCGATGTTGCACGTGCGTTGGTGGGTATCTTCCTCAACGATCAATACGTCAAAGGTTTAGCGAAGAAACACAGCAGCGCCGCCGGTGTACCGCAACAGGCGGCGGTGCTGGGCGCAGGAATTATGGGCGGCGGTATTGCCTATCAATCGGCATGGAAAGGCGTGCCGGTGATGATGAAAGATATCAATCCGCAGGCGTTAACCCTTGGCATGACTGAAGCCAGCAAGCTGCTGAACAAACAGTTGGAACGCGGCAAGATTGATGGCGCGAAACTGGCCAGCGTGCTCACTACGATTCAACCCACGCTGGATTACGCCGGATTCGAACGTATCGACGTGGTCGTCGAAGCGGTGGTGGAGAATCCACAAATCAAAGCCAAAGTGCTGGCAGAAACCGAGCAGCATCTGCGTGCCGACGCGATTCTGGCTTCTAACACCTCAACCATTCCGATCAGCCAACTGGCCAAAGCCTTACAGCGACCAGAAAACTTCTGCGGCATGCACTTCTTTAATCCGGTGCCGCGTATGCCGCTAGTCGAAGTAATTCGCGGCGAGCAAACCTCGGAAGCCACCATCAGCAAAGTGGTGGCGTGGGCCAGCAAGATGGGCAAAACGCCGATTGTGGTGAATGACTGTCCGGGCTTCTTCGTCAACCGCGTGCTGTTCCCCTATTTCGCCGCGTTCAGTTTGCTGCTGCGCGATGGCGCTGATTTCCGTCAGGTCGATAAAGTGATGGAAAAACAGTTCGGCTGGCCGATGGGGCCGGCGTGGTTGCTGGATGTGGTTGGCATTGATACCGCACATCACGCGCAGCAAGTGATGGCGCAAGGTTTCCCATCACGCATGCAGAAAGATTATCGCGATGCCATCGACGTGCTGTTTGAAGCCAAACGCTACGGGCAGAAAAACGGACAAGGCTTCTATCGTTGGGAACAGGACAAAAAAGGCAAAGCACAGAAGAAAGCCGATGCAGCCGTCGATGCGCTGCTGGAGCCAATTTGCCAACCGAAGCGGGTGTTCAGCGATGATGACATCGCCAATCGTATGATGCTGCCGATGCTCAACGAAGTGGTGCGCTGTCTCGAAGAGAAGATTATCGCTTCACCGGCTGAAGCCGACATGGCGCTGGTGTACGGACTTGGCTTCCCGCCTTTCCGCGGCGGTGCTTTCCGTTACATGGATACGTTGGGCAATAGCAATGTGGTCGATCAGGCCAAACGCTATACCGCTCTCGGCCCGCTGTATGCGCTGCCGGAACTGTTGCTGCAAAAAGCCCATCAGCATCAAAGCTGGTATCCCGCGGTGCAACCGATTGACGAAGCGGCGCTGCAAAGTGCCTGAGGTGATGAAGATGGAAAAAGTAGTGATTGTTGATGCCGTACGCACGCCAATGGGGCGATCCAAAGGCGGCGCGTTTCGTCAGGTACGCGCGGAAGATCTTTCCGCCCATTTGATGCGTGAACTGTTGAGCCGTAATCCAGCGGTCGATCCAGCATCGCTCGATGACATTATTTGGGGCTGTGTGCAGCAGACGCTGGAACAAGGCTTCAATATTGCCCGCAACGCCGCGCTACTGGCCGAGATTCCGCATCGCGTGCCTGCCAGCACCGTCAATCGCCTTTGCGGTTCGTCGATGCAGGCACTGCATGATGCGGCTCGCGCAATTATGGTCGGCGATGCGCACAGTTGCCTGATTGGCGGGGTGGAACACATGGGCCATGTGCCGATGAGCCACGGCGTGGATTTCCATCCAGGCTTAGGTCGCACCGTGGCGAAAGCCGCTGGCATGATGGGTTTGACCGCCGAAATGTTAGCGCGCATGCATCACATCACGCGTGAACAGCAAGATGCCTTTGCGCTGCGTTCCCACCAGCGCGCTTGGGCCGCCACCCAACGCGGTGACTTCAAGCGTGAAATTGTGCCCACTTACGGCCACGACGCGGATGGCGTGTTGAAACGCTACGATTTTGATGAAGTGATCCGCGAAGAGACCAGCCTCGAAGGATTGGCGGCGCTGCGTCCGGCGTTTGATCCGGTCAATGGTACCGTGACCGCTGGCAGTTCATCCGCGCTTTCCGATGGCGCCGCCGCGATGTTGATCATGAGCGAAAGCCGAGCGCGTGAGTTAGGTTTAACGCCGTGCGCGCGTATTCGCAGTATGGCGGTAGTGGGCTGCGATCCATCAATCATGGGTTATGGCCCAGTCCCTGCCAGCAAACTGGCGCTCAAACGCGCCGGATTAAATGTGCAGGACATCGATTTGTTCGAATTCAATGAAGCCTTCGCGGCGCAGGCGCTGCCGTGCATCAAGGATATGGGTTTGCTGGAGCAGTTGGATGAGAAGGTGAATTTAAACGGCGGCGCGATTGCGCTTGGTCATCCGTTGGGATGTTCCGGTGCGCGTATCAGTACCACGCTGCTGAATCAGATGGAGCGTCGCGATGCGCACTTTGGTCTGGCGACCATGTGCATTGGCTTAGGCCAGGGCATTGCGACGGTATTCGAACGGGTTTAATACGTTACTTGTTGCATGTGTTCCCGCCCTTTCGGGCGGGCTTTTTGCTGGTCAGATAAACGCAAACGCATCGCCAAACATCTGCGCTTCTAGCGCACCGCGCTCGGCACAGAAACGTTCACGTGCAATCTTCGCCATCTCAAAACGTCCGGCAATATAGATATCGTGTTCGCTGAGTGAGGCATAATCCTGCATCACCGCCGTCAACACTGTACCGCTGCGACCCGTCCAATCGTCCGCCGGTTGTTCAACCACCGGAATCACTTTCAGGTTGGGATGCTTCACTGCCAGCGCGTTCAGCTCATCCAAATCGTACAGATGCATTAACTCGCGGCCGCCCCAATAAATGGCGATATCGCGATCGGGCTTCTGCGCCAGCGCGGTTAGCAGAATCGAACGTGCGTAAGAGAAGCCGGTGCCGCCTGCAATCAGAATGATCGGACGTTCGCTATCTTCACGCAGCCAGGCATCGCCGTGTGGCATATCGACGGTAATCTGACGATCGTTTTTGATACGATCCATCACCGCCATCGCGTAGAGGTTGAGATCCGACGCGCCGATGTGCAACTCAATGATGTCTTTTTCCATTGGCGTGGAAGCCAGCGAAAACGGGCGCTTGTCACGCTCATCCATCACCACCATCAAATACTGCCCTGCGCGGAAGCTAAAATCCGCAGCTGGGATCAAGCGGACGCGGAAAACCGTATCCGTAATCGCTTCAACCGAAGTTACTTTGCAGCTTAACGTTGTCATGCGTTCCCTTTTTCTTCGGGTCTAATTGGTCTGCCGCCGTTAGCGCTGCGGCGGCTCGGCAAAGATGGCTAACTCATCCCAAATGGCGTCAATGCGCGCGGTTACAGCCGGATCTTTAACAATCGGCGTGCCCCACTCGCGCGTGGTTTCGCCAGGCCATTTATTGGTGGCATCAAGTCCCATCTTCGAGCCTAAACCGGAAACCGGCGAGGCGAAGTCGAGATAATCGATTGGCGTGTTCTCAACCAGCACCGTATCGCGCGCCGGGTCCATACGCGTGGTAATCGCCCAAATCACATCATTCCAGTCGCGCGCGTTAACGTCGTCATCACACACAATCACAAACTTGGTGTACATGAATTGGCGCAGGAACGACCAAACGCCAAACATCACACGCTTAGCATGGCCAGCGTACTGTTTCTTGATGGTCACCACCGCCAGGCGATAAGAACATCCTTCTGGCGGCAGATAGAAATCGACAATTTCCGGGAACTGCTTGATCAGAATCGGCACCAACACTTCATTCAACGCCACACCCAACACCGCAGGTTCATCTGGCGGGCGTCCGGTATAAGTTGAATGATAAATCGGGTTGCGACGTTGCGTTACGTGCGTCACGGTAAACACCGGGAAACTATCTACTTCATTGTAGTAGCCAGTGTGATCGCCGTACGGACCTTCCGGCGCCATATCGCCCGGCTCGATGTACCCTTCCAACACGATTTCGGCGCTGGCAGGCACTTCAAGCTCGTTTGAGATGCACTTCACCACTTCGGTTTTATTGCCACGCAGCAAACCGGCAAAGGCATATTCCGACAGCGTATCCGGCACTGGCGTTACCGCCCCAAGAATGGTGGCGGGATCGGCACCCAGCGCCACCGAGACCGGAAAACGTTCGCCCGGATGCGCTTTGCACCACTCCTGGAAATCCAGCGCGCCGCCGCGATGCGACAGCCAGCGCATGATCACGCGATTCTTGCCGATCACCTGCTGGCGGTAAATCCCCAGATTTTGCCGCTCTTTATGCGGGCCGCGCGTGACGGTCAATCCCCACGTAATCAGCGGCGCGGCATCGCCGGGCCAGCATTTCATTACCGGGATACGCGACAGATCGACTTCCTCGCCGCTGAAAATCTCTTCCTGGCACGGCGCATTGCGCAGGCGTTTGGTCGGCATATTCAGCACTTGCTTGAACTGCGGCATTTTATCGAACAGATCGCGAAAACCTTTTGGCGGCTCCGGCTCTTTCAGAAATGCCAGCAGTTTGCCCACTTCACGTAGCGCACTGACCTCTTCCTGGCCCATGCCCATCGCCACGCGTTTTGGGGTGCCGAACAGATTGCACAGCACTGGCATGTCGTACCCTTTTGGGTTCTCGAACAGCAGCGCTGGGCCGCCAGCACGCAGTGTGCGGTCGGCAATTTCGGTCATCTCTAACTCAGGATCGATCTCCTGAGTGATGCGTTTTAACTCGCCACGCTGTTCCAGCAAGGAGAGAAAATCTCGTAAATCCTGATATTTCATGCGGCGTTAGCTTTCCGGCCAGAGTGAAGCGCCATTATAAAGCGCTTGTCCGCTGGCATGTTGAGGTTTCTGCGTCAGGCGGGCTGACAGGAAAACGGCACCAGCGACTGAATCGCCAGAACATCGTGATAAGCGGCAATCGGCTCGCCGTGGCGGAACACTTTGAAATCCTCGCCGCGCGCACTGTAGTAACGCAGGCGATTTTCGCTGACATGCAGGAAGCTGGCTTCACGCAGCGCAATCACCGATTCGTGTGGATTGACGGCGCAAAACTCGGCCAGTCGTTCATCACGCGTTTCGCCCATATGGCCGCTGACGTGCGCATCAAGATAATGCGGGTTGATTTGCACCGGGAACAGGCCCAACGCGGGCAGCACTACGCTGCTGCGCACCGGCATATCGTTGGTGGTACGAATGGAAGGCGTTGCCACGTTGCAACCGGCGCTCCAGCCGACATACGGCACGCCACGTTCACGCACCGCACGCTGAATGGCAACGATCAAGCCATGCTCGTGCAGCATTTGGTTAAGGAACCAGGTGTTGCCGCCGCTGACCAGAATCATTTCGGCTTGTTCAATCGCGGCAACGGGCGAAGCAAAGTCGTGCACGGTGCGCACTTCAATACCCAGCGATGCGGATAAATCCTGCGCGCGTTGCGCATGGTCGCCACGAATGATGGCGTAAGGCACCAACACCGCCGAGGTAATGCCGCGCTGGGCAATCATCGCGTGTAACTGCGGATGGGCGTAACTCAATAGCGGCGCATCTTCGGCCACTTTGCCGTTACTTAACAGAAACAGTTCCATCAGCCACTCCATTTCAATCGAAAGATGGAGATGGAGTCTGATACAGATAGTTATCAGCCGTCAATTTTCTTACAAGAAACAGTGAAAAAGGTGCAGCAATCAGAAAAATCGTAGTGATATTATTTTCCCAGCCGGGTTTACGCGGCCGATGCGCTATAACTCTGTCAGCAGGTTTGATATTCTTAGCGTCCATTATTTGGGAGCAGTTATGGAATCCTGGTACTTACTCTATTGCAAACGTGGACAACTATTGCGCGCGAAGGAGCATCTTGAGCGGCAAGAGGTGAATTGCCTCAGCCCGATGATCGCTCTGGAGAAGATTGTGCGCGGTAAACGCACCACCGTGAGTGAGCCGCTGTTTCCCAACTATCTGTTTATCGAATTCGATCCCGAAGCGATTCACACCACCACCATCAGCAGCACGCGCGGCGTCAGCCACTT
>NZ_JBCNNP010000083.1:0-10454 GCF_039594315.1 Pantoea sp.
GTTGCGAGCAGCGGCTGAACCGTCTGTCGCGAGGTGGCGTATATTACGCTCTCCTCCTTCGGAGTCAAACACTTTTTTCAGCGTTTTCATCCGGCGGGATGAATTTCTTCACTCCCTGCTGAGCCGTCTGCGTTGCCGCTTTGCCGTCTCAGTGGTGGCGCATTATAGGGATCCGAATTTTTTGCACAACCCCTTTTTTCGATCTTTTTTATCAACTGGCGAGTTTTCATTCTTTTCGCTGCGATCGCGAGCGATCCGCTCAAAAATCATCTTGTTTATCGGCCTTTTAGACTCCAGGCTTGGGTAAACATGTAAAAGGAGAAGATCATGTCTACAGCCCTACGACCTTATAAGAACCATTTTCCACAAACTGGCGATAGCGTGATGATCGACAGTAGCAGTGTAGTAGTGGGTGAAGTGCAACTCGCTGATGACGTCAGCATCTGGCCGCTGGTCGCTATTCGCGGCGACGTAAACAAAGTGGTGATTGGTAAAAGAAGCAATATTCAGGACGGAAGCGTATTACACGTCACCCATAAGTCCACCAGCAATCCAACAGGCTATCCGCTACTTATTGGCGAAGACGTTACTGTCGGCCACAAAGCTATGCTTCACGGCTGCACCATTGGCGATCGTGTGCTTGTCGGTATGGGATCGATTTTGCTGGATGGGGTGATCGTTGAGGATGATGTGATGATTGCCGCCGGCAGCTTAGTGCCGCCGGGCAAGCGTCTGGAAAGCGGTTACCTCTATTTAGGCAGCCCGGTGAAGCAAGTGCGACCACTTACTGAAGCGGAGATCGCCGGGCTGCTTTACTCTTCCAGCAATTATGTCGGTTGGAAGGATGAATATCTCGCTCAGGCAAGCGAGAACAATCCTTAATTCACTGTTGCATCGTTTGCTTCAGTTTGGCTATCACTGGCGTGATCTCTGGCATCACGCCATGCCAAAGCATAAAGGCGTGTGCGGCCTGCCCAACTAACATCCCGATGCCATCCGCTAAATGCTGTGCGCCTTGCTGCTGACACCATAGCAAAAATGGCGTCAGACCTTGCTGATAGAACATGTCATAACAACGCGTTTGCGCAGTAATTAGTGATGCTGCCAGAGCAGGAACTTGACCATCAACTCCGCTGGACGTTGCATTGATAATCAAATCAAATTTTTGATCCGCTATTTGCTCAAAGGTCGCGGCTTGAATATCGCCACTCTCTTTAAATATTCCTGCTAATTGTTCAGCGCGTTCAACAGTCCGATTCACCACGACTAAAGAGCAACCAAACGACAGTAGCGGAAGGATCACGCCACGCGCTGCGCCACCCGCTCCCACCAGCAGAATTCGATCTTCCGGGCGGATCATGTTCAGACGCTCGAGATCGCTTAACAGACCGATGCCATCGGTGTTATCGCCAAAGATCTTGCCATGCGTATCTTTCTTCAACGTATTTACCGCGCCAGAAAGTGCTGCTCGCTCGCTAAGTTCATCCGCAAGCTCCCACGCTTGCTGTTTAAAAGGCAGCGTGACATTGGCGCCTTTACCACCTTGGGCAAAAAATTCCGCGATGGCTTGAGGGAAACCTTCTAATGGTGCGCACTGCCTGCCATATTGATGCTCAATCGCCGTTTGGTCAGCAAAAAGTGCATGAATGAAAGGAGATTTGCTGTGCGCGATGGGATTCCCAAAAACGGCAAACTGGTCCATGAATTAGCCCTGACGAATAAGTTCACCGCTAATAACATCGCGGATTTCAGAAGGATTCAAGCGTCCACCGGTTGCAGCATGCAATACAGGGAATTGGGCACCAAACTGCTGCACCACTTCTTCTGGATTTCGGCATGGCGGTTCACCGGAAAGATTAGCACTGGTCGAAACCAACGGTTTGCCAAAACCTCGGCACAAAGCCTGCACTTGGGGATGATCGCTAACGCGAATGGCCAAAGAGTCAAAACGTCCGGTTAACCATCGCGGAGTGTGCGGCGAAGCGGGAACCACATAGGTCACCGGGCCGGGCCAACTGGCAAACATGCGCTCACGTTGCAATACGGAGAGTTCGCGGTCAGCGATATAAGGTTCCAGCTGCGCGTAGTCGGCGGCAATGAGAATAAGCCCTTTCTCAACTGGACGCTGCTTGAGCGCCAAAAGCGCCATCACGGCACTTTCACTATCAGGGTCGCAACCTAATCCAAACACGGCTTCAGTTGGATAGGCGATAACTTGCTGCTGCTGTAGCTGTTCGATGCAAAAATCGAGGCTACCCGCTAAATGCTCACTTTGCTTCATGATAATTCTTCGTCCTGGACAACGGGCTTACCGCAGCGTTTGCTGGCGCAAAAGCGCTTCACACCCTGTGCGGTTTTTTTCTCTATTAATAAGGGGAACTCACAATGCGGGCAGACACCTTCAACCGGTGCTGCATTAATCGCAAACTGGCAATCAGGATAACGATCACAAGAGTGGAAGGTTTTGCCATAACGCGAGCGCCGCTGCACAAGCTTACCGCTCTGGCATTGTGGGCAAGCGATAGCCGTTTCATCAGGCTTATCGATGGTTTCAGTGTAATCACATTCCGGGTAATGGCTGCAACCGACAAACATACCAAATCGTCCCTGACGTAGAACTTTGTCTGCACCGCATTGCGGGCAAGCATGTCCTTCAAGAACTTTAACAATATGACCATCCCCCTGGCTTTTCAGCGGGCGGATATAGTCGCAAGTTGGATAATTGACGCAACCAAGAAAAGGACCGTGCTTGCCGGAACGTATTACTAATTCTGCCCCGCAAGCGGGGCAGGGATCATGTTTACGCACGGAGAAAAGTGCTGGTTTACTCATATTACCGGATGCATTGATGGCGAATTAATGCAGCATACCTTCATTGACGTCGAATAAAAGCTCTTCCATTTGCTGATAGGCGTTTTCACATCCTGGGATGTTAAACAGCACCATCAACACCACCCATTTGAGATCTTCAAGATCGAATTCCAGCGTATCAAGCGCCATTAAACGTTCGATGACCATTTCACGCGTCTCCATATTCAGCACCTGGACCTGCTCCAGGAACAAAATAAAACCGCGGCATTCAGCATCTAAACGCTGGTTTTCCTCTTCGGTATAGATCCGCATTGAGAGCGGATCGCTTGCCATGAGTACAGGCGCAACTAAACCTTCCTGATAATCCGCTAACCGTTCAAGCCAATTCAACGCATTGTAGATATCTTCACGATGAAAACCGGCATCGGTTAAATCATCGGTCAATTTATCCTGATCAACGCGCATTTCGGCTTCGTTGTGGATATATGTCTCAAACAAGTACATAAGTACGTCGAACATGGCATGCCCTCCTCAATCGGACATAGCCGCCGGGTACAGCTGCGATCCATCCTGCTAACTCCAGCTCCAACAAATGGGCTGCGGTAACTGGCACAGGTTGGCCGGCACGTTCAGCGACGACGTCAACAGGTGTAACCTCATCACCTACGTTAGCCAACACAGTTGCAAATGGCAATGGAACATCGTCACTGTCTTGTGAATATATTGTTTCTGATGTGGTAACAGGAAGCCACTGAAGTGTTGAATGTAAATCTTCAAGGATATTGTTGGGATGCGCCACCAACAGCGCACCTTGTTGGATAAGCCAATGCGTTCCTTCACAGCCAGGATTGCCGAGCGCGCCCGGCAAAGCATAAACGTTACGGTTTTGTTCCAGGGCGTAACGCGCCGTGACTAATGATCCACTTTTTAGTGACGCTTCAACCACTAAAACACCAAGACTTAAGCCACTGATAATGCGATTGCGTCGGGGGAAATTAACCGCATGTGGTGCCATATCCAGTGGGAATTCAGAGATCAGCGCACCACCTTTATCAATAATCTCTTGTGCTAATGACTTATGACTTTTGGGATAAATGTGCTGTAAGCCGCTGCCCAGCACCGCCACCGTTTTGCCTTGCGCCCCCAATGCGGCCCGATGTGCCACGCCATCGATGCCACGCGCTAAACCACTGGTGATGGTTAAGCCACTCAGCGCGAGCTGCTGAGTAAACCAACTTCCCCACTGCTTGCCATAATGAGAACAATGCCGGCTGCCCACCACACCCAACTGCGGTGTTTGCAAAACCGCAAGATCGCCCGCGATGTACAGCAACGAAGGACGTCGGCTTATTTCCGCTAATGCCGTTGGGTAATCCGTATCGACACAGGAAATCAAATGATGCTGTGGATCATCCAGCCACAACTGTGTCCGTTCCAATTGACGTGGACATAGCGCCTGAAATTGCAGTCGCTGCGTTTTATTCAATCCCAGATCAGTTAATAGATCCCCACCTACATCGGCTGAATCTTGTAACGCCAATGCTAACTGACTGGCAAGCCGAGTACTTAGCCCTTTCACATTGGCAAGCCTAAGCATCCCTTCAATTCTCTCCATGCTGCACTCCTTGTCAGCCGCGCTATCATGCGGTGCAATGCTGTCAATCAGGCAGCAAAAAGTCTACAATATGAGGCAGTAATCTTTTCTTTAACGCATACAGATCTGGATATTTATGTCAGTTTTGCAGGTATTACATTTCCCTGATGATCGCCTTCGCAAAATCGCTGCGCCGGTGGCAACCGTAAACGCAGACGTTCAGCGTATTGTCGACGACATGTTCGAAACCATGTACGCCGAAGAAGGTATTGGTTTAGCTGCGACGCAGGTCGATATTCATCAGCGCATAATCGTTATTGATGTTTCAGAAAATCGTGACGAACGTTTGGTGTTGATCAACCCGGAACTTCTGGAAAAAAGTGGTGAAACCGGTATTGAAGAAGGCTGCCTTTCTATTCCTGAGCAACGTGCTTTTGTACCGCGCGCAGAGTGGGTCAAAGTGCGTGCGCAGGATCGCGATGGCAACAGCTTTGAGTTGGAAACGGATGGTCTTCTGGCGATTTGTATTCAACACGAAATCGATCATCTTGATGGCAAACTTTTCATTGATTATCTGTCGCCGCTGAAACGTCAGCGCATCAAACAGAAACTAGAAAAATTGGCCCGCCTGAATGCACGTGAAGATTGAGTGCTAATAGAAGGTTAAACTGTGTCTGCACCGCTAAAAATTATCTTTGCCGGTACACCTGATTTTGCAGCGCGTCACCTTGACGCGTTGCTTGCTTCTGAGCATCAGGTCGTTGGCGTTTTTACCCAACCCGACCGCCCTGCTGGACGCGGCAACAAGCTTACGCCGAGCCCGGTAAAAGTGCTGGCGCAAACGCATGGCATCCCCGTTTTTCAGCCCAAATCCTTAAAGCCAGAAGACAATCAGCAACTGGTTGCCGACCTGCAAGCCGACATTATGGTCGTTGTCGCTTATGGTCTGATTCTGCCTAAAGCCGTTCTGGATATGCCGCGTCTGGGATGCATCAACGTACATGGTTCCTTACTGCCGCGCTGGCGCGGTGCCGCGCCTATTCAACGCTCGCTTTGGGCGGGTGATAGCGAAACCGGCGTGACGATTATGCAGATGGATGTGGGGCTGGATACCGGCGATATGCTACACAAACTTTCCTGCCCAATTACCGCTGAAGATACGAGCGCCTCGCTATATGAAAAACTGGCGCAACTCGGCCCACAAGGCATGCTGTTAACGCTTGAACTTTTGGCGGAAGGTAATGCTCAACCCGAAGTGCAAGATGAAGCATTGGTTTCTTATGCTGAGAAACTGAACAAAGAAGAAGCGCGCCTTGATTGGTCACTTTCTGCTGAGCAGCTTGAACGGTGCATCCGCGCGTTCAATCCGTGGCCAATGAGTTATTTCATGGTGGATGAGCAGCCGGTGAAAGTTTGGCAGGCAAGTGTTCTGCCACATCAAAACAAGCAACCCGGTGAAATAGTGCAGGCCGATAAACACGGCATCCAGATTGCGACCGCCGATGGCATCCTCAACCTGCTTTCACTTCAACCTGCGGGTAAAAAAGCCATGTCTGCGCAGGACTTGCTCAATTCGCGCCGCGAATGGTTTGTACCCGGAACTGTTTTGGCCTGAGCCTCCAAGCCCGGTTTAACCGGGCTTTTGTTTGATAAATGAATATGAAAAAAAATACCAATCTGCGTAGCCTGGCCGCGCAACTCATTGAACGCGTTGTGGATAAAGGCGAATCGCTCAGCGCTATTTTGCCTGGCACGCAAAAAACCGTATCCGACAAAGATGGCGCATTGCTGCAGGAATTGTGCTTCGGCGTAATGCGCACTTTGCCGCAGTTAGAAGCTTTGATTGGTAAATTGATGGCACGAACGTTAACTGGTAAACAACGTGTGTTGCATTACCTGCTGATGGTCGGGCTTTATCAGCTGCTTTATACCCGCATACCTGCGCATGCAGCACTGGCTGAAACCGTCGCGGGTGCTGAAGTATTGAAACGCGCCAACCTTAAAGGTCTGTTAAATGGCGTGTTGCGCCAGTTCCAGCGCCAACAAGAAACGTTGTTAGCTGAAGTCGATCAGGGAACGCAACGTTACTGGCATCCCGGTTGGTTGCTCAAACGCTTGCAGGCAGCTTGGCCAGAGCAGTGGCAGCAAATCGTTGAGGCCAACAATCAACGCCCGCCGATGTGGTTGCGCGTCAATCGCCAACATCATAGTCGTGAAGAATGGTTGAGCTTGTTGCAAGCAGAGGAAAAGGTTGCCTTCACTGGCGACGCACCAGATTCTTTACGTCTGGAATCACCGGCTCCGGTAAGCCAGTTGCCCGGTTTCGAACAGGGCTGGGTAACGGTGCAGGATCTCTCGGCACAACGTTGTGCACAACTGCTTGAACCGCAGAACGGCGAAGTTATTCTCGACCTCTGCGCAGCACCAGGCGGTAAAACCACACACATTCTTGAAATCGCCCCACAGGCCAGAGTATTAGCTGTCGATATTGATCAGCAACGTCTCGCTCGCGTACAAGAAAACCTGCAACGTTTAGGTATGCAGGCCGAGGTTCGTCAGGGTGATGGGCGAACACCGTCAGAATGGTGTGGCGAAATGCAGTTTGACCGTATTCTGCTTGATGCACCCTGCTCTGCTACCGGCGTCATCCGCCGCCATCCTGACATCAAATGGTTGCGACGCGATCGTGATATTCCTGAGCTGGCTAATTTGCAGCGGGAAATTTTGGCAGCCGTTTGGCCGCGACTGAAATCTGGTGGCACAATGATTTATGCCACCTGCTCAATCTTGCCGGAAGAGAACCATCAACAGATTGGCGCTTTTTTGGCAGCGCACAATGATGCAGTGGCTGAAATCTTGCCACACGGGCAGACCAATGGCTGGCAGGTTTTCCCTACCATCGATGGCGGCGACGGCTTCTTCTACGCTAAGCTGATGAAAAAATAGTGCAGCGCAATCTGACAAGAGCATCTAAGCGATGAAAATCATTATCCTCGGCGCCGGTCAGGTCGGCGGAACCCTGGCAGAAAATCTGGTTGGGGAAAACAATGACATTACCGTGGTCGATAGCGATGCAACACGTTTGCGTGTATTGCAGGACAAGTTTGATCTGCGCGTGGTGCACGGTCACGGCTCACATCCTCGTATATTACGAGAAGCCGGCGCCGAAGATGCTGATATGTTGGTGGCTGTGACCAACTCTGACGAGACCAACATGGTGGCTTGTCAGATTGCCTATTCACTGTTTAATACCCCAAATCGCATTGCCCGCATTCGTGCTGCCGAATATTTGCGCGATGGTGAAAAGTTATTCGTACCGGAAGCGGTACCGATCGACCATCTGATTTCGCCCGAGCAGTTAGTCATCGATAATATTTACCGACTCATTCAGTATCCTGGCGCACTTCAGGTAGTAAATTTCGCCGAAGGTAAAGTAAGCCTGGCAGTGGTGAAAGCCTATTACGGCGGTCCATTGGTAGGTAATCCTCTGTCGATCATGCGTGAGCATATGCCACACATCGATACACGTGTAGCAGCGATTTTCCGTCAGGACCGCCCCATCCGCCCGCAGGGTTCGACAATCGTTGAAGCGGGTGATGAAGTGTTCTTCATTGCAGCGAGTCAGCATATCCGCGCAGTGATGAGCGAGATGCAGCGTCTGGAGAAACCGTACAAACGCATTATGTTAGTGGGCGGAGGTAATATCGGTTTTGGGCTGGCCCAGCGCCTGGAAAAACAATATAGCGTTAAGTTGATTGAACGAAATCAACAGCGCGCGGCAGAGTTGGCTGAACGCTTGCACGATACCATCGTGTTTTATGGCGACGCTTCCGATCAAGAACTGTTGGCCGAAGAGCATGTGGATCAAGTTGATCTGTTCATTGCAGTCACCAATGACGATGAAGCCAATATCATGTCGGCGATGTTGGCGAAAAAGATGGGTGCTAAAAAAGTGATGGTGTTGATCCAACGCCGCGCTTATGTCGATCTGGTACAAGGCAGCGTGATCGACATTGCGATTTCACCACAGCAAGCTACCATTTCGGCCCTGTTAAGCCATGTGCGTAAAGCCGACATCGTCGGTGTTTCGTCACTGCGACGTGGTATAGCGGAAGCAATTGAAGCGATCGCCCATGGCGATGAAACCACTTCTCGCGTAGTTGGCCGATCAATTGAAGATATTAAATTACCGCCTGGAACGATTATTGGCGCTGTAGTGCGCGGCGATGAAGTGATCATCGCTAATGATAATGTGCGCATTGAACAAGGCGATCATGTGATTATGTTCCTGACAGATAAGAAGTTTGTTCCTGATGTTGAGCGTCTATTCCAACCAAGTCCATTCTTCCTGTAAGCGATGCGGGCATCAGCCCGCGCTGAAAAACTCGTTGGATCTGTTGTTATAATGGCAATTGCACAAAGGTTTGTTAGACTTTAGCCATTGGCCAAGGCAAGGAGATAACAATGAGTTTATTCAAAGAGTTTCGTGATTTTGCAATGCGTGGGAACGTAGTTGATCTGGCCGTCGGTGTTATCATCGGCGCCGCTTTCGGTAAGATCGTTTCATCACTGGTCGCCAACATCATCATGCCTCCACTCGGTTTGCTGATTGGTGGTGTCGATTTCAAACAGTTCAAATGGGTATTAAAACCGGCAGAGGGTGATATTCCCGCTGTTGTGATGGAATATGGTAACTTTATTCAGACAGTCTTTGATTTCGTTATTGTTGCCTTCGCTATCTTCCTGGCAATCAAAGTCATGAATAAATTGTATCAGAAGAAAGAAGTCGAAAAACCAGCACCTAAACCAACCAATGAAGAATTGCTGCTTACCGAGATTCGCGACCTGTTAAAACACCAAAACCAAGATAAATTATAATGAAAAAGCCGCCTGATTCAGGCGGCTTTTTTGTCTGCAAAGCAGAAGGCCAGTGATAAACATGAGTGCTTATCACTGGCCTCCCAGTTACGCCCTTTGCCGTGTTTATCTTTTCTTTGATAGCTGCCTTTCCCTTTTTGATTCTTCTCTACGCGCTGACGAAATAGTGGGTCATGCAACAGTGCTTCAAGTGCGTTATGGTTAATTTTACCTTTTTGGTGCTGATATCGGCTCATTGAGTCCTCCGGTTATTTACGGCGAAACTATATTCCATCCGAGTCAAAATTCAATCCTTAGAACAACAAATTTCCTCATGCGGCTCTTCACCTTTTTCGAGCGCTTCCAAAATCGAACAGCAGGCGCTGCTATGCAGATCACCACAGCAAGTTTCAGCTAAACGCTGTAATGAATTTTGGATCACTTGAAGTTCAGCGATCATGCCATTTACCTCATCCAGACGCTTTGCCACGATCGCTTTAGATTCCTGGCAAGTGTGATGTTCTGGATCGATGCGGATCGATAATAAACCGCGAATAGATTCAAGGCTGAAACCAAGCTGCCGCCCATAACGTATGAAGCGTAATCGTTGAAGATCATTCTCGCTGTATAGCCTAAATCCACCTTCGGTACGTACTTCATGATCCATCATCTGCTGCTTTTCATAAAAGCGGATAGTATCAGGAGTGACTTCTGCTAACTTCGCCAGTTGGCCGATTTTGTACATACTACTTGTCCTCAAGCAGATATCGATGAAGAGCTACTTCATAGTCACCACGCAAAAAATCCGTGCTCATGCCTGCCTGCTGGAGTTTGACCTCAAGCAAGGCTAATCGTTTAGATAGCTGTTTAGCTGGTTCATCAGCAGGATGTAAATTACGGATTAAATCATTTAACTCTAGAGCCTCACGACGCATTTCCAGTTCTGGTGGTAAATAGCCGGCATTTTTCAACATACGGTAGGCCGTGCGCAGTTCTGTTGGAACGCCGCTATCATCGTCAAGCTGTAATGGCGCGCCTTCGCCGGGTAGGTTACTGAGTTCACCCTTTTCCACGGCTTCGCGGATGTGCTGCTCTACGAGTTGATCAATTAGCCACATAAGAAATACCTGACACATGTATCTGCTATCAGCATAACTAAAGGGAAGGAAATGGGAAGGAATTACGGACAATA
>NZ_JBCNNP010000084.1:0-10112 GCF_039594315.1 Pantoea sp.
AAGACGATTTGGCATTACAGCTCCTGTAGGGACAACAAAACCACGCAAGAGGCTACCTTGTCTGCGCGGGTTCTGGCAACATAATTGCCAGCCTTTCTGCTGTTACATCACACGGGTTTCTGATGGTCAAAACCGCACTGAAATTTCGCCTGCATCGCACGGTGATTGTTCTTATCTCGCTGGCACTGTTAGTGGTCCTGATGCAGGGCGCATCCTGGTTTAGCCTCGGCCATCAAATGGCGCGTTCCGAACAAGTGGAAGAACTGGCGCACACGCTGACCAAACAGGTGGCGTTCAGCCTGAAACCTTTGATGGATAACAGCGACGATAATCGCACGCAAATTTCCGCCATCCTCAATCAAATGACGGATAACAGCCGCATTCTGGATGCGTCAGTTTACGCCGATGATGGCAGTTTAGTGGCGCACAGCGGTGAAAGTATTAATGTGCGCGATCGTTTGGGATTGGATGGCAAACGCGCGGGCAGCTACTTTAACCACCAAATCGTACAGCCGCTGGAAGGCAAAGACGGCCCGCAAGGTTTTCTGCGCGTGACGCTGGATACCCATGTGCTGGTGACCGAATCGCGTCAGGTGGATAACACCACCAATATCCTGCGTTTGATGATGTTACTGGCACTGGCAATCGGCATCATTTTAACGCGTACCCTGCTGCGCGACCGCCGCACCCGCTGGCAGCAATCGCCATTCCTGCTGACGGCGAGCCGCACGGTGAAAGAGGATAAAGAGAAAGAAGAAGAAGCGGCAGCGACCTCTGAATCGGAGAAAGGCGGTTAAGCCATTTTCTCTAGCGTGATATCCAGCGCTGCTAGCTGCTGTAATGCCTGTTCAGCGATACGGCGAAAATCGGCACTAAATGCCGCATCTATTGAAATCGCCTGCCAGTAGCGTTTGGCCATCGCGCTGGCAGCACGCCACACCTCGCCCGGTAACGAAAACTCCAACGTCAGTTTCACCTCATCGCGCATATGTCCCTGCGAATTGGGTGCCAGCGCCATTGGCAACATGTCGTACGCTGGCGTCAGACTGAAACGTTCATCTTCAGTGAAAAATGACAGATTCCCGGCATGCATATCGCTGTTGGCAATCAAGCGACCAAACGCCCACTGCAAAGTGCCGCGCTTTTGCGTCTCCGCTGTGATTCGCTGTTGTCGCTGCAACTCCTGCAACGCAGCGGGCCAATGCTGTTGATGGCCGATAAATTCTGCACTCACCGCTTCCAGCGAATTCATGCAGCGTCGGCCGCGTTCAGCGTGGCGATCAAAGCGTTGCACTTCAAGAAATAGCTGCCCTTCATTAGCAATGATCTGGCTGAGCGCGGCGGGCAATCCGGCGTCATTTAAATGCTGTAAAGCAACATGTTCAGCGCGCAGCAGATCGCGCCAGCGCTCGGCATTATCACTTTGACGTGCAACGGTAAACTTCACTAAACAGTGGCGATCGCCTTGCGTAGTTGCGGCATAACAGAGAAATTTAGGTTGTTCACCACCCGCCGAGGATCCTGGTTCATCGCCACTTAACGCTTGCTGCGCCAGTTGCTGATAGCGATGCGCTTTTTGATCTTCACGGATGGATTGTGGCGCAGGTTGCTGCAACCAGCGCTGATAGGTTTTGTCACCAATCATATAGGCGCCTGGCATATCAATGCCGCCATTAGCAAGCGCCATCAAGCATTGATCGTCACTCCACAAACGGATGTCATCATTCAACTCTAGCAACTGCGCGTTTTCCCGGCCCCATTGACGACCAAGAAAACCTTGCGGCCGCATATCATGCAAAAACCACGGCAAGCCATCGTAAAAACGGCCTTGCTGCTGGGCATTAAGATGTAAACAGCTGCCTTGCGGCCAGGTTGGCAGCAGCCATCCGGCGGGCATCGCCTGGCCTGTTTCACTAATGCGGAAGAGTGGAAAACGGCTTTCACCACGAATCGGGCGTGATAAGGCGTAACGCGTGGCGCGCGCTTTGCCCCATTTCACAATTTGTGGCTGTTGGCGCAACTGACGTGACAAAGTGGCCTGACTGATATTCAGGCGACGCAGCAGATCCGCCGCGCTGAGCGGGCCTTCCAGCAGCAAACTTTGCACATCAGCCATGCGTTTCACCTTGTCGATGAATAGATTCGTGAATAGATTTATGAATAGATACTAGCATGAAAAAAGCCCGCATAGCGGGCTTCTTGACTTGGTTATCGCAACAACGGTGAATAGATACTTTTAGCTTTCAGTCAGCAACGCTTCCAGCTCTGCCAGCGTTTTTACCTGCCAGGTTGGTGTGATGTGGTCTGGCAGCGGACGTGTACCGTGATCGATCCAGCAGGTTTTCACGCCTGCATTCATGCCGCCGAGAATATCCGATTCTGGCGTATCGCCGACCATCAGCACGCGGCTGCGATCCGGATTACCCAATAATGCCAGCGTATGATCGAAAATCGCCACGTCCGGTTTTGGCACGCCAACTTGTTCGGAAATCACCAGCGCATCGAACATATCGCGGAAGCCGGTGCGCTCCAGACGCGCCTGTTGCAACGCGGTGAAACCGTTGGTGATGATGGCAATCTTCACTTTGCCTTTCAGCGTTGCCAGCAAATGTGCGGCACCGTCCAACGGCAAGCAGATTTCCGCCATCGCACTGAGGAAATCACTGTTCAATACTTCTGGCGCCACGCTGAGTTTCTCGCCCCACAGCGTGAAACGGCGCGTTTGCAGTTGCAGCGCAGAAATGGTGCCGTTTTGGTAATCCACCCACAATGGCTTGTTGATGGCTTGATAATCGCTGTAATCCTGCGCGGTAAACTGCACGTCGTAACGCGCAAACATGCGCTGCAAACCGGCGTAGGCATCGAAATGGAAAAGTGTGTCGTCTGCATCAAACAGGATGCAGTCCCAGTCGTTTAGCATGGTGCTCCTTTCAAATGACTTACAAAGTTAGCGCCATAATGATGGCATCTTCGCGCCCGCTGGCGGTGGGATAATAGTTGGGGCGCACGCTCACCTGATGGAAATCCAACTGCTCATACAACGCAATCGCCGGTGTATTCGAAGCGCGCACTTCCAGCCATAACGTCAGCACCTCGCGCTGCTCCAGCTCAGCAATTAAATGCTGCAATAGCTGACGTGCGTAGCCACGGCGCTGAAAATCCGGGTCGATCGCAATGTTGAACAGCGAAGCTTCATCCAGCACCACTTGGGTGATGGTGAATCCGGCCAGTTTACCGTCGACTGTAAGGCGATAATTAACAAATCGTTCGCCCTGATTGCTGGCAAAAGTTTGCTCGCTCCAAGGAAACGCATGCGCGCGGCGTTCAATCGCCAGCAGTTGCGGCAGGTCTTCAGGGGTGATTAAAGAGAGTGTTGTCATGGTTACACATCTGTTGCCACAGCGCGCGTTTCGCCGCGCCGCTGCTGATCAATTCATTGAAAACGGCAGTATCAAATCGAATGCCGTTAAAAGGATGTTCGCTTGCGACGCCCAGCAGCCAGCCAGCGCAATCGACTTGCTCCGGCAGCATTTGCAGCTGTTCCGGCGTCAGCGCCATCACCTGTGCGGGTTGAATATTGAGGGCGTGCAGCACGTCGCGAATCAGCGGTTCTTGCAACGTTGGGGCGTGTTCGGCCACCAAAACCAGGCGTGTATCAGGCAACAGCGTGACGGCAATTTCCCCTTGCAGCACGCGCGGACGCCGCAGCTGATACTGCGTAATCCCCATTTGCTGTAGAAGCCAGTCGCGCCTTGTGCTCATGCTATTACCCGTTATGCTGCCAGAATGCGTCGCTATGCTAGCAAACCCATCGAACATGCGCCAACAAAGCACTATAATCGGCGCTCTGATTTAACAGGAGTGTTCCATGTCTGCTTTTACCCCGGCCAGCGAAGTGATTCTGCGCCACAGTGATGAATTTACCGCCCGCCACGTGTTGTTTGCTGGCGATTTGCAGGATGACCTGCCCGCCCAGCTAGAAACCGCGTCGAGCCGCGTGCATACCCAGCAATATCATCACTGGCAGAACCTGAGCCATCGCCTTGGTGAACGTGCGGTTTACAGCATGGTCGCTACCGCAGCGGATGTCGAAGGCTGCGATACGCTGGTGTATTACTGGTCGAAGAACAAACCTGAAGCACAATTCCAGCTGCAAAACCTGCTGTCGCTGCTGCCGGTTGGCTGCGATATCTTCGTGGTCGGTGAAAACCGCAGCGGCGTGCGCAGTGCGGAAGGCATGCTGGAAGCGTGGGCAACTTTGGAGAAAGTCGACAGCGCACGCCGTTGCGGCCTGTATCACGGTCGTCTCGATAAGCAACCCAGCTTTGACGCCAGCAGCTACGGCAACACCTATCAGCTCGACGATCTCACCATTCATACCTTGCCGGGCGTGTTCAGCCGCGATGGCCTGGATATCGGCAGCGATCTGTTGCTCTCCACGCTGACGCCGCATTTCCGTGGCAAAGTGCTGGATATCGGCTGTGGCAGCGGCGTATTGGCCACGGTGCTGGCGCAGACCTCTCCACGCGTGCGTTTGTGGCTGTGCGATGTGCATGCCGCGGCGATCGAAGCCAGTAAAGCGACGCTGGCCGCTAACGATCTGGAAGGCGAGGTGTTTGCCAGCAACGTGTTCTCCGACGTCACCGGCCGCTTCGACATGATCATCTCCAACCCGCCGTTCCACGATGGCCTGCAAACCAGCCTTGAAGCGGCAGGCACCTTGATTCGCGGCGCGTTGAAGCACCTGAACAGCGGCGGTGAATTGCGTATCGTTGCCAACGCCTTCTTGCCGTATGCGCAGATTCTGGATGAAACCTTCGGTAATCACGAAGTGCTGGCGCAAACCGGACGCTTTAAAGTCTATCGCGCCGTGTACGGACGTGGGTCAAAAGCGCGCTAATCCGCGATTTTCCAAGCGTGGCGGTGAAAACGTTGCTTTTTACAGCGATTGTTTTACCGCCGCGAAATATGTGTTGACGCAATGAGTAAAATCTCTAAAATGCGCCTCCGTGGTTAGCAATACTTTAGAGTGTTGTTAGTTTGCGATGGTGGCGGAATTGGTAGACGCGCTAGCTTCAGGTGTTAGTGTTCTTACGGACGTGAGGGTTCAAGTCCCTCCCTTCGCACCAAACTAAAATCACACAGTTTATACCGCGCACTGAGCGATGGTGGCGGAATTGGTAGACGCGCTAGCTTCAGGTGTTAGTGTTCTTACGGACGTGAGGGTTCAAGTCCCTCCCTTCGCACCAATGCGACGATATAAACAAGACAACTAAGATGCGATGGTGGCGGAATTGGTAGACGCGCTAGCTTCAGGTGTTAGTGTTCTTACGGACGTGAGGGTTCAAGTCCCTCCCTTCGCACCAACAGTTGTCAACTCCCAGCAGTAAATACCCAAAAGATCCCAGCGAAATTCACGCACTTAGCGTGTTTTTTTCGTTTCTGCGTTTTGAGAAAGTTTAGATAACGTGGAAATTGACCGATACCGCGGCTAAGCCGCCGGCCAGCGCCAGACAAGATGGCAACAACAAATAGTGACGCAGCCGATGGTGAAATAGCATCACTACGGTGAGCAGCAACGCCACGATCATCACCACGCGCCACTGGCTGAAGCTCGGTTCCCATAAGGCGAAAACCGGCATTGCCGCGCAGGGCAGTAAAACGCCCCAACCGCTATCCAGACGTTTCCCCATTATCCAGCTCACGCCCCACAAACCGCAGGCGGCCATCATCGCCATGATCATTGCGCACCCCAAAGATGATAAATATTCGCATTATCATATGACAATATTTCTCATCTTGCAGCGAATTTTTTCTCGCAAGCCATGCCAGATGACAGAATTACTGGAAAATGCTAAATTGCCGCCGATAACCATATCGAAAACACAACAATAACGTGCTCACTATCCGGGTAGGAAAGCTATTACCCTTGGGTAGCGCTTTGATATATCAGGGCTGTCACGAGAATAATAATGAAATTACAATCTTATGATGAGTTGAAACACAGTAAATATCGGCTGTCGCTGATGCTTTTTCTGTTTCTAAATGTCGCCGTTTCGCTTTTCTGTCTGCTGCCTTTATTAGGCAGCGACAACCCAGTGCGATCGCTGCCGGTGGCGCTGGTGGCGGGCTTCAGCAGCACTATGTTGATTATTTGCTTAATGGCGTCAAAACAAAAATTACCGCTATTAAATCCTGTGGCATTTATATTAGGTGCGCTGTGGGCATGGCATATAAACCACAGGTATCATCTGGTTTATTATTTTGACGGCAGCTTTTTAATAATCAGTTTGCTGAGCGTATTTTTTATCAGTGCAATTGCCTTAAGTGATTATTTAATCGCGTTTTGCTTACACATCACGCCACCGGTATTTACCGTGCTGTTATTGGATGATGGTCAGCATTTAATGATGATCTTATTTACCATCACGCTGCCGCTGATCGGTTTTTCATTACACCACTTAATGCGTCGCCGTTTTGACACTTTCACGCGCCGACTGGTCAGCCAGTTGTACGAGGAGAAAGAGAGCTTCAGCGACTTAAGCATGCTCGATCCGCTGACCGGCTTATACAATCGCCGCGGGCTGAAGAATCGACTCGATACCATTATGGAAAACCACGCTGGCAGCCACTTTGTGCTGCTGCTGGATATCGACCATTTCAAAGCCTACAACGACAATTATGGTCACGCGATGGGCGATCAAGCGTTGGCGCGTGTATCGGTGGCGATTCGTGATGCAGTGCGTTCGCGCGATGTGGTGACGCGTTACGGTGGCGAAGAGTTTTTAGTGTTGATGACCAACGTTAACGCCTCCATTGCGATGAAATTGGCTGAGCGCATTCGCCAATACGTGGTGGATTTGGAAATCCCGCACCGCTTCAATGAAAAAGTCTCAACGCATGTCACCATCAGCGCCGGTATTGCGCCGATTTTTGATGAGGATTTTGATCAGGCCGTTTCCAACGCCGATCGCGCCTTGTATGTGGCGAAAAATCAGGGACGTAACACCATCCTCGCGTGGGAAGATTTGCCGAAATTAACCCAGGTGACCAATTAGCTGACACATCGGGTTTCGTAGGGTCGCCATTTATGGTGACCAGCAGAGTGACGCACTATTGTTCAAATAGCTGGAAACGATTATCATTTGTCTCTCGATTCCCGTTATCACTCTGGACCGGCATGGCCATTATCACGCGTCAGGATCATCGCTTCAGCGACCATCCGCTAATCTTTATGCAGAGCGACCGCAATTTTGCGAGCGCGCTGGAAGATCTGATGCGCGAGCAATACGGTTACATGCTGGACAACCTCAAGCTGGGCCAACCGGCACCCGCCGGCACCTTAACGTTGGCTGAGTGGTCACAACCGCAGCACTATCGTCGCTTAACCCAGCGTTATAGCGATTACCTCTACCGCAATCATCCTGATGCTGAGCACGAAGCCAAGCCGCTGCAATCGCTGTGGGCGCAATGGTATTTTGGCCTGCTGCTACCACCGCTGATGCTGGCGCTGTTGCAGGAACCTCGCGCGCTGAATTGCTCGCCGCATCTGATTCACGTTGAATTTCATGAAAATGGACATCCGTGCGCCTTCTGGCTGGACGTGCAGGAAGATGAAGATGCGCGCTACCTCGGTGCACAGCAGCGTATTGATCGCCTGATTCAGCAATGCCTGATCCCCGCCGTGAACGGTATGACGCAGCATGGCGACATCAACGCCAAGTTGATCTGGAATAACATGGGCTTTTCGTTTCACTGGTTCCTCGGCGAGTTGAAAAACCACCTGCCGGAACAAACGGTGTTGCAGCTTGAGCAGGCGCTGTTTTTCAGCCAATCGTTGCTCGATGGCAGCGATAACCCGCTGTATCGCACCATGATTCCGCGCAACGGTGCAATGGAGCGTCGTAGTTGCTGCCAGCGCTACCGCATTCCTGACGTTGAACGCTGCGGTAACTGCACGTTAAAAGCGGTTTAATCCACGCGCATTCTGTTACAGATTCTCCTTTTATCCCGTTTACAGTTTTCCAGGCTTGTGGCAGTTTTTAGGCTCTGTTTTTACCGGAGAAAAAAATGAGCCTGGAGTCGGTACGGCACTTCTTTGCCGAACACGCACCGGATATCGATATTATCGAGATGCCGGAAAGCACCGCCACCGTTGAATTGGCCGCCCGCGTACATGGCGTTACGCCAGGGCAGATCGCCAAAACCTTGTCGCTGAAAGTGAAAGATTCCATCGTGCTGATTGTCACGCGCGGCGATGCGCGCCTCGACAACCGCAAACTGAAAGCGGCGCTCGGCGCCAAAGCGCGCATGTTGAGCGTAGATGAAGTGGTGAACTGGACCGGGCATCCGGTCGGCGGCGTTTGTCCATTTGGGCTGGAAAATCCGCTGACCGTTTATTGCGATGTGACGTTACGCAGCTTCGATGAAGTGCTGCCTGCCGCCGGTTCGATTCACAGTGCGGTACGCATTTCGCCGCAGCGCATGGCTGATCTCACTGCGGCAAAATGGATTGACGTCTGCGAGGCGCTTTAACGCGACTCACGCGCGGCAGCACCGGAAATCTCGATGCCGCGCGTCTCCCGACCAAACGCGACAAACACACAAATCAGCACCGCCACCGTACCGGCAACAATCGCCATCCCCAAACCGTAGTTGCCGCCATGCGCTTCCGCAATGCGTGATTGCAACGTGGCGTTGACCGAGGCGATCAAATTCCCCAATTGATAGACAAAGCCCGGCAGCACTGCGCGCGCATTGGCGGGCACCAATTCGGTGAGATAGGTTGGCACCACGCCCCACGCGCCCTGCACCATAAACTGCATCAGAAACGCGCCGACACCAATCATCCACGAACCGCTGGAGAACGCCCACAGCGGCAGCACCGGCAGCGCCAAAAATGACGCCAGCATGATGGCTTTCTTGCGACCAATGCGCTCCGACAGCGCACCAAAGGTGATACCGCCCAACATCGCCGCGATGTTGTAGCTGATAGCAATAATGCTGACGGTGTGCGGATCAAACTGATGCTGCACTTTCAGGAAGGTTGGATAGAGATCCTGAGTTCCGTGGCTGAAGAAGTTGAAGCAGGCCATCAGCAGCACCATGTACACGCAGATTTTCCAGTGCTGGCGAATAATTGGCAGCAAGGCGTTGCTCTCTTTGCGCTCGCGCTGTGCCAGCCATACCGGCGATTCGGGCACTTTGAAGTAGATGAACGGCAGCAGCAAAATCGGTAGCGCGCCAATCAGGAACATGCCGCGCCAGCCGACGGTTTCGAAGAATAAGCCGAAGATCACCGATGCGAGTAAATAGCCGCACGGATAACCGGCCTGGAAAATGCCGGACATCAAACCACGTGAACGATCGGGAATGGTTTCCAGCGCCAGTGACGAGGCCACGCCCCAAATCCCGCCCATCGCCACGCCATAAATCAGACGGAAAGCCAGAAATGCGGTAAAGGTTGGCGACCACGCCGAAAGCAACTCAAACGCCGAGAACATCACGATATTGAGCATCAGGATCGGCCGTCGGCCATACTTCTCCGCCAGACGCCCAAACAGCAATGCGCCGATTGGGCGCACCGCCAGCGTAAGCATGATGGCGAGGGAAACATCGGAGACGCTGGTGTGGAAATACTGGGCAAGATCGCTGAGAACAAACACTAAGATAAAGAAGTCGAACGCATCCAGCGTCCAACTCGCGAAACTGGCAAAAGCCACGTTACGCTGGGTCGCAGTCCAGTTGAACATGTGGGTATCCTGTCTGATTAGCTTCCGGATCGTTGGCCGGATTTATTGTAAAAGTTACCGCGCGAATAATTTCACCGGTTACTAATATGTTAACTATTTGTATATAGCATGTCAGAAAGGCGGACTGGGACGGGAATTGTCAGCGAGTGATTCGCGATGTAAGCAAGCGTGTCATGTAAATGTAAATGAACAGGTCACCATAAATGGCGACCCTACGGGTTCAGCGTGATTTTGTAGGGTCGCCATTTAGGTACAAACCGGCCACATGGGTAACACTTTAGACCGGGCACATGGGTAACAGTTATAAACGGCATAGCAGAGGAGACTCACTATGCCCTGGACTGAGAAAGTATCCATGCA
>NZ_JBCNNP010000085.1:0-9612 GCF_039594315.1 Pantoea sp.
GCAAAAAATCAATATTTATCACTTTTTCATCAATTCGCACTGGACAAATGTCACCGCAATTGCTGTACTAGACGTCGACACAGTTTAGTGTCCTTTTTTCATGTAAAGGTAATATAGATGTCTAAGATCAAAGGTAACGTAAAGTGGTTTAATGAGTCGAAAGGCTTCGGTTTCATTACTCCAGAAGATGGCAGCAAAGATGTATTCGTACATTTCTCTGCAATCAACAGCAACGGTTTCAAAACTCTGGCTGAAGGTCAGCGTGTAGAGTTCGAAATCACTGACGGTGCTAAAGGCCCATCAGCTGCTAACGTTATCGCACTGTAATTTAACAGTTCGAATTCTGAAAACCCGCCTAATGGCGGGTTTTTTTTTATGATTTTTCAGGCTCGCCACCAAATAATCATCCAACTGATGATGGCTAACGTCGTCACGCTCAACGCCATAAATTCATCGAAAGAACGTGGGATGCAATTTTTCATGGTTCTGGCCTCAAAGATTCATTTTCCTCAGCATGACAAAGCCAGATTAAGTCTGCCTTAAGCGGTGATGACACTCTGGTGACAGGGTAGAATCTGCGGCACGTCTCACAGATAACTGCCGTAACATCCCCTCAACAATCCTTACTTGCAGATTTTTGTCTGGCAACGCTATATAAATGCTCAGGGAAAAGTGAGGAGGCAGGATGAATATACGTCAGGCAGCAGCAAAAGACAGTTTTGCGCTTAGCGCGTTATTAACCGAACTCGGATACAGCGCGACGGAAGGATTTATTGATTCACGATTGGAGCAACTGACCAATCACCCGGATGAAGTTTTGCTGGTAGCAGAGCACGGAAGCCAGGTGCTGGGTTTTCTGTCACTGCACTTCATTCCTCAATTGGCGTTAGCCGGTGACTTTGCCCGCATCAGCTACTTCTGTATTGCCGAAGGCGAGCGCAGCAAAGGCAGTGGACAGCAATTGCTGAGTCATGCCGAGCAGTTGGCGCGTTCACGCGGTTGCGATCGCATGGAAGTGCATTGCCACTCTTCGCGCCTGAAGGCCAATCAGTTCTATGCGCGCGAAGGTTATGTGGAATCGCCGCGCTATCACATCAAAGATCTGGGCTGATATGCAGATCGCGTCCGGTGGCAATCACAATCGCATCGGCGATGCTATCGAGTTGGGCAAACGGCAGTAACGCCGCGCTAACGCGAATGAATTGTCGGCTGATAATGCTACAGCGTTCACCGGGTAGCACAGCAATGCCGCGTGCGGCCAGCGTGATCATGGCATATTGCTCTGATTCCACCGGAATCCATACGCTTAAGCCATCGCGCTCCTCCAGCAGCAGACCACGCTGAGCCAGCGCGGCGAGCAGTTGTTGCCGACGCTGCGCATAAATGGTTTTCGCCTGCTTAATACGCTGCTGTGTACTCGCATCATTCAGCATCCATGCTACGGCATCCTGCAAAATTCGGCTGGTCCAGCTCACACCAAAATTGCGCCACGCTTGCAGCCGCTTCACCATTTCGCTGGTGCCCGAAAGCACCGCCAGACGTAAATCCGGGCCGTACGCCTTGGAGAACGAATGCACATGTAGCACGCGTTCGGGATAGTGAACGCCCAAACTCCATACCGGCCAGCGCGACAGATCGCCAATACCGTCATCCTCAACGATGATGGTTGAAGTGTTCGCCAGCACGCGCGCCAGCTCCAGACTGCGTCGTTGGCTGACGGTGTAACCAGTAGCCGAATGGGTGCGCGGCTGATAGATAAACATCACCGGCGATTTTTGCAGATGTTTGGCCAGCACATCTGCGCGCGGACCTTGCTCGTCGCAGGGCAGCGGCAAAATCTCCGCACCGATGTTATCCAGCATGTCAAGTAAGCGTGTCGCGGTGGGATCTTCAATCACCACACAATCGCCGGGCGATACCAGCGTCTGCACAATCAAATTCATCGCATCAAATCCGCCATCGGTTGCCAGCCAGGCTTCTGCGGGATAAGGCCAACGAGGTGCCACTGCGGCCTGCAATTGTGGCGAAATCGCTTCACGCTGATAGCTATTCAACTGCGGCGAAACAATACCCGCCAACATCGCCTCCCGTAAATCCGGCAGCAATGCAGGATCGGGGGAAGCCATCGCCAGCGAAGCCTGAATGTTTTCACCGTAATTGCCGATGGTTTCAAAGCGAATCGGGCGTGGCATCACGCTATTGCCACTGACCCACACGCCACTGCGGCCTTTCCCCGCCAGCACTTTCTGCTTCTTTAGCTGCGCCCAGGCAGCGGAAACGGTTGCTGGACTGACGCCTAATCGCTCCGCCAGCTCACGCACGGCTGGCATTTGCATCCCCACCGCAATCTCGCCATCGCGAATCAAGGTGGAGGCGACATGCGCGATGCCTTTTACCGAAGCGTCGGTTATTTGTTCACTGAGCCACTCCAAATCGACAATTTGCGTCATAAGAAAAACCTTTGTTCAGTAACAAATAATAGATTGTTCAGATTAGTATTCGCGATTTAGACTCAAATTCAAGCACTATTTGCTGCATAAATAATCACAGCCGCAAGGCTGGCAGAACAGACGGGGAAAGCATAACTATGATAACCATCAGACTGGCGGTACGTGACTGGGATTACTTCACACCGTTGGCACTCGGCGATATTAAACCGGAAGGGTTTTCGCTGGAGATCGATCGTGTCGGTACGCTGGTGGACAACCTTGCCACCAGCGACAAGTACGATGCCGGAGAAGTGTCGTTCAGCCGCTATGCGCAAGCCCGCGCCAAAGGCGACAGTTCGCTGCTCGGCTTGCCGCACTTCCTGATGCGCGGCTTCCGCCAGCGCTGCATCATCACCACCGCAGAGAGCCCAATTACCACACCAGCACAGCTGAAAGGCAAAAAAATTGGCGTCACCGGTTGGCAGGATTCAGGCAATACCTGGACGCGCACCGTGCTGCGTGAAGCGGGCGTAGAGATTGATGATGCGTATTGGTTTGCCGGGCGTTTAACCGAGGAGCATCCAATAGTTGATCGCCTGGCCGGTTTTGGTCGTCCGGGCCGCATCGAGCCCGCACCGGGCGAGCGCCCACTGATCGAACTGCTGAAGTCGGGCGAGTTGGACGCGGTATTCACACCGTTCATGCCGGAAGGCTTTTTCCTGCCAGATTCAGGTTTACGTCAGCTGCAAGTGGATTTCGCCAGCGCTGAGCGTGACTACTTCAATCGCGTCGGTTACGTGCCGGGGATTCACCTGTTGGCCATCAAACCGGCGTTGGCTGAAGCGCATCCGTGGTTGCCACAAGCGCTGAGTGACATCATCAATCGTTCGTACCAGATGTGGATGAAGAAACGCGAGAAATACGCCGATACCACACCGTGGTTGCTCGACGATTTGCGACGTACCGCGCAGGAATTACCTGCCGACTGGAATCAAAACGGATTTACCGCTAACAAAAAGATGATTGCCGACTTTGCTAATGAGTTGTTCCAGCAAGGCCTAACTAAAACGCTGTTGACGCCAGAGGATATTTTCCCGGCGGCGGCACAAGGAGAATAACCATGAAAGTAGCAATGGGGCAATTTGCCGTCAGCCGTGAATGGCAGGAAAACACTGATATCTGCATCGGCTTGATGAATCAGGCGCTGGAGGGTGGCGCTGACTTGTTGGTGCTACCGGAAGGCGTGCTGGCGCGTGATATCGCCGACCCAGATTTGGTCCTAAAAGCCGCGCAGCCGCTGGATGGTCCGTTCGTTACGCAGTTGCTGGCTGTCAGCAAAGGTAACATGTTGACCACCATGATGAGCGTGCACGTTCCTACCGAAGATCAGAAAGCGCTCAACGTGCTGATCGCCATTCGCAACGGCGAAATCATTGCGGAATACGTGAAACTGCACCTTTACGATGCTTTCGCGATGCAGGAATCACAGCGTGTTAATCCGGGCCGCGAAGTGCCGCCGCTGGTTGAGGTGGCGGGGATGAAAGTCGGCTTGATGACTTGCTACGACGTGCGTTTCCCGGAGCTGGCGCGTCGCTTAGTGCTGGACGGCGCGGATGTGTTGGTGCTGCCAGCAGCGTGGGTCAAAGGCCCCCTGAAAGAGATGCATTGGGAATTGCTGACCACCGCGCGTGCACTGGAAAACACCTGCTACATGGTGGCGGTGGGCGAATGTGGGCCGCGCAATATCGGCAACAGCTTAGTGATCGATCCGTTGGGTGTCGCCATCGCCAAAGCGCCGGAATCGGCCGCATTAGTGTTTGCTGATTTAGATCCACAGCGTATTGCTTACGCACGCAGCGTATTGCCGGTGCTGGAAAATCGCTGTTTTGCTCGTCCTGAACTCAAATCATTTTGATCGCTGGGGAATCTGACTGATGAAAACTATTGCTACCGCCATCGCGCTTTCATTGGGCCTGACGGCCTGTTTCGCTCAGGCAGCTGACGCTATTCCAACGCAAAAGGTGGATCAGGCACTGCACGAGCGTCTGCCTGCGGAGATTAAAAGCAGCGGCAAAATGATCTCGGTAAATAACGGATCGTTTCCTCCGTATGAAATCGTCAATGGCCCGAACTCAATGGAAGGTGCCTCGGCCGATCTGACCGAAGCGCTGGCGCAATTGCTGGGTGTGAAGATTGAGCATGCCACCGTCAGTGGTTTATCTGGCGTATTGGCTGGTATTAATTCCGGGCGCTATCAGATGGCGATTGGCCCGGTAGGTGATTACCCAGACCGCCAGCAGAAGGTCGATTTTATCGACTTTGTGCAGGAATTCGTGGTGTTTGGCGTGCAGAAAGGCAACCCGGCGAAAATCAATGGTCTCGACGACACCTGCGGCAAGCGCATTGCGGTAATGGCAGCCGGTTCTGCCGAGCAGGTGATTCGTAAGCAATCTGATGCGTGTGTCGCCGCAGGCAAACCGGCGGTGGTGGTGCAATCCTTCACCGATCAGCCATCATCGATTTTAGCCGTGCGTTCAAAACGTTCCGATGCGTTCTTCTCCTCACAAGCGCCGCTGACCTACTTCATCGAGCAGGCCAATGGTCAGTTGGAATTGTCAGGCAAAGGGCAGAAAAACGGCTTTGGTGATATCTATCAAGGCACCGTAGTACCAAAAGGTTCTGAGCTGGGCAACGTGGTGTTGGATGCCTACAAAGAGCTGTTCAGCAACGGTACCTACGCGGCCATCATGAAGAAGTGGAAATTAGACGGCAACATGTTACAGCAGCCGGGACGTAACCTCGCGCAGGGGGCGGCAAAATGAGTGAAGTCACCAATAATTCGCGAGCCAGGGATAAGGCCGACGTGCAACAGCGCGATGTGGCTTTTGCCCGCAGTGCGCCCACCTATGGGCGCTGGATCTCATGGATTTTGGTGCTGGTAATCGCCGCTAACTTTTTGTGGTTAGTGGCGACCAATCCGAATTTTGAGTGGAACGTGGTGTTGAAGTGGTTCACTGAAGGTTCGGTGATGAAAGGGCTGCAAGTCACGCTGGGACTTACCGTGGTGTCGATGATCCTCGGCACGCTGTTGGGCCTGTTGCTGGGCGTATGGCGCCTGTCGGAGAACAAATTGCTGAGCGGAGTTTCCTCGCTCTACATTTGGTTTTTCCGTGGCACGCCGCTGCTGGTGCAACTGATCTTTTGGTACAACCTGTCGACGTTGTTCCCGACCATTTCCATCACCATTCCGTGGACGGATATCACTTTTGCCAGTTGGAATACCAACGATCTGATCACGCCATTAACTGCGGCCATCGCCGGATTGGCGCTTAACGAAGCGGCGTATATGGCGGAGATCATTCGTGCCGGATTATTGTCAGTGGATAACGGCCAGGTGGAAACCACGCAAGCCTTTGGTATGAGCCGCAGTCGCGCGTTGCGTCGCGTAATCATTCCGCAAGCGATGCGTTCGATTATCCCGCCAACCGGTAACCAGTTGATCAGCATGATCAAAGCCACGTCGCTGGTGAGCGTTATCGCGATGGGCGATCTGCTGTACTCGGTGCAGGCAGTCTACAACCGTACCTTTGAAATCATTCCGATGCTGATGGTGGCGGTGATCTGGTATCTGTTTATCACCTCAATCCTCAACGTGGGGCAATCCGCGATTGAACGTTACTACGCACGCGGTACCACGCGCACCGTGGTGAATAAACGTCGCACCGTAACAACTGAGCAAGCGCCCGCCGCTGCGCGTCGTCTGAAGGAGGATGTATGAGTCAGGTTCAGCCGCTGGTGTGTGCACGTAATGTGCAGAAAAGTTACGGTGATAATGAAGTGCTGAAAGGCATCGATCTGGATGTGTTTCCCGGTGAAGTGGTGGTGATTCTTGGGCCTTCGGGGTCAGGGAAATCGACCTTCCTGCGCTGCATCAACCATCTGGAAGATATGAATGCCGGTTCGATTATGGTCGGCGAGGATCAAATTGGCTATGAACTGAAGCGTGGCATTTTGCACCGCCTGTCAGCACGCAAAATTGCCCATCAGCGCCAGAAAATTGGCATGGTATTTCAGCAGTTCAATCTCTATCCGCACATGACGGTGCTGCAAAACATCATTGAGGCCCCAATCGGCGTGCATAAGTTTCCGCGCCATGAAGCGACAAAGCACGCGCGTGAATTGCTGGCGACCGTGGGATTGAGTGACAAAGCCGATGCCTGGCCACGCCATTTATCGGGTGGTCAGCAGCAGCGTGTGGCGATTGCACGTGCGCTGGCGATCAAACCAGCTTTGATGTTGTTTGATGAGCCGACTTCCGCGCTCGATCCTGAACTAGTCGGTGAAGTGCTCGCCACCATGCGCACGTTGGCCGATCAGGGATTGACGATGATTGTGGTGACTCATGAAATTGGCTTCGCGCGAGAAGCGGCCGATCGCGTGGTATTTATGGATGGCGGCGTGGTGGTGGAGCAGGGCAGTCCAGAGAAGGTGATTGGCAATCCGCAGCACCCACGGACGCAGGCGTTTCTTAGCCGCTTTATCTGATCTAACGGTCTCACTCTGTTACAGATTGCAGTTGAGAGCGGCTATAAACTGCGCGTTAATAGCTGGGTCCGTTTTTCACAATGATTGAAAGGTAAATTATGGAAGGTTTCAGCATTGCCAAACTGCTGATCATCGGTGCGCTCATCGTACTGCTTTTTGGCACCAACAAGTTACGTTCACTGGGTGGCGATCTGGGTTCCGCAATCAAAGGCTTCAAGAAAGCCATGAAAGATGATGAATCCGGCGCAACGAAAAGCAGCGCTGAAGAAGCACCTGCTGAACGCGTCAGCCACAAAGAGTAATCTCTGCGCCGAACGTCAATAAGTGTAAACATTTATTACGTTGATAAAAAACCAGACTGTTGCCAGTCTGGTTTTTGTTTTTTGCATTAATGCCAGGTTATGTGTGCACTCTCCCATTCATTGTCGAGTAGCAAATCGCCGTATGGCAGCATATCAACTGAACGAATGCCATCCTGCGTTTGCCAGTCTTCGAGCATTTCAGCAGTGATAATGATCGGTGCCAATGATGTTGGCATCTCTTCATGCTGCATAACCCGATCAATCAATCCAACGTCGATTTGCGCCAGATCGTTATCATCAATCAGCGTGATAGATACATCCGGCAGCGAGTTGATAACGAATGACAAATCAACGTGGTTGGTCAATATGCCGCTCTCATTAGCTATCACAGCACTGAATGTGTGTGTCGCAGCAGGTAGGCTGGCGGGTGGCATAAATTGCCAATGACCTTGAGCATCGCTTTCAGTGCTACCGACTAAGACTTCATCAATGTAAAACTGAACCAATGCTCCAACCTGCGCACTGCCGCTAAATAGCACCTTCTCGTCTACATTAATGCTCTCCGCGATGAGTACTTTACTCTCAGTCATTGGGCTTGCGGGTTCGCTGATTACCATCGATTCTGCATCATCACTGATGATATGTGGCGTAACAAATGCGGAGGCGTTAATGGCCGACGGGTGTGCTGGATGCGCTAACCAAAGCTCAGGCAATGGAATACTAAATTCCATTTCTGGCAGCTTGCTGCTCCATTGAAACTCCGTTTTAACCGCTTCTGGCACTTGGATGCTTAACTGCTCCGGTTGCTCGTCAGTTGCGTAAAAACTCATCCCGCGCGAGGCTTTAGTCGTCGAAGCAACGATTAACGGCGAAATTTGGGTCGGCGGGATTTGCATTTCCATTTCGCTATATCGATGCTCAATACTTATCGCAGTCGCAACAAATGCCTGTGCACACGAAGCGTGTGCTGATTTATACGGATTGGTGATGTCCATCGGCGTGGTGCGTGCCTTCAATGCATCCAGACTTTCGCCTGTGCCATTGTAGTTTCGTCCATACGCCTCATCAGGTACTCGCGTGAAAACGAGTCCTTGTTGATGAAGAGTGGTTTGCATGATCTGACCTTTAAAAAACGCTGAGAAATTTAAATAGGCTCTTATGGCCTCAGCGGTTAAAGCGACAGATTTGAGACGAGGATTAAGACATTTAAGGAGATTTTTGCGATTGCGCCCAATTCAAGCGCAATCACGGGCAGGGGTTATTTTACTTCCAGGCCTTTCGCCTGCATATCAGCATGATAAGACGAGCGTACGAACGGGCCGCAGGCTGCATGGGTAAAGCCCATCGCCATCGCTTCTTCCTTCATCTCATCAAATTCGGCTGGGCTGACGTAACGCTGTACCGGCAAGTGATGGCGGCTCGGCTGCAAGTATTGTCCCAACGTCAACATGGTAACGCCGTGACGACGCAAATCGCGCATCACTTCGATGATTTCGGCATTGGTCTCACCAAGGCCAACCATCAAACCGGATTTAGTTGGGATTTCAGGATGCGCTTCTTTGAAACGTTCCAGTAATTTCAACGACCAATCATAGTTGGCGCCCGGACGAACCTGACGATAAACGCGCGGCACGTTCTCCAGATTGTGGTTGAAGACATCCGGCGGCGTGGCGTTGAGGATTTCCAGCGCGCGATCCATACGTCCGCGGAAGTCCGGCACCAGCGTTTCAATCTTAATTGAAGGGCTTTTTTCGCGAATGGCCGTGATGCAATCAGCAAAGTGCTGAGCACCGCCGTCGCGCAGATCGTCACGGTCAACCGAGGTGATCACCACATAACGCAGCGCCATATCGGCGATGGTTTGGGCCAGTTTCAGCGGTTCGTTGGCGTCAGGCATATTTGGGCGACCATGTGCCACATCGCAGAATGGGCAACGACGGGTACAAATCGCACCAAGGATCATAAAGGTTGCCGTGCCGTGGTTGAAACACTCCGCCAGATTAGGGCAGGACGCTTCTTCACAGACCGAGTGCAGACCATTTTTACGCATCGCGGCTTTGATGCCCTGAATGCGCGTTGAGTCCGCAGGCAGTTTGATCTTCATCCATTCCGGCTTACGCAGAATTTCTTCACGCTCAACCACCACGGTTTTCACCGGGATCAGCGCCATTTTGTCGGCATCGCGATATTTGACGCCACGTTCCATCTGAATTGGTTTACTCATAAATCTGCAGGTTCCGGTCGGGATTGCGATTTGAAAGCTTCCTCACTCAAACTGAGAACCAGGCTTTCAACTTTTTTTGAAAATATGGCAAAAATTATATCATCTCGTCTGC
>NZ_JBCNNP010000086.1:0-9485 GCF_039594315.1 Pantoea sp.
TTTACAGCGCATCTATACATTCCTTTTCTGGGGCCAAACGCCTTTCAGCAGGCTATTTTTTTGCCATCAAATTCTGAACTCTGCCTGCGGCAGGCTTTATTACCCAGGCGACTTAACAGCCGATGATAATAAACCTTTTCGCTATTTGAAACCTCTACAGAGCAAGCATATGACCACCAGGCTGGAAAAAAGTGCGGTATCAGGCAGCTAAAAGTTCTTTTGCGTTCGCCAGCGTGTTGCGCGTGACTTCGCTGCCACCCAGCAGACGCGCCAACTCTTGCAGGCGCGCACGTTTATCCAGCGGCTGCATATGCGTTTCTGTCATTGCACCGTCTGTTTCTTTGCTGACGAAGAAATGTTGATGTCCGCAACCGGCGACTTGCGGCAGATGCGTTACGCACATCACCTGAGTTGATTCCCCCAACTGACGTAGCATTTGGCCTACAACCGCGGCTGTTGGACCGCTGATGCCCACATCCACTTCGTCGAAAATCATTGCCGGCGTTTCCATTTTTTGCGCGGTAATCACCTGAATGGCTAAAGCGATACGCGACAGTTCACCGCCCGAGGCCACTTTGCCAAGCGGTTGAAGCGGCTGGCCTGGGTTAGTCGTCACACGAAAATCGATGCGCGTTGCACCGTCGGCGGTGAGTTGATCAGCATTGAACTCTAGCACAATCGCAAATTGGCCGTGCGGCATCGACAGCGTACGCATGCTTTGCGTAATCAACTGGCTTAACTCTTGCGCAGAGGTTTCACGTAATTGATGCAGCTTCTCAGCGGTAAGTAGCGCGGCCTGATGGTGAGCCACCACTTCAGTTTGCAGGATTTCCTGATCGCTCTCTTGTTGCGACAGCAATTCCGCTTCATCCAGTAATTGCTGATACAGCACCGGCAAGGTTTCAGGGGAAACGTGATGTTTACGCGAAAGAGCGATCTGGCGCGACAAGCGCTGCTCCAGCTCATGCAGGCGATTAGGATCGAGATCCAAACGCTCGCAATAGTGGCGTAATTCATCGCTGGCTTCACTCAACTGAATTGCCGCTTCTTCCAGCAAATTGAACACACCACTGACTTTGTTATCGAGAGTGACCAGTTCACCCAGCATATTGCGAGCGCTATACAGCAAGCTTTGCAGATTGGTGTCATCGCCATCGGCGAGGATGTGCAGCGCTTGTTGACTGGTTGAAAGCAATTGACCGCTATTCGCCAGACGCTTGTACTCTTCATCAATCTGCTCAAACTCTCCCAGTTGCGGCGCGAATTCATTGAGTTCTTTCAACTGATATTGCAGCAGCTCGCGGCGCGATTCGCGCTCTTGTGACAGCTGCTGATGTTGCGCTAACGCTCGGCAGCTTTGATGCCAACGTTGATAGTGCTGACGCATATCACTGAGCAGATCATCATGCGCAGCGTAAGCATCTAGCAGGTGTTTTTGGTGATCGGATTTGAGCAAAAGTTGGTGTGCATGCTGGCCGTGGATTTGAATCAGCAGTTGGCCCAATTCGCGGAGCTGAGACAACGGCACAGAGGTGCCATTAATGAAACCACGTGAACGTCCATCCGCACTGATCACGCGACGTAACAAGCATTCATGGCCTTCATCCAGTTGATTTTCAATCAGCCAACGTTGCGCTGATGGAGAGGCTTTCAATTGGAAGCGCGCACAAATATCAGCGCGATTAGCACCCTGACGCACCATATCTGCTTCAGCGCGGCCGCCCAAACACAGACCAAGCGCATCAATTGCGATGGATTTACCTGCGCCGGTTTCTCCTGTAATCGCTGTCATACCACGATGAAAGTCGATCTCCAGTTCACGAACGATAGCAAAGTTACTGATGGTCAGTTGTGCCAACATAGAATCACCTGTATGTAAGAACAGATATGTAATTACATACAGTATAAACTGGTTTTTTATACAGTAAAGATGTCTGCGCTGTTTTTTAGAACAATTTTTTTGACCAGCCGAGTTTTGAGCTTAAGGTATTAAAATAGTTATAATTTTTTGGGTGGATTAAGTTGAGGTGGTTGGCGCTGCGGCGAATCAGCACATCTTCACCTTCCTGAATCGGCAAGGCAATTTGGCTGTCGCAACTGATTTCCAGATCGCTGCGCAATGACGAAAAACGCAGGCGAATGGTGCTGCTGCTGTTGATTACCAACGGACGGGCGGAAAGGGTGTGCGGGAACATTGGCACCAGCGTAATGGCATCAAGTGATGGCGTTAAAATTGGGCCGCCTGCCGAAAGGGAATAAGCGGTTGAGCCGGTTGGCGTTGAGATAATCAGGCCATCCGATCGCTGTGAAAACGCGAAAACTTCGTCAATATAGACTTCGAATTCAATCATGTGTGCCACTTTGCCCGGATGCAGCACCACTTCATTGATGGCGCTACCAATGCGAGGCGAGCAATCTTCTTTGCACACCTGTGCTTCCAGCAAGAAACGGCTTTCCACAAAATAGTCGCCTTGCAGCACGTCATCCAGCTGCTGCTGCGCATTGTCGGGATCGAGATCGGTGAGAAAACCGAGATTGCCACGGTTAATACCAATCACTTTGATGTCATAACGCGCCAGCACGCGTGCGGCTCCCAGCATGTTGCCGTCGCCGCCAACGACCACCGCTAAATCAGCACGTTGACCAATTTCAGCCAGGCTGCCCGTTTGTGCATTCTTTAGGTTCAGTTCGCGCGCGATCTGTTGTTCGACAATCACCTCATAACCCTTTGCCGTCAGCCAGCGCCAGAGCATTTCATGGGTGGTTAACGCAGTAGGATGGCGCGGATGGCCAACAATCCCGATGCAGTTAAAGTGTTTGTTCATTTAGCGCGAGTTCCTTATAAGCCAAAACGGCCAGGCAATGTGATGGGTTTACTTGAAACCGTCAAACTGATCCCCATAATAAGCCAACCAGCGAGATGAATGTGTAAAACGCGGAGAAATTCATGAGTAGTAAAGAACAGAACACCCCAAACGAGCAAGTCTCAGACGAAATTCAACAGGAACAGCAGCACGTGGACGCAGAGACAACCGCTGAGGTGGATCCGCGTGACGAGCGTATCGCACAACTGGAAGCTGAGTTGGCGATTTCACAGACTGGCGTGCGTGATGCACAACTGCGTGCACAGGCGGAGATTGAAAACATCCGTCGCCGCACCGAAATGGATGTGGAAAAAGCGCATAAGTTTGCGCTGGAAAAATTCGCCAACGAGTTGCTGCCAGTGATCGATAGCCTGGAGCGCGCGCTGGAAGTAGCCGATAAAGAAAACGCTGAATTGGCTTCCATGATCGAAGGTATTGAGCTGACGTTGAAATCGCTGCTGGGCGCGGTGCGCAAGTTTGGCGTGGAAGTGGTCGGTGATACCAACGTGCCATTCAACCCGGAAATTCATCAGGCGATGTCGATGATGGAATCTGACGAAATGGCGCCAAACCATGTATTGATGGTGATGCAGCGCGGTTACACTCTCAACGGTCGCTTATTGCGTCCTGCGATGGTGGCAGTGACCAAAGCCAAAGGCTGATAGATTGCTGCGATGACGACGGCCGCTTAATGCGGCCGTTTGTTTTTATGGCAAAACCGGCAGCCAATCAATCGGCGTTTGGCCGGATTGAGTGAGTAATGCGTTCGCTTGTGAGAAGTGTTTGCTGCCAAAAAAGCCGCGATGTGCGGAGAGCGGGGAAGGATGCGGCGCTTTCAATACATGATGGCGCTGAGTATCGATAATGCTGCCTTTCTTCTGCGCATGTGAACCCCACAGCAAGAAAATAACCCCTTCGCGATGCTGATTAATGGCGCTAATCACGTTGTCCGTAAAGGTTTCCCAGCCAAAACGCGCGTGCGAATGCGCTTTACTCGCTTCCACTGTTAACACCGTGTTCAGCAACATCACGCCCTGAGTTGCCCAGCTTTCGAGAAAACCATGCTGTGGACGCACAAAGCCGGGAATATCCTGCTCCAGCTCTTTATACATGTTCAGCAATGACGGCGGTGTTGCCACGCCTGGCAGCACAGAGAAGGCTAAACCATGCGCCTGATTGGGGCCGTGATAGGGATCTTGCCCTAAAATCACCACTTTAATTTCACCCAATTCGGTTAGCCGGAAGGCATTGAACACGTCTTTCTGCGGCGGATAAACCGTTACACCGGCAGCACGTTCGTTAGCAACGGCTTTCAGTGTTTCCACGAAATAAGGTTTCTCTTTCTCTTCAGCTAGCACATCGTGCCAGGTTAGCTTCTCAGCCATCATTGACTCCCTGCAAAATAGTGCGCCTAGCTTAACGTGTCGGGCTCAAGAGCAGAAGGGTAAAAATAATTTGAAGAATTACATAAAAAGTTAATGGTGAAATTTGTTGTGAATCAATTTGTTAGATTTTGCAGTGGGAAGTGTGGTTGAGCAAAATTGATACAGGTCAAAACGGCTGTTTTGCGGCGGTGATATACCAGAGCATTCAAAATGTTATGAACCTCGCTGCCTGAATGGGCGGCGTAAAAGCCCTGGAGACCGACTATGATTACCGGCATTCAAATTACTCAAACTAACAATCCTCAGCTGATGAACTCATTCTGGCTGCTGGACGATGAAAAAGCCGAAGCACGTTGCTTGTGCGCTAAAGGTGATTTCTCTGAAGATCAGGTGGTTGCGATCAGCGATCTGGGTGAAATTGCTTACCGTGAAATTCCACTGGAACAGAAACCGCAGGTACGTGTAGAAGGTGGTCAGCACCTGAACGTCAATGTGCTGCGTCGTGAAACGCTGGAAGATGCGGTGAACAATCCAGAAAAATATCCTCAATTGACCATTCGCGTTTCCGGCTATGCCGTACGCTTTAACGCGCTGACGCCAGAGCAGCAGCGTGACGTGATTACACGTACATTCACCGAAAGCCTGTAATTGCAGCGCTGACGAAAAGACACACAGCAATGCAAGCCGCGCCAATATTGATTGGCGCGGCTTTTTTGTGTTTAAAAATCGAGTAGCGAATCGTAAGAAAGGGAATTGAAATCAATTTCATCGTCAAAGCGTGATTTCTCTACGCTTAAAACAAAAAAATCGCCCCAAAAGAGGCGATTAATTGCAATGCGTGCTGTTTTATTCCGCACCTGACTCCGGTACATCGCTCGCGCTTGGCTTGCGGCGTTTACCGATGTTTTTGGTGTCACGATGACGCTTTTTAACGCGCGGCTTTTCAGCTTCTTTCTCTTTGCGCTCTTGACGCTTCGCAAGGGCCTTTTTCGACGGTTTTCCTGTCACTTTCGCACTTGGCGCACGGCTTTCAGGACGCAGCTCTTCAATCACACGTGCCTTCAACGGTTCATTGGTGTAGCGGGTAATTTTGCCCAGCAACAGATGATCGTGTGCTTCAACCAGCGAAATAGCCGTGCCTTTGCGTCCCGCACGCGCAGTACGCCCAATGCGGTGAATATAAATATCAGCCGTGCGTGGCAGGTCGAAGTTGATAACATGCGAGATGTCGTCAATGTCGATACCACGCGCGGCAACATCGGTGGCAACCATCACTTTGACGCGACCATCGTTCATACGTTTGATCGCTTCATTGCGGTTGACCTGCACCATCTCACCTTCAAGATAGCTGCTGCGAATCCCGGCTTCATGTAGCCAGGTCACCACTTCATGCAAGCGTTCACGCTTACGCACAAATACGATGACGCGCTCTGCTTCAGGCTGCTTCAGCAGGTGAATCAGCAGCTTAGTTTTGTGCTCAAGGTTGTCGGCACGGTAATACCATTGCTGAATCTTTTTACGCTCGCTTTTACTCGGATCGGCTTCAATGGCCACCGGTTCGTTCAACAGGCGCTCGGCGAAATCTTTAATATTTTCGCCTTCCAACGTTGCTGAGAACAGCAGCGTTTGTTTACGCCAGCGGGTTTCGGCGGCGATGGTTTCGATATCCTGTGCAAAGCCCATGTCCAGCATGCGGTCGGCTTCATCCAGAATCAGCGTTTCAACCGCGCGGCAGTCGAAGTTCTCTTCTTTGATGTATTGCAGCAGACGACCAGTGGTGGCAACCACGATGTCCTGGTTTTCACTGAATACTTCGGCATGATTCATATACGCCACGCCGCCGGTGATGGTGGCGATATCCAGATGGGTGTGTTTTGCCAGTTCACGCGCATGATCGGCGACCTGCATCGCCAGTTCACGCGTCGGCGTTAAAATCAGAATACGCGGAGGACCTGATTTCTTACGCGGAAAATCGAGTAAATGCTGTAAAGCGGGCAGCAAAAACGCTGCAGTTTTCCCCGTCCCGGTTGGTGCCGAACCCAGAACGTCACGGCCTTCTAATGCAGCAGGAATGGTCTCGGCCTGAATAACTGTCGGGCGAGTAAAGCCTTTTTCCTGCAGCGCTTGTAGCAGGCTTTCGTCAAGTTCGAGTTCGGAGAATGTGGTTACGGTCATGGTCTACCTCAGTTTGGGGCGCTGATTATAGACAGAACGAATATAATCTTCATCTGTTTGTGTAGGTATTACAGGCGCAGGTGAATTCCCATCCGCACCACGTTACACTTCCGGCAGTAAAAAATTCAATGGTAGTGAAGTATGTCTCAGGACCAACCGCCAACGCGGGCGAAGTTAAGAAAAGATGGTTTTACCTTTAAGCAATTTTTCGTGGCGCACGATCGCTGTGCGATGAAAGTCGGCACTGATGGCGTGTTGCTAGGGGCTTGGGCGCCGGTTGCCAACACGCGGCGCATCCTCGATATCGGCTGCGGGAGCGGCTTGATTGCGCTGATGCTGGCGCAACGCACGCCAGAGCAAGTCAGCATTGATGCCGTTGAACTGGAAGCCAGCGCGGCACAACAGGCGGCGGAAAATATTCACGCTTCGCCGTGGGCCAATCGTATCACGGTGCATCATCAGGATATCGTCAGTTGGAGCGAGCAGTGCGACAAGCGCTTCTCGTTGATCGTCAGTAATCCCCCTTTTTTCGCGCCGGGCATGGCTTCCAGCAGCGCCGAACGCGATACCGCACGCAGCACCGCAACGCTTGATCATCAAACCTTACTGCGTTGTGCAGCCGGGCTCATTGAAGAAGAGGGGATTTTTTGCGTGGTGCTGCCAGCAGAAGCGGGAGAAGCGTTGATTTCGCTGGCGCAGGCAGATGGCTGGCACTTGCGCTATCGCTACGATGTCGCTGCCTATGCGCAACGTCCGCCAAATCGTTTGGTGTTGGGCTTTTCACCGACAGCAGGCGAAACGTTGCAGGAACGTCTCGCCATTCGCGATGAAGATAAAAGCTATTCTGCTGACTGGCTCAGTCTGGTGAAAGAGTTCTACTTATTCAGATAACCTTCCGGTTGCAGGATGGTTGGCAAGGCTTCAGCGAGCAAATCAGGATTGTCGAGCGTAAAGTGCAAGCCGCGGCTCTCTTTACGCTCCAGCGCACAGCGCACCATCAACTCCGCAACCTGCACCAGATTGCGTAGCTCCAGCAAATTATTAGAGAGGCGGAAATGCGCGTAATACTCATCGATTTCTTGCTGAAGTAAATTGATGCGGCGCAGCGCACGTTCCAACCGTTTGGTGGTGCGCACAATGCCAACGTAATCCCACATAAACAGGCGCAACTCGTGCCAGTTATGCTGAATCACCACACGTTCATCGGCGTCATCGACGCGACTTTCATCCCAGGCAGGAAGACGTTCAACTGCGGCCACTTCCGGTAAGCGCGCAATCATGTCTTCTGCCGCCGACCAACCATAAACCAGGCATTCCAGCAGTGAATTGGATGCCATGCGGTTGGCACCGTGCAGGCCGGTATAACTCACTTCACCGATAGCATACAGCCCATCAACGTCGGTACGTCCTTGCTGATCCACCATCACGCCGCCGCAGGTGTAATGCGCGGCGGGCACAATCGGGATCGGTTCTTTGGTGAGGTCGAGGCCAAAGGTCAGGAGCTTTTCGTAAATCATCGGGAAATGGTTGCGGATAAAACTTTCCGGCTGATGGCTGATATCGAGATACATACAATCGACGCCCAGTCGTTTCATTTCATGATCGATAGCACGCGCCACGATGTCACGTGGGGCAAGCTCGGCACGTGGATCGAAATCGGGCATAAAGCGTGTGCCATCGGGGCGTAGCAGCCACGCACCTTCACCGCGCAGCGCTTCGGTCAGCAGGAAGTTTTGCGCCTGTGGGTGGAACAAGCAGGTAGGATGAAATTGGTTGAATTCCAGATTGGCCACGCGACAACCCGCGCGCCACGCCATGGCAATGCCATCGCCAGAGGCTACGTCAGGATTGGTGGTGTATTGGTAAACTTTCGCCGCGCCGCCGGTCGCCAGCACCACCGCACGTGCACGGCAGGTTTCAACCTGCTCGCGGTTGCGGTTCCATATCCAAGCGCCGACCACGCGACGTTTACCGGGTAAGCCGAGTTTATCGGAGAGAATCAAATCCACCGCGTTGGTGCGTTCGATAATGCGGATATTAGGATGACTCAGCGCCTGGCTAACTAAGGTCGTTTCAACCGCGCGCCCGGTGGCGTCCGCGCTGTGCAGAATGCGGCGATGGCTGTGGCCGCCTTCACGCGTGAGGTGATAGCGCGCTTCACCATCGCTGTGAGTTTCTTTATCAAATGCCACGCCATTATCAATCAGCCATTGCACACAATGGCGCGCATTGCTGGCGATAAAGTTCACCGTTTCCCGATCGCATAAGCCAGCACCGGCAATCAGCGTGTCTTCAACGTGCGATTCGATGCTGTCAGTTTCGTCAAACACCGCCGCAATCCCGCCCTGCGCGTACAGCGTTGAGCCTTCATTCACCTGCGCTTTACTCAGCACGGTAACCTGATAATGCGGCGCTAAGCGCAGCGCTAACGATAAACCTGCCGCGCCGCTGCCGACGATGAGTACATCACACTGATAGTCAGGAAGAGAAGTCATGGTGTTTAATTTACTAAACAAAAGGTGACTTGAGCATAAGCCTGGATGGGGATGCTGTGAAGTATTTTGAACAAATGATGCAGAAAAAAAGCACACCACAAACAGTTTGTGACGTGATATCAGTCAGTTAACGCTTAAAATAAGCAGAATGTGTTTTTTATATCAAACACTCTGAAAATTCAGGTAATAAAGGTGAAAATGACCGCGTCATAAGGTACTCTGCCAGCGATTATCGGTGCCGCAAAAGACACCACCAGCGTGGCAAGTCGCTACACTGAAAGACAATCAACAACAATGATGTCGTGGTTCCGATACGGAAAAATTCTGGTCGTAGTGAACTTCAGGCCAACAGATCACTCTAAGCGCATGCTTGCTCAGAACAATGAGATGTGCTGGCAGTTCACTTACGCATAAAAAAGTTTTGGGGAGATATTACCTCGGATGAGCGAGCAGTTAACGGATCAGGTTCTCGTTGAGCGGGTTCAGAAGGGAGATCAAAAGTCCTTTAATTTACTGGTGATTCGATACCAGCATAAAGTGGCGAGCCTGGTTTCACGCTATGTTCC
>NZ_JBCNNP010000087.1:0-9333 GCF_039594315.1 Pantoea sp.
AAACGACGTTATTGTATTTTTATTCACTATTAATGCATGAATATTGATACATCCTAACCCAAGGACCGTCAACAGTGAAGACAAAATTACCACCTTTTATCGAACTCTACCGCCAGTTGATTGCCACGCCATCAATCAGCGCAACCGATAGCGCACTGGATCAGAGTAATGAAACTTTAATCAATTTGCTGGCCGGCTGGTTCCGCGATATTGGCTTCAGTGTAGAAGTGCAGCCGGTGCCTGGCACGCGGCATAAATTCAACATGCTGGCGCGCAGCGGATTGGGCGCAGGCGGCTTGTTATTGGCGGGTCATACCGACACCGTTCCGTACGACGACGGCCGCTGGACGCGCGATCCGTTCACGCTGACCGAACACGACAACAAGCTGTACGGCCTCGGCACCGCCGATATGAAAGGCTTCTTCGCCTTTATTCTGGATGCGCTGCGTGACGTTGACGTGACCAAACTCAGCAAGCCGCTCTACGTCCTCGCCACCGCCGACGAAGAGACCACCATGGCGGGCGCGAAGTATTTCTCTGAATCCACCCAATTGCGTCCGGATTGCGCCATCATCGGCGAGCCCACCTCGCTTAAGCCGGTGCGCGCGCATAAAGGTCATCTGTCGAATGTGATTCGTATTCAGGGGCAATCAGGCCACTCCAGCGATCCGTCACGCGGCGTTAACGCCATTGAACTGATGCATGAATCCATTACCCAGCTGATGCAGCTGCGTAACACGCTGAAAGAGCGTTACAACCACGATGGTTTTGCCATTCCTTATCCAACCATGAACTTTGGTCATATTCATGGTGGCGACGCCGCCAACCGCATCTGCGCCTGCTGTGAATTGCACATGGATATTCGTCCGCTGCCGGGCTTAACCCTGAGCGATTTGGATGGTCTGCTAAATGACGCGCTGGCGCCGGTAAGTGCGCGCTGGCCGGGACGTCTGACCGTGGGCGAGCTGCATCCGCCGATTCCAGGCTACGAATGTCCGGCCGATCATGAGCTGGTGCAAGTGGTGGAGAAGCTGCTGGGCGTGCCAACCGAAGTGGTGAACTATTGCACTGAAGCGCCTTTTATCCAGCAGTTGTGCCCAACGCTGGTATTAGGCCCGGGATCTATCAATCAAGCCCATCAACCTGATGAGTTTATTGATACCGCATTTATCAAGCCGACTCATGCGCTTATCACCCAAGTCGTACAGCATTTTTGTCATTGATGAACAACAAATGGGGCATTTCACTGTTAAATCAGCAAATTGCCCCGTCATTGTTCGGGATTTGATAATAAGAATAACTTATCTCGCTTCGCTGCAAGCAAATTCTTTGAATTTCCGCCATTTAGCAGCACATTTACGTAGATTTAAGGCAATTGACGCGCAGGAAGATACGTGGCTAGATAAAAGACGATGTTATGCCCGTTGGGCGTAAGAGTATTAAAAAAGACGATAAGGGTGTCAGGGTCCAATGAACGAACAATATTCCGCAATGCGAAGTAATGTCAGTATGCTCGGCAAACTGCTCGGGGATACGATTAAGGATGCACTAGGAGAGAACATCCTCGACCAGGTGGAGACCATCCGTAAACTCTCTAAGTCATCCCGTGCGGGAAATGACACTCATCGTCAGGAACTGCTGACCACGCTGCAAAATCTCTCAAATGAAGAGTTATTGCCGGTGGCGCGTGCTTTTAGCCAGTTCCTTAACCTGACCAACGTGGCGGAGCAATATCAAACCATTTCACGCAGCGGCGATGGCCCGAACCATCCGGAACTGCTGAAAACCACGTTTGAACGCCTGAAGCAACAAGGCGATATCAGCGAAGCGGCAATTCGCAGTGCGATTGAAGAACTATCGCTTGAGCTGGTGCTGACGGCGCATCCAACGGAAATCACCCGTCGCACGCTGATTCACATGCTGGGCGAAGTGAATAGCTGCCTGCAACAACTCGATCACAGCGATATTTCGGATTACGAACGCACCCAGGTGATGCGTCGTCTGCGTCAGTTGGTGGCACAAGCGTGGCACACCGACGAAATCCGTAAATATCGCCCAACGCCAATTGATGAAGCCAAGTGGGGCTTTGCGGTGGTGGAAAACAGCTTGTGGCAAGGCGTACCTGCTTTCCTACGCGAGCTGAACGAACAAGTTGAAGAGACCTTCGGCATCAAACTGCCGGTTGATTTCGTGCCAATCAAATTCACCTCGTGGATGGGCGGCGACCGTGACGGCAACCCAAACGTCACCGCACCGATTACCCGCCACGCGATGCAACTGAGTCGCTGGAAAGCCGCCGATCTGTTCCTGCGCGATGTCGGCGTGCTGGTGTCTGAGTTGTCGATGTCCGAATGTAGCGACGAAGTGCGCGAACTGTGCGGCGATCCGGAAGCATTGGAACCGTATCGCATGATTCTCAAGCGCATTCGCGATCAACTGATGATGACGCAAGCTTATCTGGGACGCCGTTTGAAAGGCGAGCGCCCACCACGCCCTGCCGATCTGCTGGTCTCCAACGAACAACTGTGGCAACCGCTGTTCGCCATTTATCAATCACTGCAACAGTGCGGCATGGGCATCATCGCTAATGGCCAGCTGCTGGACACGCTGCGCCGCGTGAAGTGTTTTGGCGTGCCGCTGGTGCGCATCGACATTCGCCAGGAAAGTACCCGTCACACCGAAGCGATTGCTGAAGTGACGCGTTATCTCGGTTTGGGTGATTACGAAAGCTGGTCAGAAGCGGATAAGCAAGCCTTCCTGATCCGTGAATTGAACTCCAAGCGTCCGTTGCTGCCGCAGCAGTGGGAACCGAGCGACAACACCCGCGAAGTGCTGGATACCTGCAAAGTGGCCGCCGAAGCACCGCAAGGTTCGATTGCTTCCTACGTGATTTCGATGGCGAAAACGCCGTCCGACGTGCTTGCTGTGCATCTGTTATTGAAAGAAGCCGGTATTCCTTACGCCATGCCTGTCGCCCCGCTGTTTGAAACCCTGGATGACCTGAACAACGCCAACGACGTGATGACGCAGTTGCTGAGCATTGATTGGTATCGCGGCTTCATCAATGGCAAGCAGATGGTGATGATTGGCTATTCCGACTCAGCAAAAGACGCCGGTGTGATGGCGGCGAGCTGGGCGCAATATCAAGCACAGGATGCGTTGATCAAAACCTGTGAAAGCGCGGGCATCACGCTGACGCTGTTCCACGGACGCGGCGGTTCGATTGGTCGTGGTGGTGCACCAGCACATGCGGCGCTGCTGTCACAACCGCCGGGCAGCCTGAAAGGCGGTCTGCGCGTGACCGAACAAGGCGAAATGATTCGCTTCAAATACGGTTTGCCAGAAGTCACCATCGCCAGTCTTTCGCTGTATACCGGCGCGATTCTGGAAGCCAACCTGATGCCGCCGCCAGAACCAAAACCGCAATGGCAAGAGATCATGAATGGCTTGTCAGCACACTCATGCGCGATGTATCGCGGTTATGTGCGTGAAAATCCTGATTTCGTGCCGTACTTCCGTTCGGCCACGCCAGAGCAGGAACTGGGCAAATTGCCGCTCGGATCACGTCCGGCAAAACGTCGCCCAACCGGCGGTGTTGAGTCGCTGCGTGCGATTCCGTGGATCTTCGCCTGGACGCAGAACCGCCTGATGCTGCCAGCCTGGCTGGGTGCGGGTGCCGCGCTGCAAAAAGCCATGGATGAAGGCCATCGCGATGAATTAGAAACCATGTGCCGTGAATGGCCGTTCTTCGCCACGCGCCTTGGCATGCTGGAGATGGTGTTCTCGAAAGCCGACCTGTGGCTAGCGGAATACTACGATCAGCGTCTGGTGGATAAATCATTGTGGCCGTTGGGTAAACAGCTGCGCGATCAGCTGGATGCGGATATCAAAGCGGTGTTAACCATCGCCAACGATGCGCATTTAATGGCGGACCAACCGTGGATTGCCGAATCTATCGCGCTGCGTAACGTGTATACCGATCCGCTTAACGTGTTGCAGGCTGAACTGCTGCATCGTTCACGTGCACAAGAAGCACGCGGTGAAACGGTAGATCCGCGCGTTGAGCAAGCGCTGATGGTGACGATTGCAGGCGTTGCGGCAGGTATGCGTAACACCGGTTAATCGGATGTCATGATGTGAAAAAGGAGCCAATTGGCTCCTTTTTTATTCCCCTCACCCCAACCCTCTCCCGTAAACGGGCGAGGGGGCGGATCGAGCAAAGTTGTAACCTTTTTCTCCACCTAACTATTCCCTCTCCTGCTTGCGGGAGAGGGTTAGGGTGAGGGACAAATTACCCAATTACCGCCGGACGCACACCCAGCGTATGACAAATGGCGTAGCTCAGCTCAGCGCGGTTCAGCGTATAGAAGTGGAAATCTTTCACCCCTTCGCGTGACAGGATTTTCACCATATCCATCGCCACGCTGGCGCCGACCATTTTGCGCGTTTCAGGATCGTTGTCTAACCCTTCAAACATCGCGCTCATCCAGCCCGGCACACGCACGTTGGTCATGGTGGCAAAACGTTGCAACTGCTTGAAGTTTGAGACTGGTAGAATGCCCGGCACAATTTCAACGTCGATACCGGCTGACACGCAGCGATCGCGGAAGCGCAGATAGCTCTCAACGTCGAAGAAGAATTGTGTGATGGCACGGTTAGCACCGGCATCCACTTTGCGCTTCAGGTTAATCAGATCGGCTTGGGCACTTTTGGCTTCAGGATGCACTTCTGGGTACGCCGCCACCGAGATATCGAAATCGCCGACGCCTTTCAACAGTTCAACCAGATCGGAACCGTACATTTCTGGCTTGCCGCTGCCTGGCGGTAAATCGCCGCGCAGCGCCACGATATGACGAATACCGCTGTCCCAATAATCTTTGGCGATGGTACGTAACTCATCTGGCGTGGCATCGATACAGGTCAAATGCGGAGCCGCTTCCAAACCGGTGCGATCTTTAATGCCTTTGATGATGCTATGCGTGCGATCGCGTTCACCCGAGTTAGCGCCGTAAGTGACTGAGACGAATTTCGGTTTCAGGCTGCTCAATCGATCAATCGAGCTCCACAGGGTTTCTTCCATTTCGCTGGTACGTGGCGGGAAAAACTCAAAAGAGACATTAATTTGCCCGTTCAGCTCAGCCAGGCTCTGGTTCAACGCTTCGCGCTGATTGGCGTGAAAGAAACTCATCCTAATTACCTCGTCATCACATATCGATTATCTTGCGGCTTGTGAACATCCATACGTTTAGACGTCCAGATGCACAAAATGAACGATTCTCAGCGTAGCGTCAACTTAAAATTAATGAACAGCCGTGACAAATATTCAAACCAGGTGAAAGCGTTTCATTATAAATGGAAGAAGATGAAGGAATTAGCGAGTTGGGGCGACCATCTGGCCGCCCGCTAAAGATTACAGCAATTGTGCGAGGCGATTAATGTCAGATTGCAGCGCGCCCGCGGTAACATCACGTCCCGCGCCCGGTCCGCGAATCACCAGCGGATTATCGCGATACCAGCGGCTTTCGATGGCGAACACGTTATCGCACGGCAGCAACGAGGCCAGCGGATGTTCAGGGCGCACCGCTTCAACACCCACGCGCGCTTTGCCGTTGGCATCGAAACGCGCCACGTAACGCAGCACCAAGCCCATCTCCTGCGCGGCTTCCAAACGTTGCAGCATCTGCTCGTTCAGCTCGTCAGCATTCTCAAAGAAGTGATCGATGGATTCCCCTTCGCACACTGACGGCACCAGCGATTCCACCCGCACCTGATCCGGCTCGATGTCGTAGCCGGCTTCACGCGCCAAAATCACCAGCTTGCGCATCACGTCCTGACCGGACAAATCCACACGCGGATCGGGTTCGGTTAAGCCTTGCTGCCAGGCTTGATCGACCAATTCGCTGAACGGCACGCTGCCGTCAAATTGCAGGAACAGCCAGGAAAGCGTGCCAGAGAAGATACCGCTGATCGCCAGAATGCTGTCGCCGCTTTCACGCAGATCGCGCACCGTATGATTGACCGGCAAACCCGCGCCAACCGTGGCGTTGTACAGCCAGTGACGACCGGTTTTGGCAAATGCATCGCGCACCTGACGCCAGTTTTGACCGCTCGCCGCGCCCGCGACTTTATTGGCGCTGATCACGTGGAAACCGTGGCTGGCGAAATCGTGATATTGCTGCGCCAACTGCTCGCTGGCAGTAACATCCAACACCACTAAATCGTCGAACGGATGCGCACGCATCCACAGGAACAGCGACTCTTCATCGCGCTCCACCGCTTCGTCGTCGAAGAAAGCTAACGCGCGGCTGGCTTCCAGACCTTCGTAGCTCAGCAGGCTGCGGCTGCTGTCCGCTACGCCCGCCAGCACAAACTCAAAACCGGTACGTGCTGACAGCGATTCCTGCTCGCGCGCAAACAGCTCCAGCCAGCGCGAACCGATATTTCCTTTGCCGAACAGCATTAAACCGATGCGTTTTTCCGCGCGGAATAGCGACTGATGCAGTCCCTGAATCAAATGTTGCGTTGGGCCAACGCGCAGCACCGCCACGATGCTGATGTGTTCCTCAGATTGCCAAACGAACTCGACCGGCTGATCTTTGATTTGCTGCCAGAAACGATGGCTGTGCAGCGGGTTGCGCGTCACGCCTGCACCCACCAATGCCACCAGCGCTAAACCATCGCGCAGTTGTAAATGGCCCGGCAAAGCGGCGTCCTGCAACAAGTTAAACGCGCTATTCACCACTTCGGAGGTGTAGCAGAGTTGCAGCAGGCGGCGATCCGGGTGCACGCCAATCGCCAATGGGCGCAGCTGCGCACGCTTCAACAGCAGATCGATCTCTTTCTGCTGGGTTTTGAAATCGTGATTCTCCGGGATTTTGATCTCCACCAAACACACATCATCGTGGCTGGTGACGATACGAGCGCCGGTGCCGGAAGCCAGCACGCGCTCAATGCGCGTTGAACCTTGCTCCGGTTGATAACTGCAACGCAGTTGTAAATCGATATCGCTGTTGGAAACCGGCTGCAACGTGCGCGTATGCAGCACCGGCGCGGCCAGGCGCGCCAGTTCGCTGGCTTCATCAAGACGCAGCAGCGGCAGCAAACAGGCATCGGAAACTTTGCGCGGATCGGCGCTGTACACGCCCGCCACGTCGCTCCAGATGGTGACGCGACCCACGCCCGCCAGCGCACCGATTTGCGTCGCCGAGTAGTCTGAACCATTACGTCCCAACAGCACGGTTTCACCGGCTTCACTGCGACTGATAAATCCGGTTACTACCAAACGCTTGTGCGGATGTTGTGCCAGCAGCGCCTGCAACAGCGGCCAGGATTTACCTTCATCGACCTGCGGTTGCGCCGCGCGCTCAGCACGCAAGAAGTCACGCGCATCCAGCCACGCAGCTTCAATTTCGCGCTGGCTCAATACCGCCGCCATCAAACGCGCCGACCAGATTTCACCGTGCCCCACCACTTCTGCGTATACCGCGTCGGTGATGGTGCCGTCGAGCAGCGCCGCCAGACGTTCCAGATCACGTATAAAGGAAGCGGTCAGCGTTTCGGCATATTCAGCAGGCAACAGCGAAGCGATCAACTCGCTGTGAAAACGGCGTAAAGCTTGTTGCACCTGATGGGCAGATAAGCGATCGCTTTGGCTTAACTTGAGCCAGCTAATCAACTGGTTAGTGGTGCTGCCTGCGGCAGAGACCACCATTAAGTCGCCTGGCTGGCTGTAATCCGCCATGATGCTGGCCACGCGCTGATAGCAACGTGCGTCGGCCAGGCTACTGCCACCAAATTTGTGCAACTGCTTAATCGGCGTTCCCGCGCCCACTGAACTCGTCATGCTTACTCCTCGGCTGCGATCCGGAATGCATTATCCAGATCGGCGATTAAATCTTCGTGATCTTCAATCCCAACAGAAATACGCAGCAGTGTTTCCGAAATTCCCGCTGCCGCGCGAGCTTCCGCAGACATGCCGGCATGCGTCATGGTTGCGGTATGCGAAATCAAACTCTCAACGCCGCCGAGTGATTCAGCCAGCGTGAACAGTTGCAATGCTTTCAGGAAGCGGCGCAGACGCGCTTCATCGGCATCGATCTCAAAACTCAGCATCGCGCCAAAGCCGCGCTGTTGGCGTTTCGCAAACTCATGACCGGCGTTTTCCGGCAGAGAAGGATGATACAGTTTTTTCACCAGCGGTTGTTGCTTCAGGTAATCAACAATCGCCAATGCGTTGCGTTGTGCAGCGGCAATACGCGGTGACAGCGTGCGTAAACCGCGCAGCAGCAGGTAGCTATCAAACGCTGCGCCGGTTACACCAATATTATTCGCCCACCACGCCATCTCGGTCGCCATCGCCGCATCTTTCGAAATCACCGCGCCCGCCACCACATCGGAGTGACCGTTGAGGTATTTAGTGCAGGAGTGCACCACCAGATCGGCGCCCAGCGCCAGCGGGTTTTGCAATGCCGGGCTGAGGAAAGTGTTGTCGACTACGCTGATGGCACCGACCGCACGCGCGGCGGCGCAAATGCTGGCGATATCCACCACGCGCAGTAAAGGATTGCTTGGGCTTTCCACCAGCACCAGTTTCGGTTTCTCGGCTAATGCGGCATCCAACGCCGCTTTATCGCCTTGATCCACAAACTTAACGCGATACGCGCCGCGCTTGCTCAGGCTGTCGAACAGACGATAGCTGCCGCCGTAACAATCGTGCGGCGCGACCAGCAAATCGCCGGGCTTCAGGAACACGGTGGTCACCAGGTGAATCGCCGACATCCCGGTATTGGTTAATACCGCGCCAGCACCGCCTTCCAGCTCAGCCAGCGCGCGCTGCACCACATCACGCGTCGGATTGCCGCGACGCGAATAGTCATGCGCACGCGGTTCATTGAAGTCGAGGAAGTTATAGGTGCTGGAGAGATGAATCGGCGGGACAACGCAGCCATATTGCTCGTCATCATTCAAACCGCTGCGTACTGCGATGGTTGCCTGTTTGCGCGTCATGGTGCTTACTGTTCCTGAAGAATAAATAAGAGGCAACAGAATAGCATTCAGTTCATAGACGTCAATACATCTGGACATCTAAATGTCTTTGCGTATAGATTGAGCAAACTGTCAATAACCGCTAAAATTGTCCGTCATCGCCTGGTGTTCAGCGCGCTTTTCAATAAGAAGCGATGCGCAAGCATAAAACCTACAGTTTCAGGGGTCAGGCATCGAAAAATCGGGCATAATCAACGGATTTCCCCATATTCAACTTTTATTGATTAAGGTAACCCATGGCTGAATGGAACGGCGAATATATCAGCCCTTACGCTGAACATGGCAAGA
>NZ_JBCNNP010000088.1:0-9067 GCF_039594315.1 Pantoea sp.
CAAGCCACCCCTTCAAGTGAGTTACCGGATCACATCGAGTTCTTGGGAAAGAAAACCGATGCTGTAACGTGGGGTCGCAAGATTATAGAGAAGTCGAACTCAAAGATCGAACCTTTTTGCATCTAAATCCTGCGATTTCTGCCACGCCATCAGGGCAGATGCGGCAGACGCAAATACTCTTCGCTTTGCATCTCCTGCAAACGCGACAAGCAGCGTTGATACTCAAACTTCAAGCGCGTGCCCTGATAAATTTCAAACAGTGACGTTTCCGCTGCCACCACCAGTTTCACGTGGCGTTCATAGAACTCATCGACCAGCGCCAGGAAGCGCCGCGCCTGATCTTCCGTCTTGTAAATCATCACCGGCACATCATACAGCAACACGCTGTGGAAGCGGCGTGAAAGCTCAATATAGTCATGCTGGCTGCGCCCTTCACCGCACAACGCGAGAAAATTGATCGCCAGCACGCCCTCTTCTACGCCGAGCGTAGGCATTTGGCGATGGTTGATTTCCAACACTGGCGCGTTTTCACGCGGCTTACCTGACAGCGCGCGGAACATACGCTCCATCTCCGCATGCGTGGCATCGTTGAGCGGGAAGTTCCACAGATGCGCCGACGTCAACGTGCGCAGACGATAGTCGATGCCCGCATCAACGTTCATCACGTCACAGTGGCGCTTAATCTGTTCAATCGCTGGCAGAAAACGCGGACGCTGCAAACCATTGCGATACAAATCGTCGGGTGGAATATTCGAGGTCGCTACCAGTGAAATGCCGCGCGCGAACAGTGCTTCCATCAAGGTGCCAAGCAACATCGCATCCGTAATGTCGGAGACAAAAAATTCATCGAAACAGAGGATATCGGTTTCGGCTTTAAAGCGATCGGCGACAATCAACAGCGGATCGCTGTGGCCTTGCAACTGCGTCAGTTCTTGGTGAACGCGCAGCATAAAGCGGTGAAAATGCAGGCGCATTTTGCGGTCGCCAGGAATTGACTGAAAAAATAAGTCCATCACCCAGGTTTTACCGCGCCCGACGCCGCCCCACATATATAGGCCGCGCACTGGCGTTTCACTCGCGCTTTTTTCTTTATTCATCATCTTAGACAAACGTCCAAACAGACCTTTGGCTGCCGGCTCAACATGCTGCTGGCGGGCAATCAATCCTTGCTGGATGGCATCTAAGCGGGTAATGGCGTCTCGTTGTACGTCATCTGGGCGGAACTCGCCCTGCGACAGCGCCTGCTCATAACGGGCAAGCGGAGATGAGGTTTGCATGGTTCTCTCAGAATCCCTGAAAAAGTCCGATTCACGGGTCGGTTGACGAAAATTAGGCCGCTCTACACTAAGCGATGCAGCCCGATAGTTCCACTTCCATGAGATTATTGGGTATAGTGACTGCTATTGAAGTTGATGTTGCAGCAAAAGCAATGCCCTACGAAACAACGGAAATTACACGGGAGTCATTATGACCTGGGAATACGGGCTGATTGGTTTAGTGATTGGCATTATTGTCGGCGCGGTAGTGATGCGTTTTGGCAACAAGAAATTGCGCGAACAGCGCAGCATGCAGTATGAGCTGGAAAAAACCAAAGCTGAGCTGGCGGATTACCGCGAGGAGCTCACTAACCACTTTGCACGCAGCGCCGAGCTGCTGGACAACATGGCGCATGATTATCGCCAGCTGTATCAGCACATGGCGAAGGGATCTAACGATCTGCTGCCAAATCTGCCTGGCGAGAAAAACCCGTTTGCTTACCAGTTAACGGAAGCCGAAGCAGACAACGATCAGGCGCCGGTGCAAATGCCGCGCGATTACTCTGATGGCGCATCCGGTCTGCTGCGCGGCAGCGATCGCACACCGCGTAATTAATCCTTTTGGGGCACAGCTTAGCTGTGCCCTTTTTGTTTTCGAACACAAACCCCAAACTACTGTCACACTTCTTTTATCCCCCTTTTCGCAGCGAGAGCGTTGTAGCAATGAAAAAACAAGCACGACTGTTGAGCGCATTAGCCTTGAGTATTGGGATGAGTTTGGCTGCGGCACCAAGCGCGCTAGCGACTCTGCCCGCCCAGATTCAGGGACAAGCATTGCCAAGCCTGGCGCCGATGCTGGAAAAAGTTCTGCCCGCGGTAGTAAGCGTGCGTGTTGAAGGCACCGATAGTGGCCAGCAAGCGCAGGATATTCCTGAACCGCTGAAGCGCTTTTTCGGCCAGGCGCCGGGCCAAGCGCAGCCGCAGCCCTTTGAAGGCTTGGGTTCCGGCGTAATCATTGATGCCGCCAAAGGCTACATCCTCACCAACAACCATGTGGTCAGCAACGCCGATAAAATCAGCGTTCAACTGGGCGATGGCAACGAATATGACGCCAAGCTGATTGGTCACGATGAGCAAACCGACATCGCATTGATTCAGGTTGAAGGCGCGAAAAACCTGACGCAGATTAAAATCGCCGATTCTGATTCGTTGAAAGTCGGTGATTTTGCGGTGGCGATCGGCAACCCGTTTGGTCTGGGTCAAACCGCGACATCGGGCATCATCTCTGCGCTGGGTCGTAGCGGTTTGAATCTGGAAGGGCTGGAAAACTTTATCCAGACTGACGCGGCAATCAACCGCGGCAACTCCGGCGGCGCGCTGGTCAATCTGAATGGCGAGTTGATTGGTATTAACACCGCGATTCTGGCTTCCAGTGGCGGCAACATTGGCATTGGTTTCGCGATCCCAGCCAACATGGCGATGAATCTTGCGCAGCAGCTGATCCAGTTCGGTGAAGTGAAACGCGGCCAATTAGGCATTAAAGGCACCGAAATGACGCCTGATATCGCCAAGGCGTTTAACGTTGATGCGCAGCGCGGTGCTTTTGTTTCCGAAGTATTGCCAAAATCGGCGGCCGAGAAAGCGGGCATCAAAGCTGGCGATATCATCACCGCGATCAACGACAAACCGATCACCAGCTTTGCCGAATTGCGCGTGAAAGTGGGCACCACCCCGCCAGGCCAGGATGTGAAAATCGGCCTGCTGCGTGAAGGCAAACCGCTCACCGTTACCGTTACGCTGGAACAGAGCGCGCAAACCACCGCCAGCGCGCAGCTGATGTCTCCGGCTCTGCAAGGCGCAACGCTGAGCGACGGCAATACCAAAGCCGGTGACAAAGGCGTGAAGGTCGATGCAATCGAAAAAGGCACACCAGCTGAGCAAGTCGGTTTGCAGAAAGACGATGTGATTGTTGGTGTAAACCGTAATCGCGTGGCATCGCTGGCTGAAATGCGTAAAGTGCTGGAAGGCAAGCCGCCGGTGTTAGCACTCAACGTGGTGCGCGGCGACGAGAGTATTTACCTGCTTCTGCGATAATCCTCGCATCAGGCGGACAAGCAGGTGTTTGTCCGCCTTTCTCATGCTATTCTGCCCTGCGATCATTTCCGGCTTGAAATAACACCATGTTTCTTAAACTTTTGCGTGCAGTGGTGATGGGCCTGATCGTGGCGGGTTTACTGCTTGTCGCGATCCCTGCGCTGCGTATGGGCAGCAATATCACCTTTGAACATGACAACAGCGATGACGAAGCGCCCGTGAGTTTTAATCAGGGTGTGCGCCGCGCTGTGCCTGCGGTGGTCAACGTCTACAATCGCAGCGCCCACGGTAATAATAATCGCGGCATCACCACGCTGGGTTCCGGCGTGATCATGAACGTCAAAGGCTACATCCTCACCAATAAACACGTGATTAATAACGCCGACCAAATCATCGTCGCGTTGCAGGATGGCCGTTTCTTCGAAGCCACCTTGGTTGGCTCAGATGCCATGACAGATTTGGCGGTACTGAAAATCAGCGCGTCGAACCTGCCCGTTATCCCAATCAACGCCAAACGCATCGCCCATATCGGCGATATCGTGATGGCAATTGGCAATCCCTACAATCTTGGCCAAACCGTGACGCAAGGTATTATCAGCGCCACCGGACGAGTGGGCTTGAGTTCATCCGGCCGCCAAAATTTCCTGCAAACCGATGCCTCGATCAATCAGGGCAACTCCGGCGGTGCGCTGATTAATTCGCTGGGTGAATTGATGGGCATTAACACGCTGACGTTTGATAAAAGCAGCGATGGCGAAACACCAGAAGGGATTGGCTTTGCCATTCCGACCGCGCTGGCGAGCAAAATCATGGATAAGCTGATTCGTGATGGTCGCGTGATTCGTGGCTATATCGGCATCACCGGACGTGAACTGCCGCCGTTGCATGGACAAGGCAGTAATCTCGATCGCGTTCAAGGCATTATTGTCAGTGAAGTGACGCCGAATGGGCCAGCGGATAGCGCTGGAATTCAACCGAATGATGTGCTGCTGGAAGTTAACGGTAAACCGGCTATCTCGGCACAGGAAACCATGGATCAGGTGGCTGAAATCCGCCCAGGTTCAGTGATTGATGTGCAGGTCTTGCGCAATGAGAAGAAAATGACGCTGCCGGTGACCATTCAGGAATTCCCGGAAGTCACTGCACCCGCCACCACCACGCAATAAATAAGGGCGCTGGCGCGCCCCTAATCGTTAACTGCGATCGACCGGGAAGGCGATCACTTCACTCAATGTGCTGGCTTTCAACGCCAGCATAATCAGACGATCAACGCCCAACGCCACGCCTGAACAAGCTGGCATGCCGTGCGCCAACGCATCCAACAGATTGGTATCAATCGGATGTTGCGGCAAACCGCGTGCGGCACGACGACGATTGTCCTGCTCGAAGCGCTGATGCTGCTCGCGGCTATCGGTCAACTCACGGAAACCGTTCGCCAGCTCGATGCCTTTGTAATAGACCTCGAAGCGCTCGGCGACGCGGTGATCCTCGGTGCTGATTTCAGCCAGCGCGGCTTGCGTGGCGGGGAAATGGTAGACGAAGCACGGCTTGTCATTACCAATCTTCGGCTCAACGCCCAGCATAAACAGCAGTTGCAGCAGCGTATCGCGATCTTCTTCGCGATTGGCGAGCTCGCCCTCGCCCAGCTTCTCAGCAGCTTCACGCAGTTGTGCTTTATCAGCCGACAGCGGGTCAATCTCCAGGTGGCGGATAAACGCCTGTTGATACGACAAAGATTCAGCGCTATCGCACTCCAGAACTTGCTGCATCAGATCGTCGACTTCGTTCATCAAGCGATACATATCGTAGTGCGGACGATACCATTCCAGCATGGTGAACTCAGGGTTGTGATGACGTCCCGCTTCCTCATTACGGAAGCTGCGCCCCATCTGATAAATCGGACCGCTACCGGCCGCCAGCAAGCGTTTCATGTGATATTCCGGACTGGTCATCAGCCACAGATCGCGCCCTTCGGCGGCACCTGGCCCAACGAAACGCGTCTGGAACGGCACCAGATGGATGTCAGTAATGGTCGCCTGGCTCATCGCCGGAGTATCGACTTCCAGCACGCCACGATCGGCAAAGAAACGACGAATTTCCGCCATAATGGCGGCGCGTTTCAACAAATTGGCAATGGGTGCGCTCGGCTGCCAGCTTGCCGTTTCGCTCATGGTGATGACTCCTCATACAGATAAGGGAACGAAGTCTACCCGCATTGACGATGGCAAACAACGGCGCAGCAGATCGACAACGGGCAGCTATACTTAACCCGTTAAAATTAAAAAGGAATCCCCTAATGTCTCTATGGAAAACCTTGCTCGCCAGCTTAAGCGCGTTCCTTTCCGTTGCCTGCACCACTACGCCACCCAAGGGCGTGACGGTGGTAGAAGGATTCGACAGTCAACGTTATCTCGGCCAATGGTATGAAATCGCGCGCCTCGATCACCGTTTTGAACGCGGTCTGCAACAAGTCACCGCCAATTACAGCCCACGCGAAGACGGCGGTTTGAAAGTGGTTAACCGCGGCTTTAATGCGCAGAAGCAGCGCTGGCAAGAGAGCGTAGGCAAAGCCTATTTCACCGGCGATAAGCAACGCGCCTCACTTAAGGTATCGTTTTTTGGCCCGTTTTACGGCGGATATAACGTGATTGCGCTCGATCCAGATTATCGCTATGCGCTGGTGTGCGGACCCAATCGCAGTTATCTGTGGATTTTGTCGCGTACGCCGCAACTCGTCGAAAGCGTTAAGCAAAAGTTGGTTGAGCAAGCCAGAAAGGCCGGGTTCCCGGTAAATGAATTGATTTGGGTCGAGCAGAAATAGATCCGGTGCGAAAGCAGCTTTCACACCGGAATGTCTTACTGTGCGCTGCGCTGAATGGCTTTACCGCCCGCCTGAACATCTTCGCCAACACCACGCGTGGTGTTACAGGCGGTCAGAACGGAAGAGAGCACCAGCACTGAAAGAATCGCGACAATACTTTTCTTTAACATAGCCATATCCTTGTTGGTTGCAGTAAAAGTACAGCTCTTAAAGCATAGTCTTGTTCTGCAAAACTGCGGATTTGGTGGATGAAAAAAGAGAAGTGAAGGACTTATTTATCGGCTGCGTGTGAGATGGCGCCGCCTAAATGCGAGACATCTTCACCAAAACCATGAAATGTGTTGCAGGCGCTCAAAGCGGAGGAGACCAGCAACGCAAAAACAGCAAACTTTGCCATCTTTTTCATTTTTCTGAACTCATAAAGAGAAAAAAGGCGCATCGATGATGCGCCTGATTTGACGATTATTTTACGCGAGAAACGTATTCGCCAGAACGGGTATCAACTTTAACCACTTCGCCAATCTGCACGAACAGTGGAACTTTGATTACCGCGCCAGTAGACAGCGTCGCTGGCTTGCCACCGGTACCTGCGGTATCACCTTTCAGGCCTGGATCGGTTTCAGTCACTTCAGCTTCGATGAAGTTCGGTGGCTGAACAGCGATGGCTTTATCGTTCCACAAGGTAACGATACAATCCGCATTGTCCTGCAACCATTTGGTCACGTCATCCAGTACTTTCGCTTCGATCTGATACTGCTCGAAAGACTCTGGGTGCATGAAGTAGAAGAAGTCGCCGTCGTTGTAAGAATATTGCAGCGTCATATCACGAACGTCTGCGCCTTCGGCAGAGTCAGTGGATTTGAAAGTCTTCTCAACGCGAGAACCCGTCAGCAGACGACGCATTTTAACACGCGCAAATGCCTGGCCTTTACCCGGTTTAACGAACTCACTGGCTTCGATGGCATATGGCTCGCCTTCGAACATGATTTTAAGACCGGGACGGAAATCGTTGCTAAGATAAGTCGCCATAAAGGCCCTCTGTAAATATTGAACTGGTAAATAGCCAAAAAAATGGCACACATTGTAACCCTAAATCCCCCCGCCAGAGAAGATTGGTTGCAGCAACTAGCTGATGTTGTCACCGAACCTGCTGAATTACTGCAACTTTTATCTCTGGATCAGCATGCAGATCTCGCTGCTGGCGCCGATGCACGCAAGCTTTTCGCCCTGCGTGTGCCTCGCGCCTTCATCGCGCGCATGAAAAAAGGCGATGCGGCGGACCCGTTGCTGCTGCAAGTACTGACCAGCCGTCAGGAATTTAATGATGCGCCAGGTTATAGCACCGATCCGCTGGATGAACAAAGCAGCGTGGTGCCCGGTCTTCTGCATAAGTATAGAAACCGTGCGCTGTTATTGGTAAAAGGCGGATGCGCGGTCAATTGCCGCTACTGCTTCCGTCGCCATTTCCCTTATCAGGATAACCAAGGCAACAAGCGTAACTGGCAAGCGGCGCTTGATTACATCGCGCAACATCCCGAGTTGGATGAGATTATCTTCTCCGGCGGCGACCCGCTGATGGCGAAAGACCACGAGCTGGCCTGGCTGATTGACGAGCTGGAAAAAATCCCGCATCTGAAACGCCTGCGTATTCACAGCCGCTTGCCGGTGGTGATTCCGGCGCGTATCACCGAAAAGCTGTGCCAAATGCTGGCGGAAACTCGCCTGCAAGTGTTGATGGTCAGCCATATCAACCATGCGCAGGAAATCGGTGATGCGTTGCGCGATGGCATGCAGTTGCTGAAACGCGCGGGCGTCACGCTGCTCAATCAAAGCGTTTTGCTGCGCGGTGTGAATGATGATGCGCAAACGCTGGCTAATCTCAGCAACGCGCTGTTCGATGCCGGCATTCTGCCGTATTACCTGCACGTGCTCGACAAGGTACAAGGCGCGGCGCATTTCTTTGTCTCGGATGAGGAAGCACGCAGGCTGGTGCGTCAGCTGCTGGCGATGGTGTCGGGCTACATGGTACCGAAACTGGCGCGTGAAATTGGCGGCGAGCCAAGCAAGACTCCGCTGGATTTACAGTTGCGTCAGGATTAAGCCAGACCAGGCTGAATGTTTCCAGTTATCCGTTCTTCTATAACAGCACCTGACCTATTCATGCACATAGTGTGCTGAGGTAAAACAGGAGCTGTTATGAAAAAAGTGGCATTAATCTTATTGGCATTATTGTCACTGAGTTTGTTTTTGACGTTCAAGGTCAAAGCCGCTGAACCTTGCGCAGATAGCAAAATGGCCGAAAAGATTCGGCCATTTCACCACGAAGTACTCAGGCAATTATGCCAGCAAAATCACGGGCACTTATAAACCTGGCCGGTCATTTTGCTATCCAGCGGGGCGAACGCAGACAGCAGATTTTGCGTTGGGCTGGTGGCGCCATAAATCACGTTGCCGCCCATTTCCGCTGCACGGTTACGCAGATCGTTTGCCGCGCCACGCAGAGAGCTGCCTTCGCCGCCAGAGCCACTCAGCCAGTTGCTCTGTGAGCCGGTAAGCGTGCCCAGCAACTGACATTGACTCGCGGGTTGTTGGTCGGTGAAAGTCACTCGTTCGCCGCCAGCACTCAGTTGATTGGAGCTGCTGCAGCCCGCCAGCAGTAAAGTTCCGACTGCCAGTCCGAGCAAGAGGTTAATCCGCATTGTAATCCCCATTTATTATCATCAGTGTCGGGCGGCAGCGTAGCAGAAAAGCGCACTTTTTTTCTGAACATTCATTGCCCTAAACCCGTAAAGCCGAAGTATTGCGCCCTTACTTATACCTTGTTCCCCAGCAAAAGAAAAACCCCCGACCGTTTCCGATCGGGGGTTTTCCAGATGACTTAAGCAGTCAGGGGCAA
>NZ_JBCNNP010000089.1:0-8713 GCF_039594315.1 Pantoea sp.
CCAATGCCGAGTGCTACCAACGAGAACAGCGGCCGGAATACGTTAGGTGCGATGTGCTGGGTAAACAGTCGATGCCATGGATGACCGAGCGCGCGCGCCGCTTCGACATACCCGGATTGCTTGACTTGTAGCGCCTGCGCCCGCACCAACCGTGCATAGCCCGGCGCGGTGCCAATGCCGACCGAAATCAATAGGCTGCTGGCGGAAGGCCCAAGTAACGCGACAAACAGCAGCGCCAGCAGCAAAGTGGGAAACGCCAGCAGGATTTCCAACAGCCGGTTAACCGGTTGCGCCAGCCAGCGCGGGCCTAATGCCGCACTGAAGCCCAACACCATCGCGCCAAACAGTGCAATGGTCATAGCACCGATGCCAATCAGCAGCGACTGCCGCGTGCCCCAAATAATGCGGCTGTATAAGTCGCGGCCAATGTCATCGGTGCCGAGCCAGTTGGCCCACGTAGGGGCTTGCAGCGCGTGATACAGATCGGTGGTAAACGGATCGTGGGTCGCCAGCACGCCGGGCGTGATGGCCGCGACAATAAAGAACAGTGCCACAAGGCCCGACAACAGCACCGAAAGCGGCAGGTGCCACGCCAGCCGGTTTACCTGCGGCGCAGCGTAATCAGAAAATTGAGTGCTCATAAACGGCCTCGCAGACGCGGATCGACGATCAGGTAAATCAGGTCAACCGCCAGGTTAATTACGATGTAGAGGAAACTGATGAGGATCACGATGCCCGACACCAGCGCAAAATCCTTGTTACTCACCGCGTTGACCAGCACGTTGCCGAGTCCGGGACGCGCAAACACCGCTTCCACCAGCACCGCACCAGACAGCAAATTGCCAATCGCCCAACCGCTGAGCGTGATGGCCGGAATCAGCGCGTGGCGTAACACGTGGCGCAGCCGCACGCCCGCCAAACTCATGCCGCGCGCCCGTGCCGACAGCACAAACGGCTGCTGCATGCTGCGCTCAAATTCACCGCGAATCGCATGTCCAATAAATCCGGCCAGCGGAATCGCCAGCGTGATGGCAGGCAGCACGGTGCCCAGCCAGCTGGTGCCGCCGACCACCGGAAACCAGCGCAGACCAATGGCAAAAACAATCAGCAGCAAAATGCCAATCCAGTACTGCGGCAATCCGGCCATCACCGTTTCTACTGCGGAACCCAACGCCGCCAGACGCCGGTTGCGTCCAGCCGTTAACAACGTCCAGGGAATAGCGATAATCCACGCCAGCAGCAGCGCGGCAATCGCCAGGGTAAAGGTTGGCAGCAACTGCTCGGCGATGATGTGCACCACCGGTCGCTGCAACTCAAACGAGAAACCGAAGTCAGCGTGCAGCAGCTGCCAGAAGTAGTGCAGATACTGCTCGGCGATTGGCTTATCAAAACCATATTGCGCGTTGATCGGCGCCAGTTCTGCCGGCGTGCGTTCGATCACCTGACCGGAGGTGATATTCAGCAGAATGGTGGCGCGATCGCCGGGCAACACCGACAACACTAAAAAGGTGACGGTGATGGTGCCCCACAACACAAACAGTGCGGCGGCAATGCGCACGATGAGGGTGCGCAGCAGCGTGGTACGTTGATCGTGCGGCGCGGCAACCGGTTCGACGCGGGCGTCGCGTTTCTGCGACGTGGAAGTGATGTCACTCATGGCTTCTCCTGCACGAAATAGGCATCGTTAAAGTTCAGCAATCCGTTGCCCTGATCCTGCCAAAGCCCACGAATGTTGTTAGCGATGGCCACGTTGTAGGTGAAGTTGTAGCCGCCGATGGCAATCGCCTGATCGTCAAACCACTTTTGCAGCACGTCGAACTTCTGCTGACGCAGTTGCACATCCGGCTCGCGCTGAGCATCAAGGATTTGCGCTTCAACTTCGGGATTATTGAAAAAGCTGGTGTTGTTGCCATTGAACGCGCCGTTTAGCGCATGGTTGTAGACGATGTCGAGGATGTTGGGCGACGGCCACACCCAGTAACCAAAGCTGATTTCTTTGTCTGCCGGACGCGAGCGCGCACCGGCAAAGCCTTCGGTTTGCGTCAGCGGTATCAAATCGAGTTTAATGCCCACGCGTTTGACCTGATCCTGCACCGCCTGCAACATCAGCGCGCCTTCCTGGTCGATGATTGCCGAGATAAACGGCAAGCGTGCATTCAGTGTTTTGCCGTCTTTGCTGCGATAACCGGCAGCATCGCGTCCGGTCCAACCCGCCTGATCCAGCAGTTGATTGGCTTTGGCGATATTCAGTGAGTAACGGTCGTCAACATTGAGATACAGCGGCGTGCTCTTGCTCAGCGAGCCGTTGCCCTCATACGGCACCGCACCCTTAAACACCGTTTTGACGATCTGTTGGCGATCCAGCGCGTAAGCAAATGCCTGCCGCACCCGCTGATCGGTAAAAGGACCTCGCTGCACGTTAAACGAGAACGCCTGCGGTCGCCCGGTGGCAACGTACGACAAGGTTTGATAATGGCTTTGCAGCGCTTGCCACTGTGCGGATGGCGGCTGATAAATCACATCCGCGCCGCCACTCACCAGCGCGCCCCACCGCGTGGTGGCGTCTGGCACGAACTTCCACTCCAGATGTTTGATGTACGCCGGGCCATTGTGGTGCGCGTTTGGCGGTGCCCAGCGATAATCGTCATTGCGCACAAAGCTGATACCATCGCCTCTGATCCAACGCGCCACTTTCCACGGTCCGGTGCCTACCGGCCGTAAACACTTTTGCTCGCTGCTGTTATGCGCCAGCGAATCCGGAGACTGGAAACCGTAATGCCCATTGGCCAGCACGTTATAAATTTCCGGATTCGGCTCGGATAAATGCAGAGCCACGGTATAATCATCGAGTTTGCTAAATCCACTCATATACGTAAAACCGTGCCAGCCAATTCCTTTTTGCCACGCCGGATAATTGGCAATGACCGCATCGGCATTAAATTTATCGCCATCAGTAAATTTAACGTCGCGACGTAAATGGAAAGTAATGGTTTTACGATCGGCGGATTCACTCCAGCTGGTCGCCAGCCAAGGACGAATTTGCCCATTATCGTAACTGACCAAATAATCAAATACCTGACGCGATAAATACGCTTGCTGCACCCAACCGCCCCACAAGCACGGCGGCTCCTGCTCATGTAAATACACCAGCGTGCCATCGCTGGAAGTGGCTGATGGCGTCTGCGCGTTGGCGCTCATCGGCAACGCACAACTTAACGTCGCCCATATCGGTATTAATAACCGCTGAAGAGGCTGATATCTCATTTCGCTACATTTCCCGGCAAAAGACTAATAACAGATTTCGCGTGGATCTATTCCGCTTGAAATTATATTTTCTGGAAATTAATAGATGACTTTTGGAATAGGGTTTGAATAGAGCACAGTTCTAAAGCGCGGCAAATAACAATAGTGGCAGTCAATATGCAGAAAGAAATTATGAGTTCCATATAGTGAAATAATCGGCGATTAGTTATTGGCCGAAATAGCTTACGCAGAAAAAGCATTAATTCGCGCCCGCTGACGATGACATAGTATTGAGCAATTACTGTGCAGGAGAGCAGCGCTATGTCGCAAATCGAATCAGGTTGGGGAGCTGGCCCGTCATCCCGTTATGAACAGTTGGCGGAGCGGTTCCGTCCAGTATTCAGGAAAATACGCGCGGGCGCGATTGAACGTGAGTTACGGCGTCAGTTACCGCTGGAACAGATTGAATGGTTGAAGCAGAGCGGCTTCACCGCGTTGCGCGTGCCGGAGAACGCGGGCGGTCTGGGCGCGACGCTGCCTGAGCTGTTTGCGCTGCTGATTGAACTCGGCGAGGCGGATTCCAATCTAGTGCAATCGATTCGCGGACATTTAGGCTTCGTGGAAAACGTCTTGAACAGCGGTAGCAGCCCTTTCCGTGATAAGTGGCTGACGCGCCTTGGACGCGGCGAAATCGTTGGACCTGCGTGGAGCGAAACCGGCGATGCACGCCAGTCCGAATTCTCCACGCGCCTTGAGCGTCAGGGCGACCATTGGCGACTTAACGGTCGCAAGTTTTACACCACCGGTTCGCTCTATTCCAATTGGATCGACATTGGCATCACGGACGAAAATGGCAAAGGCATCTCCGTGACGGTGGCACGCAGCGCGGCGGGCGTGACGGTATTGGATGACTGGAATGGCTTCGGCCAAACCCTTACCGCGAGTGGCACCGCCATTTTCGACAACGTTGCCATCGCCGCCGATGACCGCAATGAAGAAGTGCATTTCCGCTATTCACCGGCGTTCTATCAGTTGATTCACCTGGCGACGCTGGCCGGCATTGGCCGCGCACAAAGCGGTGAAGTGGCGCAACAGGTCGCATCACGCACGCGCACCTACAGCAACGGCAACGCACCGCGAGCCGCGCAGGATGCGCAAATTTTGCAGGTGGTTGGACGTTTGCGCGGCGCGGCTTACAGCAGCGGTGCGGTTGTGCTACACGCTGCCAACGCAGTACAGCGTGCATATGATGCCCATTTTAGTGGCGATAAAGCGTTAGAAGATGATGCGGTGGCGATCGCCGAGCTGGAAGTATCGCAAGCGCTGAATGTGGTGAGCGACCTATTACTCAATGCCAGTACGACGCTGTTTGATGCGCTGGGCGCGTCGGCCACCCTGAAACCACTGGCGCTGGACCGCTTCTGGCGCAATGTTCGCACCCTTTCTTCACACAATCCGCGTATTTATAAAGATCGCATTGTCGGTGATTTCGCGGTGAATGGCACATTGCCGCCAGAACAGTGGCGCATTGGTGTGGCAGATAAATCCTCTGTGTAAACGATATGGATGGCCGCACTATCCCGTAGCGGCGCAATTTATTGCGTCGTGTTGATCTTTGAAAAACAACTGAACGCGATAAATCGCGCCGCTAAGGATTGTGCGTGATATTGACGCCATGAGACACTCTGGCTTATTTCGTCAAAATGTCTTTATCACGCCATGAAAACCATCCTAATCATTGTGCCCAACGGCGGCATGCTGTTCGAAGCCGCAGGCATCGCCGATATCCTGATGCGTGCCAATCTGCACTTGCCGGTTGGCGTCGATCAACAACGCTATCGCGTTAGCCTCGCCACCACTCAATCGCATCAGGTAATCCACGGCCAATCTGGCCTCAATCTGTTAGCCGATTTTAAGCTGGCGGAACTTGATCCGCGCGCTGCGTGGGACACCATCATGATTACCGGACGCGGCGACAGCGTGGAAGAAGGCAACATGGTGATCGATTTCATCAAGCTGGCCGCTCCGCAAGCGCGACGCGTGGTGTCAGTATGCGGCGCAGCAATGTTGCTGGCTGAGGCCGGTTTGCTGGATGGACGCCGCGCCACCACGCATTGGCGGCTGCTCGAAAACCTGCAATCAAGTTATCCGCGCATCCGCGTCGAAGGTGGCCCGCTGTATATTCAGGACGGCGAAATCTGGACCTCCGGCGGCGTCAGCTCCGGTTTTGACCTGACGTTGGCGCTGGTTGAAGAAGACTTCGGTTTTAGCGTGGCGCGCGATATTGCGCAGGATATGGTGATGTATTTGCGTCGTCCTGGCGGTCAGATGCAGTTCAGCCGTTTCCAACTGCAAGCCGCGAGTGATGCTGGGCCAATCGCTGAATTGCAATGCTGGATCCGGGAACATCTCGCCGACGATTTAGCCGTAGAAAAACTGGCCGACCGCGTGGCGATGAGCCCGCGAAATTTCACCCGCGTGTTCACGCGCGAAACCGGCGTGCCACCTGCGCGCTATGTGGCGGAAGCACGTTTAGCCGCCGCGCGTGAACGTCTTGAGCAGAGCCACGACACGCTGGAACGCATCGCGCAAGTGACCGGTTTTGGCAGCAGTATTAATTTACGCCGCAGCTTTGAGCGCCAGCTGCATCTCACGCCAGGCGAATATCGCCAACGCTTTCACTGCAAAAAATTGGCGTAAAGTGATCCTTTTTTGGCGTTTACGCCAATCCATCATCGGCTTAGAGTGACTTCAACCTCTTCGGATAAGGAGTCAACCATGACTAAGATCGGCATTAACGGCTTTGGCCGTATCGGACGTAACGTGTTCCGCGCAGCGCTCGGTAGCGACGATATTGAAATCGTTGCCATCAACGACCTCACCGACAGCAAAACCCTCGCCCATTTACTCAAACACGATTCCCTGCTCGGCAGGTTACCGGCGGAAGTCGAAGCCGGGGAAGGCGAATTGCGTATTGATGGCAAAGCGGTACGCGTGTTTAGCGAGCGCGATCCGGCCAATATTCGCTGGGCCGATGTCGGCGTCGATATCGTGATTGAAGCCACCGGCTTCTTTACCGAACGCGACAAAGCGGCAGTGCATATCACCTCTGGCGGCGCGAAACGCGTGATCATCTCCGCGCCGGGTAAAAATGATGACCTGACGATTGTGCTGGGCGTTAACGATCAACGTTACGATCCGCAGCAGCACTTTGTGGTGAGTAATGGCAGTTGTACCACCAATGGATTAGCCCCGGCAGCGGCGGTATTGCATCAGGCTTTTGGTATTGAACACGGATTGATGAACACCACCCATGCCTATACCAACAGCCAGGTGCTGCACGATCAGCCGGAGAAAGATCTGCGCGGTGCGCGAGCAGCGGCACTGTCGATTGTGCCTTACTCAAGTGGCGCGGCGAAGGCGCTGGGCCGGGTGATTCCAGAGCTTGATGGGCGTTTGACCGGCTATTCGCTGCGCGTACCGGTTCCGGTGGTATCGATTGTGGATTTAACCGTGACGCTGAAACGTGACGTGACCGCCGAAGAGGTGAATGACGCGTTCAAAGCAGCGGCAACGGAAGGTCCACTCAAAGGGATTTTGGGGTACAGCGATGAACCGCTGGTTTCCAGCGATTATCAGGGCGATGCGCGTTCATCAATTATTGATGGGCTTTCGACGCTGGTGATTGGCGGCAATCTGGTCAAAATCCTCGCGTGGTATGACAACGAATGGGGCTTCTCAAATCGTCTGGTCGATCTCGCGCGCCTGATGGAGAAACGCGGTTTGTAAAAATATCGGTGCGCATTGCTGCGCACCGCACTCTTTATTTCAGCCCCATCGCATCCTTCAGCGTGAAGAACAGATCGGTCTGATCGGTCAATCCCACCACATTCGCCGCATGCGGGCCGTACGCTGCGATACGCACCTGCGTGCCGGTGTGGCCTTGCGAATCATCTTCTGAATTGCCGTAACTGATGGTCATCACCGCACCATCTTTGGTGTTCACCGCCTGAGTTAAACCGGGCGCTTTGGTGCCATTCTCAATGATCTGGCTGCTGTGGGCGTGGTCAGCAGTGACGACCACTAAGGTGTCACCATGCTCACGTGCAAACGCCAGCGCTTCCTGCACCGCTTCATCCAGATCGACCGTTTCACCAATCTGGCCGCACGGATTAGCCGCGTGATCCTGCTTATCAATCGACGCGCCTTCTACCTGCAAGAAGAAACCTTTGTCATTGCTGCTCAGCAGATTGATGGCCTTTTTGGTCATCTGCGCCAACGTAGGCACCGAAGCCGGGCGATCTTTATTCACTTCGCAAGTTACAACTGGCTTATCAATATTGCCGTGATAACTGGCTTTCGGCCCCAGCCAGCGCACCGGCATATTGCCGTCGGCAAACAGACCGAGCACCGGTTTGCTCTGATCGGCGACCTGAATCGCATTCATGCCATCGAGGTTATCAACCCATTGATAACCGAGCGCTTGCGCCTGCTCGCGCAAGGTTTTGCCCTGGTATTCACCGGCTTTGGCGGTTTCACCAAAGGATTTCGCGCCGCCGCCCAAGGTGACGTCCGCACGGGTTTTTAGCAGCTGTTCACTGATCGAGCCTTTACCGCCCTGCTCTAGCGCATTGCCGGGACACAATTCGCTGGTTTTTTCTGGGCCATAACATTTACGTGAAGTGACGTGCGCGACTAATGCCGCTGGCGTGGCATCTTGCAACTCGGCGGTGGAGACGTTACCGGTGGCTTTGCCTGCCGCTTTCGCCAGTTCGAGAATAGTCGGTTGATCTTTGCCGTTCACATCCACACCAATCGCACCATTATAGGATTTGGTGCCAGTGGCCCACGCGGTTGCCGACGCGGCAGAATCCGTCACGTAATTGGGTTTGTGGGTTTTCTTATCCAGCGAATAGTGGGTGTATTGACCGGTCAACGGCAGCGCATCAAGGCCGGGGAAGAATCCGCCTGCGCCACGCGCCTGATTACGCGCTGCGGTGATTTCTGAATCACCCATGCCATCACCAATCAGCAGAATCACGTTCTTGGCAGTGGTGTTGATTAATGAAGCTTTTAAGGCTTCGGTTTGATCACCGGTCAAACGGCGTGCGCCGCCATGTTCAGTGATATCGCCAGTAGCGGCGCGTGAATATTGTGCATCTTCCGCACCTGCTGATGTCGCGATCAGAGAAGCCAGGAGCGTAACCGTAAATAGAGGTATGTGTTTCATTTATAAGCATCCTTATCCATAGATATAACCAAATGTTTCCGTGGACAAGTCTGCGACAGTGCGGTGACGTTTTTGTGACAAACGGTGAATAATTTGATAACAGAGTAACCATCGTGAGCAGGCGAAAGGCAATGCGCTCAGAGCTTAAGCGAATAGATCAAAAGGAGAAAATAGCACTTGACCCTTTTCAGCGATCTCCCTATAGTAGCGCCCCGTTGACCCAGCGCGGTTAGCAAAAAA
>NZ_JBCNNP010000009.1:0-138418 GCF_039594315.1 Pantoea sp.
TCTTAGACATCTATATTACCTTTACATGAAAAAAGGACACTAAACTGTGTCGACGTCTAGTACAGCAATTGCGGTGACATTTGTCCAGTGCGAATTGATGAAAAAGTGATAAATATTGATTTTTTGCGTGCTGATCACACTTTCTGCGCACGTTTAAATCTTAAAACTCAAATCTTAGCCAGGCAAAATAGACATTTCCGTTATTGTAAGTGCCCGGAATATAAGTCATTTGAAAAGTTGCCGGACCATATCCGATTGATGCTAAAGGTAAAACCAGCGGAACCGGGATATATTTCCAATTATCCCTCGCGGTGACACCCACGGTGTAGCCTGCACCCAAATGGAAATTTTGATCATCTAGAGGTCGCCAAGTGGCTTCCCAACCGTAACCGCCAATCGGTTCCCATTTGTTAAATGAGTCCTTGAACGCCATCACATACAAACCGTTCCAGTTCCCCTTCTCATCCCAACGTGACACACCTGCACCCGCGCCCCACGGACGTTCGTTGTACTTTTTGATGTGCTCATCGTCATAGGTCCAGCGGTTATGCCATGTTATCGCAGGGAGATAAAAATCGTAGCTTTGCGGTTGCGACCACGTCTGCGCGACGTTATCGCTGAAGGTATTCCAGCCAGATTTAATGGCTTGTGAGGTGGTTTCCGCTAATGCCGAAAATGAGACCGTTAAAGTCAAAAAGCAGCCGATTAAGGCTGCAGAAATATGCCGATTCACAACTAAATTTCCCGTCAAATCATTCTAAAAACTGCATAACCATCGATGCAGCATTTGCAAGTTTCTGAACTGCGAAATGTCTTACTTTTTTCACACATGAGCGTACTGGAAGTTGACATTAATCACTCCAGGTAAAGTCTGGGATTTTTGTAATCCAGCTCCTAATTGTACTTCAGGCAGGAAAGAGAGTCGAAACGGCTATTAAACCGATGAGGAATGTTATGTCATGCACAATAAGTGCAAACCTTGTGTGATGGTTACCCGAGACAACAATCGACTATTCATACACTTACCGCCGATCGTTCACATAAGAAATAATTCAATTAAATTTATCAATTGAACTCTTCCGATGATTAAGTTAATTCTCATAGCTCCAGGACGGAGAGGAAAGGAACGCAGGTGAAAATTCGTTGTAGCCGCTGCGGTAGCGGTAAATTTTTTTACACTTCCCCCAAGCGGGAAAAGGTCGATAACCCAGATCATCACGGCGCCTGTTGCGCGCATTGCCAAAAACCGATCGATTTGCGCGATCTCATTCCTCGATTCGTGGCCTTTTCCGAGAAAGAAAAATCCTATGCAGAATAATCAATGAAGGCACCCGCAGGTGCCTTTTCATATCAGAAAATCAGCTTAAACACGCCTGTTATCGTAAGTAATCCGACGATGAAGATAATGGCGATGATCCACAGAATTATTTTCATTGTTCGCTCCTTCATGTATGAAAAATAACGTATCTGCAAATCAGTATAGATGATCATTCTGCTTTCGCTGCGCGCTGCGAAGCTGTTCACGTCCATTTGATGACGCCGTGTTTAGTCACATTGAATTTCTGCGAGACCGGTCGCAGCGATCAATTTCCCTCGTCTTGTTCGCGCATTTTTCCATCGCCCAGAGTCTAAACTTACAGCGCCTAAAGCAGGCCTCAATTGTTATCAATGCCTACGTAACAAGGAGAATTTTATGAGCACGATTAATACCAGCATGGGGCGTTACAGCCTCAAGGCAAAGGATTACGGCAACCACATCAGCGGTAGCATTGCGATTAACGATGAAGGTGGCACGCAACTCACCATGCAGGAGTTTGAAGAGCATTACCTTGACGATGTCGTCAACAATGTCATTTATCCGATCACGGGTGGGAACCGTGAAATTACCCGCGCACTGCGCGATCAGATGGTTAAAGCGGGTTTTGAACAACCGCACTGAGTTTTTGGGCCACTGTTTGTGGCCCTTTCCTTGCCAAATACTTACTTGCCGTTATTACTGTTTTAGTCGCAGGATGCGTTATTGATCATGATAAGGAGATTGACCGCGTGAGTATCTTGCATCGCATTCCCCCTTCCCACCTTCATCAATTTGTTCAGGCTATCTGGTTACATGCGGGCAGCCGCATCGAAGAGGCAAAATTGGTTGCCGATCATTTGGTGGCCGCTAACCTCGCCGGCCATGACTCGCACGGCGTTGGCATGATTCCCAGCTATATGAAATCGCTTTCGGCCGGTTTTTTGCAGTTGAATCAACACACCACGCTGGAGAAAGATGCCGGTGCGGTGCTGACGTTGCATGGCCATAACGGCTTTGGTCAGGTTGCCGCTTTTGAGGCGATGCAGCTAGGCATAGAGCGTGCCGCTAAGCTGGGCATCGCGGCGGTGGGTTTACACCATTCACATCACATCGGACGCATTGGACATTGGGCAGAACAGTGTGCAGCGGCCGGTTTTGTCTCGTTCCATTTCGTTAACGTGATGGGCGATCCGATGGTCGCGCCATTCAACGGCAGCGATCGTCGCTTCGGTACCAATCCGTTTTGCGCCGTATTCCCGCGCAAGGATGGCAAACCTTTGCTGCTCGATTTTGCCACCAGCGGCATCGCATTTGGCAAAACGCGCGTGGCATGGAATAAAGGTCAGGAAGTGGCTCCCGGCTATCTCATCGATCACCAAGGCAAGCCAACGACTGAACCTGGCGTGATGCATCAAGCACCGTATGGTTCGTTGATGCCGTTTGGCTTGCACAAAGGGTACGCGCTGGCGACGATGTGTGAAATTCTCGGCGGCGCGCTGTCCGGTGGACGCACCACGCATGATGAAACGTTAGTCACCTGCCACGACGCGATTTTCAACTGCATGACCACCATCATCGTCAATCCTGATGCTTTTGATGCACCGGCGATGCAGGAAGAAGCTGAATCCTTCCTTGATTGGGTGAAACAGTCGCCGCAAAGCGGTGATGCGCCGATTCAGGTGCCAGGCGAGTGGGAAGAACAGAATCGCGTGGAGCGCAATCGCGAGGGAATTCCGCTGGATAGCAACAGCTGGCAGCAAATCTGCGCGGCGGCATTGCAAGCGGGAATGCCAGAAGAGGAACTTGCGGCCTTTCGTGCGTTAACACAGTAAGGCGTTGATGGCTGAGGCGCGTTGCCTCAGCCATCAAACTTACACTACGTTAGCCAGCAGCAAGCAACCGACCAAACCGCACACTGAAATGATGGTTTCCAGCGCGGACCATGAGCGGAAGGTTTCGCCAATGGTCAGGTTGAAATACTCCTTGAACAGCCAGAAGCCGGGATCGTTAACGTGCGAGAAAATCACGCTACCGGAACCGACCGCAATCACCATTAATTCTGGGCTGGCTCCGCTGGTAATGATCAATGGCGCAACAATCCCGCCCGCCGTAATCGCCGCCACGGTCGCGGAACCCAGCGCGATACGCAGTACCGCCGCAATCGACCACGCCATAAAGATCGGTGACAGGTTGGTAGCGTGCATCATGTTGGCGATGTATTTATCCACGCCGCTGTCCACCAGCACTTGCTTAAACGCCCCGCCGCCGCCAATCACTAACAGCATCATGGCAATAATCTTGATGGAATCGGTAATCGTGCCCATCACTTCGTCCATGCTGCGTCCACGATTGAGGCCGAAGGTGAAGATAGCAATCAGCACCGCAATCAAGGTTGCCATGATCGGATCGCCAAAGAATTCGGCATACGGCAGCAACGCGTGACCTTTCGGCAATAGCATTTCAGCCACCGCGCGCAGCGCCATTAATACTACCGGCACCAACGATGTCCAGACGCTGACAGCAAAGCCCGGCATTTCTGCTTCGGTAAAGGTTTTCGGGTTCCACAATCCTTCTGGGATCGGCTTATCAATGCCTTTCAGGAAACGTGCATAAACCGGACCCGCCAGAATCACCGTTGGAATACCTAACAGCGTGCCGTACAGCAGCGTTTTGCCCATATCGGCATTAAACAAGGTGGCGATGGCAGTTGGACCTGGATGCGGCGGCAGAAAACCGTGTGTCACCGAAAGCGCAGCGGCCATGGGTACACCGACATAGAGCAGCGGCACGCGCGCAGAGGCGGCGATGCTGAACACTAACGGCAACATCAGCACAAAGCCGACTTCATAGAACAGCGCGAAGCCAACCGTGAATCCGGTCAGCACCAGCGCCCACTGAATGTGTTTCTGACCAAATTTGGCGATCAAGGTCGTGGCGATACGTTGCGCGCCACCACAATCTGCCAGCAGTTTACCCAACATCGCGCCAAAGCCCATGATCAGCGCCAGGCTGCCCAAGGTGCCGCCGACACCGGTTTTAATCGAGACGATGACTTTATTGACCGGCATGCCCTGCATCATGCCAACTGCCAGCGCCACCAGAATCAGCGCAATAAATCCGTTTAACTTGAAACGAATCATCAGCAACAGCAGTAACGCTACGCCAATCGCCACATAGAGTAATGGCATAATTTTTCTCCACTTTTGCGCACGGCAAGCTGCCGGCAGCGGTTTATTTTGGTTATCCCAGAGGACGTAAGTTTCAGCAGCGAGCACAGCGAGAAATTATCCCGCCACGCAATGTTACGGGTATCATGTTAAGGGTAACATTGCTGGCAAAGCATCAGTCGCGGCGGCGGAATTTCTGTTTTGCGAAGGTGATCAACTTTTTGCCTTAGGGTTATCAGAATGTTTGCCGCTGGAATGTCACGGCTTTTGATTACACTAGGTTCTTTACGCTAATCAAAAAGGACATACAGGTGAGTGAGAATCTGATCGAGTTGTACAGTAATCAACAAACCCTGTTTGGTCGCGGCAGCATCGACCAGTTAATTCCTCTGCTCTCAGCCAATCCGCAACCCACATTGCTGTTTTGCGGCCGCTCATTTCTGAATGGCCCCGCCTGGGCGCGTTTGGGCGCGGCGCTGAACGACCAGATCCTCGGTTACGAAATCGTCAGTCATGAAGCGTCACCGGGTGAGATTGATGAATGGGTGCGGCGCTGGCGCGGCCACGTTGATCGCGTAGTGGCGATTGGCGGCGGCAGCGTGTTGGATGCCGCCAAAGCTTTCAGCGCCATGATGCAACATCCGCTGAACACCGCGCGCTATCTGGAAAAAGTTGGCGATACGCCGGTGCAAGCCATCACCTTACCGCTGATCGCGATTCCTACCACTGCGGGTACTGGCAGCGAAGCCACGCAAAACGCGGTAGTGACCGATCAGCAACACATTCAGGTCAAAGCCTCGCTGCGTCATCCGGTGTTTGTGCCGCAGGTGGCGATTCTGGATGCCGACTTGCTCAAAGGCGCGCCGGACAGCGTGCTAGCCACCTGCGCAATTGATGCTTTCACCCATTTATTTGAGGCGTATCTGTCGCGTAAGGGTAATCTGTTTACCCAGCAAACCGCGCTCAACGGTCTGCGACTGTTCTTTAAAGCGTGGCCCGATCTCAATCGTGATGATGAGCGTGGCGATGCCGCGCGCGAAGCGATGATGATGGCATCCTGGCTAGGCGGCGTGTGCTTGAGCAGCGCCGGTTTAGGCGTAATCCATGGCATAGCCGGTGAATTGGGCGCCATCAAGCCGTTCCATCACGGCGAAGTATGTGGTCGTTTGCTGTTCCCGTTCCTCGATGTATTAGCAGAAACCGAACATGTTGAGCAGCAACGTTTGATGGCGCAGCTCGGTCAACAACTGCTGCCAGACGATCCCGCCCCGCCTGCTTTGGCGTTAAAAACCTGGATTCAGCACCATGCGATTACTCCTTTCTGGATCGACGGACCGACGCTTGCGGCAACGGAAGTGGATTGGATTGTGGCGCGCGCCAACAGCAAAAACGGTTGGGTCAGTTACGATGCCCCGACGTTGACGGAGATGATCGCCGCCGCCTGGCGCATCGTTTAAATCATTCGGGCAGCGCTGTGGCTGCCCGACTCGTTTACTGCTCGGCCACTTTAAACATGGCAATTTCTTGCGCCAATTGCGCTGCTTCATCACGCAACGCTTGGGTGTTTTCAGCGGTTTGCGTCACCAGCATCAAGTTCTGCTGAATACTCCGCTCCATCTGCGAAACCGCCAGCGTCACTTCCGCGATGCCTTTGCTCTGCTCATCGCCCGCCACGCGCATTTCGCTGACCACTTGCTTCACTTTGTGCACGTCGCCAACCAACTGCGTCAGTTGTTGGCCAGCGCCCTCCACCAGCTTGCTGCCAGCCAAAACGTTGCTGTCGGAATCGGCAATCAACGCCTTGATTTCCTGCGCCGCTGTGGCACTGCGCTGTGCCAGTGCGCGAACTTCAGAGGCCACCACAGCAAAGCCGCGCCCTTGTTCCCCGGCCCGCGCGGCTTCAACCGCAGCATTCAACGCAAGGATATTGGTTTGGAACGCGATGCTGTCGATTACGGTCAAAATCTCTGCCACACGTCGCGATGAGGACTGAATCGCGCCCATGGTGCTGACCACTTCGCTCATCACTTCACTGCTGCTGCGTGCGATTTGTGCGGTTTGCTCAGCGGCGGCATCGGCCAAGCGCGTGTTTTCGGCGTTTTGTTGCACGGTAGCGTTGAGCTGCTCCATCGCCGCTGCGCTCTGCTCAAGCGCCGCCGCCTGTTCGGCAATTTTCTCCGACAGCGCGCTGTTGCTGTGGGCTAAGCCGGATGCGTTCGCCGCCACGGTTTCGCCGCTGCCCTGCACCCGCGTAATCACGCCTGCGATCTTGTCGACAAAGCTGTTAAATGCGCCGGCAATATCTGCCAATTCATCCCGCCCGCTTTTGGTCAGACGACGTGTCAAATCGCCGTCGCCGTTGGCGATCTCATCCAACGCAGCGTGAGTCGCTTTCAGGCGCTGCCCAATACGTTGCGTGAATGCCCAGGTCAGGAACAGCAAAACGATCATCGCTGGAATTAAGAAGGTGAAGATATCGCGCATCATGGTGCGAGCCAGGCCGCTAACGGCACTTTCCGGCGTCACTAAACCAATCACCCAACCGGTGCCGGGCATGCGGAACAGCGAAACTTGCGCGTGAGTGTGCAAATAGTCATCGTTAAAATCAGACAACTGCAACACCTTGCCATCGTCTTTTAATTCAGCGATGCGCGCAGCAAGGGGAGCCAACCACGGGGATTTTTCCGCCAGCTTATTTAAACTGCTCAATGATTTGAGATCTTGCCCGGGGTAATACAGCAAATTGCCAGCCCCATCGAGCGCGAAAGCATAGCCGCCGGTCACCTGCCCTTTTTGCTGCATAAATCCGGCGAGGTTATCCAGTTGCACATCCAGCGTAGCAACGCCGGCAAAGCGATCGCCCGCCACGTACGGCACGCTACAGGTCACCATATTCACAGCAGAAACCGGATCCTGATAAACCTCTGACCAACCGCAGCGATCGCGTGGCGCATTACGCACCGCGCTATACCAGCTTTCTTGCTGATAGCCGTTGCCCGCTGGCAGATTGTAATCATCAGAGTAGGCCAACGCGCCGTTCGCTTGTCGCGCCCAAAAGAAACTGCGGCGCTGCACACCAGCCGTAAACGCATCGGGTTCCGGCCATACGCCGCCACCCGCAATGGTTTTATTGCCGCTGCTGTTGATGATTTGCGGGAAACTTTGCTGCCACAGCGTGGCATCGTGCGGTAGCACTTCGGCGAGGCGCGCCATGCTAACGGCTTCGCCTTCAATGCGGATTAATTGCTGATTGAGCTGACTGACTAAATTACTGCCAGCTTGCTCGATCAGTTTATGGCTGGCTTCGATGACGCGTGGCTGACCACGCAACATCAGCACCGAGAACACCACGGCGGTGGTAACACACAGTAATAACAGGCCGCCCAAAGTCATTCGGGCAGCCAAACGGGTTGGCAACATAATTTATCCTTACTAACCGACTGCATTAACGATTGAGATAAGAAGTGCCGCTCAGCGGCGAATTGTGCGTTCCGTCACAATCGAATATCGGCAAAGCTAAGAATAAATTGAGTTTTAGATGACGATTAGATGACAAACGGCGGTTTGCCCGCCAGCATCTGCTCAATCACCTGCAACACGCCCTCTTCATTGTTGCTGGGCGCTTCGAAGCGTGCCGCGTCTTTCACCTTCTGCGGTGCGTTCGCCATGGCAAAGCTGAAGCCCGATTGTTGCAACATCTCCAGATCGTTGCCACCATCGCCAAACACCAGAATCTCGCTGCGTTCAATGCCCCAGCGCTTGCCGAGCAGATCCAAGCCGTGGCCTTTATGATTGCCAGGCACGATTAAATCGACCGAACCGTGCCCGCTGGAGGTCGCCGCTGCTGCACCATGATGCAGACGCTCAATGTCTGCCATCAGCGGTTCAACATAATCATCAGAAAGATTCAGCGCGAACTTGAACAGCTTATCGTCGCCCACATCTTCCAGGCGGCGAATCGGTTTGAGGCGATGGCAGTAGTGACGCATCTTCACCAGCCACTCTTCATCGATGCCCTCGAAGTAGTAAGCGCTGTCGCGCCCGCAGAGGATATAGCGCAGTTCGGGATAATTGCCGTTATGCAGCGTATCCAGCACCGCATCAATGTCCTGCCGCGAGAACGAACCACAGAACAACTCTTCGTCACAATCGATGATCCACGCGCCGTTTTCCGCCACAAAGGCGATTTCGCTGGCGATGTCGGGGAAGAAGGATTTGAGTTGGTAGTATTGGTTGCCGCTGGCTACCACAAATTTGATGCCACGCTGCTTCATTTCCTGATAGCAAGCGGCAAAACGCGGGCGATTGAACTGTTTATTGTCGTCGAGAAAGGTGCCGTCCTTATCCACCGCCACCATTTTTACCACGGTCATCATCACTCCTTAACGTCTCAAAAGGAAAAACGGGTCGTATAGAGAATAACCTGGTGAGCGGATAAAGCGGAGAGAAACACGGATGGCCGTCGCCATCCGTCGGGGAAATTAGTTGAAAGCGCCGTTAAGCAGAATGGCAGTGATGATGCCCGTTGCAGCCGCCACCAGCACATAATTACCGTCGATATAGGCCCAATGTTCGCCACGCGGTGGTTCATACAAACCACGGCCGCGCCAATCATCTACACGATAATGTGGGCCACGGAATTCCGGCGGTGCGGGATAGCCGCGACGGAAATCATGACCGCCCCAGGCAAAGCGATCGCCGCCATGATGTCCTTCCGGCATACGATGGTCAGCATAATGGTCGTGACGATCAGGACCTGGACCGCGGTCGTGATTGTAGCCATGATCCGGACCACGATCCGGTCCATGGTCGCCGCCATGATCAGGGCCACGGCCATGATCCTGATGCTGGTCGCCGCCGTGCTGCTGCCAGCGCTGATCGCCATGATCATCGGCGCGCGCTACGTTAGAAATCAGTGTGCTGCATGCAATAAGTGACGCAATAAGACTTAATGTTGTTTTTTTCATGATGTTGCCTCCAATGATAACGGCGGTTGCTGTGCCGTTGAGCATCACTATCAATTAATTGTCGGCAGAAAAGCATTTCCAAAACTCTTAAAAATCGGAAACTTACAGGAAATTACCCCAAATTATCACTTTCTTAACGATTGTGAATTCTCTGACATAACTTGGTCCGAATTTAAGCACGAGGAAATAGATGAATACAGGAGACGGAAAATTAAAGAAAAACCCGATCACAAGGATCGGGAGGATAATTCAATTTCCATAAATTGCATAAGCGGGTAAACCCTACAAGAGTGAGGGTAAAACTGAAGCACACAACGCCACATCACTAGCATTGCCGGTAAACAATACCATTTAAAATTGAAAAATGCTTTCTAAAAGCACTGTCTTTCGGAAAAATACGCAAAAACAAATTAGCTTTGCAAATAATATTTTGCGCAACGGATTTCAACCACAAATAAGGTCCGTGCTCTGACCAGCGCTTAATGTTGTTTAAAAAACATTAATTTATCATCAATCAAAAATGACATAAAAATCATCACAAACAAATCAAACCCTTTAAAATCAAATTATTAAAAACAAACCTTGCATCAAGCCCCCGTATTGCGACTCAAACTTCAGCATTATTTATCATTTTATACATCGTTTATTAGTCGAAATCGGTTAGTGTGCGTATTAATACAATACAGTGATTAATATCACGCTCAATATTACAGTTGTTGCGCAACATATAAATAGCACAAGAAGCCGCAACCGAATATTTAAGGAGTCAGGATAGATGGAGAGAATATTAGTCAGTGCCTGTCTGATGGGATATGCCGTGCGATATAACGGCAGCGATAAAGCCCTTATCTCCAATACGCTTGCACGCTGGAGAGAGGAACAACGTTTGCTTATTCACTGTCCGGAAATGGCTGCCGGTTTGCACACGCCGCGCTTGCCTGCCGAAATCGATGGCGGCAATGCAGAACAAGTATTAGCCGGTACCGCGCGCATCCTCGAATCTGACGGCAAGGATGTCACGCAACACTACGTTCTGGCGGCCTGGTTGGCACTGCGTGCGGCACAAGAATCTGACTGTAGATTTGCCCTGCTCACCGATGGCAGCCCAACCTGCGGCAGCCAACACATTTATGACGGCAGCTTCAGCGGCCAACAGTTACCCGGACAAGGCGTGGCCGCAGCCTTGTTGCGCCAGCATGGCATTGAAGTGTTTGCTGAATCTCAATTAGCCGAACTGGTTCAGCGCGTAGCCGCTGCAGAAAAATGTCGGGTGGTTGATGCCGGATGACGCGCTAACGCCGCTGCCGGACGAATCGGACGCCGCACCAGCTCACCGCTACAATTCGGGCAACACTGCGCCAACACGCCTTCGGCACAACTGACGCAGAAGGTGCATTCAAATGAGCAGATACGCGCGTCGGATGATTCCGGTGGCAGATCTTTATCACAGCATTCGCAGTTAGGACGTAATTCCAGCATGTCGATCTCCGGTTAAATTCAGCCACCATCATCACCGCATGCACGCGCTTCTACCAAGACATCAAGCGGACAAATCGGGACATGATGTTTTATCGGTTCGCCGATTAGGATGACCGATTCGCGCCCAACGAGCCACGTTTTAAGCGATCTCACCTAAAAACATTACATTCTCCGCCAGGCGTTCTATAGTTCAGTCGCCCTATCGACAAACGAGACACTGTAATGCGTATTAAAGGACTTAATTTCGGCTTCTTTATCGTTATTTTGGCGATCGTCACGGTCGCATTTTTTGATGTGCTGACACCGTATTTTTCCGCCATTTTCTGGGCCGCGATTCTGGCGGTGATCTTCCATCCACTGAAATCTTTGTTACGCCGTAAAATGGGCGATCGCAACGGTTTGGCGTCATTCGCTACCTTGCTGATTATCTGCCTGATTGTGTTCACACCGCTGGCGCTAATCACCTCTTCGATGGTGGTGGAAGTCAACACCGTGTACACCAAACTGCAAAGCAACTCGGCGCAGTTTCCCGCGGTATTTGCTGATCTATTGCAGCATTTGCCGTCATGGGCACAGCAATATCTGGCGGACAATCACCTCAATAATGCGCAAGAGATTCAGCAAAAACTGTCCGGCTTCGCGCTAAAAGGCGGCCAATATTTGGCGGGCAGCGCGTTCTTGATCGGCAAAGGTACCTTCACCTTCACGGTGGGCTTTGGCGTGATGCTGTATCTGCTGTTCTTCCTGCTGAAAGACGGCGCATGGCTGGTGAATTTGATGCTGGAAGCGCTGCCGCTTTCGACTTACGTGAAACATCACCTGATGATGAAATTCGCGGCGGTATCGCGCGCCACGGTGAAAGGCACGGTGGTGGTTGCGGTGGTGCAAGGGATTCTTGGCGGTATCGCCTTCTGGATCACTGGCATCGACGGCAGCTTGTTGTGGGGCACCTTGATGGCGTTCCTGTCGCTGATTCCAGCGGTTGGCTCGGCGATTGTTTGGGTACCGGCAACCATCTTCTTCTTCGCCACCAGCGCTATCTGGAAGGCGCTGTTCCTGATTGGCTTCTTCGTGGTGGTGGTTGGCCTGGTGGATAACATCCTGCGCCCGCTGCTGGTCGGCAAAGACACCAAAATGCCTGATTACCTGATTCTGATCTCGACACTTGGCGGCATGGAAGTGTACGGCATCAATGGTTTCGTGATTGGCCCGCTGATCGCCGCGCTGTTTATTGCCTGCTGGAATCTACTTTCCGGCCGCGATAACCAAGAGAACGCCGAAGAGATCGACGAAGAGTTTATCGAAGAAGGCAAAACGCGTGAGGAAGAGGGAAAATCCGCGAATAACGTTTAAGCGCATTAAGGCACGCCATGGAAGGCGCCTGTGCGATGAACCCGCGCGTGGAATTTGCTATCATCGCTGCATTGATTACCGCTTGCATTGAGACGAGACACAACATGTCCATGGATTCATCCCTAGCGCGTGCAGATCAGGTGCTGTCAGTGTTTGATTTTGACGGCACGCTGACCATTCACGACAGCTTCATCCCATTCCTGCGCTTTAGCTTTGGCAAACGCGTCTTCGCACGCAAAATCGCCCGTTTGGCGCTGCCAACGCTGCGCTGCATGCGCAAAAAGCTGACGCGCGATGAGTTGAAAGAAGTGCTGATTCATACCTTCTTAACCGGCGTTGAAGAAAAATGGCTGCGTCAGCAAGCGCAGCTGTTTTGCGCCGCCAACTGGAATAAGTTGATGCGTCCGGCGGGATTGTTGGCGGTTGCCGCTGAAGTCAATTCCAGCGCAGAAGTGACCATCTGTTCGGCTTCTCCGGCGATGGTGTTAGAGCCGTTTGCCGAACGTTTGGGCATCAAGCTGATCGGTACACAACTGGAAGTGGTTGATGGCGTTCTTACCGGTAAAATCACCGGACATAACTGCCGCTGCGGACAAAAAGTCCAGCGCCTCGAAAGCGTCTACGGCCCGCTGCACAATTACCATCTTCGCGCCTGGGGCGATACGCGCGGCGACTTTGAACTGCTCGCCGCCGCGCAAGATCCGCACTGGCGTCACTTCCATCCAACGTGGAAGAAACGCCGCGTGCCGATGGAAAAACTGCGCATGCTGCGTCTGGATCCCTAGTCGATTAATAGATGCGGTCAGCTTTGGCCGCATCCAGCCACGGTTTAAACTCTTCTAACAGTAAATCGAACAAGCGGTCTTCCGCCAAACTGGCAAAGTTATCGATGGCAAAGAAATGCGTGTTATCGATGCGGCGATCCAAGAAGTCATCCAACTCCTGCAAAATGCCGTAATTATTGCCGCCGAGACCAACAAATTTCCAGAAGATCGGATAGTTCGCCGAGCGGCGAATCGCGTCTTTAATAGCGCGGGTTTTGCTGATGCCACCATCGGTGATAAACACCACGTAAACAGGCAAATCGCTGTGGCGGAAAGTATCAATCAACTCTTCCATCACCGGCGGTTCATTGTTAGTGCCGCCCAATTTGGGCAGGATTTCCCACGCAGATTTCTTTTCACCGCGCTGAATGTTAGTGATGTAACCATCGAGATTATCCAGCGTCACATCGGCATATTTGGCGTGCTGCTGGGCAAAGCCCCAGACATCCATTGAACCATCATCGTCAAACTGCACCGCCAGCACCGCAATGCGATCTAACACCGCCTGCACGTTGCCTTTACTGAACTGGTTTTTCATCGAACCCGATGCATCCAGCACAAACGCCACTTTGGCTTTTACGCCTTGCGGCTGATATTTGCTCAAGCTGACGCTGGCGTTTTTCGCCAAACTCACCAATCTTGGCGCTTTCTGCTCGAGCTTTTTCTCCAGACTTACCACGCTGGGCGCCGCAATCGGCGCTGGCTGCGCCACATCGACACCAAAATTGCGCGCCAATGGTTCCAGACCTCCGTTGAATCCCTGCCCTAACGCGCGCAACTTCCAGCCGCCATTGTGGCGATAGACTTCGGCGAGAATCAGCGCCTTCTCGCTGCGTCCGTGTGTTTCAGGATTGAATTGCGCGATATTGTCTGCACTGAAATGGATGCTGTTCAACGCGGCGAGCGTTGCATCACCATCGATTACCATGGTGATGGCAATTTTGCTCACGCTGGCGGCGATCTTTGTCAGATCCAGTGAAACCGTGCTGGCGTGCGGGGTGCATTGCAAAACCACGCTGCGATTGGCCGTCGCAGGTTGATTGAAGAAGATAAAGTCCTCGTCCCCGCTAACTTTCCCTGTGGCATGGAGCAGAAAAACGCTGGTATCAATTTCACCTTTGAACGCTGACGACACCTCATAGTTGAGTCGCAACGTTAACGCGCTGCCGTTCAGCGCCATATTCTGCCCCGGTTGTAACATCATCTTTTCAACCTCCTGTTATTGATGTGTAACTGAAATCCACGCCAAATCTCGTAGGGTCGCCATTTATGGTGACCGATTAACGCTTAACTGCCGGAAAATGCGCAATAAAAAGCCCCGGACATGCCGAGGCTCAGATAACGTATTGGCTAAATCACACGCTCACGCCATGCTGTGAAGCCAGCGCGGCCAGGCCGCCGGCGAAGCCCTGACCAACGGCTTTAAATTTCCATTCGCTGCCGTTGCGATACAGTTCACCGAACACCATCGCGGTTTCGGTGGAGGCATCTTCAGACAGATCGAAACGCGCGATCTCTGCGCCGTTGTCATTGTTGAAGATACGCATGAAGCTGTTGCTGACCATGCCGAAGTTCTGCTTACGTGCTTCCGCATCGTAAATCGTCACCGCGAACACCAGCTTCTTCACTTCGGCTGGCACTTTCGACAAGGTCACTTTGACCTGCTCGTCATCGCCTTCGCCCGCGCCAGTGCGGTTATCGCCCTGATGCTCAACTGAACCGCAGCTGCTGTTTTTGTTATTGAAGAAGATAAAGCTGCTGTCGCTCAGCACTTTACCGTCGTCACCCACCATAAAGACCGAAGCGTCGAGGTCGAAATCCTGACCGTCAGTGACGCGTGCATCCCAACCTAAACCCGCCATGGCTACGTTCATGGTCGGTGCTTCTTTCGTCAGGGAAACGTTACCGCCTTTTACCAGAGAAACTGCCATTGTAAAGCTCCTGCTGTGTATTGAGGGATGCGGGCAGCGCACGGCTGCCCGTTAAAGCCATTACGATGCGTTGATGCCGTACTGCGCACAAACAGACGCCAAACCGCCAGCGTAGCCTTGGCCTACCGCGCGGAATTTCCACTCGGCGCCGTTGCGATACAGCTCACCGAACAGCATTGCGGTTTCGGTTGAAGCATCTTCAGTCAGATCGTAACGCGCGACTTCGCTGCGGTTGTCGTCGTTAACCAGACGAATGAAGGCACCAGAAACCTGGCCGAAGCTTTGACGACGGGTCTGCGCATCGTGGATGGTGACCACGAAGACGATCTTGTCGACGTCAGCTGGAATCATATCCAGTTTGATTTTCAGTGACTCATCATCACCGTCGCCTTCGCCGGTACGATTATCACCGGTGTGCGTCACGGAACCGTCAGAAGAAACCAGGTTGTTGTAGAAAATGAAGTCAGCGTCGCCGCGCACTTTGCCGCTGGCAGAGAGCAAGAAAGCTGACGCATCAAGGTCAAAGTCCTGACCATCGGTGGAACGTGCATCCCAGCCAAGGCCAACGAGGACGTTTTTCATGGTTGGTGCCGCTTTGCTCAGCGAAACGTTACCGCCTTTTGATAGAGAAACGCTCATTGTAATTACCTCTTGGTTAATGATTTTTCAGGTTCAACACAGGAAGAAGATCAGTTCTCTTCTTTTTCCTCGGGCTTGCCGGGGAACATCACGCTCAACACAATACCGACCGCCAACACACCCAAGACCACAAACAGGCTGGTGCTAGCAGAGATGCTGTAACCGTGATGCCAGATATGGTCGGACGCGTTCAGACCCAGTTTCAGCGCGATGAAGAACAGCAGCACAATCACCGCTTTCTCCAGGTGCACCAGATACTGTTTCAACGCTTCCAGCACGAAGTACAGGGTACGCAGGCCGAGGATGGCGAACATCATGGCGCTATAGACGATCAGCGGTTCACGGCTCACAGCAATAATCGCTGGAACGGAATCGAAGGCGAACATCACGTCAGAAAGCTCAACCACTGCCACACACAGCATCAACGGCGTGGCGTACAGCGCGGCTTTCTTGCCACGGCCAATGGTCACGTCTTTGTTTTCAGGCTTTTGCAGCTCAGCATCGACTTCTTTCTGGTTCAGCAGGAACGCGTTGCCGCGCATTTTTGGCCAGATCGGGAAGAATTTTTTCACCATGCGATAAGCCAGATGCTGCGAGTAATCTTCGATTTCGTCGCTGTCATCACCGCTTTTCAGCATCATCACCGCCGTCCACGCCACGATTAGCGCAAACACGATTTCGACGTACGGACCCAGGCTCAGCAAGCCCGTACCGATGGCCACGAAGATGCCGCGGAACACGATGGCGCCGATGATGCCCCAATAGAGCACGCGATGGCGGTAGCGATCCGGCACAGCAAACCACGAGAAGATCGCCATCATCACGAACAGGTTATCGACGGAGAGCACTTTCTCCAGCGCGTAACCGGTGACGAACAGGCTGGCAACTTCAGCGCCGTGGTGAATATAGAGGAAGCCAGCGAAACCCATCGCCACCGCAACCCAAAACACCGACCACAACGCCGCGCTTTTCAGCGAAATCGGCTTATCGCCGCGGTGCATAAACAGGTCGATAAAAATAGCGCCCACTGACAGCGCGATAAACACCGCGACCGTTTCAGCCGGGAAGCCAATATGCGTAGAAACCATGATTAACCCTTAAAGGACAAAAAATTACAGCCCAAACTCTGCTGGTTCGAAGCCCAAAGCCAACGCGATTTCACGCACCGCTTTCTGCTCGTCAGCATCAAAATCGCCGTCGCTTTTACCGACAGCAATACCGACACGGATCGCCAACTGCGCGGCTTCCGGTTGATCTTTTAACGCCATGATGTACTTCATGGTTTCGCCCTTGCCGATTTCCAAATCGAAATCGAAGCTGGTCACCAGTTTGTTGAAGAAATCGATCACTTCGTTGGTATCGAACACTTTCAGCTCATCGGAGGCACGCAGAAAACCGATCATCTTCTGCTTCTCTTCCGCACTCACGCTGCCGTCAGCAACGGCGATGCGCGCGCACACCGCCACAGTACCTTGCATAAACTTTTTATTTTTGAAGCGGCTAACCTGTTTGGTTAACTCGTCGCGGCCAGAATTAAATGCGCCTTTAACCTTGTTGAAGAAACTCATAGTAAACCCTCTGCCTGTAATTATTTTGAGCCTGCACGCCAGTTGAAACCCCAACCAAACGCTTTATCCATTTCGGAATGGCCGTTGAAGAACTGGTTGATGCGCTCAACGCGAATGCTGCCGTTCTCATTCACCAGACGCGCAATCGCACACATGTTGCGACGGTTTTCCCCTTCGGTCAGACGTGTTTCAATCGGCGGCTGATCGGGAATGTGCAATGTCACTAAGCCATCGGTTTTGTCCCAGCTGGCAACGCCTTCGTAGATAAAGGCAAAGATCAGCACTTCACGGATCTCTTTCCATTCACGACCGTTGATGTGCATCCATTCGCCGTCGCTGACTTCACCGGTACGATCGTCGCCCTGCAAGTGTACGAAAGGTTTGGCATGCATGGCGCCAAAGTTGCCACCTAATGCCTGAATCACGCCACGCGACCCGTCTTGCAGTTCAACAAAAGCGCCAAGATCGAGATCCACACCTTTGTTGCCGCCGCCAAACAATCCACGGAAGCCACCGCCGCCGCTGCTGGTTTCGCGATGCCAGTTGAGGTTGATACGGATCTCGCCGAAGTTGTCGCGCTTGGTCAGGCTGATCGCCGGTTTCTCTTTGGTCAGTGAAACCTTGCTCAGATTGATTTTGCTCGGCGCGGGAGCCGGTGCGGCTTGCGGTGCAGGCGCTGGAGTCGGTGCTGGTGCTGGTGCTGGTGCGGGTTCCGCCACATCCACGCCAAAGTGTTCCGCCAATGGCTTTAAGCCACCGTTGAAACCTTGTGCGATAAAGCGGAATTTCCAATCATTGTTGCGACGGTAAAGCTCGCCGAGAATCAATGCCGCTTCCTGACGTCCCACCAGCTCAACGCTGCCGTTCATCAGCACTTCACCGCTCTGCTCCACCTGAATCGCTAAGCGTTGCAGGCTCGACACATTTCTGCCGCCGTCGCAGGTCACGGTGAAGGCAACTTTCTGCACCTCTGGACGCAAGCGGCTGAGATCGACGGTAAACGCGCTGTTATTGCCTTCGTTTTTCAGGCTGATGGTGCGGTCATCGTTATCCGGCTGGCCGTAAAACACCATGTCGGCATCGCCATTCACTTTGCCGCTGGCAAACAGGCGAAAGGCGGAAGCATCCACCGCGCCGCCAGACAGCACGCGCACCGTCAGTTGGTTAGCGGGAACGGGAGCATTGCTCCCCGGCGTCATGTTCATTAGCGCACCACTGCGGCAACGATGTCGTTTTGCATCGCTTCGATGGTGCGGCCTGCGCTGGCACGGCCATGTGCGGTGAAGTCCCACAATCCGCCGTTGCGATGCAGTGAAGCGATCACGATGCCGGTGTGGTTACCTTGTTCATTGAGTTGATATGTCGCCAGCTCTTTACCGTTTTGATCGACCACGCGGCAGAAGGCGTTCTCGACTTCGTTGAAGGTTTGGCCCTGGAAGCTATTGACGGTGAACGCGAGGTATTCGACGTTGGCAGGCAGACGCGACAATTCGACGTTGATCACTTCATCGTCGCCGTCACCTTCGCCGGTGCGGTTATCGCCGCTGTGTTTCACTGCGCCGCATTGGGAGGTTAATGCGCGGAACCAAATGGTATCGATGGCATTACCGGATTGATCCAATAATATGCAGCTTGCATCAAGATCGATAGCATCACTGCCGCCGCCAAAAAGCTTATTTAAAAAGCCTTTCTTTTGAATGGGATCCCAGCCTAAGCCGAAATGTAATTTATTCAGCGAAGCGGTTTGTTTGCTGAGTGATACCGTTTGATTCTTAGCGAGTGAAACCATGTCATAATTCCTTCAAACAGGTTTGAAAAGGTTTTTTATATTTACGTCTAATTCCATGAGGGCAAAATCATATCATGATGTTATTAGCTCACAAGATTATTTTCATAGCAATTTCTTGAAACAAGTTAACCCATTGAATTACGCCAATTTATTCAGATGTTACTTAAGAATTAAGCCAGACAAACCTGACGATTCTTTACACTAAAATTCATAAGGTTACATTGAAGTAAAGAATCATATTATGATTGACTTAAAATCATGCGCTCCCTACACTCGCCAATTAAAACCTAGCCTTATCAATCCTGCGGAAATAATCAGAAATGCCTTACAAGATTTGGCTTACGGAAGGTTTATCCTCCCAACGCGATATTATTAATGGCATTAAATTAACGGCTAAAAAACACCAGGCCGAAATATTCACTTATGCGTCACATAAACATCAACGAAATGAAATTCTTTCGCTGGCTGATTCCGCAATAATCGAACCGGCAGATAATAGTCAGCGTCTCGAATTTATTCTCAATACAATTAATAAATATAATATTCAGGCGATTCATGCTGCGCGTCATGCGCATTGGTATGAAACCCATCGTCAACAGATTGAGGCCAGCGGTGCGCGCTTAACAACCGGCGCTCGCGATGTAGCGATGCTCGATCTCGCCGACGACAAAGTCGCCTTCGCCCAACGCATGCAAAGCCTTAACCTGCCGGTGGTGCCTTCGCTACGCGTTGATACGCCGACGCAATTGCGTGAGTTGATCGCCGCACAACCGTTTGGCGATCTGCCGCTGTGCGTGAAACCGGTAACCGGCATTTATGGCATGGGATTCTGGCAGTTTGATGAACGCGTCTCGCCGATGGCGGCGTTTACCCATCCCGATGCACGTCGGGTAAATGCACAGTTTTATCTCCAGGCGCTGGAAGCCGCGCCCAGCATGGAACCATTGGTGTTGATGCCGTATTTGCCCGGCCCGGAATACTCCGTCGATATGCTGGTGGAAAACGGCGAAGTGTTGGCAGCAGTGGCGCGACGCAAAGAAGGCGCGCTGCAATATCTGGAGAACAGCGGCGCGGCGTTTGAGCTGGCAAAAGCCTGCGCCAGCGCGATGGGCGCGGATGGTTTGGTCAACGTGCAAACGCGTAACGATGCCAGCGGCAATCCGCTGTTATTGGAAATTAACCTGCGCCCTTCTGGCGGCATTGGCTATACGCGTTTCAGCGGCGTAAATATTCCCGGCTTGTTTGCCCTGCGCCAACTAGGCTTGATCAATCAGCAACAGGTCATTGATCAATCCCGCCGTGATTTCTCTCCTGCCACCGTGCGCGCCATCAGCGATGTAGTGGCTTACGACGCCGTCCTCGCCAACCAGCTTCAATAAGGAACTCTCCATGAATACGCTCTGGAGCAGGACGCTATCCTGCGGCACATTAAGCGTCACCCCAACCGGCGGCATCAGCGCCATCGACGATCTGTTTGAGATCGCCGAGCGCCGCAATCCCAAGCGCGCATTTCTGTTCGTCAGCAAGGTGCTGGGCCGCCACATTCCGGTCAATCCGAACAAAATGCGCGCGGTGTATCGCCAACTGGCCGAGCAATTCCCGCCGGTGTCGAACGGCCCAACGCTGTTTATTGGCATGGCGGAAACCGCCGTCGGTTTAGGGGCTGGCGTGTTTGATGAAGTGCGCCAGCGCATCAGCGAGCCGGTGTATCTCACGTCAACGCGCCATCCGCAGCAGGCCGATTTACTGTGCGAATTTAAAGAAAATCACAGTCACGCCACCGATCATCTGATCTACCTGCCCGATGATGCGCAACTGCGCCAACGCGTGCTGAACGCGCGCACCTTGGTGATGATTGATGATGAAGCCACCACCGGAAACACCTTTATTAATCTGCTCGAAGCGCTGCGTAATGATGGCGGATTGCAACACATCGAACAGGTGATCGCCGTGACCTTAACTGACTGGAGCGGCGACGCGTTAGCCACGCGCAGTCCGCTGCCGGTGCGCACCATTTCGCTGGTACAAGGCGATTGGCATTGGCAACAAGATCCTGATGCCGAACTGCCGCCAATGCCCGCGGTTGCACTTAACGATGCGGCAACGGTGGCGATCACCGGCAAACAGCGCTGGGGCCGACTGGGCATGGCCGCGCCCGCTGGCGATTTGGGCCGAAATATTCAGGCGCAGCCGGGCGAAAAAATTTTGGTGCTTGGCAGCAATGAATTCGTCTGGGAACCCTTCTTACTGGCCGAACGGCTGGCGGCGCAAGGCGCAGACGTCAAGTACAGCTCAACCACGCGTTCACCGATTGCCACCGGTTTTGCCATCGAATCAGCCATCGCCTTCACCGATAACTACGGCCTCGGCATTGCCAACTTCGTTTACAACGTGGCGCATCAGCAATTCAACCGCATCATTTTGTGCATCGAAACGCCGCTCAGCAGCATCGATCCTCGTTTAACCGCTGCGTTAGCCAAGGTTGCGCCACAAGTTGAGGTGATCTGCGATGAATAAACCGGTGATTTTTTCCGACCTCGACGACACGCTATTCCAGACGCGGCGCAAAATGGTCGATGAGCTGGATCTTGAGCCGTTCCGCACCGGCGCGCTGGATCTCAGCTTGCAGCCGCGCAGCTTTATGACCGAAGAACAAGCCATGCTGGTCGATTGGATGCTGGAACACGCGGATCTGATCCCGGTTACCGCGCGCGGCACTGAAGAGATCGCGCGCGTGCAGATCCCGTTTCGTTCGTGGGCGGTCACTACGCATGGCGCGGTGATCCTCAATCCGCAAGGCGAGGAAGACGCCGAATGGCGCGCGCTAATGCTGGAAAAACTCAATCCCTACGGTCCGGCGCTGCTCTCGATGCAGCAAGCGATCACCGATCTGATGGCCGAACGCGCGATTGATGGCTGGGCGCGCATCAACTACGAATATGGCGTTACGCCGATCTACTTAGTGATGAAGCATCGTGACAGCACGCGCCTCGACGAGTTGTACGCCATCGCCGATGAAATCGAACAACGCTTCCCCACCACAGGTTATTACATCCATCGCAACAGCAATAACGTAGCGTGGCTGCCAAACGTGGTGGAAAAAGGTCTGGCGGTCAGCTTCCTGCTGGAAAAACTGCGCCAACAGCGCGGCGTATTCCCGGTGATCGGCCTCGGCGACAGCCTGAGCGATCATCGCTTTATGAAGCTGTGCAGTTGGTACGGCATGCCGCGCCAAAGCCAGTTTGCCGACCGCATCAACCAATCCTTATTCGGAGAACAAACTCATGGCGAATAACCAGCCTTTCTCTGGATCATACCTACCCGGCGACGTTGAATTCCTGCTTAAGCCGGTTGATATCGACATGACGCCGGTCGATCAAAAAGAACAGCTGATTCAGTCTGGCGCGCGCCACTATTCCGAGATGTTGAGCCAGGAACCGGAACCAACGCGCTGGCATCTGGATCTGTTTGCACGCGCGCTGGATCAAGGCGCGGGACGTCTGGCGAAAGAAGTCGCGATGCTGGCCAATGCGCTGGCAAAACAGTTTGCCGACACGCCGATTGTGCTGGCGAGTTTGGTACGCGCAGGCGTGCCGCTGGGCGTAATGCTGCAACAGGCGCTGCGTGCCATGGGCCGCGAATCCTACCATTACGGCATCAGCATTATCCGCGATCGTGGCATTGATAACGCCGCGCTGGCGATCATCGAAGCGCGCCACGGCACCGATGGCATTGTGTTTGTCGATGGCTGGACCGGCAAAGGCGCGATCACCGGCGAACTGATCAGCAGCCTCAAACAGCGCCCTGGCTATCCGGCACAACCGCGTTTGGTGGTGCTGGCCGATCCGTGCGGCCGCGCGTGGCTCTCTGCCAGCGATGATGATTGGCTGATCCCATTTGGCATTATGGGCGCGCCGGTTTCCGGTTTGATCTCGCGCTCGCTGTGGTCAGAAACCGGCTTGCACGGCTGCGTGCAGTGCGACCATCTGGCACAATTCGATTGTAGCCAGCAACTGGTTGAAACCGTGGCGGAATATGCGCGCACACTGGATATCAACGCCCTGCCCGCTTGCCCGCAAGATCCGCAGCATCAACAACAGTTAGTGGCGCAAAGTGACGCGGTAATCGCGCGACTGGCGGCACGTTATCAGGTCAACAGCATCAATCGCATCAAACCGGGCATCGCCGAAGCCACGCGCGCCGTATTGCGCCGCGTGCCGGATCAGGTGCTGGTGCGTTCGGTGGACGATCCCGATGTGGCGCTGCTGGTCTATCTGGCGCAGCAAAAAGGGTTGAGCATCACCGAAGCGGGAGCCGATTTAGGGCAATACCGCGCTGTGACCATCATCAAAAAGGTGCTGTGATGAACGCCCGTCTCTCGCCGTGGCGTTTGGGTGCTACGCTCTATATGCCCGCGATGCGCAGCGATATCGTCGATGTGATTGTTAACCATAAAATCAACGGTCTGCGCTCGCTGGTGATCTGCCTGGAAGATGCGGTGAGCGACGCGGATCTGCCGCAAGCGCTGCACAATCTTCAGCACATCTTGCGTGAATTGAATGCCGCGATGCGCAGCCATGGCAACGCGCATTGGCCGCTGGTGTTTATCCGTCCGCGTAACAGCGCAATGGGCGCGTGGCTGGTGGAAAACCTCGACCTCAGCGCAGTAGATGGTTTAGTGCTGCCGAAATTCACCGCCGATTCGCTGCCAATGTGGTGGCAAATCCTCGAACACAGCCATTTGTGCCTGATGCCGACGCTGGAAACCGAAGAAGTGTTCGACGTGGCCGCGATGCGCGAACTGGCGCTGACGCTGCAAAACCACGCGTGCCGCTCACGCGTGATCGCCCTGCGCATCGGCGGCAACGACTTGATGAATGTGCTCTCGCTGCGCCGCTCACGCCAGTTCACGCTGTATGACGGCCCAATGGGTTACACCATTAAAATGTTGGTGGCGGTATTTTCGGCGCGTGATTTTGCCCTCACCGCACCGGTGTGCGAGCACATCGATGATCAACAGATTATGGATCACGAACTGGCGCTGGATATCGCGCACGGCCTGGTCGGCAAAACCGCCATTCACCCCAGCCAGATTGGCAAGATCCACGAGATGTTGATGGTCTCAGCCAGCGATCACGCCGATGCGTTGCGCATCCTCAACTCCAGCCAGGCGGTATTCAAATCGCAAGGCGCGATGTGCGAACCCGCCACGCACCGCCGCTGGGCCGCCGCCATCCTCGCGCGCGCGCAAGAATACGGCATCGCGCCAGATTCACGGTCCGATGGCGCGTTGATGTTGGTGACTTAAGTTATTGTGCGATTTGACGCGGATTCGTTAAACCGCACAGTCCGTAGCGGCGCGATTTATCGCGCTGTTTTGACCTTAAATCCAACGCAACACTTTTTCGGAACCCATTTACCTGATATTTAGAAACTCCCTGATACTGTCGGACATTGTTTGCCAGGAGGGCGATAAAGACCATTGACCACCAACGCAGGCCTCAATCGACCATGCAACTCAGTACCCGACAGACACGCGTATTCATGCTCGCCTCACTGCTCAGCAGCGGCAAACCGATCGCCTCCAGCCGCATGCTCACCGAGCTCAATTGTTCAGAACCCACGCTTACCCGCGCGCTCAAAGAACTGCGCGAATCCTGGTCAGCAGAAATCAAATACATCCGCGTTACGCACTGCTACCAACTGACCGATGCTGGGAAATTAGATAAGAAAAGCCTGCGCCATATTAATGAAGCGTTGAAGCTCAACGCCGAACTGCAACACAATGAAACCGTTAGTCGAGTATTTCTGGATAAAGAGAAAAAGAAAGCGGTGTCGCTGTCGCTGCGGATGTCGGTTTTGAGGAAGATTGATCAGGTTGTAAGACTGAGTGAAACGACTCGCAGCGATGCGGTGGAAATGCTGGTTGAAAGTGGGTTGGATGAGTTGATTGAGAAGTTAATGCTTGGAAAAGAAAGGTAATTGAAGGTTAATAATAATTTATTGTTGATGGTTTTGCTGGATTAGTGACATTCATTATCTAATGGTTAAAGCTAACATCAAGAAAAACCATTTTTTTGGCATACAAAGATTCTTAAAACATAAAAACATAAAAACATAAAAACATAAAAACATAAAAACATAAAAACATAAAAACATAAAAACATAAAAATGGAATGCTTTTTTGACCATAGAATATGGATTACCAATTAAAAAGCAGGTTAAATAAAAAACCCTAACCCACATTAGAGTCAAATATCAAAGTCTAATATTGATTGCTTTTAACTAAAACAAACCATTTAATTAATAAACGGTTAAGTAATCGCTCTACTTATCCCTGCCAGAATTTAACATGTAAGAAAACTCTTTCCGTGTTTTGTATAAACACTCCTTTAAATTACCGATGCTAAACCTTTTATCTCTGCCAACTATCCCTTGAGGTGTAAATATTTTCGATATAGAGTCCATTTTCTTATCTCCTAGAGTATCAAAGATCCATTCACTAAATTTTTCATTATAGATCGGAAGCATTTTATTGGATAATCTATGAACAGCGATTGCGCTAAGACCTGTCAACTCGATAATATCCCAAATATCTTTATCACAAGTTAATATTTGCGCAAGATGAAACTGAGTTTCATTATTATCAGAAATAGTATTAGTTAATAAATCTAACATCCTAACAATAAATAAATCCATCGCGCAATTTCTAATTAACTTTAATGGCTCGGATTTGTTTTTAATATCATTTAGCTTTTTAGTTATACTTAACTCATTCTTGCGAAATATAATATCAACACAAACAGCAATTTCTTTTGGCATTACTATTGCAATTTCTTCATCAATGAAATTGATTAGTTCAATTAATTTATTTTCAGCGGAGCGATTTGAGCTGCATTCTATTATTTTAGTTTTCAATAACAGCAATTCCATTATATCAGCTACTTGTAACAGTTTTCCAAATTGATATTCATCATTATTGAAATAGCCGAATAAAAAATTATCCGCTTCGGCTTCAGATCGTAGTCTATGATTATGTATAAAATTATCTCTCCACGAAAAATCAAATTTTGAATTTATCATTGCTATTGATTTTATAGCCGATATAGTTTGCCTTACTTTAACAATATCACTATCAGCTAAGTTGTTCGTTATCTCATAAAGATATAAGGCTGTATTTATTTCATTAATGAAACCCTGAGTGATATTTTCCGATATAGATTCACATACCTGTCGAACTCTTTCTGATGGTTGAGCCTCGTAAGCAAACGATCTTAAATAGCTAGCGCAATTACTGTCAACATAGATCGCTGAAGATATTAAGTGAACTGTTTCAGCTTTGGTCTCAACTACTTCTTTATCTATAACACACAAGGAATTTCCTTTAAATGGGGTCAAAAGATAACATTTTGATGATAATTCTTTTTTGGTAGATAAAATGGCCCATTAGTTGATTCATGCGCAAATAAAACCCTCCAGTCTTTTAAATCATCTTTATACTCTTCGTAACGTTCAATTGCACCCATAAATGAAGTAGCATTACCTATTTCATTTAGATACACTAACGTTTGAATTTCCTTTTCCATTCTTCACACCTTCTCATTGGCTATTTTTAACTTCATTACCTACACATTAACAACACATTCACTTACTAGAGTTAACTTATCTAATTTATATAAAATCAAATGTTTAAGTCATCAGCCATATTAACTGGCGCTAAAGATTTACTTACAAAACTAGCAATAATAAAAACATTTTTTAGAGGCTTAAATGAGATCCAATTTTCAGATTCCTTAAAGCATGTCAAATACCACCCTTGCAAACCCACTGGCAAGTTCAGGATTGGACAGATATTGCATCATCATATCCTGATGGGTGTCATTTAAATAATCAGCAAAAAAACTATCTCGCTAAAATACCCAAGGAATTTAATAATTGAGTATCTAATGTTTCTCTTACTGGAGTAGGCAGTGCATTTGCAATCCTGTAATTCTTAATAGCAGCTCGAGTAGCTGGCCCCATGCTTCCATCAATATTTCCGTTGTAGAAACCCTTATCGAGTAATGCGAACTGCACTCGCATGATTAACCGCTTACGTTTTTCGGTATCCGAAGTCAGCCCACTACTTGCACGATTGGCTCCAGTCATTCCAGCCGAGTTTTTAGTGGTAGAGGTGTCCGTGTCATTTGAGCGAAGTGAACGGATAGATGAAGAAGAGGATGACGAACGAGTGCCTGAATTAGAAGAGTCTGAGGTATTTGGTGCACTATATGTTTTGGGATAATAAGGAGTGCTTCCGCCATAGTAGCCACCACCTGATGAGGAACGGTGAGAGCTATGACTACGATGAGAACTGTGGCTTCTATGTCCAGCAATGTAGAACGGCACTTCTGTGTTGAGTGGAGCTAACACCAAGTCATGCTCATTCAATGTCATTCCCGGTAAATCACTTGCACCAGTAGAAGAATCACTTGCCCATACTGAATTGTTAAGAGCCAAAAATCCCGGAAGCAGAGCAGCGAAATTAAACTTTTTCATATTATTGGTCTCGGAGGTTGATGAAAACGGCCTTTTGATGAACTGAAATAACCAGCACAGGAAGACTTCTGAGTGCATTCATCGCATTCTTTTGGATAGTAATTTTTCCAGTCAGAAATCGACTGTGTTGCAAAACTCCATGCCCTTTTTGGAAGGTGACACAATGGATAGTTGAATATGGTAAGAGGGATATCTGATCTGTGCGCGGTGTCTATTACAGAAAGGATCTTTTCGCTGTAGTTCTCGTGCTCAATAAAGATCGATGACCAGTTCTTTCGTGCCCATCCTACCGACTCCAGCCCCATCAGGGAGATCTGATTGATGTTTGAAAACACACGACCAGCAAACTCTACGATGTCATTAAGCTCTGTATAGTTAGCTTGAGTCGGGATGACCCTCAGTTCGATGTTGATACCTGAATTACCAGCATTAATCAGTCCTTTGACAGTATCATTAAATGCCCCCTCGCTTCCGACCAGATAGTCATGCACTGATGGTCTCGAAGAGTAGAGAGGTATACCAAAAGTAATTTTGATCTTTTCGCTTCGCTTTTTCATCTGCTGAGTAAAGCAGGCATCTGCAAACTTCCGTCCATTAGTTAAAATATGCAGAGCTGTGTCAGGAGAATTTTCGATGATGAAGTCCAGAAAATGCAGGAAGTCTTCGCCGTAGAGCAAAGGCTCTCCTCCACTCACTCCCACCAATCCATTCAGGGCGAAGGAAGCGATAGCGAGAGCTGACTGATTGAGAAGCCAGTCATCGTTTCCTGCTTTAGGAGGCTGAGAACAAAAAAGGCAACTGTTGTTACACCGTTCAGTGACAAGGACGGTGTTATGGTTCGCTCTCCGTGACAAAATCACTCTGAGCATGCTGCCGTTATTGACGATCCCAATGTCACCATCTTCTATTGAATCGAATAGCTCTTTACTAACAACGAAGTTTGCAAAATATGCAGGTAGTCTGGAATCAAGCTGAGTTTCAGTGACCAGCAAATTTGGAAGATAAAACTGAGGATTTTTGGGCTTTGATTTACATAGGCGATAGAACCCTTGTTGAACTGGTAAATCTGAAGAAAACCGAAAAATATCGTTTCTCAACACCTCAGACATAAGCCCACCTTTTTAGCATCTCAGCCATCGGTCCATCCTGAGAGATTTCGTTAAGCAGGAAGCGAAACATCCCTTTATGATACTGGCAGAAGGTAGTCCGACTCTTATCTCCAACAGGTTCACCATGAACACTGATGTTTTGGCAAGGATCTGCACCACAGAAAGGCTGGTAAGCACAAGTGTCACAACCCGGCATGGCAAAATTGAATGAGGATGAGAGTGCGGAACGGTAGTATTCATTGTTACCGAATGAGAGTGAGGCAAACTTTCCGGCGCTGAAATCTGCTTCCGGGTTTACCTTTTGAAGCATACGGCTTTCGTCGCTACCGTATGCCTTGCCGTCATAGTTGAATAAGATACAGTTCAAAACCACACCACTAGGTGATTTCAAATCTGCATAACCACTGAAGCCCGGATTGAAAATTCGCTTAAGATGGATTGAAGCTGAATGCTCAACAACAGGTATGCCCTTCTGGTTCTGAAGTAACACTTCCTGCATCAGTTCTTTATAAAACTCGAAGTATTCCGGCATTGAAAAAGTGAAGCTTTGCCTCTGAGCAAACCCATATGGGCTGACAGGCCTAATAAACATGTCAGTTAGTCCTAGAGACAAATGAGCATCCACGATGGAGGCGGGCTCTTTGGTCAGTTCCTTAGTAACTGTGGTGACCGTAGCTACCCGGTTTGCTCCCAGTTCTTCTGTAATTTTCTGGATGCCTGTTGCAGCTTTGTTGTGAGCTTTAAAATCAGTAAGGATACGATTCTTGTTGTGGACTGCTTCATTACCATCAAGAGAAACAGAGAAGGTAATATTCCGTTTTTTAACCCAAGAAATGATATCTGCATCAAGTATTGAAAGACTCGTAGCAATAACCATCTCGAATGAATCGTTACCTAATGCATTCTCGCATTGTTCATAAATTGCTTGGACGAGATCGAATCTGAGAAGTGGTTCACCACCCTGCACTTCTATTTTGTAAGGCGGAGCACCCAGCTTTTTGATGGTGCTGACAATTTGCGGTATTAATTCAGGCTTAAGATCATAACCATCGGCAGTTAACGATGCTCTGCTTACCTGACAATACTTGCATGTGTGATCGCACCTTAGAGTCGGCACAATCATAAAAATAGGTCTAACGGCAAGTTCATTCATCAGCAGTTTGGCAAAAGCAGAACTAAGCGAAGCCTGCGATACTGAAAGATTAGAATCGTCAGTGATGAACAATTTGCTTTCGAGAAGTTGTGAAGTGCGGTGGTCAGAAGGAAAACTGTTTTCAATAAGAAGGTTAAGTTCTTCGCTATTGACGAAGCTGTGAAAGCCAGCGAGATTGCTGATGAAGACTTTACCACTGCTCAGGCGATCGAAGTTGAATGGCATCGTATTCATTCGGCAAGTCTCGAATCGATGCTTCTGAGAACATTGTCAATGATAGAAGTCCTAACTTGGCCGGTATGCGCCTGAAGCTTTTCTCTAAGCTTGTAATCATTAATGAGTCGCTCAAACTCGAACTCAACTTCCTCATGAAAAGTTTCGAATGAAACGAGCCAATTATGCTCGTCTTCATCAAGTTTCCAGCGAGTGACAGCACTCATCCAGTAAAGGCTATTTCTTAGCGTCCATTCAGAATACATTTTTTTTGGTAGTTTTTTCTCTATCACATTACCATCCAGAAAGTAACATAACAAAAAAGGAAAAATCCCCTAGCCTTAAATAGCTTTAATAAGGCGTCATGAAATTTAACTTAAAGACACGCAGTATTATCAATTGTTTTATAGCTAAAGTTAAAGATAGATAGGTGCCAAGGACTGCTCTTTTTTCTTTATCTGTAATCATAAGCTTGAGCCTCCAACTCTTTGTTCCATTTGGAGATGTCTCAAGATCCATGCCACCAACACCATCAGCAAGTTTGCATGATTTTTCTTTAGGCTCAGCTGAGCTAATTTGTCGAGCTGTCAGCTTCATCTAAACGCATCCATTTCACTGAACTTGGCAATGTTTCTATCCAGACCTCAATTAGGACATGAATGCACTAGGTCACTTAGTGAGCCAAAGAATGTGTTATATGCTGAACTTATAGCAAAAAGCAGACGAAAAAAGGAAACTAATAGAATAAAAAATGGCACGCCCTACAGGATTCGAACCTGTGACCTACGGCTTAGAAGATAGTAGACCATAATCTAAAGCATTGAATCAAGTCCAAAAATCCATGCTCGCAACACGGATTGTGTCGTTAAGGGTCATCCTCGGTAATCCTCCTCCTTCCTTGCTCGTTATGTGTCGACACAAAAACGACACACCTTCCGCGCTGTTCGAATCGCACTTTATGCACCAAACCTGTGATTCAAATCGTCGGCCTGTCAGCGTTATAAACCGAAAGCACGCCCCACGTTTGCACCCCGACCACAGTCACCTCTTCCAGCGCTTCTCCCTCTATCGTCTCGCCGTCCTGACACACAATGTACCGATCGCCTAACCTGCCCAACTGGAACAGGCCAAACGCTTCGAAGTAAATCACGCTGCCCACTTTCGGCTTGATGGATTTGTCGACCAGCGCGAAACCATCAACTGTTGGCACAAGCAATGTCGCTGCCGGGCGTATGACCATCAGCCTGTTCAGGTCGAGACGCGACTCCAGATAGTCCTTTGCCGGTGATGGAAATCCCATTTCAGATGCCTCCGTTTGGATTGTAGAGGCGGAATGTTCTGTTCTGGCTGGCCCCCTCTGTCACATCGGTAAAGCAACTCGTTTGGTTCTCTATCCAGCGATTGGCCTCATTCAGCGTCCAGCGCCAGTTGCAGCGCTCCAGAGCCTCAACGAAGTCCTGCGTGGTTACGAACTGCTGACCGCGCGGCCCTTGCTTGATGCTTTTCCGAAAGCAGGCTTTGATGTCGTTGTAACGTGGCATGGTGATTACCTTTCGATAGATACTGTATATAAATACAGTAATATTGATCGGTAAGATCGATCAAGTCGATTGATGGAGGTTTTTGAGAAGGGGTTGTCGGGGAAGGAAATTTAATTTTAAGCCCAGCTCATATCGCCGGGCCGCTGACTAATGCATCGTGACGCCGAAAAGGTGCATCGCCAGTTCGGTTATGCACTGGTCGTGGTCGTGCATGCTCGCCAGTTGCTCAATCATCGATTCATTGGTTATGGGAATGCCATCTTCCAGAAGGTTTATCACGGCCTGCCCCAGCACGTTCCGCGCAGCTCCTAACGCCAACTCATACACATTGATGTCCATTCTTCCTCCTGTCGCTTACGTTAAACGTACGCTGGTCGAGGAATGTGTGAATGAGAAGCGACTCAAATGCCGCGCCATCGAAGAAATAACCTCTGCCCAATTCCCGCAGTGAATAGCTTTCGTAAGCTCTTCGTAAGCAAATCGTAAATTCGATCTGTCCCTTAACAGTTTCTTACCATACAATCGTCGGATTAATCCGAGGGGGTGTCATGCTTTCGTTCAACCGTTTAATGGGCCTTTTAGCGCTCGCAGCATTACTTACTGGAACCGTGACTCGCGAAAGCGGCTTCATCTGGTATGCCGATTTGTTTTTAGTGGTGGTCAGCGTCATGAGTGAGGGCGTTGCGCTTTTCAACTGGATGAAGGGCAGAACTAAGAATGCGGCTTAATGCACTTACATCCCTCCGCTTCTTTGCTGCGATGGGGGTATTTATTCACCACTTCCACTTCTTCGAGCACACTAAAAGCGCTTTCGCCCAGCAAGTTTACAAAGTCTTTTATGAAGGGTTTGTTGGCGTAACGTTCTTCTATATTCTTTCTGGCTTCATAATTAGCTATAGCTATAACCAGCATAAGAAGGCAGGTAAATATAGCATTCCTCAGTTTTTGCGTAACCGAGTTGCGAGACTTTACCCAACTCATTTATTAACGCTTGCCATTGCTGCGTCTGTTTATCTGACCAAAGAAGCATGGGCGTACGTGGATATGAACACGCTTTACGCTAACATTTTACTTGCCCAAAGCATATTCCCAAGCATTCCTTATTTCTTCGGATTTAATGGGGTGTCATGGAGCGTTTCAACTGAGATGTTTTTCTATCTCGGATTCATATTGCTGGTTACGTTTAACACTAAACAGTTAATTGGAATATGGATAGCGCTGCTTGCCATGATTATCTGGTTCCTTACCTTCATGTCGTCAAGCGATGTTGCTTATTGGGCGTTGTACATTAACCCTGTTTTCAGGGCTGTGGACTTCGTCACCGGCATGCTTCTGTTCCGCTTGTACGTGAGTCGTGATTTTGCGATGACATTCAAGAAGGCGACTGCACTTGAGATTGTTTCACTAGTGGCGCTGGCAGGGTTTGCATTCGTGGGGATGAAGCATGTAAACATGCTCCTGAGGCTGGATATTTATTACATAGCACCAATGGCTGCGGTAGTGTTCATTTTCGCGATTGGCAAGGGATGGGTATCAAAGCTACTTTCTAATAGATATCTGGTATTACTTGGTGAGGCATCGTTCAGTCTATATATGATTCACCAGATACTAATTAACTATGCTGTCCGTGAATATTCATCATGGGTAAATATTGACAGCATGAAGTCAGTAATCACGTTCATGGTTCCGGTTATTTTAATTGGCGTGGTTTTTTCTGTAGTGATGTATAAGCTGTTCGAGAAACCTATGAACAATTTACTCAGATCTAAAGATAAAGAACGACAGCAGATATTTTCAGCAGTGAAGTGATTTAGCCGCCCGAAATGGGCGGCTCTTTATTACATTCCTTTAGGCCAGAATGAAATATTAATTCTCACACCTGCACTTTTAACGTTAGCAACAATGAATATGTTTCCAGATCCATTAACACCAACTGAGCCTATACTTCCATCGCTGTTTACTACCGGCAAATACTCTTCATCAGTCGGGCACAAATAAGATGGAAGGCCTGAAATCAACGAAGCGCCCTGACTTGTGGAGCCACCTTGCAAGTAAGCCTGTACGGTAACTTTCCCTGAAGCATCCGATTTATAAAACGGTGAGCTAAATCCGGTCGTAGTTACCCATGAGCCTTGCGCGGCGAGTGAAACGCCCTGTCCTGAAAAAACAGACCATGCGTTAGTGCTCGGCATCCATACCCTGACAAGAACCCTTACATGCGGATCAAACGGGTACAAAAACTGGATTCCTGCATCGTCCACGCTTCTATGTGTAAACACAGTGCCGTCTACAGGCCATGTTCCACCCGCCGACGATCCAAGTGCACGATAGCCACTGATTCCATAGTTGTAACCGGTAAGTGGAGCTGATAGTAACGGCGTTCCTGTCACCGATGGCTCGTTAATAAATACGTTCTGTGCAAAGCTGGAGATGACTGTTCTGTTGAAGAACACATCAACCATTTTCGCATAAACCCACGTCATCGCCGTATCAAGCGGGTGAATTGCAATGCCATTACCGAACGGGTTATCCATTGCATTACCGGCGAGACCAGCAGAGATAGGCATGGCGTTGTAAGTGTCGAACATCGCGCAGGCGTAATCTCGCGCCGCCCTGACGTAAATATTACGAAGCTGTTCGTACCAGTAGCTGTTACGACCAAACAAGAGCACGTCATTGGTGGAGTTTGGCATCATTAAGATAATGCCCAGCTCAGACATAGTTCCGTACTGATGGTTGCGTATTTCTGCTAGCTTGCTGCGCAGCCATGACTCAAATTCGAGCAGGCGCTCTTTCTCAGCGCCGCCACCAAGACCGGCGTCATTGATGCCATATTTGATGATGAAAAGGTCAGAGGTGGGTGACAGCTTGGTGATCGCATCCATCTGCGTGACGTTAGAACCGCCCACGCCCCAGTTGTTGATGCTGACCATCGGGTATCCGCTAGCCTTAAATGCACGGCCCAACACCGGAACAACTTTAAAATCAGCCGTCTCGCCATTATTTCCGGCAACCGTTGAGTCGCCAAAAACATGAATTTCGATCACGCCTCGGTTGCGCATGCGGTTATAGGGCTTAAATAAATGCTCCTGTCCGATATGCAGGTTAATCAAATCACCTTTCAGGTTGATCTGACTCGCGCCACCATTAGTGTCGTAATAGAAAATTGCTCCTTCGCCCACGAACTTCACACCGTTAGGGTTTTGCAGCGACGTGACGCGATATCGGGTGGCTTCGCCAGTGGAAATGCTTGGCACCATAAGCTCGCCGTTAAAACCAACGGCATTGATCGCCGCCTGAATAGCAGCGGTGTCATCGGTAACGCCGTCTCCCACCGCGCCGAAGTCCAGCACGCTAATCGATTCACGGTTTTTGTCATGCTGCGTCCGCGCAACAGCCCCCGCTAGCGGTTGCTTAACGGCAACCAGCGCGTCGCCGTCGCCATCATCAGCACTGGAAAGCCGCTGAGCCAGACGGTCTGGATCGTATTTAACCACGTTAGGGAAATAGAATTGCTGCGCACCATAGGCATCAAGCACAGCCATTGAGTGGCCCTGCACGGTTACGAACTTTGCGATCTGCCCGTTATAGACCGGATATCCACCCGCGTTGATAATGATTGGCTGAGGCACCGGCACCAGGCTCTCATCTTCGTTTTCTACGTAAACCTGAATCTGGTTCGATGGCACTGTTGGGTCAGTGTCGATTATGCCAATATAAATCTTCCCGTTTGCCGCCGCCCTAAAGGAGCGAGCAAGCGTAAACAGTTGGCTCGGCATGCTTACAACCACATTTGCAGTAATATCTGGCATTGAATTGCTCCGGGCATAAAAAAGCCCCGGCGAGTGCCGAGGCTTATTAAGGTTTTGAGTAATGGAGGTGTATATGTTTCTGCTTTACGCTTTTGCTTTTTTCATTGCAGTCTGGGCGATCGCTGACTCCATCTATGATGCATGGCTTCAATCAAAGGGCCGCCGTTAGTTAGTTGCACCCTGCGATGATGCCGTTACTGCCTTCCTTACCGTGTCGATATGCTTTTCAAAAGCAGAAGTCCCTGATGGCGTATTAGCAAGCTTAAGCATTGCATTTCTTGCTGCGTTGCTTTCATACAGCCGAGTTAAAGCACCATAACCAAGAAACGCTGCCGTCCCAGCACCTCCCGTACCAATCACATCACCAGCTACCGCTGCCGGAACCCCCACCTGGAGTAATTCTTGCCCGGTTGGAGTCACCGAGCCAGCCACTGATGCCCTTCTTGTCTGGTCGAGGTACTTGGTCAGCCCCTGAAGATATTGCTTATCCTGCCCTTTAAAGAGGATTCCGGTTTGGGATGAAAGTCGATTCACTTCATTCAGAAATTTGTCAGGGCTTCCTCCCGACTTTTCATAAGCCTTTCCGATTACTGCTGAGCGAGCAGCATTACGACCGCGCTGATCCAATGCTGAATAAAGCTGCTTCACTTCACTGGGCTTACTACTGAAAAGCAGGTTATTGGCAACCTCTGGTGTGAGATCGCCTTTCTGAAGGATTGATTTTAGTCGGGTATTTTTGATTAGGTTGGCTTCATTTGCGTAAGCAGCGTTTGCCTGACGGTAGCGATTAGCAGCCTGATCTCCAAGATTACCTTTAACTGCGTCGTCAATGTCCTGGCTAAGTGCAGAGTAAACCCGGTTCGCAGACGCTTCTGACCGGCTGGGCCATATCACCCTTTCACCCTTAACATCCTGTCTGAACTGCGTACGAAGACTGCGTAGCTGTTCAAAGTCAGCGCCGTTAGCCAGTTCATTTCGATATGCCTGCAACTTACCGATAGTTTGGGTATCGGCAACCTGACCCAATTTTCCTAGCTTAGCAATTTCATCATCAATAGCAGAAACCGCTTTTGTCGCCGTCAATGAACCAAGAGAATTCATGTCATTGTTAATCTGCTGCAAACGCTGTCCTGCTGCATTTTTCACGCGGCTATTGGTTCTCTGCAAGCTTTGAACGATCTCCTCCGGCGCGGGCGGGGCGAAGGTGTTGGCATAATCTGAAACCAGCTGGCTCCGCGCCGCCTGCTGCTCCCTTCGCACTGAACCAGTACCCGTTACCGGAATCTTTTCTCCTAGTGCCTGCGCTGACCTGCCAGCGAATGTTCCAGGCTTTGCCACATCAGAAGTAAGCAAAGGCACGCCAGACTGCTCGGCGAAATCCACCGCAGCTTGAGCCTCTGATGCCGCCGTTCCTTTCAGTGCTCTATAGCCCGCACCAACCAGATTGGTTAGCCCTCTGGTTGCAGCACCTATGCCGGTATTGATCGCGGCATCCTGAGCCAACTTGCCAGAATCATTCTGGCTGCTATTTGAGGCAAGAGTTCCTACCGCACTTTCAGCCGCAGACCTTGTTATCGCTCCAGCTGCACGCTCTGCCAATCCAGCCGCTGCTGGCGCAGCTTTACCTGCCGGGTTGATGAGATATGGCAGCGCTTCAGAGGCGATTTCACCTGCTTGTGTTTGCGGTTTCAATGCGTCAGGAAGGGACAGTCTTGCTGCTGGCATGTATGTTCCATCCCCAATGCCTAGCTTGTTTCCAGCCCATGCCGCAGCGCTCTGAATAGCATCACCAACCTCTGGAATGATGTTTGCCACATTCACACCAGCCTGAGCAATCGCCCTGCCAGCTTCCGCCACACCCTGCGCAGCATCGCTTATCAAGCCGGACTGCTCAGCCTGTTGTGGCGGCTGAGCAGAAAAATACTCATCAATGGCAGTGCCGATATCTTCCTGGCTTGTGCCTTCTGGGAAGGTGAACGTTTTGCCATTAGCTGATACTTTCATCACTCCACCTTAAACTTAATACCTGACTTAGATGTATAGGTTTCACCGGTGCTGGCTGATGTTTGAGCGGGTTGCGCTGATCCCGTAGCCGATGGCGCAGGTGAGTTACCAATTGGATTTTGCGCCATGTAGCGTTTTGCAGCCTGACCCAGTGACTCGCCCTTGTTTACATCCATCCCAAGAATTTGCCCGCCGTTACGGGATTGCCCAGGATTACCATTGGCGCTCATCCATTCAGCTTTGAACTCGTTAAACTGTGCATTCCTTCTCTCCATGTTTGCCATCGAGTTCAACCATCTGGCTACAATTTTCGGGTTATCCATGTCTGTTGGAGCACCCTGACGAACGATCTCAACATCTCTATCCGTCGCCGGGCCCGGAGGCAGGAACTTCAATACCTGAGAGTTAATCAAAGCGTTCTGCCTGATGCGCAAATCTCTCAGTGCGGTATCGCTACCAGTGAGGCGGGAAAACATGTTATTGGCGTTGCCAAAAATTCCCGTGGTGGGATTTTCCTTCAGAAACTGGTCAGCAAGAGATGACATCGAGTTGGCAGAGTTCGTGCTGGCGGTAGAATCATCAACAGCCTGTGAAATCCCCTTCTCCATATTTACCGATAGTTTTGGCGCGCCGGTAATCAGCTCTTGTTTTTTCTGTGCTGCCTGATCTTGTTTGAATGCAAACTCCTGCTGGTCAAGGGCGAGGCGCTGCGAGGCAAGATTGTGTCCTGTCATAGCTGAGCCATAAGAAAGGTTTTGACCTCGCTGAGCTGTTTCGGCGCTAATGTCCTGACCACGACGTGCAGTCTCTGCCGTCATATCCTGCCCGCGAGCAGTAAGAGCATTTTTCTGCTGGTCATTCTGAACGGCAAACTGGTCTTTAGCGCTAAGAGCACCCAACTTCACTGAACCAAGAAAATTATTAAATTGATTTGGGTCTTTAACGTACAACTGCATCAGTTGCTGAGGTGTTAATCCCTTCTGCTGGATGGTGCCGGCATGTTTTACGATCGCCTGCGCCACAGCTTCAGGGCCAACCTGTGCAGCCGTCTGAAGGTCTCCAGTTGCAGAACTTACCGCTGCAACGTCCTGAGCGTTACGGAACTGTAACTGATCTTTTATAGCCCCCACCTGAGTTGGATATTTGACCGCCAATTCCTGTAGTTTTTTTGGGTCGTTAATAGCTGTAGGAAGCTCGGATTGAAATGCGCGCATTTGCTGCATTTGCTGCTGCTGCACTGCTGTCTGAACCCGTTGCTGTTGCAGTTGCGCAATCCCAAGTTGGTTTTGGGTTTCCTGCAAAGCTTCCCGCCGGAAGTCCGGGATCATGTCGTAATAGTTAATCGGTGCGCCGAGACCTCCGAATTGTGCCATTAGAATGAACCTCCCATCATGCCGCCAAACATGCCGGTGAACTGGTTAACGTCCTGTGCCGCGCCGTTGGTGATGCTTGAGTTGGCACTTGCCGCAACCTGGTAAGGCAACGCAGCTTTACCAGCCATGATTTGGCCTTTCTGCTGATACATGCCGGCCATCGTGTTTCCCTGCCCCACAGCAAAGTTACCCAATGCGTTTGCTGATTCAGCACCAACGCCTGCCAACCCCATTAGTTGGGAATACATGTTTTGCTGCTGGTCTGTCATGGCGCTCAGGTAATTTTGACCAAGTGTAGGGGCGATAGTCGCAATCTGATTGGCGTATGCTGTTGAGCCAAGTCCGCCAGTAGCCTCGGCTGAAGCCAATGACTGGTATCTGGCTTGGTCAGCCATCTGCTGATATTCCTGGCTACCAAAGTAATCATTGAGAAGTTGCGTTCTGTCTATTGGTTGTCCGGCAATGCCCTGCAATCCTGCTAGCGCAGAGTTTCCCGCCTCTTCATATGGCGAAAGCCAGTTGACAGCGTTGTTATAACCCTCGCGGGAGGCATTCATTGCCTTGTCTTGGTATTTTTGCTGCTCTTTTGCTGCCTTGTGCGCACCAATGCCACCAATGACGCTACTAACCGCAGCACCAGAACCGCTAATCGCTCCGCCCATGATATTCTCCCGGCTCGCGCCACATAATAAAAAAGGAGCTTTCGCTCCCGTTAATGGTTGTCAGAGTTTCAATTTTTCGTTCACCGAAACCCATTCGCCTGGCGTAATTGCACACTCTTGGGCGGTCAGTGAGGATGATCGCTCGCAGGCGCTGATGGCATACGTGCTTAAGCATGTCGCCGCCAGCCTTGCGGCAATCTCGCAGCCTGCCGGGGTCAATTGCCATATGCACATCGTAGAAGCCGTCCTGCTGAACGAAAGCAAAGACGCACGCACCATTCCACAGAAAGTATTCAGCGCCCGGGTCTTCCCATTCACGCACACCCCAGCGCCGCATTAGCTTTGAGCCGGATGTTTTATCAATCGTTTGCATGTCAGTTAATCAGGCCATGAGTACGAAGCGCGTCTTCCAGCGCCTTTATCCTCTGCCTTGCCTCCGTTAATCCATTGGCAACAGAAATCGCTTCAAACTGTTGATAGGTTCCGCTTATCTGATAGCCGTTATCAGCATTGAAGGCAGATTTAAACGCAGTTCCGGTTGCAGCAGTCCAGCCTGTTTGACGCGCACCAACAACCTTTAATCCGGCGACCTTGTACGAGACAGATACGTTCTCGCTTCCTGCAACCTGAAGAATATCTGCGGTAGGTGTAGTAATGTTGCCGACCAGCAACGCGCCGCCTCCGGACTGCACCGACTGGTTAGCGGTTGATGACTTCGACACCATGTCGCTTTGGATGTCGATCACCTCATCAAGCAGGTAATTAACATCACTTCTGAGAACCGTAATCTTTCCTTCGGCGCTAGTCAGCCTCACATCAAGCAGGCTTATCGCGCCTGTATTGGCGGTGATTCTCAGCTCATGGTTATCAACTTCTATCCGTAGTTGCGTAATACGACCTTCATGGTCAGCCAGAACAGTATCCTGCTCTTCGTTCTTAATGGTGGCCTGATAGGCGAGCTCGCTGGCGTTATTGGCACCATCGGCGATCGCCTTCATGTCGCTCTGTTGCTGAATGACGTAAAGCCGGTATGGCAGACTAAATCCAGGAGGTAGAATGGAGGCATCAATGCGGCTGGCTTGCACCGTTACTTTCAGTGGCTCATCTGCCATTACTCTATCCTTACCTGGCATCCAGACAGGGTTACTGGCGAACTGGTGACTACTCGAATCTTGAAGCCGATATTTTTGCGGATGCGACCAATACGTCGCCACAGCGCCCGGCGGTCATAGTTAAACGGAGCATTCCATGGAAGCTTTTGTTCGCGGCCGTAATTTATCCCGTCAGCCGTGGCAGAAAGAAAAAGCTTCTCTGCTATCTGCTCCACTCCGGTTGAGGATTCCAGCTCCAGATCAAACACACGTGCGTTATCCGCCTTAAACAACGGCGTGTACAGAATGTGTTCCTGATGCGTGGAATACTGCGATGATATCGACGGGTTAAGCACACCAGTGATGCCGCCAAGCTTATCGCCACAGGTGATGACATTATCTTCATAGATAAAATCAACGCACCGGTAGGTGTCGTCCGAAAGTCCAGTTTTTAGGATTGTCCACTGCGGGCCCGTCTGTGTTACGGAGCCATCAAACACAAGGGTGTGGCGCGGCAGATGGACTAGCAGCAACTCATGCGCCTCAAACCTCAATGACTCCAGCACACCGGTAGACAGCTCAGCTGTTGAATAGCTCTGAAGGATTTTCTCTATCGAAGCTGTGGCGATTGACTGAGCGGCGCCAGAGTTAACAAGATAGATGGAAGGTGCGCCGGTTGCAGGATGGCTAAGGATGGCGTGAGAGTCGGCAAACTTGGTCTTGCAGAATGTTCCAGCGATCCCCTTCTGCACCATCATTGACGGTTGCACCTGGTAAATCGCCACGCCAACCGCGCTGCTGTTGCCCGTCAGAGAGAAATACTCAATTGTCGTCGTACCAAAGCACACAACGAAGTCGCGCCAGTTATCAATACCAATGATGCCATCAGGCTGGCTTTCAGCCCTGTATTCAGCCGCGTATCGGTCAGGGTGCGATTCGTCCTCAAGGTCACTAATGAAGAATGAATCGGAATCTGATTTGCACCATACATAACGCGATCGGTTGCGGCATAGGTCACGAAGGTTGCCGAGGTCGTACTGCGCGTAACCATCCGAGCCGGGCCAGTTACTCAGCGTTTTAATAACACCGTCATAACGGAACAGCGTCATGGTGCCACTACCGCCGATAGCGTGGCTGGTATAGCTGTAAGCCATGCTCACGCGCGCAACGCCGCCAAAGTCAGCAGCTTCGTAACTGCCCTTATAAACCTTGCCACCACAAACCCGATAAACAACGCCCTGATTGCTGTTGTACAGTACGCCGCGAGAAGGCCCTGCGACATCGCTGCGCTTTGCTACTCCGGGGAAGGATCGAAGATAACCATTCGCACCCACGACTTCCTTTGGTGTAGCCAGCATGTTTACAGGAAGGAAATCGACATAATCCGCGTTACGGTAATCCTTCCCCACTCCCTTCATCAGGGGTAGTTGAGTTATCGGCATTCGGTTTTTCTCCGGGGTAATAATGCCACTCGTTCAGGTTGGCAAAGCTGTTTCCGCTGCCGGTTGGCATGCGAGACGGGTAAGGCGCACGCTTTGCACGCAAAGTAGCGGTTAGTTTTACAAGCTGCTCTTTGCCGTAACGGGCGGTGGTTATGACCTTTGCGGATGGTTCTATTGCGTAATCTGGAGCAATTCTCACTGCAAGATTATGCAAAACGGCGCTTACTGAGCTGGTTCTCATGCCATGCGCGTCTCCATCGGCAGGAGGATTTTCAGCGTCAGCAAATTTGTAGCCGGTGATGATGCCTTTTCCGTTCTGGTACCACTCAGCCATCATCAGCTCAAGGTCTTCTACGGCATCCTGCATTGATTGCGGCTCAACGTCAGTCAGGGTGGCGTCAGACGCCACGCCCAGCCTACGCAAAGCGGCACGGACGATATCGCCCTTAGTCGCTGTCACCATCTTTGCCTGCCTTAGACTTGCTATTAGGCTTCGATTTATCCTTTACCTCTGGCTCTGGCTCTGGCTCTGGCTCTGGCTCTGGCTCTGGCTCTACAGCAACAGGGCGCAAGCTCAGCAGGCGATCAAGAACATCTTTCGCCTCGTGACCATCCCAATCTTTGCCAAGATCCAACTCAGAACCAGCCGGAAGAAATTCAATCTCTGATTCCGGTAAGTGGTAAGTAGCCTCACCTTCAGGGGTGGTGATGCCAGCCAAAATCCAGCCTTCCCATTCTTCACCATCGCTGTGTTTGCGTGACCACCATGCGAGATGTGGGTAGGCATTCATCAGCGTTGAAAATAGGCGCACTCGGTGGTCATAGAGCTCATTGAAGGTGTGATAACCGTCAGAAACCTCACCCATATCAACTGGTGATCCAAAATCCGATTCGCCGGCGAATAATGTGTTTTCGCCTGCAATATCGTCTTCAGGTACATCGTGTGGGTGGGCATACCAACCATCAGCAATGTGATCATCAACTTCATGCTGATATACGACTTTCGTTTTCAGCTTTCGGCCCCAAATCTTGGTGTCGCCGCCAGCCTGATAAAGCATTACGCTCATTGGTTATCTCCAAGTGAGAATGGGGCCGAAGCCCCATTAATTACGCCTGACCAGCGAGGCCGACACCAATCGCTTCCGGGCGTGTCGCGTTCACGCCATACCACAGCGCAATACGGCACAGGCCGGACAGGGTGTTGATATCGCCCTGTGTCGCGAAGATACCATTCAGTCCAACATCTGGAATGCTGAAGGATGTGGTCTTCATGCCTGCGAACAGCTCATGGTTAACCGGGATTGGCTGAGAGACGATGCGGATAGCATCATCAGCCCAGAACACGTTGGAGCGTGCAGAGGTGGTATTCAGCATGTTCACAGCCATGTTGTTAGCCAATCCGGTGTTCACGTTGGCGTAAGCACGCTGCTCCGGTGACAGCGAGGTGTCGTCCAGAGCGATCGGCTTCGGAGTGATTTCAACGTGGGTGCCATCCACTACGCGCACGACGGAGAATGTTGCATCCTGTGCCAGCACGTTCTTCGCCATCTGACCGAGGAATTTGACGCCAACAAAGCTGATTTTGTCGCCGCGCTTCAGACCAGTTGTTGCTGACAATGTTACGGTGGCGAAACGGTTGTCTACGTTCACCTTGTTGCCGTCATTATCCAATTGCCATGCAACCGGCTTGAATGACTGAGCGCCTGCAACGGTTAGGCCGGTTGCGGTAGATGCATTCAACACTGGCAGCTTTGGTGAGCGCAGAACATCATCGAAGCCTGCTACCTGACGTTGAATGCTACCTTCGCGGTAAGCATCTTCAGGAATGCGACCGAAGATGTCGCGTTTAGCCAGGTCATAACCAGCTTTCTTGTAGTCCTGCGGGTTGAAGAAGTATGACAGCCCGGCATCACGGTTAAGCTCGCGGGAGAACATAATTTCTTCTGCGTCAGCAACGAAGTTCCATGCGTCAGCAGTGTTGGTGCCAATGACATCCGGAGATGTAATTACCAGCGAGCCCATCTCAGCCGCCATGTTTGCAACCTTCAGCTCGACATTGTTCGCCAGCTTACGGGCTGCTGACTGAATGCGGTTACGGTACGCTGTTTCATCACGCAAATCGTCGGCACGCAACTGGAAGAAGTCGTTATCCGGCTCGCCCATGTTTACGGCAACGTTAAGCTCCAGAACGTCGGTAGAGTCACCGGTCAAGTCCCAACCTTCCTGCGTTGGCGATTCCTGCTCAACAGGCATCCAGATGGTGTTGCTGGATCGCTGCATTGATGCGGCTGGAGGTGTATATTTCTTAGCCTTCTGCGCCATTGGGGTGATGCTGGAGATGGTGTCGATGATTTCATCTACCGCCAGCGTTACCATTTGACCTTCGTTCAAAGCCATTATCGGATTCCTTTAAGTTTTGCCTTCAGTTTGCGGTAGGTTTCAACATCACCCTTGCTCGATGCTGCTTCCATCTGCTTGCGAATAGCGTCTTTGTTTGCCGACGTTACATCGCCAGTGATGGGCTGATCTGCGGGTGGTGCTGCTGAAACCTGTTTACCGCGAGGCTTGAGAGTTAAACGGTCTGACAGGCGGGTCAGTTCGATGAGCGCCTGCTGGGGATTCATGCTCAGAATCTGTCGGGTTTTCTCTGGGTTCTTGCCCAGGTGATAGATGATCGCCGCCGACTTCTCAGGGAAGAGATTCATAATCTCAACGTCAGTGCCTGGTTTAACCAGCGCGTTAAATGATTCCTCTGCTTCCTGATAGTCGCTTAGATTCAGCTTTTCTGCGGCGTCATAGTGCTTACGCGCCGCCTCGACATACTGAGTGGAGTTGCGGGTGTAATCCTGTGTCTTGCGGCCCTGCTCCGCTACAGCGTTGCTGCGTGCGTCCATTGCCTTCATCTGCCATTCAGTGTTGGCAGAGTTGAAAGCCGCCAGAGCGCGATTGGTGTCGTAGTCATACTTTGCAAGCGCATCATCTGACAGGAACTCATTCACGTCCGGCTGCTTTGGTAAATCAGGATTAACCCGCAGGGTTTCCGGAAGCTCACCACGTTGCACAGCTTCCACCTGCTGCTCCAGCTCGCGTTGACGCTTGCGAGCGATACGGCGGGCGGCAAACTTAGCGTTGGTGCCGTGATCTTGCTTCTGGGATGTCTCATCGTCGTTCAGCACAATGTCAAAGCCCTCATCCTGCGCACCGTCATCACTGGCATGTGACAACGTATCGACTGCGGATGCCGCCGCTGGATCGACGTGCAGGTCTTGGCCTTCAGAGCCCTGAATTTCGGTGGTTTCGGTCATGTTTAATCTCTCTTATTGAGGAATCTCGGCAGCTCCGCCGGAGGGGATATTTTGTCTCTGCGATTGCAGGATGTTAGCGACGTCCATCCGCTGCTTATGCTGCTGACCGGCCCCCTTAAGGACCAGCTCGGCATTAGCGCGGTTGTCATCGCTGGATTGTTGCTGGAAGTGGCCCATAAGCTTCAGGTATTCACGGAATTCCGCCTGCTTATCGAGGTCCATGTTGTTGAATATCTCGGCTACTTTCGCGGCGTTGAGCTGATTCTGAGCTTCGACCTTCGCGGCTTCGATGTTCAGTTGCAGCTGTTGATTCTGCGCCTTCATCATTTCCGCCTGACCTTGCGCCAGAACGCCCTGAGCCTGAACCATAGCCGGGTCTGGTGTGTTCTGTTGCTGCTGTTGCGCTTCTGCAACCCATTGCTGCTCTTCCGGCGTCTCAGGTTTCTTAAGCCCGTTCACCACAAGCTGCTTGGTAGCGAAGTCGCGCGTGATCTCAATGCCCTTGCCATCCATCAGCGCGAGGAACTGAAGCAGGAGAACGTTCCATGCTTGATGCTGTACCGGAACTTTTTGTAGCAGCTCACCTATCTCTGCGCGGTTCTGCTCCTTCATAGACTGGAAGGATGGGCCAACATCGGTGTAGCACTCATAACGACCGCGGATGTCGTTCAGCACGGTGTGATCGCCCGTGTTCAGGTCAATCATTTCTGCGAGTAACTGCACATCCTTCTCGCTTCCGTCTTCAAGCGTCACCGTTACGTTGCGCGGCACGTCGTAGATGTCGTTAACCATCGCCTGATAGATTTCACCATCACGGCGCATCGCTGTTGCAAGGTTGTCCTGGAAAACATACGTCTCAAGGTCTGAGCGCATGTTCAGTTGGTTAACAGTATCGAATGCCACCTGACCATTTGCTGCCGCAGCATCAACGCCAAGCGTTGCCACCTCTTTTACAGCGGCGGTTGCAGCCTCAAGCATGTAGACGTTGGCCTGCGGGACTTCGGGATTCTCCATGTAGGCCAGTGGCTGAATGGGTAGGTCACCGTTGTTCTCGTCGGTGCGGTTCATCAGGTAGTACGGGTAATCGTCGTTGCCGTCATACATGTGCTCGTAGCCGGTGATCTGCTCAGCAAAGAAGAATGGTTTCTTCTTCGGCGTGCGGGCCACTGTGTCGGCGTTAAACGACATGATCATGTTGCGCAGGCGCTGCCCGTCTTTGGTCAGCCTGACGACGCCTTCATATACCTCTTTGTCTTCAACAAATCCCCACTCGCCGAAAACCGGCACAATCGGGATGTGCTCACCGGCGATCAGCTGCTTATCCTTCAACACGCTGGTTGAGGTGAGGAGTGTCTTATAGACGCGGCGACGCTTAATCTTGCGCTCAGCAACCTTAACGAAACCCTTGTCAGCCAATTCTTCGATGACGTCTTTGATGTCACGTTTGAAGTAACTGACCGGCTCGCCTGTCATCGGATCCTGATAGATGAAGGCGGTCTCTTTCTTCTCCTCCACTTCGTAAAACTCTGCGATGTGGATAGTGTCCTGCGTCAGCCATGGAAACACCCAATCGCTTGGGCTCTGGAAGCTGGGAATCTCGTCATCATCAAGGTCATTCTCTTCTGCAAACTTCTTCCACCCGTTTTTACTCATCGAGTGAATGATGGTGCAGTGGTGAGCGTCGCTTTTGTCGAGCTGCTTGCTGTTGCTGTCCCAGATTACGTGTGAGCAGGCGCTGTGAATTGGCTCGCGGCGAATCACCTGGTTATTGCTGGTCGGGTCCTGATCTTCGTACTCAGTGCACAAACGCCACGCACCAACACCGCCCTCTATCTGCTCACGCACCGCGACATTAACGGCAATCTTCGCCGTGTTGTGGTTCATGTCGGTGCGATACATGCCCATCAGCACATCAGCAGCGTCGGGGCCGGCTCCATCCTTCGGGCGGAACATCACGTCAATCGGGTTCTGGCGCATCTCTGCAACCAGCTTGCGCACTACCGGTCGCACCACGTCGAACTGACCGCGATACTGCAATGTTGTGTACTGGTTTAGCCAGTCATCCCACTGAGAGACGCGGGAGAAGAACAGATCGTTCTTTGCCTCCCTTCTGGCTTCATCGCTGGCTGTCCAGTCCGCATCAAAACGGCAAAGGATATCCTCCAGCCTTTCGTTTGTATCAGCCATTATCGTCCTCTGTGCACTGGTCTAATCGGGGCTGGGGTTTTGCGCTCTTTCGGCTTGTTGATGTCGCGTACTGTTCTTGCATATCGGCGCATCATGTAGGCGTAACGAACTGCAGAAAGGATGTCATCGTTGATTTTGACTATCTTGCCGTTCTCGTCACGGTGGTACAGTCGAAACTCTTCGAAGAATGGCTCGCAGGTGTTGAACACCTTGAATCGACCGTCGAGCATCATGTCTCGTATTTCCTGAATGCCAGGCTCTACCGCGTTGCCGCCTTCAGGCCATGTTGCGTGCTCTTGCAGCATCAGGAACCCGGCGTCTGCGTATTGCTCTTTGAGCTGCTCGCCTCCACCCTTTTCATGCTGATGACCATCGTGAGGCCATGCTACTGGGATGCGATGGGACCATGGCTTTATTGCCCCCCATGCTTCGATCGCTTTCTTCTCTTTGGCCTTCCAGGCATGAGCGACATAAATCTTGTCAGCGTCCTTATCCCACCAAAGCTGAACGTGTGCCTGTGGGTGGTCCCAACCAAAGTCGCAGCCGTTGATCACATAGAAATGCTCAGGGCATTCGAACGGGTGGCACTTAACAGTTTCTTCCGGTATCTGGAAGATTCGACCGCTACCCATTGTCGGTATGCCGCGAGCACGCGCTTCACGTTCATGCTCTGGGTATGACGCGACAATCTGCTCTTTCTGCTCATCCGTGTAATGGTCGGCATCGTAGATTGTCATGGAGACAACCTTCTGCGCTTTACTCGGACTCTTAATGAATTTGGTTACGACATCTGACATGCCCATCAGCGGGGTGAAGGTGAGCATTGAGAACTGACCGTATTTGTTTGTACGGGTCAGACCCTCGCCGTAAATGCTATATGGCGGCTCTTCGTCAAACCACACGCCATGAATTGTGTCACCCTGCCAACGTGCGCGGCCTTGTGAGTACGGCTTGAAGTAACAGATAGACACGCCATCTTCCACGCCATCAGCGTTGTGATGCTTAATCAGAAGGTGGTCGACAAGGTTCGGGAAGAATGGCGATTTCTTCCAGCTGATGATGTCTTCTTTGGGGATCGACCCATAGCCAGGCTCATCGTTCTCTTCAATGCGTCCGCAAAGAATTCGTTGTGTTGTTTTGGTGACGGTTTCGTTCGTCTCTCCGCCGACCCAGAACACTACTGGCCCGACGAATCTCTTACCTTTCCAGTCATCACCATATGCGCCGTCACTTGGATAACCTGCGGTGCCGGGATAGCGCCCCGTTAAGTGGAAAGCCACCTCCGCACCGCCAGTGTATGACTTGCCAAGCTGGTTGCCTGCCATGAAGCAGCGCTCAGGATATTCACCTCCAGCCTCAATAAACTCTCGCTGCTTACCGTATGGCTTGAACTCATAAAGCTGATGGGTGTTTCTGTATTTGCTCTCTTCCTCCAGAAGCTCGAGCAGCTCTATCTGCTCGTCTTCTGAAAGCTCATCAAGGATCGCTTCTTCCACCACGGCTGAGTAACTCCTTAATGCGAGAGCGGCGCTTATCGCGATCTCCCTTGTCAGGTGTCACGTCTTCGACTTGCGATTGCTCTTTGAGGCCCAAGTCACGGGCGATGATGTTGGCGTTTAACAGGTCAGCAGCAGCGCCAGAGAATTTCTGGTCATAGATGATCTCTTCTGCTCGTGTGGTGATGTCAGAAAAACCTTCCATCAACCGGAAGGTTGACCATGTCTGTCGGCTTATATCGAGAAATATGCATAGTCCTGAGATTGTCATGGCGCGCATTTTGGGAAGTGTTGCCTTGATGATTTCACCCTGATAGGAAAACACCTTCCCTTCCCATAGCGGGTTGTCATCAGCCCACTCAAAATACTCGCAGCAGGCAGACCAAAGAGCATCAGCCGATTCGAATTTCGGGTTGCGCCCATGACTACTGCGGGCCTCCCAGAATCGGTTACCCTTTGGTGCTGCCATAATTAATCCTGTTTGATGTATGGGAGGAAGTGGCTAAACATCCTATCCAGTAAGTAGCAGTAGGTTTCATTCGAGTCACAGGGCTTAGTGGTTACGCCGACATCGCTACAGCAGTAGAAGGTTGCGTGTGCGCACTCATGAACAAGGGTTGCCAGGCTGTTGTCGAACACGCCTATCAGGTAAATGTTTTCACCTGTACTGTCGTTATTGAAGTGCCGACAGAGGCCGTTACTAAATTCCAGACCTGAATGATCTACGCCAATTACCTGATGCGCCTGAACCCACTCATCCTTGCTTCTGCAAAGATAGATATGAGCACTGTTGAAGAGAGGGATTAAATAGCTTGGCAACTTAGGCCATTTTATTTTTGCCATTGCCGCTCCTTAACTCATTATCCAGCCCACTCAGTGAATGAGCTGTGTAATGGGCTTATGCCAGTTCGCCGCCTGCTTTCAGCTTCGTGAGAATACTGTTCACTTTGGTGACTATGTTGTTCACTGCGGTCTGTGCAGTAGCGATATCGGTAACAGTCTGGGCGGCTAACGCTGCCTCTGCTGCCTGCTGCAATACACCACCGCGATCGGTTGTGGTTGGCGTTTTGTTACCAGCCATTGCGGTTGTCGCTGTAGTGCCGATGGTTGGTGTGAATGTTGTCGGCTTGCCGGTTAGATCACCCCATGCTGTTGGCGTACCAGCAGACTTGGTGAACTTGGCTTCGAATGCTGCCTTCGCCATATACAACAACTCACCGTACTGGCTACGGAAAAGATATCCTGTTGCCACCGGGTGAAACACAGCCATGAAGTGAGCCGACATATAGCGGTCTTCATAACCACCATCAAACTCAGCATTAGCTGAGCCATCAACTGCCTGATTTACTGTCTTGATAGGGAGCGCAGTTACGTAATTACCGTCTGCGTCTGAATACGTGGGCCATGTTTGGTTATTCACGTTCTGCCTCCTTCGGCTTTACTGGAATAGTGCGTATGCTTCGGTGGCGACCTGAATGGCTTTGTCAGTGCGAGCCACTACGCCAGTTTCGGCAGTAGCCAGTGTCATGCCGTCCTTAAACAATTCGTAACGAAGCTGATCGCCACTCACGAATGCGATGGCTTTCTTTGCTGCGGCGGTGTCGCGCTGTACCAGTCGATACACTTCAAGGTTTAGCGCCTGCTTATCATCAAGCAGCGCAATGTTGGTATCTGTCATTGTTTTTTCCCGTGGCTATTGGCTACTTGAGGCATTGCTCATTGATGTACTGCTGCAATCCGGCTATTTGCTTTCCGGCGATTTCGATACGACTTCGGAGGGTCCAATAATTTCGCTCAGCGGCGTCAGCAAGTCGGGGGCTGGTTGCATCATCCACGCTGGTGGTGCCGGTGGCGTTGTTCGCTGGGCATTTTGCGTTGAGCTGCAACCGGCGCTTGCCATTAGCAACATCATCATGCAGAAGATCGATTGTTGCCTGAGCATCAGCTAACTCCTTCGTGTATTTGGCATCGAGAGCTGCTACATCGCGCTGACGCACCTGCATGTCATCAATGGTGGCGTTTGCCATCTCTAGCGCTTTCGATGCTTTATCGCGCTCTTTCTTGTATTCGATGGCGTTGCCGCGGTAGTAGAGAGCGCATGAACCACAGATGAGCGACGCTATTGTTAGCAGAATCAACGCAGCTGCAAATAACTTGGCGCTTCCTGTCATTTCTGACCCCACAAGCAAACCTCTCGCTCAATCTCACGGCGATTCATTAGCCCTTTCCACTTCTGCTTGCCTGCGTATACCCAGCGACGAAGCTGGTCACAAGCACCGGCAGTGTCGCCAGCATTTATACGGGTGAGCAGTGTTGAGGTTTTGAAATTACCTGCACCGACGTTATAGGCGAATGAGTAAAGAGCCGCGCGTGTTTCGTCGGGGATCGGCTTTTTGATATATGGGTCAATCTGCGCGGCAGTTGTGCGAAGGTCTTTGTCCAGCAGCGCGCGACATTCCATCTCGGTGTATGTTTTCCCGAGCATGATGTCTTTGCCGGTGTGCCCATAACAAACCGTCCAGATACCGGCGACGTCTTTGTATGGGTTGTACTCAACATCTTCCAGCGAGGGAATCAGTGTGGCGGCAATAGCGAGAGCGCCAGCCCCGCCACCTACGGTAGCAAGCAGCTTTTTCCGTAGCGACGGTGACATTGCCATGATTACTGGTCCTGTGGTGGGTTTGACACGTAGCCGCGACGCAGGGCCGCTTCATATGCGCGAGTTTGTCTGTTCTTGAAATACAGATTCACCAGGAATGTGGCGATACCGATTACCACACCACTGATGACTGCGATCTGATTCCAGTCGAGGTCATGAATCCATTGCGACACACTACCTCCGCAGACCAGTGTGCCGGACACGCAATAGCTGGCACCTGATGCAAGTTTGTCAGGCATAAATTTCATATCCACCCCCATCGAGGGGATTCGCTTTTAAGATTTTGCCGAAGGAAGAAGGAAGCGAACCCGGTTAAAATTTCTACTGCTGAGGAAGAAACTTTCCCGAATTCGACATAACCCGCCGTGTGCGGGTTTTCTTTTGTCCGGTGCCGTGTAAAAGACGCCCGATACCACACAGGATAACGAGTGAGGTTTGATTGATTGGCATGGGCGAAAGAAGTGATCAGCTCTATGGCTGACCTTTAATCTCAGGCAATCGCAAAAGTGCCTGATTTTGAGATTTGAAGCATCCTGCCGGATTCGAACCGGCGTCATCTGGTTGGAAGCCAGAGATACTTAGCCTCTGTACGAAGGATGCAGGCAATAAACATCATCGGGCGCACGGTTGGGTGCACCCTGTGATGCTTACTGTTCGTCGTAAAGTTTCTGCTTCAGAAGGTAGCCTTCCAGTAGCCAGATTTTATTCACGGCGTTTTGTCGCGCAATTTTGCGTCCAATTTCTGCATCAAAGTTTTCTGGACTTGCACATGCCGACTCGCCTGTCACGGTGAAGCCGTTCTCAAGCACAAGAACACAGAACGTCAGCAACTCCAGTTGATTGAAGTCATCTAACTCCTGCACTTGATTCACTTTCTCACCACCTTCACTTTCGATGCGAATATTGGCACCGCTGCGACCGTCTGCCGCCGTGAAGTATGTTTCGCTGGTGATGATCGATTCTACGTGGGAAGGGGTAACGCGTGGTGCAGTCTTACCTTTCTGAACAATCTCTTGCTCAATCTGCTGGTCGTTCATAATTATGACCTCTGGATTTTAGGCAACAAAAAAGCCCTCGCAGATGGTGAGTCCGCAGGGCTTCTTAATTATCACAATTTATTTGTTCGATTGCTGTCCGGGCATCCTAAAGAACACTTACGGCAGCTTACCTTTAAATTGTGGCTAAATGGCTAAAGGAAGTCAACATGTTATTTGCGGTTCGCTTCACATTGGCTACACGTTTGCGATCGTTGAACGCATTTTGCAGCGGTTGATAAATCAGGAACAGGCTTGCGTTCAGAATCTCATCAATCTCATTGCGGCACGTTGCAAGTGATGGTTTTCTGATGCTCTCACCGCTCCTGCCCGACATTTTGCGAGGACTTGCGCACTTGTGATAGTAAGATGCGATCGCACGCTTGGAAGAGCCGTGAGCGTAGTAACTGAGCAGGATGCCAAGGGCTTTTTTATCGATGCACATGACGGAGTCCACGACCTGAGAAATCAAGAGTCCGTCATCATCGTTGCACATTGGGCGGTATGGATATGATTGTGGTTCAACAGTAGCCATGTATTGCGCTATGACGCTGGTCATGCGCTTTTCCAGCCTTCCTGAATATACCCACGCTCCCCACAGTTCTAACCAGCCATTCAGCCAGTCATGTTGCTGTTTGCTGAGATTAAGCTCGCGTACTGGCATGTTTCACCCCCATGATTTTCGCTGTGTTACGCAATATGCGGTAGTTGATCTCGAACATGCGGCGGGCGCGGTACATTCGCAGCAGCTGCCACTTCTGTCTGAGGTAGTCGGTCATGATGGCCTTCCTGATAGATCTCTGATTGCTTTGTACCTACGACCGAATTGATAGCCCTTGCATATAGCGTTAACTGAGGCCATTTTTTTCCTGTACCGGATGAACTTGCGCGGGAGCCATACAAAAAGAAACGTGACCCACAATATGATTACGAACGCTGCATCCCAATTCATGCTGCCTCCATCTCAGTGATGATTACTTCCAATCTGCCGCCCTTAACCACTTCGCAGCGCACCATGCGCACGTCATCAATCAGGCTGTCGTCAGCGATGACGCCTGCTTGTGTGAGCGAGTCGAGGGGTGCTTTGAAAAGGTTGTCGAGGTCACGCCGGGCGCGTGTAGGTGGATATGCGAGAATTTTTACTTTCAGCCTGCCGGCCAGTTTGAATTGCTGATTTGATTCGGTGATTTGCTGAGTTACTGTTGAGGTGTACTCCCTTCCCTTTTTGCTTTTTATCTTTCGACCGCGGAACACTGAGAAGAGGTGATTGTTTCCGGGCGGCCACGGTAGCGTAAGCCTGTATTCATTCATCGTTTTAGCTTGCCCTCTTGCAGTAATGCGCTTTGCGTCCTGATAACGCCCTCAAGGTGAGCAAGTCGTGTCTCTGTCACTTCACAGTGGCGCGTACGCCGGTCTATTTCGTCGTGGCACGCTGAACAGGCCCATGCGCCGAAAAGGTCATCTGGCTTCATGCCGGTTCCACAAATGCCGGGCATGCGGTAATGCGCGAGAACTACTGTTTCAGGGTTGCCGTTGCAGATGCCGACTAGCCTTACCTGGCATTCTCTGCCGCGTGCTTCATTCCGTAATTTGGTCATCGTCCACTCCCATTAGTCCGTTGGGGTCTGTCTCCGCCAGTTTGTCGGCGCAGTCTGTGCAGCAATACGTTTCCGATCTTTGCAGGGTAATGGCGCAGAACACGCACACCAAAGCAGATAGCTCGCCAGCGCCAGTAGGCGGATTTGATGGGGTTGTGTTGCTCATACTCCTCCCACTTGAGGTCTGTTTCACACGTTTCGCATGCGACTGAGTACCAGTGCTTATCTTCACTGGTGAGGATGGTGTGGCAGCGGTGGCAGCGTTCAGGCATGGTTTACCGTCCACTTTTCTTTGGTGGTGTACTTAATCAAACCTTTCTTTCGTAGCGCCTGGAGTCTGCGGTCGATTATGCGGAATGCTGAGCTTTTTGTTTGCCCCTTTAGAAATTGAGCTTGCTTATAAACCTCACCGCTATCGATTTTTGAGAACGTATTGTTGCCATCTTCAATGCGCTGCTGAATTAGCATGTCGAGGTATGAGTAATCCGTTTTATTGTTCATCACTGGCTCCATAATGAATTCTGATGCTGCTTGCTGGGTTTGGGTTCGTGGCTGGATTCGGGTAGCAGCGCGGAAACGAGCCAGAACTTCGGATCGAATGCGAGCGTCTTTTTGGTTTGAATCTGCCGGGAGGTGTAGTGCTGAATGAGTTCGTTTGCGGTGTTGGTGTCGAGTGGTTCCGGGTGGGTGAACCATGTTCGCTTCATCTCGCCCTCGCACACATATGGCGGCATGTATCGATGCTGCATCCCATTCGCTGGCTGATGATTGCGTATGTCAGCCCCATTTTTCTCAGCTTCCCTACCTTGTTGCACTCTTCCTGTGTGTGGTGTTGGTATCTGCCTTTGCTCATGCTGCCCTCCCGAAGTAATCGCCGGTGTACCGCACTTCGCGAAGGTTCACGCCGTTGCCGACTGCCCACGCGGTTGAGTACTCGATTAAACTTGTCATGCGCTTAATGCCCATTTTTGCGGTTGATTCCCTGATGTTGCAGAACTCACCTTCCAGCCCCGGAACCACATCAGCGCCAAGACCAGTCGCCACTGAGTGACCAGACACGAAGAGCGTTTTCCACTGCACCGCTGTTCGCTGCGCATTCAGCCAGATAGCCTGACGCGCCACGTCGCCACATAGCGCGTGGAACATGCTGTTCTGTAGTAGTGAGCGGTCGAAGTCGGTTATGCGTACTGTGAGGGGGTGATGGTCGTTCAGGGGGAGTTTGTTGATTTGCTCTATCAGGTTTCGTCGTACCTGCTCGTTACGCAGGAAAAACGTTTGTTTGTCCATTGCGTGCCTCAATCATTTTCTGCACCAATGCCAAAGCCTCATCAGCGATGCGCTTAGTCTCTGGTGTAGGGTTGGTGTCGTGGATGCTGTCGATTAGTTCGTAGAGATTGCGGAGTGGGTCAGGTCTGAGGGGAAACACGTTGTTCATCTGGTTTTCTCCGGTGTTCGTCTGTTTCCGGGATTGGGAATTTGCCGATTGGAGATGCTTCACATCGTATGCACCACTTGTTCCACCACGGCTGGTCTTTACGGTAACGATCCGGCGGCTTTCTGACTCCGCACCGGTCACATCGATAATGCGGCTCTTTTTTAATGGTTTGCCCCTCTCCACTTTCACGGCAATCATCGCCGATGGTTTGATGGTTCATAAACCCTCCGGCTTTTCTGGTAATGGCTGCCAGTGGACATCTTCCTGCCTTGTATCAACTTTTGTTGCTTGCCATCCGCCAGCGTCATAAATAGAAATAATTTTCCCGCCGAACGTCATGCCGAATTCCCAATCGTTCCGATACCAAACGAGAACGGTTTTACCTTTAGGCGGCATTTGCTCTGCGCATTTAATCCATGTGCTCACTATCCTTCCCTCCCATCATTTTCAATCACCCGATAGGCGATGATGTCGTATGGATCTTGGTCGCCTAGCGGGCTTCTGCTCCATAGTAATTCGCCAGCAAAATTATTTTTGGAAACCGACCCATCCCGAAACCTAACATCAACAATATTTTCAACGCGAACAGGCCTAGCCCCACCCTTCCACTCAATCCAGTCATCATTTTCAATCTGCTGGTAGGTGTCCGTTGTGGTCTGCGGTGGTGATTTCACTTCCTGCGCATTGAGGATTTCAGTTATCACTTTCACTAGTCGGTCGGTGTTGCTCAGGGCTGCATGGCGATGAAAATCCTTAACCTCTCCACCCTCAAGAAGGTCTCTGGCAAGGAATGCGCCATCACTCATGGATATCCGTAAAAGCTCTTTCCAACCACAAGGGAATGGGCACTCGATTGGTTTCGCTGTCTCGGCCTGCTGCTCCAGTACTGGCAGGGCAATCTCAATCAGCGTCAAAATGTTCTCCGGGCTGGCTAAATCCTGCCATGCGTCTGACGTGTCAGAAGCTTCGCGACACATGATTTCTTCTTGTGCTGCTGACTTGAGTTGGTGCAATAGTTCAGCGGTTAGTTTGTTCATTGTCGACTCCTTCTCCGGAATAGCTGCCATACCACCAACCATCATCGGCAAGCGTCAGGAAAATGCGATCAGCACCAAGGATTTTAAACAGGCGAATACTGCATGAGAACTGACCACCTTTAGGTTCTACACGGTAACCGTTTTCATCTCTGCCTATGCGAATCTGCTTATCTTCTTCGTCAATCTGGATGTCAATCTGCTCGCCACGAAAAGGCATAGACCGGTTCAAGCTCCCACAGCAGGCTCCTGATTTAGACCGCCTGAACACCACGAATGGCGGAAGCTTTGCTGCGCCTTGCCGACCTTTTGTAACTGCTAGGCCAATTTGAGATACGAATGCCATAGTTAAAACCCACCCTTAGTTTTGCTCTTGCCGCCTTTGTCGGAACGGGAATCGCTCTGGTTCAGGCCTTTGACGATGATGGTTGTCACCGCTCCAGCTACCAGTGACTTGTTGAATACCTGCGCCAGCAACTGCTCGCGGGTTAGTCCGTGAATTACCTGTGTCATTGTGCCCTCGCTGATTTCAGCCTTGCGCGGAGCATGGCGACACCTTCAAGAGCCTTCTCGCTGGTTGATGGGATCGACAATTTCAGCAGCTGCTTGCGCGGTTCCGGGATGTCTTCGCCAGCCTCAATGCGCTGCGACATCTTGCGCAGCTCTGACCGGCATTTGATACGCAGCTCTGCTTCACTCAGGTTTCCGGCGCGCATCATGCTGTACAGGCCAGTGACCATCCAGTAATCAGCATTGGTCTTCCACGGGTATAGCTCGGCGGTCTCGTAGTCACCACGCTTAGCGCAGTAGGTCATCACCATCGAATACAGGCTGTCTTCATCAGGCAGGCCAAATGCGCTGAAAGACGCCTCTTTGCACCACTCAATGAACTGGCCCGGCGATGGCAGGAACGGCGAACCGCTGGCGCGCGCGTGTTTCATGCCTGCTGATAGCTGCTGCTTGCTGTGGATTCCGTTCTCTGCGAAAGCCGCAATCCACTGGCGTTTGGCATTCGCTTCGTCGGCGGGATTCTTCCAGGCGGTGCTGACCGATGCCGGGAATACCTGTTTCAAACTGCTAAACAGCGCATCGACTAACCTTTCATCGCCCTCTTGCAGGACACGGTCAGCCGGTTGTGCGCTATCACCAGCCAGGCGAGCCAGCGCGCTACCGTCGCGGTTCTGAATTGCTGATACGAGTTGTCTCATATGAAATTGTCCTCCCAGGCTTCGCGGCTGTTCCAGTGCTGAGCGGGTTGCTGCGGCTCTGGCGCCTGTCGGTTTCGGTTAGGTTGATTCATCTGTGCCTTGAGCGTGTCCCACTTTTCGCGGAGCTTTGCAGGGCTCATAACGTTGGTTTGCCAGAAGTGATCGGCGTTGGCCCATTTGAACAACTCGCATATTTCGTGATGGCTGACGTTCAGGGCATTGCGCATTAGTCGGATGTCGTTCGACCAGGCTGGAAAATTTGGTTGCTGCGCAGTTGGTGCGACGATCACCACTTTGCAGAACATCCATTCAGCAGCCTTCAGGTCGTCAGCAGTCCCCCACTTGTCACCCTTGGGTGATTGAATGGCTGCATCAGGACGAAGAACTGGAGGCTGTTTGGAGGGTGAGTCAGGGGATTCGTTAGAATTCTCTGACGTAGTGTTTTTAATACTGTTCTTGTTCTTGTATTGGGTGGCTACCGTTTCCGGGAAGGTTTTTCCTGCTTTCGGGAAGGATTTTCCCGTTTTCGGGAATCTTCTTCCCGTTTCCGGTTTGTCCAAAATCCATGCTGAAATCTCGGTATTCACCCCAACAATTTTCATCATTCCCTGCTTCTGGCTGAAGATGATTTTTCTCTCTGCCAGAGATTTGATGGCGTCCGATACGTGTGTGTCGCTCAACCCTGTTAGGTCGGCGATCACCGTGTTCGTTACCCTGTCCTGTTTTTTATTCCATCCGTAGGTGAGCCATATCACCGCTTCGAAACATTGCCATTCCCTCCCTGATAATCTCAGGCGCGGTTTAAGCTTCTGAATCTCGTTGGCGACTTTGGTGTACCCGTTGGACAGGTCGGCCATATGACCTCCTGTTTGCTCGGTTTTCTTGGGGAATGAAATGACTTTGGCGAGGCTCATGAATCCTCCCACTTACCGGGAAAGCCAGCGCGATAGTCGGCGACGATCTGTTTAATCTCTTCGGAGGTATCCATTGCCAGCATGAAGTCGGCTTCGTCATTGCTGTAAATCTCAGCTTGAGCAACCAACTCAACCAGGCGACGAGCCTTAGTGGCGCTAAATAGAGGTATGGCAGCACTGCGTGACAGCTTGGTTTTACCAGCAGCCTTCACCTTAGCCATCTGCTCAAGCGCTACCGCGCCAGCCTTTGGCCCATGCTCTCGTGAAAGCGCCACAGCCGTTGTTGCCGCCACGGCGCCAGACTTAACCATTTCGATCAGCTCGTCGCCGCAGGTAAGCAACTGGAGATGGTGATCGACATCGGAAGGAGATCGCTTAACGCGTTTGGCAATTTCAGCCGGTTCCCATCCCTGATTAGCCAGGCGCTGATATGCCGCCGCGCGTTCCAGAGAGGTTAGCGGCTTGCCCTGACTACTGGTAACCATGAAGGCGATGCGATCGGCTTCAGTACCGGAAAAATCCTTGCACTCAAGGCGCGGGATTTCGGTACCGGATTGAGTCGCCAGCAACGCGCCGTGATAGCGGTGGTGACCGTCGATTATCTTGATGCCTTTGTCGGTCACCTGAACCGCCAGAGGCGGCACAAATTCACCGGCGATGTAAGCGTCGCGGAATTCTTCAATGTGCGCCTGGTCGATTTCACGCACGTTGTAACCCGGCTCGATATACAGCTCAGACAGCGGCACCAGGAACGTTTTCTTGGCTGACATTTCGGTGCCGTTTTTCTCTTTGGCCTTGTAAAGCGAAAGTAAACTACTCATAATTACTCCTGTATGTTGATCCAGTTAATCCATACATCAGGCCGGGAATGAGTTACCGCTCATCTCGGCTTTTTCTTTGCCCAAAATCAGGGCCACTTCTTTCGCCACTGCTTTAGCCAGTTGCGCTGCGTCGTCATCAACAATCCCGTATTCCAGAATGTCGATTGCCATGCTCATCTGACGGAAGAAATTTTTCTTCATGCGGCTGACCTGGTACTCGGCGATACCCAGCCTTTCAGCGAAGGTTTTCTGGCTGATTGATGCCAGCTTATTCAGCAGCGCCGATTCGATGCGGCGTGCGTTCTTGCTTTGAGTTGCTTGTTCCATAGTTGATACTTGTCCTTGTTAGTTAATTGGTTGCGTGACATTGCGGTGAGCAAGTCACTTAGGTTTTGCCCTGGTGTTCCGAGGGCGGTCAGATTGATAAAGAGCGGTGTTACTTAAGCTGCTTGACCCGGGTGTGGGAACAGAGCTGGTAAATCAGGTCGAATCTGATGCGCCTCAATCTTCCCGTCTGTCGCCTTAACCAGAGAAGCAACGTTTTGTGGCGCTACCTTTGCCTTGTTATGTAGCCACTTCTGTACAGCGGCTTGGCTGACTCCGCACGCTTGGGCTAATTCCTTTTGCGTGCCAACAATGGCAATGGCAGTTTTAATAACTTGGTTCATAAAACCACCTCCGTTGTAATGCAGTAACAAATATAAAACTATGGTTGTTATTTTGCAAACACTTTAGTTGTTTGACGCTGTATTACTGTGGTTGTATTTTTGCGGCATGAAAATGACACTTGCAGAACGTTTAAAGCTCGCAATGCGAGAGGTAGGACTGACTCAGACTGGCCTTGCTGATAGGGTAGGTGTGTCTCAGGCCGCCATTCAAAAATTGACATCAGGTAAAGCATCTAGCTCTACAAAGCTGATTCAGATCGCAGAAGCTTTGGGCGTAAGCGCAGCGTGGTTGGCAGACGAAACAGGACCGATGTATGTTAGTAGCAAAGGCGAACATCACCCGGCTTCAACTACCCCGCCGCTCAATGACTGGTACCCAGTAGACCCGTGGGATAAAAACACCCCTCTTGAGGATGATGAGATAGAGATCCCATTCCTCAAAGACATTGAATTTGCATGTGGTGATGGAACGATCTCTGACGAGGACTACAACGGATTTATGCTGCGTTTCTCAAAATCCACAATGCGCAGGAGTGGAGTTAACACGGATGGCTCAGGCGTTTTATGCTTCCCAGCCCATGGGAATAGCATGGAGCCTGTGATACCTGAAGGAACTACAGTTGCCGTTAACTGCTTTGACAAGAAAGTAGTTGATGGGAAGCTCTACGCCATCAGCCAGGGCGGATGGAAGCGCTTAAAGCTGCTCTATCGCACCGGGCCTGACAAGTTAGGCATCAGAAGCTATAACTCTGCCGAGTACCCTGATGAAGAGGCCGATATGAAAGAGGTCGAGATTATTGGTAGAGTATTCTGGTCTTCTACACTCTGGTAAGAATTGCCCCCACCTACTAACCCGCCAACGAGCGGGTTTTTTATTGCCTTTAAAAAAAAATCACAACTTTTTTCCTTTCTAAAACAACCACAAAACAACCAACACGCAAATAATAACAACCTTAGTTGTTGACATGATTACAACCATAGTTTTAAATGAGCTCATCAGCAGGACGCTGGCGAACAACGAAACGGATTTCAGCTCTTTAAAAATTTAGCCCTGTGAATACACAGGCCGAGGCGAGTGCTTCGGGGTGGCAAGAATTGCAGCGTGAAAAAGCGCAATCACGAAGATCAGCGGCGTGACATGTCACCACCTAAGCACTCATCGAGGAATACCCATGAACAGAAATCAACGCCGTATGGCTGCGTACAACGCACGTAAAGCCACTGAACATATTGAGCGTGACGGTTACACCAAAAGAATCGATCGGGCCTTCACGAGGCTCTCATTGGGCTGCACGGCGAAGGTTGCCCGCGCCACCTCATCCCCTAGTCTGCGTGATAAGCAGGAAGGTGGAGGGGTTTGTTTGCCGGATGTGGCTCAGTTCGCAGCTGGCTATCGGAAATCTAAAGACAACGTGACGGCGAGGTGAACTATGGCACTTGACCACGGCATGTTAAATGTCCCGCTGAATAAGCGTGGCAACTTCCATAAGGAACTGGATGACCATCTGGCGGCTGAGAAGAGCCGCAAAGAGGATGAGATATTCGTCCGCAAGTCAGCATTCAATGACGCCAAATCTCAGGCACAGCACCTTTATCTGAAGTTGGATAACGACCTAGTTAAAGCCGAAGCAAAGCGCCGTGGAATGAAGTTGAGTGAGTTTCGAGAAGTTCTGAAAGACATCAGGGACTTCAGGCCAAAGCAGGCGCCAATAGCGTTTGCACCATTCATCAAGGCTACCTAACCCGCAGCTATTAGTCCCAGCGTGGACGCAGCAGAACTGATAAGAGGTGAGTATGGAAACTAAGTTTCTCTCAGATGGCCGCAAGGTCGTCATTGTTGGACAGTTGAATAACACTGAAACCATCGTGCAAGAAGTGTTTGTAACTCAGGCTGGCGACGAGTTGCCCGGTGGCGAGCGCTTTGTGGTTAAAAGCCTGCATGACCAGCCCGTTGAATCATGGCTGTCTCGCGAGACAGTTAAGCACGAGAAAGCGCTGGCTGATGCCAAATCTAAGGTTGAAGGAATCAACAAGGAAATCGACGACTTACGTAATAAACTGAGTTTCTGGAAAGGCATGGTTAAGCAGGTCGCCGCATTTGCTAAGCACATCAACGATGCTAATTTGGATCACTTTGCAGACGTGCTGACCGGGCAGGTTAAATATGCGGTGAGTCGCGGGTACGGGTTACCTGAAATCGAAAAATTCGAAGATTATATGTCTTCAATTGATAACTATTACGGACGTAAAGAATTCAAAGGCATTAAGTGCATATCCGTCCTAGGTAGCACTGACGGAAATATTGCTTTAACTGTTTCTGTTTATTCAGATGGAAGTGGCGGCAGTAATCAAGTTGAGTTTTACAAGACCATCGAGGAGGCCAGAAAGCGAGTGAAACAAATTGCTTTGGAGATGCTGAATGGGAATGGTTTGAGCCTTGATGCTGTCAGGAAGTGCAGCAGTATGGGCATTATTTTCAGCAAGGATGAGTTACAGCAAGTAAGAGATCGCCTGTTTGTTGCCTCAGAGAAGAGCCTCGCCCATCACCAAGAGCAATTCGATAAGCAGGTTGTCCAAATAAACAGTAATAAGCAGGCCATAGAGCAAATGCTTAACGAAGCAATCAACTAACCCGCCCCCGAGCGGGTTTATTTTTACCTACACAAAGGCCAACCATGAGCACATATGGAAGTGTAACCAGCTTGATATTGATAGCGCTGCTTATGGTGATTGGGTTTATAGCGAGGATGTGATGGAAATTCAGGAAAGCAAAACAGTTTGGTTAACGATGACCAATGAAAACCTAACGGATGGTTACGGCAAATCAAAAATTCTCTTTGTTTGTGAGCAGAAAGAGACTGCGCGCAGGCTGGGGAAAAAAGGTTACATACAGGGAAGCGATTGCCCAGTTGAGCGGGCAACCGCAGTTAAAATTTCTGGGGTGTGGTTGGTGCCGGGAAATATTCAGCAGGAGAGTGATTCAGACAAAAAAATACGAATCGCTAACGAGGAGCGTGATGCAGTTTTAAACAAAATGCGTGACGCAGGATTCTCTGAGGAAGAAATAGCAAAACTAAACAGGTAGGTGAAACATGAGCGAAGAAACAATGAAGGGATTTGAAGAGGCAGCGAAGCCATTAATTAAATGGCTAGCTGAGAACGTCAATCCTCACCATCAGGCAGTTGTAACAAGCACTGATGCTGAATTGCTTTCTACCGAGTGCTTCGTGAAAAACGAGTCATTCCTGAAAGACTGAATAGCAGCGCAATGGCTTGTCACGACAGGCCATGACGGTGCTAGTCACCAACGCTTTAGCATTGAGCCGCTGAGCAACAAATAGAACGTTACATCCTTATGGGGACCGCAATGGTTCCCTTCTTTTTGCCTGAAGGAAATCAAATGAGTGAAACAACGGATCTTGTCGTCATTGAGAAGGCTAACGCCCTCACCGTTTTCAAATCAGCCGACCAGATTGAAGAGATTCTGGCAAAGGTTGAGCGTGAAGTTATGTCCTTTGTGCCGGATGTCACCACGGCGAAGGGCAGAAAGGAGATCGCTTCACTGGCCTACCGTGTATCGCAGACGAAATCTTATCTGGATGGCTTGGGTAAGGATTTGGTCGCGGAGCTGAAAGAGGTTCCAAAGCTAATCGATGCCAACCGCAAGACGGTGCGTGACCGGTTGGATGCACTGCGCGATAAGGCTCGCCAGCCAGTAACGGATTGGGAGGCCGAACAGGAACGAATCAAGGCCGAAGAAGAAGCGCGTATCGCCGCGGAGAAACTGGCTGCACAAATCGAAGCCGACCATGAAATTGCCCTGCTCCTTAATGACAAATTCGACCGTGACGCCGCGGAAGCGAAAGCCGAAAAAGAGCGCCAGCGCATTGCTCACGAAGAAGATATTAAGCGTCAGGCTGTCGAGCAGGCACGCATTGAGGCTGAGCAGAAAGCACAGCAGGAACGCGAAGCAGCAGCACGGCGCGAGGCTGATTTGAAGGTAGCCAAGGAAAAGGCTGAGGCCGACGCTAAAGCCGCACAGGAGCGTGCAGAGCGTGAAGCCAAAGAAGCGCAAGAGCGCACTGCAAAACTGGCGCAGGAAGCGCGTGAGCAGGCTGAGCGTGAGAAACAAGCGGCTATCGCCGAAGAGCAGCGGAAGGCTAAAGCAGCTGAAGATGCCCGCCTGGCTGAAGAGAAACGCATAGCCGATGAAGCCGCAGCGCGTGCAGCGAATGAAGCGCATCGTAAAACAATCGGAACCGCTGTCGTAAACGCTCTGATGGGCCACGCCGGATTAACCCGAGTACAGGCCATCGACGTTCTGACTCAAATCAAAGACGGCAACATCCCGCATACCAGCATCACCTACTGATTTAACCACTTAACCAACACCAAGGAATCACCCATGCAGACTTACGCCGTCGCTGGGGCCACCCACATGGGTGACCTCGGCTTTAACACGTCACAACTTGACCGCATAGTGCGCCGCCTTCGTTCTGGCTTGCGCTCCCTTATCAACACGCTGAAACAACCGGGCACCCCATGAAAATTCGTTACTTCATGAAAGCACAGGAGCTTTCGAGAGAAGCACATTTATTCGGCGATAGCGCTAAGTGGGCAATGGCAATGCAACTTCTACGGAGAGCAATCGGATGAAATTTCCTCAATCCCGTATCGCGCTTATCTCATGGCACCGGCACTACCTATTGCTGGCTAAGGAGAGTCGCAACAGTGGCGACCGTGAGTCCGCAGCGCACCTACAGATGATGGCGGCAACAACGCGCCAACACATCGTAACTCTTCACACAAAGGCGGCGGCATGAGCGAGGACGACTCAGCATTCATTGAATTCATGCAGGGCGCGCTGGGCGACCTGTCCGACCCTATGACATACGAGCAAGCCGCAAAGGATGCGATTGCCGATCACCGCACGGAACGCCAGTCGGATCGAATGGAGGGCTGAATGGAGCTGAACAGATTAGATGAGCCGTTTGCACCACAGGATATTGAGTGGCGCATTCAGCAGTCAGGCAAATCAGGGCAAGGAAAGATTTACGCCATGGTGCTGGCATACGTTACCAACCGGGCAATCATGGCTCGTCTGGACGATGTTTGCGGCAAGGCTAACTGGCGCAATGAGTACCAACCTGCACCGGCTGGCGGCGTGATGTGCGGCATATCCATCAAGGTTGATGGTGAATGGATTACGAAATGGGACGCAGCTGAAAACACCCAGGTTGAAGCTGTTAAGGGCGGCATGTCTGGCGCCATGAAGCGCGCCGCTGTGCAGTGGGGAATCGGTCGATATCTCTACAACCTCGAAGAGGGCTTCGCGCAGACCAGCGATACGAAACGCAATGATTGGAACCGAGCAAAACTGAAGGACGGAAACACCACGTTCTGGTGGTGCCCACCTCAACTGCCATCATGGGCGCTTCCTCCAGATAATCAGCAGCATAAACAACCCGCCACTCAACCTGAAACGCCTACCCGAACACCTGACGATATTCTCCGTGAATTCACGGAAATGGTGAGCAAGGAGAGCGATTTAGAAACAATTAAAGGCCTGTACAAAGCTGCATGGAATGCACTTTCTACATCAGCCGAACACCAAACCAAGTGTATTGAGGTTTACCAGATACGCGCTAAAGAACTGAATAAGGCGGCATAAATGAGCAGCAGAGGCGTCAACAAAGTAATTTTAGTGGGCAATCTTGGGCAAGATCCGGAAATTCGGTACATGCCAAATGGTGGTGCGGTCGCCAATATAACCCTGGCAACATCGGAGAGTTGGCGCGACAAAACCACTGGCGAACAGAAAGAAATTACCGAATGGCACCGGGTAATTTTATTCGGGAAGCTGGCTGAAGTTGCAGGCGAATACCTGAAAAAAGGTTCACAAGTCTACATCGAAGGCAAACTTCGAACCCGCAAATGGCAAGACCAATCAGGCCAGGATAAATACACAACGGAAGTGATCGTGAATGTCGGCGGTGTGATGCAGATGTTGGGCGGAAAACAGGACGGTGGTGCGGGAAACAAACCGCAGCCATCGCAGCAGCAGCAGCGCCAACCTGGGCCATCTACTCCACCGGCGAATAACGAACCTCCAATGGACTTTGACGACGACATTCCCTTCTGATTTAACCCACCAATAAGGCCTCAACCATGGAAATGTCACCGCTACAAGCGGCGCATTGCGCTCGCCTGAATGATGCAGATCGCGCCCGATACATCGCAAAACTTCAGTTCGATAAGCAGCAAGCGGCGCAGAAGGCGGCGATGCTGGAAGACCTGAAGTTAGCACTCAAATGCGCTGAAGAGGGTAAGGACCACCCTCGCCTTAGAACGCAGGAAAAGAAAAAGAAATGGATGGAGTCGTCAATCGAAAAGCGCCTGAACCGGTATTTCGACTTTAGGGATGCAGTCGAAAGAAACCATCAAATTGAACATGCAGCGCCAGACAACGATACCAACCCGGCATATCCGCAATGGGCTGAAAAGCACTTCCATGGCGACTAGCAGATTAATCGACGCTGGCCTGTACCCGGTTGGCGAATGAGGGGAAATAGGATGAATGAAGTTAAGCGCTTTGATGGCTTTGGCATTGTCGACGAAGAGGGCTGTTTTGTTCGTCACAAAGATTACGCCGCACTACAGAAGCAAAACGAAAGCAACGAAGCCCTGCTATACGCAATGCGCCAAGACATGCGGGAGTCGCGCAAGAAGATGGGAGCGATGCTGGGTGAGAATGTGGCGCTGAAGCAGGCCATCGACACCCATAAGCATGGCTTTGTTCGATGCGAGTGCTGTGGTGAAGAGAATATGTGCCACAACGACGATGTCTGTCGTGTGTTAGGCGAAACGCCCGCCACCGACACCATTGCCAACGAATTGCGCGCTGAAGGTATTCATTATCTGTCATCAGAAGCTGGCGAAATGGCCCAGAAATTTAAGCAAGGATCATCTGACTGGAGGCGATGGAAGTCGATCGTGTTTTTCGCTGAAACTGTAGAAACACAACTCCGCGCCGGCAACGTAGAGGGAGGTGAGTGATGGGCAAGAGACACACTAACCGCAAAGCACGCATCGAGAAAAAACTCAGCAAGCAAGCGATGGAGCTGCTTATTCAACTCCTCCCAAACACCTGCAAGCGAGAAGATTTCAGCCTGGAATATGACACATTCGACGGACCGCGCGGACTTGTTTACCACGAAGATTGGTGCATGAACTTCGGGCCTGACTATTGGGGAGAATGTGATGCCACCTCTGCATTCTTTTATCTCCACGACCACTTAATAACACGCACCACTGATTGGGAAGGTGAAATGAAAGCGCGTGAGGAGCATGGCTGGGAACGTGATGATTTCGACTGTTCGCCATATTACTCGCCGTGGCGACTTGGTGACATCACGCGAGGTCAGATTATCGGTCACTGCCGCCGATTAGTTAAAGCCGGAATTACTTGGGAGCCGAAATGATGACTAACCAACAACTAGCCGAAACCTGCCGCGATATTCTGGCAGAAGCGGAGAAGCACGAATCATGGTGCGTTGAGATTGCTCGCGTGGCGCTGGCGAGTCTGATGGCTAAGCCGATTGCGTATGCTGATTCGAAAGCCATTATACGCATGCTGGATGGTGACATACGATTCTTCACGGCTTTCCCTAAAACATCAAAAACAAAGCTCATACCACTATTCATTGAAGCTCCAGAACCAACGGTGAAGTTACCAGAACTTAAACCGGAAGATATCAACTTTGCTGCACATCGCATCGAGGCAATATCGTGGAACCGCTGCATCGCCGAAATTAAGCGACTGAACCGAGTGACATCATGATGACCGAAGAGCAACAGGCGCTGATTGATACATGCCATCACATGATTTCACGTGAATCATCATCAGAATACTCAGGAAACTTGCGGGAGGTTGCACGCATCGCACTTGCCGCACTCACCCAACCTGCAAGCCCGGCTTTGAAGTTGCCTGAAACTATCAGTGTGAGAACTGCAATTGCAGCGCTCGATAATGCCAGTGAGGTAACAACCATGGCGCAAAGCTACAAGATGGCGTGGAACGCATGTATTGCCGAAGTGAAGCGCCTCAACGCCCCACACACAGCGCATATTGAGCCTTCATGCGCTACAGGTGGTGCATGGGTGAAGTGTAGTGAGCGGATGCCGCTAGAGTTATCAGATGTGCACATCAGTGAGGTTGAAGTCATCGTGACGGACGGAACTCAGGTAGGAACCTGTGAATGCCGTAGGGGATATATGCCTCGTCCGTGGGTAGAATGGTCTAATTACGGTGATATTGACGCCGAGAAAATCACCCATTGGATGCCACTACCAGCAGAGCCGGAGGCAGAATGAAGAATTACGATTGCCTTCGCTTCGATGGCGGCAACGCGTCAATAGCTGAGTTGCAGGCTGGCGGTTTAACTTACTTTATTCACCTTCCATCGGTGAGCATGATTAGCACTCGCGTACATAACCTTGAGGAATGCACGGAAGTCGTGAACATGGTTATCGATGGCGAAAATACGCAAATAATTTTGAACTGCGATGTGTATGACGAACTGATAAACGCCTGGCTTTTCTGCAGGGGAGATAACCGACCTTCCCGCCCATTTCGTTGATAACCCACCCCGAATAAATCCCAATGCCGCGAAAGCGGTTTTTTTATTTCTGGAGAATCATTATGTGTGCCGATCCAATTGATGATGCAGCAGAACTCGAAATGCTCAACACGCAGATTGCGCTGGCTAACAGGAAAAAACCTAGCATGGTATTTACCGGCGCTTGCCACTACTGCGAAGATAAAGTGGATAAGGGCTTCTTCTGCTGCCCTGAATGCAAAGATGATTATGAGCGCATTGAGCGTGCGGCTAAGCACCGGAGGGCGGCATGAAAATAACGCAAAGCACCATTCAGCAACTAGTCATCACCGATGTTAAATCACTCGACCCAGTGAAAGTGATGATCGAAAACATTCAGCCTGGCGTCGGCAATATCACAATCACCTGCTTCGGCAAATCATGGACGTCATATTGGGGCGCGATGTCCGATCAGACGATTCAGGAATTCTTCGTCGATTGCAACGATTCATACCTCATTAACTGTCTCGACCGCGGCATCAGGTCAATGATTGATGGCGAAGATAACGAAGCCAACATTCAGTTCGTGAAGGCTGAGATTTGCAGGCAGCGCCGCGAACGTGACATCGAGCGATTAGAAGCGCGTGAGTGGTGGGATGAAGCCGAAGATGCGGTCGACATAAAAGACTTAGTTTGCAGCTGGCATAGCAATTCAACCTTATGCAAATTATTTGGCGACGAACCGTGGCATGCAAACTGGCCTAGCGTCCCAAATCCTGATTACGAATACCTTGAGCGCATCGTTCAGGTTGTCCGCGAAGCAATTAAGCAAACGTTAGCCGTTCCAGCCTAATCCCCCACACCATTAACCTTTATCGCGCTCTGCGTGAGGAGTTGTTATGCGCCGGATTTCATTGTTCGCACCAACCATTATGGCCTCCATGATGAGCATGACACGTTCTTGGTCGCCGCCGGTTTATCACTGGCATTCGCATCCGTCAGCGCCGGGCGCTAAGGCAACAAATGCCGCGGCAATCAAGCGTCAGGCAAAGAAGCGCCGCAATCGGAAATGACCACCACCTGCGAAGACATCACCCCGGCTGAGGTCATCATAGATTTCAGCCTTCTCGCTGCTGTAATCATCGCTTTTATCCTCGGCAAACCACCTAAGGAGTGAATGTGCCTATATGGTCACATTTGCTCTGATTGGGTGGGATTGTTGCTATATACCGACATTGGAGAATCCATGGAACACGACGAGCCGTTAACGCTGTCGGAGGCGGCCTGCTTCCTGAAAGTATCTTCCCGCACAGTGAGCAATCTCATTAAGCGTGGCGATTTGGTGGCGCGGAGAACCGGCGGCGACAGTGGCAAATACCTGGTGCTGCGTTCGGCCTGCCTTGCTTATCTTTCCAATCCATCTCAAAATCGCCCGGCGAGCATGGGTGATGGCACAACTGGAGGTCCATCATGTCAATCACCCTCAGGGGCGGAGTATGGCACTGTCATTTCTTTACCCCGAATGGCAAAAGAGTTAGACGATCGCTTGGCACAACGGACAAAAAGCAAGCTCAGGAGTTGCACGACAAACTGAAGGCGGAAGCCTGGCGTGTCGAAGAGTTGGGAGATTTACCGCAGCGGTCATTTGAAGAGGCTTGCATGCGGTGGCTGGATGAGAAGGAGCACAAACGCAGCCTTGATGATGACAAGGTAAAGATTGGCTTCTTCCTTCAGCATTTCGGCGGGAGGGATATCGCCACCATTACCGGCGAAGAGGTTCAGAAGATTGTCAGCAAGATGATCGACCGAAACCACCGGCGCAAATGGGAAATTCAACGCGATGCGGCCGTCAGGGATGAAAAACCATTTCCGCTGTATAAGGAAAAGCAGGTAAGCGCTGGCACAAAGAGCCATTATCTTTCCTTCATGCGTTCTTTGTTGCGCGCCGCGGCGAATGAATGGGGATGGATTAAAGCCGCGCCGGTTATCAAGACCAAGAAGCCTGTCAGTAAGCGCATCCGATGGCTGACGCGTGAAGAAGCAAATCGCCTCATTGAATGCATGCCTGAAACGCTAAAGCCTGTGGTCATCTTCGCCCTTTCTACCGGCCTGCGCCGTTCCAACATTTTGGATCTGGAATGGACTCAGGTTGATATGCAGAGGAAGGTCGCCTGGATAAATCCAGAGAACGCCAAAGCGGGCAAGGCTATTGGCGTGGCTCTGAATGATACGGCGTGCAAAGTGCTGAAGGGGCAAATCGGAAAGCATTCTCGTTGGGTGTTCGTGCACATCAAACCGAAGCACCGAAGTGATGGGACGCTTGCACCGGCTGGCAGGAAAATGCGCAGTGATGATAACACGGCGTGGAATATCGGTCTAAAGAAGGCAGGCATCGAAGACTTTCGTTTTCACGACTTGCGGCATACGTGGGCAAGCTGGCTTATTCAGTCCGGCGTTCCATTGTCAGCGCTTCAGGAAATGGGCGGATGGGAAAGCATCGAAATGGTTCGTCGTTACGCTCACCTTGCACCGAATCATTTAACGGAGCACGCGCGCAAAATTGACTCACTTTTGGGAGGTGACGACACAAATACGACACAAGGAGAAAATCAGGTGGGATTGAAGCTGGCGTAACTCATTGAAATCACTTGGCACGCCCTACAGGATTCGAACCTGTGACCTACGGCTTAGAAGGCCGGTGCTCTATCCAGCTGAGCTAAGGGCGCATAGTGATGGGGTCGGATTATACGTCCAGCGGCTCGCGCGTCAACGTTTTTGCCCTTGAACCACTGCGAAGTGCTGGCAGATTAACCAAAACGCCTTAATGCCGCTTGCGCCAGTCGCTCATCGACACCAAATTGCCGCCCTGCGCGGTTTCGCCTTCCAGCTCAATCCCTTGCTGCGAGAAGTGCGCGTTGTACTGATCGCGCAGCGCGTGCAGTTCCTGGCTGTCCGGCTCAAGCTGGCGCAAGAAGCCCAGCGCCAGCAACAATTGCTGCCGTGATATCAGCGCCGAAAAGCCTGCGCGGTTCAAAATGCCGTGCCAGCGCTGCATGTTCTCTTCGCTGCCATCGACAATTAACACCTGCCAAATCAGCAGCACCGCCGCGCCATTGTACAGATGCGTGTCGTTATCGCCCGCGATGTAATCGGTGAACTCTTTGGCCGCCTCTTTGCCCATCAACGAAAGCATCGATTCAAGATGCACCGGCGGCAGTTGCAGCCGTTTGTTCAGCGCCTGCACCGCGTGGCGCGAGCTGGCGGTCAGCAACTGAAAACCTATTACAAACACCACCGCCAGCGTGGCGAGAATTAACCAAATCATCACGTCATCCATATCATTCACTGCCCGGCATCATAAGCGCTAACGCGGTGTTTCGTCACGGCGAAAAAATCGGGAATGCGGCGCGCAAAGCGAATCTCTACCTGACAGCCGCACGCGCTTCTGACAGAATAGGCGCCATCCCCGATCTAACCCTCTACAGATGGATTTCCTCTCTGATGGCAGCAAAAATTATTGACGGTAAAACGATTGCGCAGCAGGTGCGCCTTGAGGTTGCCGAAAAAGTACAGCAGCGTCTGGCGGCCGGTAAACGTGCGCCAGGTTTGGCAGTCGTGCTGGTGGGTGAAAACCCCGCTTCGCAGATCTATGTCGCCAGCAAACGTCGCGCCTGTGATGAAGTCGGCTTCGTGTCGCGTTCTTACGATCTGCCCGCGACCACCAGCGAAGCGGAGTTGCTGGAGCTGATTGATGCGCTCAACAACGATAACGAGATCGACGGCATTCTGGTGCAGTTGCCGCTGCCGGCTGGCATCGATAACGTCAAAGTGCTGGAGCGCATCACGCCGGACAAAGACGTCGATGGCTTTCATCCCTACAACGTCGGTCGTCTGTGCCAGCGCGCGCCAAAACTGCGTCCGTGCACGCCGCGCGGCATCGTGACGTTGCTGGAGCGTTATAACATCGATACTTACGGCCTGAACGCCGTGGTGGTTGGCGCGTCGAATATCGTCGGCCGTCCGATGAGCATGGAACTGTTGCTGGCTGGTTGCACCACCACCGTAACGCATCGTTTTACCAAAGATTTGCGTCATCACGTTGAGCACGCCGATCTGCTGGTGGTTGCGGTGGGTAAACCGGGCTTTATTCCGGGCGACTGGATTAAGCCGGGCGCGGTGGTGATCGATGTCGGTATTAACCGTCTGGAGAGCGGTAAAGTGGTGGGCGATGTGGAGTTTGAAGCGGCGTCTGAGCGCGCTTCTTACATTACGCCAGTTCCGGGCGGCGTCGGTCCAATGACCGTTGCCACCCTGATCCAAAACACGCTGACGGCGTGCGAAGAATTTCACGATATTGAGGAGGCATAATGGCCAGTTTTTCTCTCGGTACACATGCCCACGTTGATTTGTGCGATCTGCTGAAAATCGAAGGTTGGGTGGAAAGCGGTGCGCAGGCGAAAGCCGTGATTGCTGATGGTGAAGTGCGCGTTGATGGCGCAGTTGAAACGCGCAAGCGTTGCAAGATTGTGGCAGGCCAGAAAGTTGAGTTTGCCGGTTATAAGATTACGGTTGTCGCGTAATCGTTGGGCGTCCCAATCGGGACGCCTTAAATCAGATCTTCCCCTATCACCCGCGTTTCCCCTTCTATTTGTTGCAACTCGATATGATTCACCGCCGTATGTTGAGCAATCAGCGTCGCCAGTTTTGGTGAATGGCTAGTGATCCATAATTGGCTGAACTGGCTGGCTTCGGCAATCAGGCGCGCTAACGCCGGTAGCAAATCTTCATGCAGACTGTTTTCCGGTTCGTTGAGCGCCATGAACTGCGGCGGACGCGGGCTGAGCAGCGCCACCACTAAACACAGAAAACGCAGCGTGCCATCCGAAAACTCGGCGCTTTCCAGCGGACGCAAGATGCCGCGCCGCGACATCAGCATCTGAAAACGCCCATTCTGCACATCAACGTGAAACTCGCTGTCGGGGAAGGCTTCGGCTATCACCTGAAACAGCAATTCGGAATGGCCACGTTCGACAATCGTCGCCCACGCCGCTGCCAGATTGCTGCCATCATGCGACAACACCGGCGCACGCACGCCAATTTGCGGTGCACGAATCGGTGAACCGGGCCACACGGCGAATTCGTGATAGAAGCGCCATTCGCGCAGCCGTTCACGCACCTGCGACAGTTCCGGATAAAGATGCGGTTCGCCCAGTTGCCCAAACAGCGACTCTTCAGGATGCAGCACCGCCGGATACGCCACACGCTCGCCATCGACGTTGTGCAGAAACGCGGTCTGATTTTCGCGCTGCATAATGCACGACGAGGGACGCCGACGCTGACCGCTCAGCCAAATGCGTTCGTCTTTCACCAGCGGATCGAGATTGAACATGCTGGTGGCTAGCGGCTCAGGAAAACCGACCTCGAGCTGATAATCCATGTCATCCATCACCACCGCCAGCGACAGACGTTTTGGATCGTGCCGACGATCGCCGCGTCGCAATCCGCCCGCCCACATCGCTTTCTGAATGCCGCCCTCTTCCGCCAGCGCCAAGGCCAAACGTCCGCTGGCCGCTTCGTGCAGCAATCGCACCGCTTTGTAGAGATTGGATTTGCCGCAGCCGTTTGGGCCGCTGACTACGTTGAGCTGTTGCAGTGGCAACGTGAGATTGCGTACCGAGCGGAAGCCGCGAATCTGGATCTGTTCAATCGACATAATAAAAAAGGGCGATTTCTCGCCCTCTCCGGTTATTTACGACGCCAGCTGGAACCTTGCGGCCCGTCTTCGACGATGACGCCCAATTCGTTGAGCTTGTCGCGCGCCACATCTGCCTGCGCCCAATCTTTGGCCGCACGCGCATCGGCACGGGTTTTGACCCAATGCTCGATTTCCGCCACTTCTTCGTCATTGACCTGCGCACCACTTTGCAGGAACTGTTCAGGATCTTGCTGCAAGATGCCAAGCACGTTGGCGATCTGGCGCAGTTTCGCTGCCAGCGCATCCGCCGCCGCGTTGTCTTCGCCTTTCAAACGATTGACTTCACGCGCCATGTCGAACAGCACCGAATAGGCTTCTGGCGTATTGAAGTCGTCATCCATCGCCAGACGGAAACGCACTTCAAACTCCTCGCCGCCCGCTGCGGTGGCATTGGCATCGGTGTGACGCAGCGCGGTGTACAAGCGCTCCAGCGCGGCACGTGCCTGATTGAGGTTATCTTCGCCATAGTTGAGCTGGCTGCGATAGTGGCCCGACATCAGGAAGTAACGCACGGTTTCAGCATCGTAATGCTGCAACACGTCGCGCACAGTGAAGAAGTTATCCAGCGATTTCGACATCTTCTCGCGATCAACCATCACCATGCCGGAGTGCATCCAGTAATTCACATACGGGCCGTCGTGCGCGCAAGTGGATTGCGCCACTTCGTTTTCATGGTGCGGGAACATCAGATCCGAGCCGCCGCCGTGAATGTCGAAATGGGTGCCGAGCTGTTTGCAGTTCATCGCTGAACATTCGATGTGCCAGCCGGGACGACCGTTGCCCCACGGCGAATTCCACGCCGGTTCATCGGCTTTGGACATTTTCCACAGCACGAAGTCCATTGGATTGCGTTTCACATCGGCCACTTCAACGCGTGCGCCAGCTTGCAGCTGTTCCAGATCCTGACGCGATAGCGCGCCGTAATCTTTGTCGCTCAGCACGTCGAACATTACGTCGCCGTTATCCGCGACGTATGCGTGACCGCGTTCGATCAGCTTGCCGACCAGTTCGATGATTTCATCAATATGGCGCGTGGCGCGCGGTTCGAGATCCGGCGGCAGAATGCCCAGCGCGGCAAAATCGGTGTGCATTTCGGCAATCATGCGATTGGTCAGCGTTTCAATGCTTTCACCGTTCTGATTGGCACGTTTGATGATTTTGTCATCAATATCGGTGATGTTACGCACATACTTTAGCGTGTAGCCCACGTAACGCAGATAACGCGCCACCACATCGAATGCCACAAAAGTCCGCCCATGACCGATATGACAGAGATCGTAAACCGTGATACCACAGACGTACATGCCGATTTGACCGGCGTGGATAGGTTTAAATTCCTCTTTCTGTCGACTCAGGGTGTTATAGATCTTCAGCATTGAATGGTTCCGTTATTGACGTTTGCGGGATACGCCCTTGCAGCGTAGCCGGTTATTGTGCCGTATTTTTCTGACTTGTGCATCGCTCGCTTGCCAACTGAAGTCCGGTTACTGACGCGTTATTGGAAATTGTGATATAAGAAGCGTCTACAAAAAAAGCCGCGCTGCCTTGCGGCGTGGTAGTTGACACTGACGACAAACTTTACAGGAAGAAAATAATGGTCACTTTCCAGACGAACCATGGCGATATCGTAATTAAAACCTTCGATGACAAAGCGCCGGCTACCGTGAAGAACTTCCTGGAATACTGCGCGGAAGGTTTTTACGATAACACTATCTTCCATCGCGTAATCAACGGTTTCATGATTCAGGGTGGTGGTTTTGAGCCTGGCATGAAGCAGAAAGACACCAAAGCAGATATCCGCAACGAAGCGAACAACGGCCTGAAAAACACCAAAGGCACGCTGGCGATGGCGCGTACCCAGGCTCCTCACTCTGCTACTGCCCAGTTCTTCATTAACGTGGCAGACAACGACTTCCTGAACTTCCGTGACGAAAGCCTGCAAGGTTGGGGTTACTGCGTGTTCGCAGAAGTGGTTGAAGGCATGGACGTGGTTGAGAAAATCAAAGCGGTGAAAACTGGCCGCAGCGGCATGCATCAGGACGTTCCGGTTGACGACGTTGTCATCCAGAAAGTGACTGTTAGCGAGTAATGTCGCGCACGCTGTTTATCGCAGATCTGCATCTGTGCACTGAAGAACCGGCAATTACTGCCGGTTTTCTGCATTTTTTGCAGGGTGAAGCGCAACAATGCGATGCGCTTTATCTCCTCGGCGATCTGTTTGAAGCGTGGATTGGCGACGACGATCCCAATCCGCTGCATCAGCAGATCGCTGCGGCGCTCAAGGCGCTGCCGGTGCCGAAATTCTTCATTCATGGCAACCGTGATTTCCTGCTCGGCCAGCGTTTTGCGCGCGCCGCAGGCATGACGTTGCTGCCGGAAGAACAAGTGCTGGAACTCTATGGCCAACGCGTGTTGATCATGCATGGCGATACCTTGTGCACCGATGATCAAGGCTACCAACGCTTTCGCGCCAAAGTGCATCAGCGCTGGTTGCAACGGCTGTTTCTTGCCTTGCCGCTGCGCCTGCGGATGCGCATTGCCGCGCGCATGCGCAATGGCAGCAAGCAGGCCAATCAGCACAAATCATTGAACATCATGGACGTCAATCAGCAAGCGGTGGAAGCGGCGATGACGCGCCAACAGACGCCGATTCTGATTCACGGTCACACCCATCGTCCCGCCATTCATCAATTTTCGCTGCACGGCGAAAACGTGCAACGCGCGGTGCTCGGTGCCTGGCATGAAAACGGCTCGATGATTCAGGTGGATGCCAGCGGCGTCAGCTTGATCGAATTCCCCTTCTGAAATCCGGGCATCAATGCCCGTTTTCCGCCTACGCAACCGTTTTCCTTGCTGCCATCTCATGCTATTCTCTGTGCCCTTCTTCGCCTGCCCGCCCGGCCAGGTTCGTTTTGCATATTCACAGGAGTTGACCGCATGTCATCCAACGCCACCCCGGCTCGTATCGCCATTGTCATGGGTTCCAAAAGTGACTGGGCTACCATGCAGTTCGCCGAGGAAATTCTTAACAGCCTGGATGTTCCGTTCCACGTAGAAGTGGTCTCCGCTCACCGCACGCCAGACAAACTGTTCAGCTTCGCCGAAAGCGCTGCCGAAAACGGCTATCAGGTGATCATCGCCGGTGCCGGCGGTGCAGCCCATTTGCCGGGCATGCTGGCCGCCAAAACGCTGGTTCCAGTGCTGGGCGTGCCGGTGCAAAGCGCCGCGCTGAGCGGTGTCGATAGCCTGTATTCCATCGTGCAAATGCCGCGCGGCATTCCGGTTGGTACGCTGGCGATTGGTAAAGCCGGTGCAGCCAACGCGGCATTGCTGGCAGCGCAAATCCTGGCGATCCACGATCAAGCGCTGTCCACGCGCCTCGCCAACTGGCGTCAAACACAGACCGATGAAGTGTTGAACAACCCGGATCCGCGGGAGGACGCATGAAGCCGGTTTGCGTATTAGGAAATGGTCAGTTAGGCCGCATGTTGCGCCAGGCGGGTGAACCGCTGGGCATCGCGGTATTCCCGGTGGGATTGGATGCTGAACCGTCGGCATTGCCTATCGCCGAAAGCGTGATCACCGCTGAGATCGAACGTTGGCCGGAAACCGCCTTAACCCGCGAACTGGCGAGCCATCCGGCGTTTGTGAATCGCGATATTTTCCCGCGTCTGGCCGACCGCCTGACGCAAAAACAACTGCTGGATCAGCTCAATCTCGCTACCGCGCCGTGGCAATTGCTGGCGGATAAAGCCGAGTGGCCGAGCGTGTTTGATTCGTTGGGTGAGCTGGCGATTGTTAAACGTCGCACTGGCGGCTACGACGGTCGCGGTCAATGGCGTTTGCGCGCCAATGAAACCGATGCGCTGCCGGACGAGTGCTACGGCGATTGCATCGTCGAGCAAGGCATCAACTTCAGCGGCGAAGTGTCGCTGGTCGGTGCGCGCGGACACGATGGCAGCACGGTGTTTTATCCGCTGACGCATAACCTGCATCAGGATGGCATTCTGCGCACCAGCGTAGCTTTCCCGCAGGCCGATGCCGCACAGCAGCAGCAAGCCGAAGCAATGCTCAGCGCCATCATGCATGAGCTGAAATATGTCGGCGTTATGGCGATGGAGTGTTTTATTACGCCGGAAGGTTTGCTGATTAATGAGCTGGCGCCGCGCGTGCACAACAGCGGACACTGGACGCAAAATGGCGCATCAATCAGCCAGTTCGAACTGCATCTGCGCGCCATTCTGGGTCTCGCGCTGCCGCAGCCGGTGGTGTTTGCGCCGTCGGTGATGGTGAATTTGATTGGCACCGCAGTGAATCTCGATTGGCTGCAACAGCCGCTGGTGCATCTGCATTGGTACGATAAAGACGTGCGTCCGGGCCGCAAGGTGGGGCATCTTAATCTGACCGATAGCGATCAGGTACGTTTGGTATCCGCGCTGAATGCGCTGGTGCCGTTGCTGCCAGAAGAGTATGCCAGCGGTATCGCGTGGGCGGTTGAGAAGCTTTGATCGACAAGGTCGCCATCACTGGCGTAATGCTGATCAATTAACCGCACATTCCGTAGCGGCGCAATTTATTGCGTTCCGTTGATTTTAAAAGGTCAACATAACGCAATAAATTGCGCCGCTACGATACGTGCGCTTTAGAATTTCGATTACCCGCTTTAAGCTGCCTCAAACCGTCTAAACAACGCCTTTCCTTGCAGCAATCGCACGCCCAGCCAGCCGCCGCACAGCGACAACAGCAGCGCGCCGACAATGGGCAGCGCAAACCACAGCGTCCAATCTGGCTGCCACGGGAAATCAAAGATCTTACGCTGTAATCCCCACAGCGCCGCCTCAGCACCTAACGCCGCCGCAATCCCTGAAACCACGCCCAACAGCGCAAACTCGCACCACAAGGTACCGCGCAGCAGTCGTTTACTGGCCCCCAACGTGCGATAGACCACTAACTCTTGTTGACGCTGACGCATGCCAACCTGAATCTGCGCCATGAGCAACAATACGCCACAAATCGTTACCAGCACTACCATCACTTCCAGCGCCTGGCTGACCTGCGTCAACACCTGGCCGATCTGGCGCATCATGCTGCCGATATCCAGCAAACTCAGCGTCGGAAAGGCGCGATTGAGCTGCGCCAGCAGCGCCGGATTGTTATCCATGCGGAAGCTAGTCAACCAGGTTTGTGGCTGTTGATCCAACGCGCCCGGTGGGAAGATGAAGAAGAAGTTGGGCCGTAAACTCTCCCAATCCACCTTACGCAAGCTGGTGATTTTGGCGCTGAACTGCTGAGTATCGCCGCTGAAGGTCAGGGTATCACCCAGCTTCACGCCGAGACGATCTGCCAGTTCCCCTTCCATCGACACTTCACCGGTTTTCGGCGGCCAATCACCGGCGATCAGCGGATTGTGATCTGGGCGCTGTGCCTGCCACGTCAGATTCAGCTCGCGATTCAGCGCGTTATCCATCTTTGGATCGGCTTCTTTGCCGTTCAGCTCGGTTAAACGCGCTCGCACAATCGGATAGAAGGTTTCCGGTTTGATGTGATGTCCGGTGAGAAAATCGCTGACTTGCGGCACCTGCTCTTTGGTGATGTTCAGCAGGAAATAGTTCGGGCTATCGGCGGGCAATTGCTGCTGCCAGCGATCCAGCAGGTCGCCACGCATTACCAGCAGCAGCGCCAGCAACATAAATGACAACGAAAATGCCGCCAGCTGACTGAGCGTCATCGCCGGTTGACGCAGCAGGCGATTGATCGCCAAACGCATCGCCAGATTGCGCACCACCAACCGACGCAGCAGCAGCAGCGTGCCCCAACCCAACAACGCCAGCAGCAGCGCCAGCAACACCACGCCCGCCAGCAACGCCCACAACATTTTGCTGCCGCCCATTAATAGCGCCAGCAAGCCAATCACTACCAACGCCATCACCGGCAGATAGATGCGCAGCGGCCAAACATTGGCGACCGCATCACGCCGCAACACGCGCAGCGGCTGCGTTGCCATCAGCAGGCGATACGGGCGTAAACCGACCAGCAGCGAAATGACAAACATCGCGCCAATCGCCCACAACCACGGCCAGAAGCTGGCGGCAGGTAACGCGCCCGGCAGCACCGGTTTCAACATCAATAGCAGGATAACTTCAATCCCCTGCCCCAACACGCTGCCAACAATAGCGGCCAGCAGCAGCACCGCCAGCCATTGGCCGATGATCAGCCGCTGTAAGGCTTTGCGTGAGGCACCGAGGGTTTTCAGCACCGCCACCAAATCGTAGCGACTGCGGCAATAATGGCTCATCGCCACCGCCACCGCGGCAATCGCCAGCATCAGCGTCAGCAACGCCGAGAGCAGCAGGAATTGCTGCGCGCGCTGCATCGAGCGCCCGAGCGCATCTTCCGAATTCTCCACGCTGATCCAGCGCTGATCGGCTTTAAGTTGCGGTTCGATCCAACTGTCATAACGCGCTAATGGGGCCGGTTCGCCGGAGAATTTATAACGCCAACTCAAACGACTGCCGGGCTGCACTGCACCAGTTTTTTCGACATCAGCTAGGTTCATCAGTAGGCGCGGCGCGGTTTGGAATGGATTGAAACCGCCATCCGGCTCCTGAATCACTTCGCCAGCAATACGCAGCGTGGTATCGCCGACATCAACATTATCGCCAACCTTAAGATTGAGTAGCGCCAGCAAACGCGGCGCAACCAGCACCGTTCCGGCTTGCGGACGCAATCCTGGCGGATTGGTTTGCAGCGTGCCAAACATCGGATAGGCATCATCCACCGCTTTAACATCCGCCAGCTGCGGCGTCTCTTGCGCGAAGGTCATGGTCATAAAATGCAGCTGGCTGCTGACCGACAATCCTTCATCGCGCGCTTTGGTTAGCCACGCATCCGGTGCGGGCGACGTGGTGCGCAGCGTGCGGTCGCCCGCCATAAAGTCGCGGCTTTGCTGGCTTAAGCCTTTTTCCATACGATCGCTGATCGATCCCAGCGCCAGCACGCACGCTACCGCCAAGGTTAAGGCCAGCCAGACAATCAGCAGCGAAGGCGAACGCCACTCGCGCCAAAACCAGCGCCAAATCATGTTTCCTCCCACAATTTGCCGTCTCGCAGGCGCAGGCGACGATCGCAGCGCGCCGCCAGTTGCTCATCGTGCGTCACCAGAATCAGCGTGGTAGCGAAATCACGATTAAGGGAGAAAAGCAGATCGGCAATGCGATCGCCGGTTTTGCGATCCAGGTTGCCCGTCGGTTCATCGGCAAACAGCAGCCCCGGACGGCCGCTAAAGGCACGCGCCAGCGCCACACGCTGTTGTTCGCCACCAGAAAGTTGCGCAGGAAGATGATGCAGACGATCTTTCAGCCCCAACACGGTGAGCAATTCCACCGCTTGCGCGCGACTTTCGCGATCGCTATCGCCGCGCAGCAGCGCCGGAAGCTGCACGTTTTCCAATGCGTTAAGCGTTGGCACCAGCATAAAGGATTGAAACACAAAGCCGACTTCACGCGCACGCAGCGCGGCACGCTGCTCTTCATTCATGCTGTGCAGCGGCTGGCCAAGCAGATGCACTTCGCCGCTGCTGCCATCATCCAATCCAGCCAGAATCCCCAGCAACGTCGATTTCCCCGAACCCGATTCGCCAATCAAGGCGATGGTCTCAGCTGGTTTGACAACCAGCTCAACTCCGGTAAGGATGGTCAGCTGATGCTCTCCCTGACCGACGGACTTAGTAAGATGATGAACTGCAACAATGTTTTCCGCTGGCATTATCCCTTCCTGTTGTTATTGCTTCTGCTGGTGTCCCGCATCGCCGCCGCCGACACCTTGTTGGTGTTGGGGGACAGTTTGAGCGCCGGTTATCGCATGTCAGCGACCGCAGCCTGGCCGAGCCTGCTGGATAAAACCTGGCAACAGCAGCCCAAAATTGTTAACGCCAGCATCAGCGGAGATACCGCCGGACAAGGGCTGGCGCGTTTACCGAGCCTATTAAAACAGCATCAACCGCGTTGGGTGTTAATCGAATTGGGCGGTAACGATGGCCTGCGTGGCTTCCCGCCGCAAAATATTGCCGCGGATCTGACCAAGGTGATCGACGAGGTAAAAGCCGCTAAGGCGCAGCCGCTGCTGATGCAGATTCGTCTACCTGCTAATTATGGACGTCGCTATACCGAAGCGTTTAGCGCCATCTATCCGCGCCTGGCACAGCAGTACAACATTCCTCTGGTGCCGTTCTTTATGGAGCAAGTCTATCTGAAGCCGGAATGGATGCAGCAGGACGGAATTCACCCCAATCCGGATGCTCAGCCGTTTATCGCCAATCTGATGGCGACCGAACTGGCTCCGCTAGTAAAGCATGATTAATGCAGACGTGTGATTTTTAACGGGTAAATAAATGCAAAGAACAATTCTGATCACCGGCTGTTCCAGCGGCATTGGTTTAGTCGCCGCCAACGATCTGTTATCACGCGGCTATCGCGTGATTGCCGCCTGCCGTCGCGACGAGGATGTGGTGCGCATGGACGCATTGGGCTTTATCGGTTTACAGCTGGATCTGGATGATGCCGCTAGCGTTGATGCCGCCGCCGATCGCGTGCTTGAACTCACCGAGCATCGCCTGTTTGCGCTGTTTAACAATGGCGGTTTTGGTCAATATGGCCCGCTCAGCAGCGTTTCACGACAGCAACTGGAAAAGCAGTTCTCCACCAACCTGTTTGGCACTCATCAACTGACTATGCGCCTGCTGCCCGCTCTGCAAGCCAGCGGCAACGGACGCATCATCAATACCAGCTCGGTTTTAGGGCTGATCTCCACGCCAGGACGCGGCGCGTATGCCGCCAGCAAATGGGCGCTGGAAGCGTGGAGCGATGCGCTGCGCCTTGAAGTCCGCGATTCTGGCGTGCGCGTCAGCCTGATCGAACCCGGCCCAATCAGCACCCGATTTAGCGACAACATCCATCAAGGCCAACAGGATAAACCGGTGCGCAATCCGGGCATTGCCGCGCGCTTTACCCTGCCGCCAGAAGCGATTCTGCCGAAGCTGCGTCATGCGTTGGAGAGCAAACATCCGCGCCTGCGTTATCCGGTGACGCTGGTGGCCTGGGCGATGAGCGTGCTTAAACGTCTGCTGCCAGGTTGGATACTGGATCGCATTTTGCGCAGCAACTAAGCTGCAACACAGATTCGAACTTGAACCGGGCCGCCTTGCCCCCATATCCTCAACACACTTTCTGCCAAGAGACGTATTCATGTCACACGCTTTGATTATCGACATCAACGAAACCAACCTGCAACAGACGTTAGAGCAGTCAATGCAGCTGCCGGTGCTGTTCTATTTCTGGTCCGATCGCAGTCAGCATTGTCAGGAACTGACGCCGGTGCTGGAGCGCCTGGCGCAGGAGTATGCCGGTCAGTTTCTTTTAGCGAAGCTGGATTGTGATAAAGAGCAGATGGTGGCGTCGCAGTTTGGCCTGCGCTCCATCCCGACCGTGTATCTGTTCCAGAATGGTCAGCCGGTAGATGGCTTCCAGGGACCGCAGCCGGAAGAGGCGATTCGCGCTCTGCTGCAAAAAGTGCTGCCGCGTGAAGAAGAGATGAAAGCGCAGCAGGCAATGCAATTGATGCATGAAGGTAAACCGCTGGAAGCGCTGCCGCTGCTGAAAGATGCGTGGCAGCTCAGCAACAAAAACAGTGAAATTGGCTTCCTGTTAGCTGAAGTGCTGATCACGTTGAACCGTAGCGATGAAGCGGAAACCGTGCTGGATGCGGTGCCGTTGCAGGATCAGGACACCCGTTATCAAAGCCTGATTTCGCAGATCGAACTGCTGAAACAAGCCGCCGATACGCCTGAAATTCAGTTGTTGCAGGAACAGTTAGCCAGCGATCCAACCAATGCCGAACTGGCTGCTAAACTGTCGTTACAGCTGCATCAAGTGGGCCGCAACGAAGAAGCGCTGGAACTGCTGTTCGGCTTCCTGAAAAGCGATCTCAGCGTCGGTGATGGTCAAGTACGTAAAATGTTCCAGGAAATTCTGGCTGCGCTTGGCACCGGCGACACGCTCGCCACGCGCTATCGTCGCCAGCTTTACTCGCTGCTGTACTGATCGGTACCGCGCGTTAAACGGGCCGAAGCGACTCGGCCCGACAATCTGACAGCCAGGAGGTTATATGTTAACGGTTATTCCGGTTCTGATTCTGTTCGCACTGGTGGTGGTGTGGGCTGGCGTAAAAATTGTTCCACAAGGTTATCAGTGGACGGTTGAACGTTTTGGCCGCTATACCAAAACGCTGGCGCCCGGTCTGAATTTGCTGGTGCCGTTCATGGATCGTATTGGTCGCAAGATCAATATGATGGAACAAGTTCTCGACATCCCTTCGCAAGAAATCATCTCCAAAGATAACGCCAACGTCACCATTGATGCGGTGTGTTTCATTCAAGTGGTCGATCCGGCACGTGCGGCTTATGAAGTCAGCAATCTTGAGCTGTCGATTCTCAACTTAACCATGACCAACATCCGTACCGTGCTCGGCAGCATGGAGCTGGATGAAATGCTGTCGCAGCGCGATAACATCAACACGCGCCTGCTGCATATCGTCGATGAAGCCACCAACCCGTGGGGCGTGAAAATCACCCGTATCGAAATCCGTGACGTGCGTCCGCCGCAGGAACTGATTGCCGCAATGAATGCGCAGATGAAAGCCGAACGTACCAAACGTGCCGACATTCTGGCGGCGGAAGGCGTGCGCCAGGCAGCGATTCTGCGCGCTGAGGGTGATAAACAATCGCAAATTCTTAAAGCGGAAGGCGAACGCACCTCTGCCTTCCTGCAAGCTGAAGCTCGCGAACGTCAGGCCGAAGCCGAAGCCACTGCCACACGCATGGTGTCTGAAGCCATCGCCGCTGGCGATATTCAGGCGGTGAACTACTTCGTGGCGCAGAAATACACTGATGCACTGCAAAAAATCGGTGAAGCCAACAACAGCAAACTGGTAATGATGCCACTGGATGCCAGCAGTTTGATGGGCGCGATTGGCGGCATCAGTGAACTGCTGAAGGAGAGCCGTCAGGAGCGAAGACCATGATCCTGATGGAGCTGATCGCGCATCCACACTGGTTCTGGCTCACGCTCGGCGGTTTGCTGTTGGCTGCCGAAATGCTCGGCACCAGCGGCTATCTATTGTGGAGCGGATTAGCGGCGGTGCTGGTTGGCGTCACAGAGTGGTTTATTCCACTTTCATGGACCGGACAGGGCCTTCTGTTTGCGGTTTTGACGTTGCTTTGTGTCTATTTCTGGTATCGCTGGATGCGCTATCGCGAATCATCGCAACAGGCCAATACGCTGAATCAGCGCGGCAGCCAATTGATGGGCATGCAACTGACGCTAGATAGCACGCTGCAAAACGGTTTGGGCCACGTGCGCATTGGCGACAGCAGTTGGCGCGTGCAGGCCGATAGCGATCTGCCCGCAGGCACCAAGGTGATCGTTACCGGCGTGGTCGGTATCACGCTGATGATTCAACCGCGCTCGCCATCCGCCTGATGGCAGCAACCGGCAAGGTGATTGATAATCGGGCACTCTGCACTGTCATCGCCCGGACAGGCTTCCGCTAGCGCCAGCAGCTGCGCGCGCATCGCATGTAACTCTTCAATGTGCGCAGCGATCTCATCCGCTTTCTGCAAAGTACGCGCTTTAACATCCGCGCTATGCCGCGCCGGATTGTTGAACAGCGCCACCAGCTCGCGGCACTCTTCTAACGTGAAGCCGACCTGACGCGCCTGGCGTAGCAGATTCAATTCATCGAGATGGTGCGCTGCGTAATGGCGATAGCCATTTTCACCGCGCGCCGGTGGCGTCACCACGCCCTTCTCTTCGTAAAAGCGAATTGCTTTGCTGGTGAGTCCGGTTTTTTTTGCCACATCACTGATGTTCATTTTCACCTCTTGACCTTCCATTCAGGGGAAGGTTTAGCATCTAGTTCTAATGCAAATCTTGCATGCAGTCAAAATCATTACCTGAGGAGTTAAGCATGTCACATACCCAACTGCTGGCGCTGGATGGCTTATCCTGCGGCCACTGCGTTAAACGCGTAAAAGAAGCACTGGAACAACGCGGTGATGTTGAACAAGCCGAGGTTACCCAGCAAGAAGCACGCGTGACCGGTGCGGCGAGCGCTGACGACCTGATCGCTACCGTTGAACAGGCCGGTTATCACGCAGTATTAAAAGACGGCACAACCCACCCAAAGCCTGAACCGTTGACAGCTACAGAGCCGCCGCCGGAGGCGCTGACAACGGAGTCGCAACCGGCAGCAACCACGGAAGCGGTGCATCACTTACTGATTGGTGGTATGAGCTGCGCCAGTTGTGTCAGCCGTGTGGAGCAGGCGCTGCAAAAGGTGCCCGGCGTGAGCCAGGCACGCGTTAATCTCGGCGAGCGCAGCGCGCTGATTTTAGGGGATGCAGAAGCCGATGCGCTGGTGCGCGCCGTCGATCAAGCCGGATATTCCGCCGAAGTGATCGATGATGAACAAACCCGCCGCGAACGCCAGCAAGTTAGCGCCCAACAAGCGATGCGCCGCTTTAGCTGGCAATCAGCATTAGCATTGCTGCTCGGTGTGCCGATGATGATTTGGGGCATGCTCGGCGACAACATGATGCTGAGCGCCGAAAACCAAACGCTGTGGCGTTCGCTGGGTGTCATTACCTTGCTGGTGATGATGATTGCCGGTGGCCATTTCTATCGCAGCGCATGTCGCAGTTTGCGTCACGGCAGCGCAACCATGGATACGTTAGTGGCGCTGGGAACCGGTGCAGCGTGGCTCTACTCGATGAGCGTGGCGTTGTGGCCGGCGTTTTTCCCGCATCAAGCGCGACATCTCTATTTCGAAGCCAGCGTAATGATCGTTGGCCTGATTAATCTGGGGCATGCGCTGGAACAACGGGCACGCCAGCGTGCCTCGAAAGCGCTGGAACGTTTGCTGGATTTAACTCCAGCGCAGGCGCGAGTGATCAAGGATGGCAGTGAAACGCTGCTGCCGTTGAGCGAAGTGCAGCCCGGCATGACCATCAAACTGGTAACCGGCGATCGCGTACCGGTGGATGGCGAAGTCACTAGCGGTGAAGCTTGGTTTGATGAAGCGATGTTGACCGGCGAAGCGGTGCCACAAGCCAAGCAACCCGGCGATAAAATCTTTGCTGGCACGCTGCTGCAAGATGGCACGCTGCACTTTATTGCACGCGCCACCGGTAGCCACACCACGTTGGCGCGCATCATTAATCTGGTGCGTCAGGCGCAAAGCAGCAAACCGGATATCGGTCGATTAGCGGATCGCATTTCGGCGGTGTTTGTGCCGGTGGTGGTAGCGACTGCGCTGATCAGCGGCGCGATCTGGTATTGGGTCGGCCCACAGCCGCATTTGGCCTACACGCTGGTGATCGTGACAACGGTGCTGATCATCGCCTGCCCTTGCGCGTTGGGATTAGCCACACCGATGTCGGTGATTGCAGGCGTCGGGCGCTCCGCAGAATTGGGCGTGCTGGTGCGCGATGCCGATGCACTGCAGCGCGCCAGCGAAGTCGACACCATCGTATTCGATAAAACCGGCACCTTAACGCGCGGCACGCCGCAGGTCAGCGATGTGTTGATCTATGGTGATTGGAATCGCCAGCAAGTACTCAGCGCCGCCGCGCAGATGGAGCAAGGTTCCAGCCATCCGCTGGCAAAAGCGATTATCGAGGCGGCCCCCGATGTCAGCAGCGAGGCGGTTAAGCAATTTCGTACAATACGCGGCAAAGGTATCAGCGCTAAAGTGGCCGACAGAACGCTGCTGCTGGGCAATCAAGCCTTGCTGGATGAGCAGCACATTGATTACAGCGCCGCACAAGCCGATATCGAGCGCTTGGCAGCACAAGGTGCTACGCCGGTATTGCTGGCCGATCGCCGTCAATTGCTGAGTTTGATCGCACTACGCGACAGCTTGCGTCCGGAGAGCCAAGCGGCGCTGCAACGGCTGCATCAATTAGGCTATCGCTTAATTATGCTGACTGGTGATCACCAAAAAACGGCGCAAGCTATTGCCGCTGAAGCGGGCATTGATGAAGTGATTGCTGGGGTGCTGCCGGATGGCAAAGCGCAGGCGATTAGCCAGTTGCAGCAGCAAGGCCGCAAAGTGGTGATGGTTGGCGACGGTATCAACGATGCACCCGCGCTGGCGCAGGCCGATGTCGGTATCGCAATGGGCGGCGGCAGCGATGTCGCGGTAGAAACCGCCGCGATGACGCTGATGCGTAACGATTTGCACTGCGTTGCCGATGCGCTGTCGATTGCCGGTGCCACGCTGCGCAATATGCGCCAGAACTTGCTGGGCGCATTTATCTACAACAGCTTCGGCATCCCGATTGCTGCGGGCGTGCTTTATCCGTTTACCGGCATGTTGCTCAGCCCGATTGTTGCGGGCGCGGCGATGGCGCTGTCATCGATTACCGTGGTGAGCAATGCGAATCGCTTGTTGCGCTTCAAGCCTGCGCCGCGCGAATAGCCATCGCGGCCCTGTTTTTCAGTGAGTGAAATCGCTAGCATGGATTTTTGCATTTAAAAGGACAGGGAATGAGACACGGTCTGTGGCACAGCATCCAACAACGGATCGCGAACCTTTTCCCGGCTAGCTACAGTTGGCCGGCCATGGATATCCAACTGGGCGATCGCCGTTTGCATCTGGCGGGCAGCATTCATATGGGCACGCGCGATATGCAGCCGCTGCCCGCAGGTTTGCTGCGCCAGCTCAACAAAGCTGATGCGCTGGTGGTGGAAGCCGATATCACCCAAGGCGGCTCGCCGTTTAGCGAAGACGATCAATGTCCGCCGCTGGCAACACGCTTAGAAGAGGCGACGTTGCAACGGCTACAAGCGTTGTGCGATGAGGTTTCGCTATCGATTAGCGTGTTCGACACTCTGCCGTTTTGGCAAATCGCCTTGATGTTGCAGGCGCAACAGGCGCAGCGCCTGGGATTACGTCCACAGTTCGGTATTGATTATCAGTTGTTGCAGGCAGCAAAAGCGGCGAATAAACGCATTATCGAGCTGGAAGGCCCGGAAACGCAGATCGCTTTGTTGAAATCGCTGCCGCAGGACGGCGTAGCGCTGCTGCTGGATACGCTGGAGCATTGGCACACCAACGCGCGCCTGCTGCAAACCATGATCAGCTGGTGGCTGGATACGCCACCCAAGCAGCAACCGGTCGCGCTGCCCAGCACCTTTAGTAGCGAGTTAAACGATACGCTGATGCGCAACCGCAATCAGCATTGGCGCGAGTTGTTGTTGGCGTTACCGAAAGGACGTTATGTGGTGGCGGTCGGCGCATTGCATCTGTACGGCGACGATAATTTGCCGGAGTTGCTGAAGCGTTAACGCGGTTTGCGGTCACCATAAATGGCGACCCTACGAATATTCTGAGCGTTTTTGTAGGGTCGCCATTTATGGTGACCGATACCCATGATGCAGAAATACGGCCACTGAACCGCCGTTGTAGGGTCGCCATTTATGGTGACCAACGATGCGAATGGGTGTAGCCAAACGTGGAAAAAATCCAAAAAAGAAGGCCAATAGTGATATTGGCCCGTCAAAGAGGAATTTGTTTATGATTTTGGTTATCACCAGCAATCTCTTACTGGCGCGGGGCAATTCTCGCGCAAAGTTCAGAATTTCGCCACTATTTTTCCACCAAAACTGAAATAAGAATTTTCCTAACAAGGAACGATCATGACGCCCGCGGTAAAACTTCTGGAAAAACAAAAAGTCACCTTTACCCTGCATCCTTACGATCACGACAGCCACGAAACCAATTTTGGTGATGAGGCGGTACGAAAATTGAATCTGGATGCGCGCCAGGTTTTCAAAACGCTGTTAGTGGCGCTCAACGGTGACGCCAAAGCCTTAGCGGTTGCAGTCACGCCAGTCTCGACTCAGCTGGATCTAAAAAAAGTCGCCAAAGCATTGGGCGCGAAAAAAGCCGATATGGCCGATCCGCAACTGGCGCAGCGCGTAACCGGCTATCTGGTGGGCGGCATCAGTCCGTTGGGGCAGAAAAAACGCCTGCCAACGGTGATTGATCAGCAGGCGGCGGAATTCGCCACCATCTTTATCTCAGGCGGCAAACGCGGATTGGATCTGGAACTGGCGGCACAAGATTTGTCTCGCTTGCTCGACGCGCCGCTGGCCGATATCGCCCGACGCGATTAATCGGGCTGCTGGGCGCAAAGCTGATCGATCATCCAGCGCCCGGCCGGTCCCGGTGGATTGCGTCGCGACCAAATCACATCCACCGCAATACGCTGCGGCCAACCCGGCACCGGCAACTCTTTCAGCACCTGATGACCAAACTGCTCCACCAGCCAGCGTGGCAACACGCTCCAGCCAAAGCCTTGTTCCGCCATTTCCAGCAGCAGTAAATAAGACGGCGCCGACCAGACGCGCCCGGCCGGCAATGGATCGCGGTTTTGCACCCACGTATTGAGCCGCAGATGCCGCAGCTCGCCGAGTTGCCCTTCACTGACCTGTTCCAACTGCGAAAACGCGTGATCCTGATGCAGATAAATCGCCATCTGCGCGCCAACCTGTAAACGCGCCACCGCGATATCTGGCGGCAATTGTGGCTGCGCGCGCACCACGCCAAGGTGCACGCGACCAGCCTGAATTAGATCGATAGCATCGGCATCTTCAGCAATCATGCATTCGAACTCGATATCGGGATAACGCGCCTCAAAGCGATTAAGCAAATTGACGTGATGATCGGCCTGCCAGAAATCGGAGATCGCCATGCTCAAGCGCGGCTCAACGCCCTGTGACAAGCGCATTGCCAGTTCATCTAACCGCTGACTGGCCGCCAAAATCTGCTGCACCTGCGCTAACGCGCGCTGGCCTTGCTCAGTGAGCACCGGCTGACGGCCGCTGCGATCAAACAAGGTGAAACCGAGATCATCTTCCAGATTCGCCACCGCGCTGCTGATGGTTGACTGGCTTTTGGCTAACGCACGCGCCGCCGCCGAGAACGATCCGCTCGCCACCGTTTGCACAAACGCCTCAAGAGATTCCGGGGAGTATTTCATGGTGAACCATCGCTTTTATCGATAGGTATTCATTTTATCTTAGCATCACGCAGTGAGAAAATGCGCGTCCTAACCAATTTGGAGGTTTATATGCGTACCCGTTCGCTGAAAGAACGTTTTTGTCATGCCGCAGGCTTTGAAGTGTTGGCGATTATCACAGTTGCACCGCTGGCTGCCTGGGTTATGGATAAACCGCTGTTTCAGATGGGCGCATTGGCGATCATGTTATCGACCGTCGCCATGCTGTGGAACATGATTTATAACGCCGGTTTTGACCGTATCTGGCCGCCGCAGGCTAAACGTGGTCTTGGTTTGCGTGCGTTACATGCGCTGGGCTTTGAAGGTGGATTTATTGTGATTGGTCTACCGATTGCTGCGTGGATGCTGGATATTAGCCTGCTGCAAGCCTTTATGGTCGAAGTGGCGTTCTTCCTGTTCTTCCTGCCGTATACCATGGCTTACAACTGGGCGTGGGATAAATTGCGCCAGCGTTGGGTGACGCAAAAATCCTGCCAAGCGTGATGGTTGCGATAAACATCGGTCACCATAAATGGCGACCCTACAGGCACGGTGCGCGTTATGCGCACCGAAACCACGTCGTTCAATGTTGCTGCTGTGACGCCCGCGGCCAGATCCACGCCAGAATCATCTGCGGATAGCTGGGCTTCTTTTGTTGCTTCTCCTGCGCTTTGTTGCGCTCCTGAATCTGCGCTTCGGTCAGATGCACAATGCCGCTTGGCGCATAATCGCTGATTTTCAGCGGTGAATGTTGGCTAACATACTCGCGCAGCACATCCGCATCACGTTGCCCGCTATTAGTGAAACCGGCATGGGTTTCAATTGCGGGATAACCGTCGCCGCCGCTGGCGTTAAAGCTATTGGTCGCCATGCGATAAGTTTTGTCTTTTTGCAGCGGCTCACCGTTAATTTTCACCTCGCTAACGCCTTTGCCATCCGCCACCAGACTGATATTGCTGAACTGCGCATAGCCGCCGGAATCCACTTTAATGTTGGCGACGGTTGCCAGATAACTCAGCAACTCATTGCCGGTCAGCGTGACGGAAACCACTTGATTGCCAAACGGCTGCACCTGCAACAGGTCGCGCCAGCTCAGATTGCCCTGCGCCAGAGACGTGCGAATACCGCCGCCGCTCATCACCGCAAAATCCGCTTTGGTGGCGGCCATTTGTGCGCGCAAAATCAGCTGGCCGAGATTGGTTTGCTCAAAACGCACTTTGTCGCGTTCACCGACAAATACGCCGTCGCTGCTACCGACTTTAACGTCCAGCTTCTTCGCGGCACGCAATTGGAACGGCGTTAACAGCTTCATCATCGCGCTGTTTGGTGGGATCTCTTCCTGCCAGGTCAGCCAGGATTCGCTGCCGTCGAGGTTCTTGATTTTGTGCTTGAGATTGACCGGAATCAGTTGATAGCTATCCAGCGTCAACTCGCCATTTTTGAAGGTGAAGTCACCGCGTCCGACATATTTGCCCCACTCCTTAGCCTGCATGATCCACACGCCGTTCTGACGATCCGGCTGGCAAGGCTGACCCGGTTGATAATCCTTCACGCTGACATTGTCTTTTTCCATGCACACTGCATCCTGCGAATGGCCGCCAATGATCACGTTGATGGTGCCAGGCGGCAAGCTGCGCGCCAGTTCGACATCGCCCGGCGCATTACTGCCGTGCTGGCCGTCATCGTAATGGCCCATATGGGTTAGCGCGATAATCACGTCCGGTTTTTCGCTGGCGCGCAGTTCGGCTACCGCTTTCTCGGTCTCTTTTACCGGATCGCGGATATCCAGCGTGGCGATGTTTTCTGGATTGGAAATGCGCAACGTGTCAGTGGTAGTCAGGCCGATCACCGCGATCTTCAATCCCATGCGATTAAAGGTCGCCCACGGTTTGAACATGCGTTTATCGGTGCCTTTTTGGTAGATGTTGGCCGACAGGAACGGGAATTTGGCCCACTTCTGCTGCTTTTGCAGCACGTTGAGCGGTTTATCGAATTCGTGATTGCCCAACGCCATCGCATCGTAGCCAACCAAATTCATGCCACGAATATCGGGCTCGGCATCCAGCATGTCCGACTCCGGCACGCCGGTATTCACATCACCCGCCGACAGAATGAGTGCACCACCGCCTTTGGCCTGCACATCATAGCGTTGTTGATCCATTAAGGTTTTCTGCGCGGCCAGGCCGTATTCGCCTTGGGCGTTGGTCCAGTAGCGACCATGATGATCGTTGGTGTGCAGAATGCTAAAACGATAACTGCGATCCGTTTGCCACGCCTGCGCCAACACTGGCAGCAGTAACATGATCAGCGCCAACCAGCGCCCTTTATGCGGTGATAAAAACAAAGCCGATCTCCTTATGCTGCGTTTTCCAAACCTAATGTGCTTTATCGCCCTCTTGTGTCGCACAGTTGGCCCTTTAACTCAAGACGAAAGGCTTATAGAGTCAGCAAGTAGTAACAATCTGATAACTAAAACCCCCTTCAGGATTTTTATGGCAAGTGAAATCGCATCACCGGCGCGCGCGCCCGGTCGTACCGCTTTTGGCATTTTAGGTGCCATCAGCCTCGCGCATCTGCTCAACGATATGCTGCAATCGCTGTTGCTGGCGATCTATCCAATGCTGCAAAAGGATTTCAATCTGAACTTTGTGCAGATCGGCTTGATCACGCTGACCTTCCAGGTCACCGCATCGCTATTACAGCCGGTTATCGGCCATTACACCGATAAATATCCCAAACCCTGGTCGCTGCCCGTCGGCATGGCCTTTACGCTGTGCGGGCTGATTTTGCTGACCTTCTCCACCAGCTATCTGCAAGTGTTGCTGGCTGCGGCGCTGGTCGGTAGCGGTTCATCGGTGTTCCACCCTGAATCCTCACGCGTGGCGCGCATGGCGTCTGGCGGTCGGCATGGTTTGGCACAATCGCTGTTCCAGGTCGGTGGCAACTTTGGTAGCGCGCTCGGTCCGTTACTGGCGGCGATGATCGTTGCGCCTTATGGCAAAGGCCATTTGGGCTGGTTTGTGCTGGCGGCCTTGCTGGGCATTATCGTGTTGCTACAAGTGAGCCGTTGGTACAGTCATCAGCAACGTGCCAGCAAATCTGCCGCTAAAGTCACGCCGGTGAATCCGCTGCCACGCAAAAAAGTGGTGTTGGCGGTGAGCATTTTGCTGCTGCTGATTTTTTCCAAATACTTTTATCTCACCAGCATCAGCAGCTATTACACCTTCTATTTAATGCAGAAATTCGGGCTTTCGGTGCAAGCGTCGCAATTCCATTTGTTTGCCTTCCTCGGCGCGGTGGCGGCCGGCACCATTATTGGTGGACCGATTGGCGATAAGATTGGGCGTAAATACGTGATTTGGGTGTCCATCCTTGGCGTTGCGCCCTTTACCCTGCTGCTACCGCACGCCAATTTAATGTGGACCAGCGTACTGAGCGTGATCATCGGTTTGATTCTTGCATCGGCTTTCTCCGCCATTTTGGTGTACGCGCAGGAGCTGATGCCGACACGTATCGGTATGGTTTCTGGACTGTTTTTCGGCTTCGCCTTCGGCATGGGCGGATTGGGCGCCGCCGTGTTGGGCGTGGTGGCTGACCACACCAGCATCGAATGGGTCTATCAAATCTGCGCCTGGCTGCCACTTATCGGCCTTTTGACCGCTTTCCTGCCTGATAATCGTCACGCCTAAGCCTGTTTTAGGGGGCAACTATTTTTCCTTGCCCCCTTCATTCTGCATGAAATCTGCCGATATTATGAGATAACTGAGGAAAATGGAGCTTCAGCTGCGTTTTAGTCTCATTTTTTCAATTTAGTCGCCTTTTACCGCTCAAATGTTTAAACGCAGTGCGTGATTGTGCATTACACTAAGTTGTTACAAGCGGATACATTTTCACACAAGGAGACAGGCATGCATCACACTACCCCGTTGATCACTACCATTGTCGGAGGACTGGTCCTCGCCTTTCTCCTTGGTATGCTGGCGAATCGCCTGCGTATTTCACCGCTGGTCGGATACCTGTTAGCAGGCGTGCTCGCCGGCCCTTTCACACCTGGCTTTGTCGCCGATACCAACCTTGCGCCGGAACTGGCTGAACTCGGCGTGATTCTGCTGATGTTTGGTGTCGGATTGCACTTCTCGCTCAAGGATTTGATGTCGGTAAAGTCGATCGCCATTCCTGGCGCCATCGCGCAAATTGCCGTGGCGACGCTGCTGGGAATGGGGCTTTCGTGGACCATGGGCTGGTCGTGGATGACCGGTTTGGTCTTTGGTCTCTGCCTTTCCACTGCCAGTACCGTGGTGCTGCTGCGCGCGCTGGAAGAACGTCAACTCATTGATAGCCAGCGCGGGCAAATCGCCATTGGCTGGTTGATTGTGGAAGATTTGGTGATGGTGCTGACGCTGGTGCTGCTGCCGGCCATCGCGGGCATGCTGGAAGAAGGCAACGCCAGCCCAACGCTGCTGCTGTGGGATTTGATGCTAACCATCGGCAAAGTTGTCGCCTTTATGGTGCTGATGATGGTGGTGGGTCGTCGCGTGGTGCCGTGGATTCTGGCCAAAAGCGCGGCCACTGGCTCACGCGAGCTGTTTACCCTTGCCGTTTTAGCGCTGGCGCTGGGCATCGCCTTTGGTGCGGTCGAATTCTTCGATGTCTCGTTTGCGCTCGGTGCCTTCTTTGCTGGCATGGTGTTGAACGAGTCTGAACTCAGCCACCGCGCGGCGCACGATACCTTGCCGCTGCGTGATGCGTTTGCCGTACTGTTCTTTGTTTCAGTCGGCATGCTGTTTGATCCGATGATTTTAATTGAGCAGCCGCTGGCCGTGTTGGGCGCACTGGCGATTATCGTGCTGGGTAAATCCATTGCCGCCTGGCTGCTGGTGACGTTGCTTGGCCATTCGCGTCGCACCGCGATGACCATTTCGGTCAGCCTGGCGCAGATTGGTGAGTTCGCCTTTATTCTCGCTGGTCTCGGCATCTCACTCGGCATGCTGAGCGATGAAGGCCGCAATCTGGTACTGGCGGCGGCGATCCTCTCGATCATGCTGAACCCAATTCTGTTTACCTTGCTGGAACGCTATCTCGATAAAACCGAGACCATTGAAGAGCAGACGCTGGAAGAAGCCATTGAAGATGAGAAGCAGATTCCGGTGGATATCTGTAATCACGCGGTGCTGGTGGGATACGGTCGTGTCGGCAGCCTGTTAGGGCAAAAACTGATGGAAGCCGATGTGCCATTGGTGGTGGTCGAGAGTTCGCGTCCTCGCGTTGAAGCGCTGCGTGAGCAAGGGATTAAAGCGGTGCTGGGCAATGCGGCACGCGTCGATACCATGGAACTGGCGCGTCTGGATTGCGCCCGCTGGCTGCTGCTGACCATTCCCAATGGCTATGAAGCGGGCGAAGTGGTGACAGCGGCACGTGAGAAGCGTCCCGATATCGAGATTATTGCGCGTGCGCATTACGACGATGAAGTGACGTACATTCTGGAACGCGGCGCCAATCGCGTGGTGATGGGCGAGCGCGAAATTGCTAATAGCATGCTGAATGTGCTGGAAGAAGAGATTGCGCAGAATCCGATTGTGCGTGAATGCCCGATTTAAGCCTTAATCTGCAATGAAAAGGGCGTCCCAATGGACGCCCTTTTCAATCAACGCTCGAACCTTAGCGATCCCAATACGACTCTTCTAAGCTGTCTTCCCGCTCCGGCAAGCCGCGAGTTAAACGCGGTGAATGCTGGTTCAGCACCTGATAACTCACCCGGTTAGCATATTTGCACACTTGCGCCAGCGACGAATAGGTCAGATACACGCGGCCATGTTTGCTGGAGTTGGGTACTTTTTGGCGATGGAAATTGTTGGCGGTGATGTCGTGTAACAACGCCGCTAATGCGCCATCGCCTGCGCCGTTGGTGTTCATGATTTTCTCCGGGCCGCCCATATACGGCGCGATGTGCGAGAAGATACGCAACGGTTGCTGGCAATCTTTGTGGCGCATCGCCCGGCTAAATTCGTATTGGTTGAACTCCGCCAGCGCGCCTGGCAGCAACGGATGATTGGTTTTGCGCTTGAACTCGTCTTCGGTGAATCCCGCCATGTACAAGCCGGTCGGCCCGGCGGTGCATAACACTAAATCAACCCAATCCAGCGCCATATTCGACGCTAATAGCGGATCTTGCTCACCGGTCAGTGCAAACGCTTCTTCTTCGTTCATCGCCACAATCGACACGTGATCGCGCAGGAAATCGCGCCAGAACTGTGGATTATCCTGAATCACGTATTTGGTACCGAGCGTCAGCACCACCGGCACATTGTGTTTTTTCGCGTATTCAATGGCGCGCAGCGTGGCGGCGGGCATCGGTTCGCCCGGCTGGCAACGCACCAGATATGAGGTCAGCACCAACGCCGATGCGCCAGCAATCACTTCTTCTGGAATGCTGTCAGCCTGCAATTGGTTCATTAAGCCAGGGCTGATGGCAAAGGTGCGCTCGCCTTGTTCACCAATCAGCGTAAAGCAGCGGCCAATTGCGCCATCGACGCCTTGAAGGAAGTTGAGATCCATGCGGCTGGAGGTGTTGCACAGGTAGCGATAGGCATAGCCGCCGATCTGGATGTTGTTGCACATCACGCCGAGCAGCACTGAGCGGTCGTCAGCTAATACTGAATAGTTGTGCAGCGTATTACCGATGGTGCCACCAGCAAATTGATGGCTGATCAATTCATCGCGCATCAGTTCGTTGTAGAGCGCTTCCGCGGTGACATCGTCAATCACCAACGAATGACCGGCACTGAGACCGTAACGCTGCAAAAAGTCGTCATCGACTTTGGCTTCAATATCCACCAGCGTTTGGTCGATACCCACTACCCAACTGCCCTCTTCCTGCTCTTGCTGCGTGGCTTGCAGCAGCGGATCGCGCGCGTTGACCGGGAAATAGTGTTTGGATTTGCGTTTGCCGGGAAATTTCATCTGGAGTGCCGTCAGGGAAAATCAGGCAGAGAATGATAGCACACTCTCTGCCACCACTTTAACGGCGTGCGTTGACCAGCTGCACCATCATTTCGATATGCTCAGCATCATCATTAAGCGCGGGAATGTATTCGAATTTCTCACCACCTGCATGCAGGAAGAATTCGCAGTTCTGCTCGCTGATCTCCTCCAGCGTTTCCAGACAATCGGCGGCAAAGCCCGGACTCATCACCTGCACATGTTTGATGCCTTTGGCCGGCAACCCTTGCATGGTTTCATCGGTATACGGCGTCAACCAGGGCTCACGACCGAAGCGTGACTGGAAGGTCATCATAATTTTGTGCGGCGCAATGCCCAAGGCAGCGGCCAGCGCATCGGTGGTGTCTTTGCAGCGCTGCGGATAATCATCACCTTCATCAGCGAAACGCTGCGGAATGCCGTGATACGACAGCACCAGCAGATCGGGCTCACCGTGCTGAGCAAATGAGCGTTCAACCGAGGCTTTCAGCGCCGCAATGTATGCCGGATGCTCGGCGTAATCGCGAATGAACGCAACATCCGGCAAGGAACGCAGTGGCTTGAAGCTGGTGGCTAAGCCATCCCACACCGCCGCAACGGTTGAGCAGGAGAATTGCGGATAAAGCGGCAAGACGATCAGTTTGGTGACGCCTTGATCCAACAGGCGTTTTAACGCGCTGTCGAGGCTTGGCTGGCCGTAGCTCATGCCGAGTTCAACCGGCATATCAAGGCGTTGGGCTAGCGCATCACGCTGGCGCTTGCTGAACACCATCAGCGGCGAGCCTTCTTCCATCCACACCGACGCATACAGTTTTGACACGCGCGGCGAGCGGAACGGCAAAATAATGAAATTGAGAATCGGCCACCATAATAAACGCGGCGTATCAACCACGCGTGGATCACCGAGGAACTGTTTCAGATAGCGTTTAACCGCAGGTGTGGTGGGTGCATCTGGTGTACCTAAGTTGACCAGCAAAACCCCGGGCTTTTCTTGCCTCATTGTATTTCCTTGATGTCGAAACGAATGGGTCACATTCAAAATCAGGGGGAAATTGTAGCGGAAAACGTGGGAGGGGAAAGCAATTGCTGCAAAAGGGCCGGTCAACCGGCCCTTGAACGCCTTAACCGAGGATTTCGGCCAACTGCGTGCTCACTTCAGCGACAGGACGTGTGCCGTCGATTTTGTGATATTCGGTGTTGCCGTCTTGCGCTTCTTTGCCGTAATAGGCAATCAGCGGCGCGGTCAGCTGATGGTATTCCACCAGACGCTTACGCACGGTCTCTTCCTGGTCATCTTTACGCGTGGTCAGCTCTTCGCCGGTCACGTCATCTTTACCTTCCACTTTCGGTGGCTTGTTGACGACGTGATAAACGCGGCCAGATGGCGCATGCACGCGACGTCCGACAATACGATCCACAATCAGCTCGTCCGGTACGGCAAACTCCAGCACGTAGTCGACCTTGATTCCCGCTTCTTTCATGGCATCAGCCTGAGGAATCGTGCGTGGGAAGCCATCGAGCAGGAAACCGTTTTTGCAGTCTTCCTGCGCGATACGCTCTTTAACCAGCGCAATCACTAACTCATCAGTTACCAGCTTGCCGGCATCCATGATCGCTTTTGCTTGTTGGCCCAGTTCCGAACCGGCTTTAACTGCCGCGCGCAACATGTCACCGGTGGAGATCTGCGGAATACCGTATTTCTCCATGATAAATTGAGCCTGAGTGCCTTTACCTGCGCCCGGTGCCCCGAGCAGAATAATACGCATTGCGTAATTCCCCTTGCGAATCGCATTGATCAATCTGAGAAGGCGAAGAACATACCATTATGACCCGCGCACCACAAGGAAACGGGCACGCTCGCCGGCAAAGGTCTACTTTGACCTGCTTTAGCGGCGAATACTAGCAGAGCGCCTGTTTTTAGGAATCACGGCTAAGCGCCAGCGCTTCTTTCAGGCGTTTTTTAAGCGTTGGCGTGACGTTCTGATGTTTGTTTAACGCACCGCGGATGTTGGCATGCAGCTGCATGCGATTGTGCTCAGTCACTACCTGAATATCCTGCGGCAGCTTGTTGATGTTGAGACCTTCCGGTAACGGGAACAATGCAAACGGCAAACCCGGTTGCTGAATGGAGTGCAGCATCAATGGGAAATCCAGCGCGATGCTTTCGACAGTGGCGATATTGAACGGACGCCATTCGCCGTTATCCATTATTGCCAGCGCCTGTGCTGGTGCCTCACCCAAGGTTAATCCTTGTTCGAACAGCCGCAGTTCGCTGCGCACCAGCGTGCTGAAATCGGCGGTGCGCAAGGCGATTAACACTAAATCGCCGCACAGCGCGGCATGGCGATCGAGGCGAGCGACAAATAAGCGCGCGTCGCTCACCAAGCGGCGATGAAGTTGAGTGGCAAAGGATTCTGAGGCATCAGTCACGCCCTGGCTTTGGCATTCGCTCAGTGCACGAACGCGCCCCTGTTGCATATCAACGTGCTCTACTAATGCCACATTGCCCGCCATCATCGGCAAGGTCGGCAGCACGCTGAGTTCGCTGACCGGATAATGCGAGGCGTAACGTGTTTGATTGCGCGCCTGTTCCTGACGCAGAAAAAGTTGTGAAAGCAGCACTCGCGCAATATGCAGCGAAGGCGCAAAGAATAGATCGTAATTTTCAAGCCGGTAATGACGGGATAGCAAGCCGCGAAGCTTATCGCGCGCCGCCGCCGCCCTGGCAGTAGCAAGTTGTGGAGCCATCGCGTGACATTTCTCTTTGTTATTGTGCTGTGTGCTGGAGCTGAAAGGTGGCAGCAAAATGGCGGGTAACCACAGAGAGGCGCACCCGTCAACCCGCCATAATCTGGGGGAAAGGTTAGGCCAATGCGGCTGGACATTAAAATGATATAAACTGACAATCCCTGTTAGGTTTTTACACAGGGGATGAGTATGACCGCGCTTCCATCGTTACGTGCACTGCATTATTTCCACCAGGCGGCACTGCACAGCAGCTTTAGCGTGGCAGCCGAACGTCTGCATGTGACCCACAGCGCCATAAGCCATCAGATTCGCCAGCTGGAAAGCTGGATGGGTAAGCCGCTGTTTGTGCGCACCAATGGACGCGTCAAATTAACCTCACACGGTGAGCGCTTGTTGGTAAGTTGTCAGAAAGCCTTCAGCGAACTCTCCACCACCTGCGAAAGCATTCGTACCGGCATGCGTCATCATCTCAGCGTCTCGTGCGCGCCGAGTTTTCTCTCGCAATGGCTGATTCCGCGCATCGCCAGCTTTTATCAGTGCTATCCCGATATTGAAGTGCAATTTCAGCCGCTGGTTGAGATCGACCAACTGCGCAGCGAGCACACCGATGTGTTGATTCTCAGCGCTGAGCAATCGCCGGATGAAGATATTGATGCAACGCTAATCAGCGATGATTACATCGGCCCGCTGTGCGCTCCGCAGTTTGCCGCGCGATTTAACAGTGAACAGGATTTGGCGACGCTGCCGCTGCTGCACGCCGATACGCGGCTGCATGCGTGGGCCGAATGGGCAAAAACCAGCGGCGCGCGCGGTAATTTCTGGATCGGTAAGCATTTCGATAATTTGACGTTGGGGATTCAGGCGGCAAGAAACGGTTTGGGCGTGATTATGGCGCCGCGTTTGTTGGTACGTCAGGAGTTGAGCGATGGCACGTTAATCGCGCCGTTGGGTTTTGTGCGCGTGGATCGCGCAACGTTGATGATGACCAAAATTTCACGCCAGCACGATGCGGAAATCACCTTGTTTCGTGATTGGTTGCGCGATCAGGCGTTGCATTAAAAAGGCGGCCCCGTTGGGCCGCCATTTTGTTTATGCCGTCAACAACTGGTTCATACGACGGATAAACTGGTTTGGATCGTCGAGCGTGCCGCGTTCCGCCAGCAGCGCCTGATCAAGCAGCAACTCAACCCACTCGGCAAAGCGCGTTTCGTCCTGCGTATCCGCCACACGTTTCACCAGCGTATGATCCGGATTGATTTCAAAGATGTACTTCACGTCCGGCACTTCCTGACCGGCCGCCGCAAACAGCTTCGCCATCTGCGTGGTCATTTCGTTAGCGTCGGTAGTAACGATCGCTGGCGTGTCGGTCAGGCGATGTGTTAAACGCACCTCTTTCACGCGCTCGCCCAGCAAGGTTTTCACTCGCTCAACAAAAGGCTCCAGCGCTTTTTCCGCTTCTTTCTGCTCTTCGGTCTCTTCGTCGGCCAGCTTGCTCAGCGAATCATCCGCTTTGCTCACTGACTGGAAGGTTTTACCGTCGAACTCGGTGAGGTAGCTCATCATCCATTCGTCGATGCGATCGGAAAGCAACAGCACTTCGATGCCTTTCTTGCGGAACAGCTCCAGATGCGGACTGCTCTTCGCCGCGGCATAGCTATCTGCGGTGATGTAGTAAATCTTGTCCTGACCTTCCACCATACGCGTCAGATAATCTTCGAGCGAAATGGTCTGCTCAGCGCCTTCGCTCTGAGTGGTGGCGAAGCGCAGCAGCTTGGCAATCGCTTCCTGGTTGGCGTTGTCTTCGGCTGGGCCTTCTTTCAATACCAAACCGAACTCTTTCCAGAACTGCTGATATTTTGCCGCGTCGTCTTTCGCCAGTTTTTCCAGCATCTGCAAGCTACGCTTGGTCAGCGCGGCGCGCAGGCTTTGCGTTACGCGGCTGTCTTGCAGGATTTCACGCGAGACGTTAAGTGGCAGATCGTTGGAATCAATCAGACCACGCACAAAGCGCAGATAGTTCGGCATGAACTGCTCGGCGTCGTCCATGATGAAGACGCGTTGCACATACAGTTTCAGACCGTGCTTGCTGTCACGATTGAACATGTCGAACGGCGCGCGCGATGGCAGATACAGCAAGCTGGTGTACTCCTGCTTACCTTCCACACGGTTGTGGCTCCAGATCGCCGGATCGCTGAAATCATGGGCGATATGTTTGTAGAACTCGTTGTACTCATCGTCGCTGATCTCAGACTTGTTGCGCGTCCACAGCGCCTGGGCTTTGTTGATCTTTTCCCAGCTGCTTTCGCCGCTCTCTTCGTCTTTGGTTTCGATTTCAACCGGCAGCGCGATGTGATCGGAATATTTGCTGATCACGTTACGTACGCGCCATGCATCGAGGAAATCATCCTCACCTTCGCGGAAGTGCAACGTGATTTCGGTGCCGCGATCGGCTTTCTCAATTTCGCCAAGCGTGTAATCGCCCTCGCCCGCTGATTCCCAGAACACCGCTTCGTCGGCTTTTGCGCCAGCGGCACGGGTGCGCACCGTGACTTTGTCGGCCACGATAAAGGCCGAGTAGAAGCCCACGCCGAATTGACCGATCAATTGGCTATCTTTAGCCTGATCGGAACCCATCGATTCGAGGAAAGATTTGGTGCCAGATTTGGCGATGGTGCCGAGGTTTTCAATCACCTCATCGCGGCGCATACCAATACCGTTGTCGCTGAGCGTCAGCGTGCGGTTTTCCGGGTTGACCGAGATACGTACGCGCAGATCGCCGTCGCCTTCATACAGATCGGGCGTCGACAGCGCGCGGAAACGCAGTTTGTCGGCGGCATCCGAAGCGTTGGAAATCAGCTCGCGCAGGAAAATCTCTTTATTTGAATAGAGGGAATGGATCATCAGGTGCAGAAGTTGTTTTACCTCTGACTGGAAGCCACGCGTCTCTTGTCCTTTAATGGTGGTCATTGCTACCTCAACTGAATCGGGGTTAATGAAACGTTGAGAGAGAAATGGGGATGAAGCGGGAGAATTCAAGCCGATGTCAGTGAAGACATCGGCAAGTGATTAGAATTTAATCTTGTGGCGTCCAGCGAGCGAGTGCGACAGCGTGGTGCCATCGACCATTTCCAGCTCGCCACCAACCGGCACACCGTGTGCAATGCGGCTGGCATCAACGCCATATTGCCCGCACAACTCAGCGATGTAGTTGGCTGTGGCTTCCCCTTCCACCGTTGGGTTGGTGGCGAGGATCACCTCGGTGAGGGTTTCGCTTTCCAGACGCTGCTCCAGCCGATCCAGGCCGATATCCTGCGGACCAATGCCATCCAGCGGTGACAAGTGGCCCATCAGCACAAAGTAGCGGCCGCCAAACTGGCCGGTCTGCTCAATGGCGTGAATATCTGCCGGGCTTTCCACCACGCAAATCTGGCCGTTTTGTTGACGACGCGGATTAGCGCAGATGGTGCAGATTTCCTGCTCGGTGAAGGTGCGGCAATCGGCGCAATGGCCGATTTCCGACATGGCGCGGGTCAATGCCTGCGCCAGACGCATGCCACCGCTACGATCGCGCTGCAACAGCTGAAAAGCCATGCGTTGCGCCGACTTAGGGCCAACGCCCGGCAGGCAACGCAACGACTCCATCAAAGATTCAAGCAGTGGACTGGTTTGCATCAGAACGGCATCTTGAAGCCAGGTGGCAGCTGCATACCATTAGAAACGGACGCCATTTTCTCTTTCTGCGTTTCATCGATACGACGTGCCGCATCGTTGAAAGCCGCAGCAATCAGATCTTCCAGCATGTCTTTGTCATCTTCCAGCAAGCTTGGATCGACTTCGACACGACGGCAGTTGTGCGCACCGTTGATGGTTACCTTAACCAGGCCAGCACCAGATTCACCGGTGACTTCCAGCGCGGCGATCTCTTCCTGAACCTTGGCCATTTTGTCTTGCATCTGCTGGGCCTGTTTCATCAGGTTGCCCAATCCGCCTTTACCAAACATAGTTTTCTCTCTCTGCTGGGGCTGCGCGCAATTAACGCGCGGCAGCATGTTCACACCGGTCGAATACTCTCTTCATCCAAATCGGCATCGAAGAATCGACGCAATGTCTGAATATGGGTATCACTACTGATCGACTGACGCGCTTGCGCCAGCTTCTCTTCATAAATGGCCTGCCGCCACTCCAGTGGCGTCAAAACCTGGGGATTATCGTCTTCAATAATAGTCAATTCAACCGGCTGACCGGCTGATTGACTCAGCGCTTCTGTTAGCGATTGCTTAGCAGAGGCAGAATTCAAATGGCGTTGGCTGCTACGCAAATGCAGCGTAATGCCATTTTCAGCCACTTCTTTCCACGCGTTGAGCGCCACTTGCTGCACCAGCTTCGGCAGCGTTAGCGCAGCGATTTCCGCCGCCCACGCATCGCGCTGCTGGGCTTCTTCCGCCAGACGCAGCGCCAGCTCAGGCGTTTTCTCATGCTCCAACGCTGAACGCAAGGCTTTTGGCGTCGCCACCGGTTCAGGCTTGTCTTCCACCGGCAACTGCGTTTTCCAGCGATAGGCTTCCGGTTTGGCTGGCGCTTTTACCGTGGATTCAGTGGCACGCTGCTGCACGCGTTCAGTGACACTGGCGAGACGTTCCAGCGCCGGATTCGCCGGCCGCGCGGAACGCGCTGCCGGCTCACTCTTTTTTGCTTTGCCGGCTCCCTGACGCAGCAACTGCGTTCGCGCCTGTAATAACTGGCTGGTGGAATCGGGGAGCGGATCGGGCGACGGCTGCATGTCGGGATAATCATCCGACATCGGCGGCGCTTCGTTAACAGGCGGTGCCATTTGCGGCTGCGTTGCCGCAGGCTTGGCGCTGGCAGGTGCGGCGCTGGCGGCAACTTGCGGTGCGGCCTGCGGCATTAAGCTGGGACGCGCAACCGGTTCAGCAATAGTGGCTTGCGGATGAAACGCCAATGCGCGCAGCAGCGTCATTTCCACGCCAAGGCGACGATCCGGCGCCAATGGCAGATCTTTGCGGCCCATCAACAGCGTTTGGTAATAAAGCTGCACATCGGCGGGCGGCAGCACGCGTGCGAGTTCACGCAGGCGATCGGCCTGGCTGATATCGTCATCACTGAGCGAACTCGGCAACAGTTGCACCATGGCGATGCGGTGCAACAAGCGCAGCATTTCCACCAGCAGCGCTTCCCACTCCACGCCACGCGACGCCGCCTGATTCAGCAACGCCATCACCTGTTCGCCCTGCCCATCAACCAGCGCTTCAATCAACGCCAGCGGCTGTTCATCGTCGAGCGTACCCAGCATCTGCGCTACCGTGTCGCGCGTGACGCTGCCCTGCCCCATGGCAATCGCCTGATCGGTCAGGCTTAAGGCATCACGCATACTGCCGTCGGCAGCGCGCGCCAGCAGATGCAATGCGCGTGGCTCGGCAGCGATCTGCTCTTGCGTTAACACATGCGCCAGCTGTTGCTGAATTTGCTCGACGTCGAGCGCCTTGAGGTGGAATTGCAGGCAACGCGACAGAATGGTCACCGGCAGTTTCTGCGGATCGGTGGTCGCCAGCAGAAATTTAACGTGTGAAGGCGGCTCTTCCAGCGTCTTCAACAGTGCGTTGAAGCTGTGACGTGACAGCATGTGCACTTCATCGATCAAGTAGACCTTGAAGCGGCCGCGCGCCGGCGCGTATTGCACGTTATCGAGTAAGTCGCGCGTATCTTCGACTTTGGTACGTGAAGCCGCATCAATCTCAATCAGATCGACAAAACGGCCTTGCTCGATTTCGCGGCAGTTATCGCATTGTCCGCACGGCGTCGAGGTGATGCCGGTTTCACAGTTCAGCCCTTTTGCCAGCAGACGGGCGATCGAGGTTTTACCCACGCCGCGCGTGCCAGAAAAGAGATAAGCATGATGGATTCGTCCCAGTGACAACCCGTTGGCCAGCGCAGTCAGCACATGTTCCTGACCGACTACGTCAGCGAAAGCCTGGGGACGCCATTTTCGCGCAAGTACCTGATAGCTCATGTGGATTCAATCACTGGATTTTAGGGAGAAGGGAGAAAATGCAGCATCGCAAACCCTGTTTATTTTGGCAGTAGTTTAACAGCCACAACGGGATCAGCAACCGATAACTTTGCGGAGGTTGCGCCCCGCCACACCGCGGAGCGCACAGGCCTTAGTGGCCGGGGAAATTCACCAGGCTAAAGCACTCAACGCCCATCGCGGTCAGGCGCGCTTCGCCGGTTAAATCGAACAGATTAATCACGAAGGCAGCATCTTTTACTTCACCACCGGCGCGGCGGATCAGTTTTACCGTGGCTTCCAGCGTACCGCCGGTGGCCAGCAGATCGTCCACCACCAGCACCACATCGCCTGGTTTTATGGCATCTTTGTGCAGTTCCAGCGCATCAGTGCCGTATTCCAGCTCGTAACTTTCGCTGAAAGTTTCACGCGGCAATTTACCCGGCTTGCGCACCGGCACAAAACCCACGCCCAACCCCAACGCCACAGGTGCACCAAACAGGAAGCCACGCGCTTCGGTTCCCACTACTTTGGTGATGCCTTTACCACGATAACGTTCCACCAAGATGGCGATCGACGCAGCATACGCCTGCGGATCTTCCATCAAGCTGGTGACGTCGCGGAACAAAATGCCCGGCTTCGGATAGTCAGGGATGCTTTTGATGCTGTTTTTGATGAGTTCAAGCTGCTGCGCAGTTGCGGTCATAAATGTTACGCCTGGAGAAAATATCTAATACGCGCAGCTTCTCTAGCGCCAAACCCCGGAAACCGGGTTCAGGAGAGACGTTAATAGGGGAAGCCACACACGAAGATGCCCAAATCTATGCAAATAGCTGGCTAAATGCAACCCTGACGCTACGGTTCAGCAGAGTCGCTGCTTTCTGCCACCACCGGAATACGCCACATAAACAGCAACAGCAGGCACAACATCACGCCCAGCATCATGCGCACCCACTGCAGATTGACCAGATAAATTGACACCGAAAAGGTAATCACAATCAGCAACATGGCGCGCAGCTTGGCACCAGGCGGCATCGCGCGATGCTGCTGCCAATGGCGGATATAACGACCAAACGGCGATTGCCACAGCAACCAATGATGAAAACGCGGGGAAGAACGGGCAAAACACCAGGCCGCCAGCAACACAAATGGCGTCGTCGGTAATAAAGGTAATACAATGCCCAGCGTGCCTAGCACAATCGCCAGCCAGCCAAGGCTCAGTAGTAAAATACGCTGCATGCCTGATGCCTGAAATGAGTCAAAACAGTGTTACGTTAACACAGACGGAAACAGAGTGATGCCCCAACCGCCCGCACAACAGCGCCTGCACGCCGTGCTAGATTTACTGCGCCAGCAAATTGCGCAGCAGCCGGATGGTGCTTGTCGTCAGCCACGTTTCGATACACAGCTGTTTCGCACCAGCGGCACCCGTCTGGCCGATTATCTGCGCGAATTGGAAGGCAATATTAGCCAGTTAAGCGCCGCGGATAACGATGTGGCGCGTCGTCAGTGGTTAGCAGAGAAAGTGGTGGATCAAATTGCCGCGTTGCAGCGTGAATGTCAGAGCCAACAACTGCGCGTACAGCGCGAACGTCCGCGTATCGATCCACGTCAGCACAAGCTTGATGAGTATCAAGGCTATGAACAACGCTTATTGACGATGATTGCACAGCGTGAGCAGCATTTGGCGCGCGCAGAAACCTTGAGCATCCAGCAGCAATTAATGCGTGAAGTCGATCAGCTGCAAGAGCGCCTGGCACGTTGCCGCGCGGCGATTTACAAACTGGGGCTGCAATTTACCGCCCGCTGATCGTTGCTGCTTTTCCTCTATACTCATGACAATGGAAAGAGGAGCAAAATCATGACGCTGGTGATGTGGATAGTGATTGGCTTGGCCGCAGGCTGGTGCAAGCGAGTGATTTTTCCCGGTCGTCCGGGCGGATTCGTTCCCACGCTTATGCTGGCCATGATTGGTGCGCTGATTGGTGGCTATATCGCCACCTACTTTACCACCGGCGATCTTGCCACCCTCGCGCCAGCCGGATTTATTAGCGCGCTAATCGGCGCACTATTGATGCTGCTGGTTGCGGCAAAATTACGCATTTAGGAGAAGTGATGTCACTGGAGAGCGCACCGGATGAAGTGAAACTGGCCGTCGATTTGATTCAACTGCTGGAAGAGAATCAGGTTCCCACCGCGACGGTATTAGCGGCGCTGGCGATTGTGCAGCGTGATTATCAGCAAAAGCAGGCGGCGGAAACTAAGGCTGAGTGATGAGCGCCGGGCTAAGCCGCAGCATATCAAGAAATGCATCCACCAATTGCGGCGCATCTTCCGCCAGATCAAAGCTTTGTGGATTGAATAACCAGCTTTCCATCATGCCATTAATATAGCCGCGCATTAGCAGTGCGGCCTGGCGCGTGTTCAGCCCCGCTGGCAACTGTCCCGCATCAATACAAAGACGTAGTACGTTTTCAATTCGATCGTAACACTCTTGCAGTAAACTTTGCTGCATGTCCTGTAACGTCGACATTTCGCCGACAAACTCACATTTATGAAAGATAATCTCCATTAATGCGCGTCTTTGCGGATCCTTTGCAGTGGCGTCAAGGATATAGATCAACATTGAACGTACAACAGAAAGTGGATCGCCAGGGTATTTTGTCTGATACTCAAGGTCCACATCGTCCAGCCCAGCGTCACAACGCAGCCAGATCTCATGTAATAGATCGGCTTTATTTTTGAAATGCCAGTAGATAGCTCCGCGCGTGACGCCGGCCGCTGTTGCGATATCCGCCAGAGACGTGGCGGCCACACCGTGTATAGAGAAGTGTGCTAATGCGGCGTCAAGAATTTGATGCCGTGTTTCAAGAGCTTGCGCTTTAGTCTTTCGTGCCATAGAGGGCTTTTTTTACAAACTATCAAGTTTACATACATTTGTGAATGTATGTACCATAGCACGACCCGTGTTTTAACGCAGCAATGGGTTTATCGGTTTGTGATCCATTGATCATTTGATATCGGACACTAGAGGTTTATTTATGAATAAAAACAGAGGATTAGCGCCTCTGGCGGCCGTCCTGATGCTTTCAGGCAGCTTTGTGTTAACAGGATGTGATGATAATAAATCCCAGCAAGCCGCCCAGCAGCAGCCCCCAGAAGTGGGTGTTGTGACGTTAAAAAACGAGCCATTGAAAATTACCACTGAGTTGCCGGGCCGTACTTCGGCGTTCCGCGTTGCGGAAGTTCGTCCTCAGGTGTCAGGTATTATTCTGAAGCGCAATTTTGTTGAAGGTAGTGACGTCAAAGCCGGTCAATCGCTGTATCAGATCGATCCCGCCACTTATCAGGCCGCGTATGACAGCGCGAAAGGCGATTTAGTCCAGGCCGAAGCCAATGCGCGCGTTGCGCAGTTAACTATCACCCGTTATAAGCCGCTGCTGGGTACTAAGTACATCAGTCAGCAGGATTATGACACCGCCGCGGGTACCGCCGCACAGACCGCCGCGGCAGTTCAGGCTGCCAAAGCCAATGTTGAAACCGCACGCATCAATCTGGCGTATACCAAAGTGACCTCGCCGATCAGCGGTCGTATTGGTAAATCGTCAGTGACCGAAGGTGCGTTAGTGTCCAGCGGGCAAACCACGGCGCTGGCAACGGTACAACAGCTCGATCCTATGTATGTCGATGTGACCCAATCCAGCGATGAATTCCTGCGTTTACGCGGTGAACTGGAATCGGGTCAGCTTAAACAGAATGACGGTAAAGCCAACGTCACCTTGTTGATGCAAAACGGTAGCGCATACAGCCAGCCAGGCACATTGGAATTCTCTGATGTGACCGTGGATGAAACCACCGGTTCAATCACCCTGCGTGCCATCTTCCCCAATCCGGACGGTCGCCTGCTGCCAGGCATGTTTGTACGTGCACGTCTGGACGAAGGTACCAATCCCAATGCATTGCTGGTGCCGCAACAGGGCGTAACGCGTACCCCTACCGGCCAGGCTACGGCGATGGTCGTCGGTGCAGATAACAAAGTGGAATCTCGTAATATCACCGCTAATCAGGCATTTGGCGACAAATGGCTGGTGACGGAAGGTCTTAAAGCAGGCGATCGGGTGATCACCACCGGTATCCAGCGTGCCAAACCGGGTGCGCAGGTAACGCCACAAGAAGTCTCCGATGATGCCAAAGCTGCGCCAGAATCACCGTCTGCTAAATCATCGTCATAAACAGGAGCCACTGATACATGGCTAAGTTCTTTATTGATCGCCCCATATTTGCTTGGGTGCTCGCCATCATCATCATGTTGGCCGGTGTGCTATCGATTATCAGCCTGCCGATTGAGCAATATCCCAATGTTGCGCCGCCGGCGGTTGAAATCCAGGCCACTTACCCTGGTGCTGATGCGAAAACGCTGCAGGATTCGGTGACGCAGGTCATCGAGCAAAATATGAACGGTATCGATGGCCTGATGTATATGTCATCGAGCAGTGACTCGTCAGGTACGCTGACGCTGACACTGACCTTCCAGTCAGGTACTGACGCGGATATCGCGCAGGTTCAGGTGCAGAACAAACTGCAGCTGGCCACGCCTTTACTGCCGCAAGAAGTACAGCAACAGGGGATTCAGGTTAAGAAATCCTCCAGTAGCTTCCTGATGGTGGCCGGTTTCGTCAGTGATGACGGCAGCATGACGCAGAATGATATCTCTGACTACGTTGCTTCTAACATCAAAGATCCGGTCAGCCGTATGCCTGGTGTCGGTGATACGCAGGTGTTTGGTGCGCAGTACGCGATGCGTATTTGGCTCGACCCGCACAAGCTGAACAACTATTCACTGACGCCAGTGGATGTGATCAGTGCATTGAAAGTGCAGAACACCCAGATCGCCGCCGGTCAGTTGGGCGGTACGCCTCCAGTGCCGGGCCAGCAGCTGAATGCCTCGATCATTGCGCAAACCCGTCTGACTTCCGCAGACGAGTTCGGCAATATCTTGCTGAAAGTGAATCAGGACGGTTCGCAGGTGCGTCTGCGTGACGTGGCGAAAATTGAACTCGGTGGTGAAAACTACGAGATCATCGCGCGTTATAACGGCAAACCGGCTTCCGGTATTGGTATCAAACTGGCAACCGGTGCGAATGCGCTGGATACCGCTGATGCGGTTAAAGCCGAGCTGGCAAAATTGCAGCCGTTCTTCCCGGCTGGCATGAAAACCGTTTACCCGTATGACACCACGCCATTCGTTAAGATCTCGATTTTCGAAGTAGTGAAAACGCTGTTCGAAGCGATCGTGCTGGTGTTCCTGGTGATGTATCTGTTCCTGCAAAACTTCCGCGCGACGTTGATTCCAACCATCGCCGTACCGGTCGTCTTGCTGGGTACTTTTGCGATTATCAGCGCCTTTGGCTACTCGATAAACACCCTAACGATGTTCGGGATGGTGCTCGCCATCGGCTTGCTGGTGGATGACGCCATCGTGGTGGTCGAGAACGTCGAACGTGTTATGGCCGAAGAAGGCTTACCGCCGAAAGAAGCCACCAAACGTTCGATGGAGCAGATTCAGGGCGCATTGGTCGGTATTGCCTTGGTGTTGTCAGCGGTATTCATTCCGATGGCATTCTTTGGCGGTTCAACCGGCGTAATTTATCGTCAGTTCTCCATCACCATCGTTTCAGCGATGGCGCTGTCGGTGCTGGTGGCGTTGATTCTGACGCCAGCGCTGTGTGCCACCATGCTGAAACCCGTTGCGAAAGGTGCTCACGGAAAAACCACCGGTTTCTTCGGCTGGTTCAACCGTCTGTTCGACAAGAGCACCAACCACTACGTGGATAGCGTTGGCCACATTGTACGTAGCACCGGCCGTTACTTGCTGATCTATCTGGTGATTGTGGTGGGCATGGCGTATCTGTTCCTGAAACTGCCAACCTCCTTCCTGCCGGAAGAGGATCAGGGTCTGTTACTGGCGCAGGCGCAGTTGCCGGCCGGCGCAACTCAGGAACGTACCCAGAAAGTGCTGGATCAGGTGACGGATTACTTCCTGAACAAAGAGAAAGACAGCGTAAATTCGGTGTTTACCGTTAACGGCTTCGGCTTTGCTGGTCGTGGACAGAACACCGGTATCGCGTTCGTCAGCCTCAAACCGTGGGATGAGCGTGGCGATGCCAACCTGAAAGTCCCTGCGATTGCCGGACGTGCCATGAAGGCGCTCGGTCAAATCAAAGATGCGATGGTGTTCCCATTCAACTTACCAGCGATTATCGAATTGGGTAACGCCACCGGCTTCGACTTCATGTTGACCGATCAGGGTAACCTGGGTCACGAGAAGCTGACCGCCGCGCGTAACCAGTTGTTCGGCATGATTGCCCAGCATCCGGATACGTTGGTGGGCGTGCGTCCAAACGGTATGGAAGATACGCCGCAGTACAAACTGATTATCGATCAGGAAAAAGCGCAGGCGTTGGGTGTGTCGCTGTCTGACATCAACACTACGCTGGGTTCTGCATGGGGCGGTTCATACGTAAACGACTTCATCGACCGCGGTCGTGTGAAGAAGGTGTACGTCATGGGCCAGGCCGATTCACGTATGTTGCCGGACGATATCAGCAAGTGGTACGTGCGTAACAGTGGAGGCACCATGGTTCCGTTCTCCGCCTTCGCTTCGGCGAAATGGCAGTACGGTTCACCGCGTCTGGAACGTTATAACGGCTTGCCATCGATGGAGATTCTCGGCCAGGCAGCGCCAGGTAAGAGCTCCGGTGATGCGATGAACCTGATGGAACAACTGGCATCGAAACTGCCTGCGGGTATCGGTTACGATTGGACCGGCATGTCCTATCAGGAACGCTTGTCCGGAAACCAGGCTCCTGCGCTGTATGCTATCTCGCTGATTGTGGTGTTCTTGTGTCTGGCAGCGCTGTATGAGAGCTGGTCGATTCCATTCTCAGTAATGTTGGTGGTACCGCTGGGTGTGGTTGGTGCGCTGATCTTCACCACGCTGCGTGGCTTGAGTAACGACGTCTACTTCGTGGTGGGCTTGTTAACCACCATAGGGTTGTCGGCGAAGAACGCCATCCTGATCGTTGAATTCGCTAAGGATTTGATGGAGAAGGAAGGCAAAGGCTTAGTCGAATCAACGCTGGAAGCATCCCGTATGCGTCTGCGTCCGATTTTGATGACCTCACTGGCCTTTATCCTCGGCGTAATGCCGCTGGCGATCAGCACCGGCGCCGGTTCTGGCGCGCAGAATGCGGTAGGTACTGGCGTAATGGGCGGGATGGTAACAGCGACCGCGCTGGCTATCTTCTTCGTTCCGGTGTTCTTCGTGGTCGTGCGTCGTCGCTTTAGCAAGAACAAAGCGGAGATTGAACAGGGACATCCTGTTGAGCACAAACACTAAGTTCTCCTCCTGATTAAAAGGCCGCTGATGCGGCCTTTTTTATTGCCTCTCCCCTGCCCTCGCCAATTCCTCATACTCGACACGGTTGCATTCATTCTGCTTCGGGTTCATACTATTGTTATAGTATAACATTACATATCGAGGTTATGATGAAACCGAATATCCATCCCCATTATCGTCCAGTGGTGTTTCACGACACTTCAGCAAACGAATATTTCAAAATCGGCTCCACGATTAAGACGGAGCGCACCATTGAGTTCGAAGGTGAAGTGTTGCCGTACGTGACGCTGGATGTTTCCTCTAAATCCCACGTGTTCTATACCGGCAAGCAGAAAGACTTCGCCAAAGAAGGCAGCACTGCGCGCTTCAACCAGCGCTTCGGCAGCTTCCTGACGCGCAACAAGTAAGCCGGAGAATTATCGTGCAGGTATTGAGTTCATTGCGGTCTGCCAAGACCCGTCACAAAGATTGCAAAGTGGTGCGTCGTAAAGGTCGCATTTATGTGATTTGCAAAACCAACCCGCGCTTTAAGGCGGTTCAGGGAAGAAAGAAAAAAAGGTAGGAAAGTGTCGTGATAATTGGCCGGGATGCTCCCCGGCCTTTTTTTTTACTTCATGCTTTGCAACATGGTATCGACATTGTGCCTGAACGCAGCGACATAGGTCGCGGCTGGGCCATTGGCCTCTGACAACGCTTCTGGATACAGTTCGCCGCCCGGCTGCGCGTTCGTCTCGCTGGCAATCTGTTTCACCAAACGCGGATCGGTTTGATTCTCCATAAAGTAGGTTTTGATGTGCTCGGCCTTCAGCTGTTTGATGATCGAGGCAACATCGCTGGCGCTGGCTTCGGCTTCAGTCGAGAACCCCACAGGCGCAAGGAAGCTCACGCCATAACGCTGGCCAAAGTAACCGAACGCATCGTGGCTGGTCAGCACTTTACGCTTGTTTTTTGGCACATCAGCAAACGCCGTTTTCGCCCAGCTATCCAGTTTCTGCAACTGCTGAATATAACTTTCACCGCTTTTGCGAATATCTGCCGCATCTTGCGGGTCGGCTTTGATCAGCGCATTCATCACGTTGGTAGCGTAGATCACACCGTTTTGCATGCTGTTCCACGCGTGTGGATCGGTGACGGTTTTGCCATCCTCTTCCATTTTGCGTGTGTTCACACCATTTGATGCCACCACAATAGTGCCTTTATAACCTGAAGCGCCAATCAGGCGATCCATCCAGCCTTCCATGCCCAAACCACTGACAAAGACCACGTCCGCTTTTGACAGCGCCTGGCTATCCTGCGGCGTCGGTTCAAAGGTATGTGGATCGCCATTCGGGCCAACTAACGATTTAACCTGCACGTGATCGCCGCCCACTTGCTTGACGATATCCGCCAGCACAGTGAAACTGGCGACAACATCCACGGTTTTCGCCATCGTCAGCGGGCTCGCTAACATCATGCCCATCGCCAGACTCAGCGGTAACTTTTTCATTCATATCCCCTTATTGGTTTCATTATTTACGGCGCAACAGGCCGCCACATGGTCCTGTCAAAACAGAAAGCAGAAATAGCACCGCAGCACTCAGCACCACCGCCGGTCCAGCCGGTAGCGAGAAATGCCACGATAAAATCAGTCCAACGAATGCGGAGATGATCGCCAGCAGCATGGCGATGCCGAGCATGCAGGCGAGATGGCGACTCCAGAAACGCGCGCTAGTAGCGGGCAGCATCATCAAACCCACCGACATCAAGGTGCCGAGTACCTGAAAACCGGCCACCAGATTGAGCACCACCAGCATCAGGAACAAGCCGTGCACCAACGGCGCACTCCATTTGCCCTGCGCGCGCAGGAAGTCGGGATCGAAGGCATCAATCACCAATGGGCGAAAAATCACGGCCAACATCAGTAAAGTGAACGCCGCAATCGCGCCGACCAGCAAGATGGCGGCGTTATCCACCGCCAGCAGCGATCCGAACAAAACGTGCAACAGATCGACACTGGAACCGCGTAATGAGACCAACGTGACGCCCAGCGCCAGTGAACCGAGGTAGAAACCGGAGAAACTCGCATCCTCTTTTAAGTGGGTGTAACGACTGACCGCGCCCGACAGCAGCGCCACAGCCAATCCGGCAATCAAACCGCCGATCCCCATCGCCACCAACGATAATCCCGACACCAGATAGCCGATGGCAGCACCGGGTAATACCGCGTGTGATAAGGCATCGCCGACTAAACTCATGCGGCGGAGAGAAAGGAAAACCCCCAACGGCGTTGCGCTGAGCGCCAATGCCACGCAAGCAACCAGCGCGCGGCGCATAAAACCAAATTCGATAAAAGGCTGAATTAATGTCACGACGCGACCCTGCGTAATTGCGGCGTTTGTGCGGAATCCACTTCATCAAGCGAAAGCACATCCTGAAAATGACGCGCCACCAATGGGCGATCGTGCAGCACAACTAATAAAGTGGTTCCGGCTTGCTGCTGCTGTTCGAGGATCGACATCAGCAACGCGACGGTTTGCGTATCAATGCCATTAAAGGGTTCATCGAGCAGCCAAAGCTGACTGCGTTGCAGCATTAAACGCGCGAACAGCACGCGCTGAAGTTGTCCGCCGGATAACGTGGATGGCTGAGCGTCGGCGAACTCGCGCATTTGCACCGCATCCAGCGCCGCATCAATTTCCAGACGCAATGCCCGGTTGATGCCGCCAAACCAGCCGCAACGTGGCCAACAGCCCATCGCCACCAATTCATAGGCGGTTAAAGGAAAGCGGGTTTCGAGTTCACTGCGCTGCGGCAACCAACCCAGCGCTTTGCGTGAGATTTGTAATTCACAGCTTCCCGAAATAGGCGGCAATAACCCGGCAATGGTTTTTAGCAGGGTCGATTTTCCAGTGCCGTTGGCGCCAATCAGTGCCGTCATGCTGCCCGCAGCCAACTCGCCATTCACTACCGGCGTGACTGCGCGCCCCTGATAACCAGCCTGTAACCGGTTGAATTGCATCATTTCTGCATTCCCCACCATAAGGCCAACGCTAAGAAGGCGATCAGCATTAGCGCAATCAGCAGGCGGCCGCCAAGAGAAAGAAGTAATCCGCTGTGATTCATTTTTAACAACCAAAAATGTTATAACATAACAATTATACTATCCGATCCTTACACGCTTATGCTTGAGTAAAAGTGTTTCAAAACTTGTTTTCTAATGTTTGAAGCCGCCGTAATTCACCGTTTTGGCCAGATTGAGTTATGAAACCCATCACAACGATTACTCTTTCTGTTTATTAGCGACTTGCAATATGCTGCGATAAGCTCAATGATATAAACATGATTCTTTTACTGGTTACCCAATGACGTCTATTATTCATTGTGATATTGCTTTGAATGAGGACGATTGCGAAAAGTTACTGGGAATTATCCAGGGGAATATTCTCAAAATAGCCGAGGCATTAGCCGGTGATTTACACTGGTATTCTCAAAACGCGCAATTAGTTCCCGACAGCTTCCACATTATTTCTATTCAGCCAAGTGACAACAATCGATTTAAAATGCTTTACGATTTCAGCTGGAATTTATTTAATCCTTGCCTGGATTTAAATGAAACCTTTAAGCGTCGTGAAGAAGTGATGTTCCAGGTAACGCCCGGCGCGCTGGTGTTTGAAGTGATTGACAATACCCGCCCCTCTCCTGCCGACGAATTGTAATATTTGGTAATTGAGGTGAGCAAAGCTAATGATTGTGGATTACATTTAAGGAGTCGCTGAATACATTTTTATTCGTGATCGCTTCCTGGTAGCTTTTCCTAATCTCGCCGCGCTGCGGTAACTGTGCTAGCTATGGAGGGGAAAAAGATGGACGAATACTCACCGAAACGGCATGATATTGCCCAGCTTAAATACCTGTGTGAGAACTTGTTCGACGAAAGTATGGCGACCTTGACTGACAGCCATCATGGTTGGGTTAATGATCCTACTTCGGAAAGCAATTTACAGCTCAACGATTTGATTGAGCATATCGCTTCTTTCACAATGAATTACAAAATTAAGCACGTTGAAGATGAAGCCTTGATTACGCAAATCGATGAATATCTTGATGATACCTTTATGCTTTTTAGCAGTTATGGAATCAATACTCAGGATCTACAACGATGGCAGCGTTCAGCAAAACGTTTATTTAATCTGTTTGCCGAAGAGTGCGCTTATCTCCAACAACCTAGCCATTCCTTTTAGCATCAGACTGAGACCGGTTTATTTATGAGCAACCAAGCCTTAACCAAAACAGATTATTTGATGCGACTGCGCCGCTGTCGCTCAATCGATACGCTTGAAAGAGTGATCGAAAAAAACAAGTACGAATTACCTGATAATGAACTCGCGGTATTCTATTCTGCAGCCGACCATCGTCTGGCTGAACTGACGATGAATAAGCTGTATGACAAAGTGCCCGTTTCTGTCTGGAAGTTCGTCCGCTAAGATTTCTTCCCCAATCGCTTCGGTAATATCTTCGTTTAATCAAGGAATGATTCATCGGCAAAGGAGTGCCAGATTTCTCTGCGCATGAAATAAGTGGGTGTTTTGGGCGGGCTAGAATTGGGTGGGGGCCCTGCCAGCTACATCCCGGCACACGCGTCGCCTGCTGCGGCTGCTTCCTTCCGGATCTGACCGAGTTCACAAGTTAGCGTTGCGGGAGAACCAACAGGGCCCCCATTGAGGTGCCCTCATTTCGAGAGCGCAGGCATTATCAAGTAAGCCCCTGGCAATTGCAAGCGCAGGCCCGACAACCGTTGGTTTCTTGCACAAGCACACATCAATCCGATGCTGTCTACCCTTCTGCATGCTAAAGTTTGCCCTTTCCGGCTTGAAAATAGGTGCGCGTATGGGCGACCAAAACAACTTCTCTGAGCGCGTCTGGCAAATCATTGCCGCCATTCCTAAAGGCAAGGTCACCACTTATGGTGATGTGGCGCTACTTGCGGGATCTCCGCGCGCGGCGCGTCAGGTCGGCGGCGTATTGCGTCGATTACCGGAAGGCAGCAAATTACCCTGGTTTCGCGTGATTAATCGTCATGGGCGCATCTCGTTGCAAGGCGACGATCTTTTTCGCCAGCGCGATGCGTTAGAAGCGGAAGGCATTGAAGTGAGTGATGCGGGCGAAATCGAACTGGGAAGGTATCGCTGGGAATATTAGTGGTGCTCTATGTCGTGCTCTGACCCGCTACCGTTACGTAAAGCCGCTGTCTCGTCCCTGATCGCTCGGCACACGCCATCCCTGGCGTGTGACGCTTTACTTCACGGCAGTGGGCCATTTCACTTAGTCTAAAGCCGTTTGTAAATTACAAACTCGTCGGCGCTGGCACCGAAGACGATGGTGTGACCTGCGTCGGTGAAGTCGAAGGCACGGTTGTAGCCGCACCCGGCTGCGCTGGCATCGCCATATTAGTGACCGGCACCAACAGCAGTTCCGCTTTAGTTCCGCCCTGATTGATCACTGGTTTCACCGTATCGGTGATAAACGCCAGTTTGCCATCAATGGTAATCGCCGCACTCAGCAGAATGCGTGCATTAGGCTGAATGTCCGCAGGATTGAACGGCAAGACAAACTGGAACGGCGACTGTTTCCCTTCAGTACGCACCGCGCGCTGCGATAGCACCTTCGATGGCGCATCCGCCAAAGATGCATCCGCCAATGTGACAGTCAAAACGGCATCCGGCGGTAGCGCAATACGCTGGCGGATATACACCGAACCACTCACGTTAGGCTGCTTAATTGCATCTGGCTGCCCTGCCACCGTTGAACCGAGCGTCGGGGTTGCAATCGGTTTACTGTGATCGGCACAACCGCTGATCGCCGCGGCCAAGGTAATACCGCTAATAACTTGCCAGAGTTTCATCGATGTCGTCTCCTTATGAACACTATGATTGTCGGCGGGTATTTTACTCCGTAGCTTTTCACCCGCTGAATGCCCTTAATTCTGGCACAAAAATCGGCTTTATGCCTAAAGCCACTGCCAGCTCGCTGAAATCACGGCAAAATCATTGACGGAAACTGGTCGGATCTTTCAAACTCACTCCATCGGTATCACTGAGGAATCCGCTATGAGCCAGGCACTGCACAACCTGCTTAATTTATTGAATCTGGAAAAACTGGAAGAAGGGTTATTTCGCGGGCAAAGCGAAGATCTCGGCCTGCGACAAGTGTTTGGTGGTCAGGTAGTGGGACAAGCGCTGTACGCAGCAAAGCAAACGGTGCCAGAAGATCGCATCATCCACTCATTCCACAGCTATTTCCTGCGCCCGGGCGATAGCCAGAAAGCCATCATTTATGATGTTGAAACGCTGCGTGACGGCAAAAGCTTCAGCGCTCGCCGCGTCAGCGCGGTGCAGAACGGTCAGCCGATTTTCTACATGACAGCGTCGTTCCAGGCGCCTGAAAGCGGTTTTGAACATCAGAACACCATGCCGCAAGTACCAGGCCCGGATAATTTGCCGTCAGAACAGGATTTGGCGCAAAAGCTGGCCGCCCATTTGCCGCTCAAACTGAAAGAGAAATTCCTCGCCGAACGCCCGCTTGATATCCGCCCGGTGCAGATTCACAATCCGCTAAAGGGGCGTGTCGATGAACCGGTACGTCAGGTTTGGATTCGTGCGAATGGCGCATTGCCAGATGACCGTCGCATCCATCAATATTTGCTGGGATATGCTTCCGATCTCAACTTCCTGCCGGTTGCGCTTCAGCCACACGGCAAAGGCTTCCTGGAGCCGGATATGCAAGTTGCCACTATCGATCACTCAATGTGGTTCCATCGCCCGTTCGATTTGACGGAATGGTTGCTGTATAGCGTGGTCAGCACCTCAGCATCTGGCGCGCGTGGTTTCGTTCGAGGTGAGTTTTATACGCAGGATGGCACCTTGGTGGCGACCACGGTGCAGGAAGGTGTGATGCGCCAACGCGACGCATAAAAAAAGGGGCGATACTATCGCCCCTTCTGCTTTTTATAGTTTTAGCGCACTGCTCTTCTTCAGCCCGGCTCTTACTGGTTGTAAGCGTTTTCGCCGTGGCTGTTCACATCCAGACCTTCACGTTCCTGATCTTCCGGAACACGCAGGCCAACAATCATATCTGCCAGTTTGAAGCCGATGAAGGCCACAACGGCGGTCCACACGATGGTCACACCTACGCTAAACAGCTGTACCCAAACCTGATGGCCCATGGTCACGCCTTCTGCGTAGCCCACGCCGCCCAGTGAAGAGGAAGCGAACACACCCGTCAGGATACAACCGAGGATGCCACACACGCCGTGCACACCGAACACGTCACATGGGTCATCAACACGCAACCATCTTTTCAGGGTAGTGACGCCCCAGATACCAGCCAAACCACCTGCCAGACCGATAATCAGCGCGCCGCCGACACCGACATAACCACAGGCTGGGGTAATCGCCACCAGACCCGCGATGAAGCCTGAGCAAGCACCGAGCAGAGAAGGTTTGCCACGCATCGCCCACTCGCCAAACACCCAAGACAGCACCGCACCCGCAGTTGCAACAACGGTGTTGAGGAACGCCAGCGCCGCGATTTCGTTAGCAGATGAAGCAGAACCGGCGTTGAAGCCGAACCAGCCAACATACAGAATCGCAGTACCCAAGAACACCATCGGCAGATTGTGTGGTTTGAAAGCTTCTTTGCCGAAACCAGCACGTTTACCTACCAGGTAAGCACCCACCAGGCCAGCAACAGCGGCGTTGATGTGAACAACCGTACCACCCGCGAAGTCGAGCGCGCCGTCTTGCGCCAGCAAGCCGCCAGCCCAAACCATGTGTGCGATTGGCAGGTAAGCCAGCGTCAGCCAGACCACCACGAAAATCAGCACCGCAGAGAAGCGAATACGTTCAGCCAAAGCACCCACAATCAGACCCACGGTGATACAGGCGAAAGAAGCCTGGAACGCCACGTGAATGTACTGGTAGAAGCTGCCCATAACGGCTTTCAGTTCGATATTTTTCAACATCGCCCACTGGAAGTTACCGAAGAAGGAGTTACCTTCGCTGAACGCCAGCGAGTAGCCATACAGCACCCACAGCACGCATACCAAGGAGAAGGTCACCGCCACCTGCGTTAACATTGACAGCACGTTTTTACCGCGAATCAAACCGCCGTAGAACAGCGCAATTCCCGGAATCGACATAAACAGTACCAACGCGGTACAGATCATCATAAAGGCGTTATCGGCTTTATCCGCTACGGCAGGAGCTGCCGCCATGGCCAGAGACGGTAACAGCGCGAGGCTAGCAAGGCCCAACTTCGTCATTACTTTATTCATTTCTTTCCATCCCATCACAATTCAGAGCCCCAGTTACAGTGCTGCTTCGTCGGTCTCGCCGGTACGAATACGGATAACGCGCTGTAGTTCTGCGACGAAAATCTTACCGTCGCCAATTTTGCCGGTATAAGCGGCTTTGCTGATGACATCGACCACTTCGTCAAGTTGATCGTCCGCAATAGCGATATCAATTTTTACTTTTGGCAGGAAGTTAACGCTGTACTCGGCACCGCGATAAAGCTCTGCGTGACCTTTCTGGCGACCGAAACCTTTCACCTCGGTAACTGTCAGTCCCTGAATGCCAATAGAGGATAAGGCTTCACGCACGTCCTCCAGCTTGAATGGTTTGATTACCACGGTAACCAGCTTCATACGTTCCCCTCCAGATAAGAAATTGAGTGAGTCTTCGCGGACACGCAGAGATATAAGCAAACGCTGTGCCATAAATAAAAAAAGGGGAATGTCAGTAGCATAGGCGCGCTGCATCGCGCTTCGTTATGTGATGCGCGACGCAATTTGGGGAGAGAGAACAGAAAAGGTGTTGCATTAACGCACTAATTTGGTGCTTTAAGCCTCAAAGAAGTGCATCAATACAGAACATTCCGAGAAAACTGTGCAAAAAAGGTGCAATTCACCCTTCAGCGTGTACGGGGATGCCCGCCGCGAGTTCATCGCCCGCTTGTTGCAATTGATACATCTGCCAATAACGACCCTGCTCGGCCAACAATTCGGCATGCGTACCGCGTTCGACAACCTGACCGCGATGCAGCACCAAAATCTGATCGGCTTCGGTGATGGTGGAAAGCCGATGTGCGATCACCACCAAGGTACTGTGCTGGCGCAACGCACGTAACGCATGCTGGATCGCCTGCTCGGTGCCGGAATCGATATTGGCGGTGGCTTCGTCGAGGATCAGAATCTGCGGCAATGACACCAACACGCGCGCCAGCGCCAGCAACTGCTTCTGCCCTACCGAAAGATTATTGCCCTGCTCGCCCAGCCGCGTATGAATGCCCTCCGACATACTGCGCGCCAGCGGTGCCAGCTGCACCGTTTCCAGCGCTTGCCACACTTGCTCTTCCGGGATATCACGGCCTAAACGCACGTTGGCCAGCAATGAGTCAGCCAACACCACCGGATCTTGCTGCACCATCGCCACACTCTGACGCAATGCCGCATGGGAAAGCTGCGGTAGCGGTCGGCCATCGAGTTCAATCGAACCGCGCGTCACCGGATAATAGCCCATCAACAAGTTGGCTAAAGTGCTTTTACCGCTGCCGGTATGGCCAACCAATGCGACAAAATTGCGCGACGGCACATCAAGATTAATGTTGCTTAACACATCACGATCATCGCGATAGGCAAAGCTGACATCGCGCAGCGTGATGCTGCCGGATTTAAGCGGTTGAGTATCGCTGCCGTAACCTTGTTGATCGGCATCCATCAACTCGAAGATACGTTCGCCGGAAACCACCGCTTGTTGCAGCATTGATTGCTGGGTGGTGAGTTCAATCAGCGGTTCGTTGAGACGCCCTAAATAGGTGATGAACGCGTACAACACGCCGACTTCAAACACGCCGGGCGTGGCAAAGCTGAACAACATCAGCAAGCCACACAGAATCATGGCTGAAAACAGGCTCAACAAGGGGCGCAGCAAGAAGCCATCAAGACGCAAGGTTTCCATGCGTGCCAGATAATGCGAGCGACTGGCTTCACCCATGCGTTCACCAAAACGCGCTTGCTGGCGGAACTGCTGGATCACGCTCATGCCGTTGATCACTTCGTTAAAGCCGTTGTTGATGTCCGCCAGATAACTGCGTACGCGGCGCGCGATTGGCGTACTGTAGCGCTGATAAATTAGCATCACCGTCAGCACCAGCGGGAAGATCACAATCGCCACCAGCGCCATACGCCAATCCAGCGAGAACATCGCCACTAACATGGCTCCAATCAGCGCGGCAGCACGTAAAACCGTGGCGACCACCGTGACATACAGATCTTTGATCACTTCGGTGTCGTTGGTGACGCGAGAGATAATTTGCCCCACCGGCTGGGTATCAAAAGCGCTAAGCGGTTGGCGTAGCGCGGCATTCATCACATCGACGCGCAGTTGCTGCACCACGCCAATCGCGGCGCGGTTAAACAGTAATGCCTGAAAATAGTGCAAACCGGCAGCTAATAATTGCAGTAGCACAAAGCCCACCAGCAATCCCGCCACAATGCCCCACGGCATTTGATGCTTGGCCACTAAATTATCAATGAAGTAGCTCACTAACACTGGCCCAGTAACTTCAGCCGCTGCGGCAATCCACAGCATGCCGACCGCCAGCCACAGCGATTTGCGCCACGGTTTGCCATACGCCAGCAGGCGTTTCAGCGTTGGCCACAAAGGTTTTGCTTTAGCCACGGATCGCTCCTTCTGCCACTTCATCCTCATCCAACGCCGCTTCCAATTGCTGATAACGGTACATATCGCGATACCAACCTTCATTTGCCGCCAGCGTGTCATGATCGCCACGCTGCGTCACCGCGCCTTGTTGCAGCACCAGAATTTCGCTGGCTTCGGTTAGCGCCGACAAGCGATGCGCGCTGATGATCAAAGTGCGGCCTTTGCCCCAAATGCGCAGGTTATGCAGGATGTCATGTTCGGTGCGACCGTCTACCGCTGAAAGTGCATCATCCAGGATCAGGATTTCGGCATTCAGCAGCAGCGCGCGAGCAATCGCGATACGTTGTTTTTGTCCACCGGATAACATCACGCCGCGCTCGCCTACTTCGGTTTCATAACCTTGCGGCAAACGTAAAATATCGTCGTGCACGCAGGCCATCTGCGCCACGCGCTCCAACTCTTCCTGCGTGGCATTGGGCCGACCTAATGCCAGATTATTGGCAATGGTGTCTGAGAACAGGAATGGCGTTTGGCTGACCACCGCCAAACGGCTGCGCCAGCTATCGAGTCGCAACTGCGGCAACGGCGTGTTGTGATAGCGAATATCGCCCTGATCGATATCGAAATGACGTTGGATCAGGCTCAGCAAGGTACTTTTGCCGCAGCCAGTTGGTCCGCACAAACCGAGCATTTGCCCCGGTTTCAACTGGAAATTGACATGACTGAGCACCGCGCCGGAGCTGGCCGGGTAGCGGAACTCACGAATCGCCACCTGCAATACGCCCGGTTCCGATGGCAGGATTTTTTGCCCATCCTCCACCGCCGGAGCTTCGTTCAATAGCGCACGGATACGACTCCACGCCGCACTGCCGCGCTCGACAATGTTGATCATCCACGCCAACGCCAGCATCGGCCAAATCATTAAACCGAGATACATCACGAAACTGGTGAGCTGGCCGAGCGTCAAATTACCTTCCCACACCATCCAGCCGCCGCCAGCAATCGCCAGTAAATTGGAGAAGCCAACGGCGATATAAATGATCGGATCGAAACGCGCATCAACGCGCGCCACATGCAGGTTTTTCTTACCGGTATCCGCCGCTATCCCGGCGAACTGCTGCGATTGATGATCTTCCAGACCAAAGGCTTTGATCATGCGAATACTGGTCAGGCTTTCCTGCGTTTGATCGTTGAGGCTAGAGAATGCAGCCTGCGCCACTTTGAATCGCTGATGCAGACGCGCGCCGTCTTTTTGGATGGCAAACGCCATAATCGGCATCGGGATCAGCGCCAATAACGTCAGTTCCCAGCTGATTTGCGTACTCATTACAATCAGCACCACCAAGCCCATCACCAACGAATCCACCAGCGTCAGCACGCCCTCACCAGCCGCAAATACCACGCGATCAACATCGTTGGTGGCGCGCGCGATCAGATCGCCGGTGCGATGACGTAAATAAAAAGCGGGATGCTGGCGGCTGAGTTGACGATAGAAATCTTCGCGCAGTTCGACCGCTAATTGGTAGGAGGCGCCAAACAACAGCACGCGCCAAACGTAGCGCAGCAGATAGACGATCACCGCAGTGACCAACATCACACCGATCCACATGAAGATCTGACCAGTGCTGAGGCGATGTTGCGTTACACCATCAACAATCACGCCCACCACATGCGGCGGCAATAATTGCAGCAAAGCAATCACGATCAGCAAGCTGACGGCACCCAGATATCGCCGCCACTCGCGCAAAAAATACCAACTTAACTGGCTGAATAATCGCACAAGCGTGTCTCTTTCTTTGCCCTTAGGGCGCTACCGGCAATGCGGTGGTGTATTTAATCTCTTCCATGGCAAAACTGGATGTCACATCCATCAGCCCCGGTACGCCATTCACCAGGCGCTTATAAAAGCTGTCGTAACTCTTCATGTCCGCGACCTGAATGCGCAACAAATAATCGTACTCACCCGCCATGCGATAAAACGCCATCACTTCCGGCATTTGTTGCACCACAGTGACAAACTGCTTAAACCACTCGCTGCTGTGCTGCTGCGTTTTAACAAACATAAAGGCAGTGAGCGATAAACCGATCTTCTCGCCGTCGAGCAGCGCCACGCGCGCACGAATAATGCCATCATCTTCCAGTTTTTTCAGGCGTTTCCAGCACGGCGTAGTGGTGAGATTGACCGCATCGGCCAGATTTTGCAGCGACAGAGTACAATCCTGCTGCAATAGCGCCAGCAATATGCGGTCAGTTTTATCTAACATTTGCCACTCCGGGAGAAAAATTTTCTCTAATCTCGCCATTATAGCGCGGTTTTAGCAACCTCTTTTTCCTGCCAGTGCCTTAGAATATGCCCAATAATGATTACGGAAATGCAACATGCAAACGCTCTGGGTTCGCCACGCCATTAATGAAATTAACGCCGACTTTCAGCGCTCGGCGGATACCCATCTGATCCGCTTCAAGCTGGATGATTTTCCTGGCATTCACTTCTACCTCAAAGATGAAAGCACCCATCCCAGCGGCAGCCTGAAGCACCGTCTGGCGCGTTCGCTGTTTCTGTATGGTTTGGCGAATGGCTGGATTAACGAAAACACGCCGATCATTGAAGCGTCTTCTGGCAGCACGGCGGTTTCAGAGGCTTACTTTGCGCAATTGTTAGGTTTGCCGTTTATCGCCGTAATGCCCGCCAGCACCGCCAAACGCAAAATCGAGATGATTCGTTTTTATGGTGGCGAATGCCATTTCGTTGCTGATCCTTGCGAGCTGTACAGCGAATCTGAACGCCTGGCGCGTGAACTCAACGGTCACTTTATGGATCAGTTCACTTACGCCGAGCGCGCCACCGATTGGCGCGGTAACAACAATATCGCCGAGAGCATTTTCCGCCAGATGTCGCATGAACCGTTCCCGGTGCCGCATACCTTGATCATGAGCGCGGGTACCGGCGGCACCTCGGCAACGTTAGGCCGCTACATCCGCTATCAAGGGCATAACACGCGCTTGTTGGTTGTCGATCCGCAGCATTCGGTGTTCTTTGATTACTGGCACAGTCGCGACAATACGCTGCGCAGTGAACGTGGCAGCGCCATTGAAGGGATTGGTCGTCCGCGCGTTGAGCCGTCATTTATGCCTGCGGTGATTGATGAAATGATTAAAGTGCCGGATGGTGCGACGGTAGCCGCAATGCTGCAACTGGAGAAAATCCTCGGTCGTCGCCCTGGCGCGTCAACTGGTACCAACTTCTGGGGCATGTTGCAGGTAGCAAAACGCATGCGCGAAAACGGTGAACAGGGTTCGTTGGTGACGTTGCTGTGCGACAGCGGCGAGCGTTATCCCGATACTTATTACAATCCAGAGTGGGTTCAGCAGAATATTGGCGATATCGAACCGTGGGTGCGTGAGCTGCAATAAAAAACCGGACATCATGTCCGGTTCACTGTAAGCCTCAGCATTCGGGGGAATAATCGAGGTGTGGTGTAGTCATCCAGTGATTTAAGTAGTGAGACACCGCCTGTGTCTCGCAATGTCCGATAACCGGTAAATGCGGCAACGACGCTTTAAGTTGATTCATCGCGTTACCCATAATGAAACCGTTGCCCACCCGCTCCAGCATTTCGCGATCGTTCATCGCATCACCAAATGCCATGCAATCGTTCAGCGACAGCGAAAGATGCTCGCACAAACGGCCCAGCGCCGCGCCTTTATGGCAATTAACCGGCAACACTTCTAAGCAATCCCACGCTGAGAAACAAATGTTGGCTCGTTCACCTAATGCGGCCTGCAACTCGGTACGTAACGCTTGCAGCATCTCATGTGGCGCAATAAAACAAATTTTGGTCACTTCATGGGCCGACATTTGGCGTAAATCACGTAATTGATAATGGAAACCGCTCATCGCATGCGCTTCCAGCGCGCCCAGCAACGGTTTATCAGTGAACCAGCCTTCATCGTTGAAGATATGAATCGACGCTGGCGTTTGCCAATGGGTGTGAATCACCTCTTCCGCCACCGATGAAGTTAAATCACAGCCATAAAGCTGATTGCCTTCTAAGTCGTGAATGCGCGTGCCGTTGCCGGTAATCAACCAAGCTGGCAAGGTGATTTGTTCACGCACGCGCTGCATATCCATCAGATGGCGTCCGGTGGCAAAAGTCAGCGTGACACCGCGTTGGTGCAATGCGTGTAGGGTCGCCAGCGTTTCATTACCTAATCGGTGCGTTGGCAGCAACAACGTGCCGTCCATATCAAATGCCGCGAGGCGAGCCATGCAAATTCTCCTGTATGAATGAGGAGCTTACTATCGCCTGGTAATTACGGAACTAATAGTGAATACTTTTTAAAAACTGTTCCGGGTTTATTCTATGCGCGAGCTTCACCGGGTTAATCAATTTCAGCGGCTGTGGCAGATCAGCCACGGCAAACCGCAACGTCTTAGCGTTGCTGATATGGCGAAACACTGTTTTTGCAGCGAACGCCATATCCGCACGCTGCTGCGCCAATGGCAGGATGCAGGTTGGTTGCGCTGGCGCGGTGAATCCGGCAGAGGAAAACAGGGCGAACTGACGTTTCTTCTGTCGCCTGAACAATTGCGCCAGCAGTTGTTAACGCAGCAATTGGATGCCGGCGAGGCGGTGCAAGCTTTGCAAGTGCTGGATCTGCAACCGGAACGGTTGGTGCGGATGCTGCGACCTTTGATGGGTGGACAATGGCAAAACCAATCACCGGTTTTGCGCATCCCCTATTACCGTGCCATGGAACCGTTGCGCCCGCTGCAACTGACCGGACGCGCCGAACAACATCTGGCACGTCAGGTCTTCTCAGGATTAACGCGTTTTCGTGACGATGATGTTGAAGGTGATATTGCCCACCATTGGCAGCATGACGAAAGCGGCCGCGATTGGTACTTTTGGCTGCGCCCGCAACTGAGTTGGCATAACGATGAGCCGCTGCACGCGGCACAATTGGTTGAGCAGTTACAGCAGATTATGCAATCGCCGCGCGGCGCGCGCCTGTTGGCCGCCGTTGAACAGATTGAAGCACCCCATCCACTGGCAATTCGTATTAGGTTGCGTGCCAGCGATTACTGGCTGCCGCAGCGTTTGGCGCACCAATTCTGTTTGCTGCCACATCCTGAATATCCCGATATCGGTAGTGGGCCGTGGAAACTCACCCATTTCACCGCTGAATTGGTGCGTTTGGAAAGCCATGCACGCTGGCATTTACAGCGTCCGCTGATACAGCGCATGGAATATTGGATCACGCCGCAACTGTTCGATCGCGATCTGGGAACCAGTTGCAGCCATCCAGTACAGATTGCCATTGGCGATCCTGATGAATTGGCTTCGCTGCGCCCGGTTGATCGCAGTATTAGCTTGGGATTCTGCTATTTGGCACCACGCATCTCGGCAAATTTCAGCGCCGAACAGGCCAAATCATTGATTGCTCTGATTCAGCGCAGCGGCGTGATTCAGCAGTTGCCGCTGGATGAAGGCTTGATTACGCCGAGCCATGAACTGTTGCCTGGCTGGCCGGTGCCGATTGCTCAGCAAGAAGTCATCTCTCTGCCGGCTAAGCTAACGCTGCATTACCATTTGCCGGTCGAGTTACATGTCATGGCGCAAGCGTTGATTCCATTGCTGGCACAACATGGCTGCACGTTGACCTGTATTTTCCATGATGTAAAAAGTTGGCGCGATGACATCGATCTTAGCGCTGCCGATGTGGTGATGGGCGATCGGCTGATTGGTGATGCACCACTGTTCACACTGGTGAATTGGCTGGAGAACGACGCAGTGTGGCTACCGCAGCGTGAGAAAGTGCTACAACCGGCATTAAACCGGATCTCTCAGCAGATCAATACCTTGCAGCGCAGCGCATTAACTCGACAATTATTTCAGCAACTGATGCGCGAAGGACATCTGTTGCCGTTGTTTAATTATCGCTATCAGGTCTTTGCCCCGCCGGGCGTTGAGGGGATTCAGCTGAATAGCTTAGGTTGGTTTGATTTCACCCGCGCCTGGATTCCGCCGCCAACCGCTATACCCTAAATAATTCAAATTAGAGAAAGGCGGCAAGTGTGTGAATCCCTAAGAGCTTACAGAAGTAAGCGACTAGGGTGAACACACGCAGCCAACGCATCTCTACTTTGAAGTATGACGGGTATACTGTTCAGCCTGCGCCTGAGCCAGTACCATAGGCGCACTGATTTTTGGGGAACAAATGATGAAAAGAGCCGTTGTGGTCTTTAGTGGCGGGCAAGATTCCACCACCTGTTTAATTCAAGCGCTGCAACAGTACGACGAAGTGCATTGCGTCACCTTCGATTACGGTCAACGCCATCGTGAAGAGATTGAGGTTGCGGCTGAACTGTCACACAAACTCGGCGCGCGTGCACATAAAGTGCTGGATGTTACGTTGCTGAACGAACTCGCGGTGAGCAGCCTGACGCGCGATAACATCCCGGTGCCGACTTACGATCCGAATGCCAGCGGTTTACCCAGCACTTTTGTGCCGGGCCGCAACATTCTGTTCTTAACGCTGGCATCGATTTACGCCTATCAGGTTGAAGCCGAAGCAGTGATTACCGGCGTGTGCGAGACCGATTTCTCCGGCTATCCGGATTGCCGTGACGAGTTTGTTAAAGCGCTGAATAACGCGGTGAGCCTGGGTATGGCGCGCAACATCCGTTTTGAAACGCCGCTGATGTGGTTGAACAAAGCAGAAACCTGGGCACTGGCCGATTACTGGCAACAACTGCCGCTGGTGCGGGCCGAAACGCTGACCTGCTATAACGGCATTAAAGGCGATGGCTGTGGCGAATGCGCGGCTTGCCATTTGCGCGCCCGCGGTTTAGCGGATTATCAGGCCAATTCGTCTGCGGTGATGGCCGCGATGAAGCAAAAAAGCGGCCTGAACTGATTCGGGCGCGGTCCACACTGGCGCCGTTGGCGTCAGTGACTTTCCACCATTAATGCCGCCAGACGCTCGCGCAGTTCCCCTTCCATCGGCACCGCTTTTTGCGTGCGCAAATCAATACAGACAAAGGTTAACGCCGCATCAGCAACGACGGAATTGTCACTCGCCAGCAATACGCGTTGCGCAATCACTCCGCTTTTACCGCTCAACTGCGACACTTCACTTTCGATATTCAGCACATCACCCAGTACCGCCGGACGACGATAATTGATGTTGATATTCACTACCACGAAGGCCAACTGCTGTTCCAGCAGCCAGTGGAACGCATCGACATCCTCCAGCCACTGCCAGCGCGCTTCTTCCAGAAACTCCAGATAGCGCGCATTGTTCACGTGCTGATAAACATCCAGATGATAGCCGCGCACTTTAATTGTGGTTCGCATTGTTGCTCCTGTTCAGGCTGAGAATGACAACTGGTAAGACCTGTTGAGCATAGCACAGCCTGAATCCGGACTATTTCAATCGTTCAAAGTCGCGAGTTGGCTCACAATTTCAAGCGCGTGCTGTTGCGCTCAATCAATGCGCTGCCAATCCCCGGCACCTCCTTGAGTTGTTCTATCGCGGTAAACGGACCGTACTGATCGCGATAACTGACAATCGCCTGCGCTTTCTTGAGTCCGATGCCATTCATACCCGCAGCCAGTTGTTCGGCTGTGGCGGAGTTGATGCTGACCTGCCCTTCCTGCGACGTCGAGACTTGTGTGGCCTGCGTTTCGCTGGGACTTTCGGCAGCCGCCAGTCCGGTGGTGTAAACTGCGCCGCCCAGCGCCAGCGTAATGCATAAGGCATGAAAAGTTGATTTCACCATGCTGTGTTTCTCCTTGTGTTTGACAGCCACAGCAGGGTGTCACAGCGCAAATCAGGGTACAAAAGGCCATTTTCAGAAATGGAAAAGGCCGCATAAGCGGCCTTTCGGTGTTGCAGTGTTTTAACTTTTTTTGTGAGGCTTACTGGTTTTGTGCTGCGGCGCCGTACTTAATCTTCGCCTCTTTACGCAGGTTTTCCAGCAATGCTTCAAAGGCGATCTGCGCGTTGTTTTGCGTCACACCTTTCACCATCTCATCGATTTGTGCCTGCGGCATATTGCCCGCGCTAACTTTATCCAGCGCAACCAGCACCACATTGCCCTGCATATCTTCGCTCACGCCCCACGACGGCTTATTGTCAGCAGGTTCTGGCAGATTAAAGGCAGACTGCGCGACAGGGTCTTGCGCATTGCGGTCAAACGATTTGCTGGCGCTGAGCGTTAGGCCAGCCGCTTTCAGGGCGTCTTCTTTACCGGCTTTCAAATCTGCCAGTAATTTATCCGCTTGTGCTTTAGCCTGCTGGGTCGCTTTATCATGCTTCAGCGTATCAACAATCTGCGCTTTAACCTGATCCAACGGCTTCACCGCTTCCGGCTTGTGCTCGCTGATACGCAATACAAAGGCGCGATCGCCATCAACAGAAATGATGTCTGAGTTATTGCCCGGCGTACCGTTCTGGCCGACTAAACCACCGTTGAAAATCGCTTGCTTAACCTGGTCGAAGTTCAAATCGTCCGGCAGATTGTCACGCGTGATCCAGCCCGTTTCAGTCACTTTCAAGCCTGAAGCCTGTGCAGCGCCTGCCAACGACTCATTATCGTTGCTGGCAGCTTCGCTGACTTTCTGCTGCATCTTGTAGAAGGCATCAACCGCTTTCTCTTGCTTCACTTTGTCGGCAATCGCGTCATGCACTTCAGCCAAAGGTTTAACCTGCTCCGGCTGGATATCATCCAGACGTACCACGAGGAAACCAACCGACGACTTGATCGCACCAGACAGTTGACCTTTCTGCGTCAGATTGGCAGTTTTCAGCTCATCTGGCGTAGTGCTTGGCTCCAGCCAACCCATGTCGCCGCCTTTACGCGCCGAGATTGGGTCGATTGATTTGCTTTTTGCCAGCGTAGCGAAATCTTCACCTTTCTTCAGCGCATCAACAACCGCGTTCGCATCCGCTTCAGTTTTGGTCTGAATGATGCTGTAACGATTACGCTGTGGCTGTGAGTAATCCGCTTTATGTTGATCGTACCAGCTCTGGATATCCGCTTCGCTGGCGGTTTCCTGCATGCTAGCCGCATCCATTTTGATGTAGCTCACGCGGAACTGCTCAGGCGCCATGAAGCTGTTTTGATGCTGCTGATAATACTGGCTAACTTCTTCATCACTGGCGGTTTGCTTGGCAGCTAACGCGTTAACGTCAATCACCGCCTGGCGTACTTCGCGCTGCTGTGACACCAAATCCACCAGCTTGCTGGTTTCGCCTTTCAGCATGAAATCGGTATTCGCAACCGCGTTGATCAACTGTTGCGTCGCCAACTGCTTGCGCAGCGCTTCCGCATATTGATCGGCGGTATAACCCATGCTGGTGATCAGGCCGCTGTATTTGGCGTTGTCGAATTTACCGTTGGTCTGGAAGGCTTTCTGATTGAAGATGGCCTGTTTTACCTGGTCATCGCTGATGCCGATATGCAGATCTTTGATGTATTGATCAAGCAGCGCCTGATCGATCAACTGTGACAGCGCCTGCTGGCGCATCTGCTGCATGTAGCCTTCGTTGCTGGCTAACTGTGAGAATTGGTCGCCCAGCATCTGCTGCTGACGATTACGCTCACTGTTATAACCTTGCTCCAGCTCTGCTCGGCTGATCTCGTGTCCGTTGACTTTAGCGGCATAATCGCTGCCGCCACCAATCAGGTAGTTGCCCACCCCGGTGAGTACGAAAGACAGGATGATCAATCCCAGAATAATCTTGAGCACGACATGATTCGACGCCGCGCGTAAATTGTCCATCATGGTATGACAACACTCCGCTGTAGTGTGAATGTAAAGCTCTAACACGATGTCATCATCGTGCAACTGCTGTTCAGGCTGGCAGTTGGCAACCATGCGGAGACAACAACCAAAGGGCTATCGCCGCGCATCAAGAATAAAAAAAGGCACATCAAAAAAGATGTGCCCGTATGTTACATGAGAACGGCTTTTACGTCCTCAATCCATGGAAGAAAATGCTTCAATGGATGTGTCAGCGGTCATTAATTGACGGAATCTTTCAGTGCTTTACCTGCACGGAAGCCCGGAACTTTACCAGCCGGGATGGTGAGCTCTTTACCCGTTTGCGGGTTACGGCCAGTACGCGCCGCACGCTCACGCACAGAGAAAGTACCGAAACCAACCAGTGCCACTTCATCACCACCCTTCAGGGTTTCAGTGACGGAGTCCATGAATGCATCTAAAACACGTCCCGCTGCTGCTTTAGAAATGTCAGCGTCTGCAGCAATTTTGTCGATCAACTGTGACTTATTCACTCTATTCATCCCCTCTTTTATTATTCACATCGCACCTGCGCTTCCCGCCCGGTACGAACGCGCAGCCAGTTATATCAAGCCTGTGGAGCCGAAACAACGGTATTCATCTTAATCGTTGATCCAGCAGCCCACTAACTTAGCGGCACAAAAAAAAGCTGGCAAGCACCAATTTGCCTGCCAGCTTCGCTTTTTAGCGGTTTCTGCCACTAATCACTATTTTGCGGTCGCAACCTGCATGCCGTAAGGCGCATTTTCCAATGCCAGGTTCAACACTTCTTCAATACGCTTAACCGGGTGAATATCCAGATCGGCAATCACGTTCTGCGGAATGTCTTCCAGATCGCGCTTGTTTTCATCCGGGATCAACACGGTTTTGATACCACCACGGTGCGCGGCCAGCAGCTTCTCTTTCAGGCCACCGATGGGAAGAACCAAACCACGCAGCGTGATTTCGCCGGTCATCGCCACATCTGAACGTACTGGGTTGCCGGTCAGGCATGACACCAACGCAGTACACATCGCAATACCCGCGCTTGGACCGTCTTTCGGTGTCGCACCTTCAGGCACGTGTACGTGAATGTCACGCTTCTCATAGAAATCAGCGTTGATGCCGAGTTTCTCCGCACGCGCGCGCACTACGGTCAGCGCTGCCTGAATTGACTCTTGCATCACTTCGCCCAGCGAACCGGTATAAGTCAGCTTGCCTTTGCCTGGTACGCAGGCGGTTTCGATGGTCAACAGATCGCCGCCCACTTCCGTCCACGCCAAACCGGTCACCTGACCCACACGGCTTTCGCTCTCTGCGCGACCATAATCAAAGCGCTGCACGCCAAGGAAATCCTTGAGGTTATCGCCATTGATCACGATGTGTTTTTTCGCTTTATCCATCAGCAACGCTTTCACCGCTTTGCGGCACAGCTTGGAGAGTTCGCGTTCCAGACTACGTACACCCGCTTCACGCGTGTAGTAACGGATGATGCCAACAATCGCGCTGTCATCTACGCTGATCTCTTTCTCTTTCAGCGCGTTACGCTCAATCTGCTTCGGCAATAAATGCTGCTTAGCGATGTTCAGTTTTTCATCTTCGGTGTAACCCGACAGACGAATCACTTCCATACGATCCAGCAACGGCGCCGGGATGTTCATCGAGTTAGACGTGGCGACGAACATCACGTCAGAAAGATCGTAATCGACTTCCAGATAGTGATCGTTGAACGCGATGTTTTGCTCAGGATCCAGCACCTCAAGCAGCGCTGAAGCCGGATCGCCACGCATGTCCGAAGACATTTTGTCGATCTCATCCAGCAGGAACAGCGGGTTCTTGACGCCAACTTTCGCCATTTTCTGGATCAGTTTGCCCGGCATAGAACCGATGTAAGTACGACGATGTCCACGGATTTCCGCTTCATCGCGCACGCCACCCAGCGCCATACGCACGTATTTACGCCCGGTGGCTTTCGCGATGGATTGACCCAGCGAGGTTTTACCTACGCCCGGCGGTCCAACGAGGCACAGAATCGGGCCTTTGATTTTGCTGACGCGACTTTGCACCGCAAGATATTCAAGGATGCGATCTTTAACGCGTTCCAAGCCGTAATGGTCGATATCCAGGGTCTCTTGCGCTTTACGCAGGTCTTTTTTGACTTTACTGCGCGCCACCCAAGGCACCTGAACCATCCAATCGATATAACCACGCACCACGGTGGCTTCAGCAGACATCGGCGACATCATTTTCAGCTTCTGCAATTCTGCTTCGACTTTTTCGCGTGCTTCTGTCGGCATTTTGGCCGCTTCGATTTTACGTTTCAGCGCTTCGTATTCATCCGGCGCATCGTCCATTTCGCCCAGCTCTTTCTGAATGGCTTTCATTTGCTCATTCAGGTAGTACTCACGCTGGCTTTTTTCCATCTGCTTTTTAACGCGGTTGCGAATACGCTTCTCAACCTGCAGCAGATCGATCTCTGATTCCATCATCGCCATCAGATATTCCAGACGCTCATTGACGTCGGACATCTCCAGCACTGACTGTTTATCAGCCAGTTTCAGCGGCATGTGCGCTGCGACGGTGTCGGCCAAACGGGCCGCATCGTCAATGCTGTTCAGTGAGGTTAATACCTCTGGCGGGATTTTTTTGTTGAGCTTGATGTAGCCTTCAAATTGATTGATGGCGGTGCGCACCAACACTTCCTGTTCACGCTCTTCAATTTCTGGCGAGATCAGATATTCGGCCTGGGCAACGAAATGGTCGCCGTTATCAGCCAACGTGGTGATGTGCGCGCGCTGTAAACCTTCAACCAGCACTTTTACCGTGCCGTCTGGAAGTTTCAGCATCTGCAATACAGAAGCGACGGTCCCTACAGAAAAGAGATCGTTAATGCCAGGTTCATCCGTTGAAGCCTCTTTCTGTGCAACCAGCATGATTTTTTTATCATGATCCATCGCGGCTTCGAGGCACCGAATCGATTTTTCCCGGCCAACAAACA
>NZ_JBCNNP010000090.1:0-8768 GCF_039594315.1 Pantoea sp.
CTGAATTTCATTGGATAACCTGCCCTTATTTAAATTGTTTGAGGAAACGTAAATCATTTTCGAAGAAGGCGCGCAGATCGGTCACACCGTAGCGCAGCATGGTCAGACGCTCCATGCCCATGCCAAAGGCAAAGCCTGAATAAACTTCCGGATCGATGCCGACGTTGCGTAAGACATTTGGATGCACCATGCCGCAGCCCAACACTTCCAGCCACTTACCGTTTTTGCCCATCACATCCACTTCGGCGGACGGTTCGGTGAACGGGAAGTAAGAAGGACGGAAACGAATTTGCAGATTCTCTTCGAAGAAGTTGTTCAGGAAATCGTGCAACGTGCCTTTCAGGTTGGTGAAGCTGATGTCTTTATCAACAATCAAACCTTCCATCTGATGGAACATTGGCGTGTGGGTCTGATCGTAATCGTTACGATAAACACGGCCTGGCGCGATGATGCGAATTGGCGGCTGCTGGTTTTTCATGGTGCGGATCTGCACGCCAGAGGTTTGGGTGCGCAGCAAACGCGTTGCATCAAACCAGAAGGTGTCGTGATCAGCACGCGCTGGGTGGTGACCTGGAATGTTTAGCGCATCGAAGTTGTGATAGTCATCTTCAATTTCCGGGCCGGTTACTACCGCAAATCCCAACTCGCCGAAGAAGTTCTCGATGCGATCGATGGTGCGCGTGACCGGATGCAAACCGCCGTTCTCCACACGGCGTCCTGGCAGAGACACATCGATGGTTTCCGCAGCCAGACGCGCATTCAGTTCGGCACTTTCCAACGTGTCTTTACGCGCGGTAAGGCGATCTTGTACCTGTTGCTTAGCTTCGTTAATCACCGCACCAGCTGCGGGACGATCTTCCGCCGGCAATTCACGTAGGGTGGTCATTTGCAGCGTCAGGTGACCTTTCTTACCTAAAAACTCGACGCGCACGGCGTCCAGAGCAGCGATATCCGCCGCCTCGTCGATGGCGGCCGTGGCACGGGCCACCAGGTCTGCGAGTTGGGACATGATTTCCTCTTCTTCCAGCCGGGCTGGTCAGTTCTTGTTGGGATCATTTGATCCGATTAAGTGTCGCAGAAATAAAAAAGCCTCCACGAGGGAGGCTTTCAGCGCGATTTTTCGTTTCTTTTCTTATGCGCAAAAGCCCCTGATGTTCAGGCGCTAAAGTAAAAAAAGAAACGGAAAATAGCAGCATTCATGCTTGCGTTACCTTGTCATGTTAGAAACCGCACTATTGAAATGCGCAGCGGCCAAAATGTCAATCTTTTGCGTGAGTTGCAGATAATAAAAAAGGGAGCAAGCTCCCTTTTTCAACTGACTTACGCCAGAGCTGATTTTGCTTTTTCAACAAGTGCAGTAAATGTCACTTTGTCGAATACAGCGATGTCAGCCAGAATCTTACGGTCGATTTCAATCGAGGCTTTTTTCAGGCCATTGATGAAACGGCTGTAAGAGATACCGTTCTGACGAGCCGCAGCGTTGATACGCGCGATCCACAGTTGACGGAACTGACGCTTACGTTGACGACGGTCACGGTAAGCATACTGACCAGCTTTGATAACAGCCTGGAAAGCAACGCGGTAAACACGTGAACGTGCACCGTAGTAGCCTTTAGCTTGTTTTAAGATTTTCTTGTGACGTGCGCGAGCAATTACACCACGTTTTACGCGAGCCATGTGAGCTCTCCTATATCATATTCTGTGATGCCCTATTCCCTGCTAGCCAATTGGCGGTACGCAAAGTATTCAGGCAGATTTATAAAAAGTTAACTTATGCGTACGGCAGGCAGGCAATAACCAGACCCAGATCGCCTTTAGACACCATGCCTTTCGGACGCAGGTGACGTTTACGCTTAGTAGACTTTTTAGTCAGAATATGACGCAGGTTTGCGTGCTTACGCTTGAAGCCGCCAGAAGCGGTCTTCTTGAAGCGCTTAGCCGCGCCACGTACAGTTTTAATCTTTGGCATTTTTACAAATATCCACTTCGCATTGTTAATAAAATGAATCAGATAGGCGAATAAAAATCCGCACAACGCAAGCGCTGCGCGGCTTTATTACTTGAAGGCCTACTGTTTCTTCTTAGGAGCGAGCACCATGATCATCTGACGACCTTCGATCTTCGAAGGGAAGGATTCGACAATCGCCAAATCCATGTCTTCACACAGATCTTTACGGACGCGGTTAAGCACTTCCATACCGATCTGCTGGTGCGCCATCTCACGACCGCGGAAACGCAGCGTGATTTTGGCTTTATCGCCCTCTTCCAGAAAGCGAATCAGGTTGCGTAGTTTGACCTGATAGTCGCCATCATCGGTACCAGGACGGAATTTAATTTCCTTAACCTGGATAACTTTCTGCTTCTTCTTCTGTTCCTTAGAAGACTTGCTCTTTTCATAAAGGAACTTGCCGTAATCCATAATACGGCAAACCGGCGGTTCGGCGTTCGGGCTGATTTCAACTAAATCTACGCCAGCCTCTTCGGCTTTCTCAATGGCTTCACGTAAGGTGACAATGCCAAGTTGCTCGCCGTCTACGCCCGTTAAGCGCACTTCGGTAGCACGGATTTCGCCGTTGATACGGTTTGGACGTGTTGGTTGTACTCGTTTTCCGCCTTTAATAACCTTATTCCTCTAATTGGTGAAGATGTCGGCTGCGAATCTCTTGTTGCAGCTTCTCAACAAACACATCTACGTCCATGCTCCCAAGGTCTTTACCACGGCGGGTACGCACGGCAACTTTGCCTGCTTCTACCTCTTTGTCACCGCAAACCAGCATATAAGGGACGCGACGTAATGTGTGCTCGCGGATTTTAAAGCCTATCTTCTCGTTTCTCAAGTCTGCTTTGACACGAATGCCTGCATTCTGCAATTTCTTTGTCAATTCACTGACATATTCTGCCTGACTGTCGGTGATATTCATCACCACAGCCTGCACCGGCGCCAGCCAGCTCGGGAAGAAACCTGCGAACTCTTCGGTCAGGATGCCGATAAAGCGCTCCATTGAACCCAGAATTGCGCGGTGAATCATCACCGGTGTCTGACGATCGTTGTTTTCGCCGACAAAAGTCGCGTCCAGACGCTTCGGCAGGGAGAAGTCTAGCTGAACGGTGCCACACTGCCAGGCGCGGTCGAGGCAATCGTACAGGGTAAACTCAATTTTCGGGCCGTAGAACGCCCCTTCTCCCGGCTGATATTCGAATGGGATGTCATTCTCTTTCAGCGCTTCGGCTAAATCCACTTCCGCACGGTCCCACATTTCGTCGGTACCGATACGTTTTTCCGGACGGGTCGACAGTTTCACCACGATTTTTTCAAAACCGAAGGTGCTGTACATGTCGTAAACCATACGGATACAGCTGTTCACTTCATCACGTACCTGATCTTCGGTACAGAAGACGTGAGCATCATCCTGAGTAAAGCCACGCACACGCATCAAACCGTGCAACGCACCTGATGGCTCATTACGATGGCAGCTACCAAACTCCGCCATACGCAGCGGCAAGTCGCGGTAGGATTTCAGACCCTGATTAAAGATCTGAACGTGACCTGGGCAGTTCATTGGCTTGATGCAATATTCACGGTTCTCTGAAGAGGTAGTGAACATCGCTTCTTTATAGTTTTCCCAGTGCCCGGTTTTTTCCCACAGCACACGGTCCATCATGAACGGACCTTTCACTTCCTGATAGTCGTACTCTTTCAGCTTGGTACGCACAAACACTTCCAGCTCACGGAAGATGGTCCAGCCATCGTTATGCCAGAACACCATGCCCGGTGCTTCTTCCTGCATGTGGTACAGATCAAGCTGCTTACCGATTTTACGGTGATCACGTTTCGCCGCTTCTTCCAGGCGCTGCAAATAGGCCGCCAGCTGCTTTTTATCTGCCCAGGCAGTACCGTAAATACGCTGCAGCATTTTGTTATCGCTGTTGCCGCGCCAGTACGCTCCGGAGATTTTCTGCAATTTAAAGTGATGGCAGAAACGCATATTCGGCACGTGCGGACCGCGGCACATGTCGATGTATTCTTCATGGTGATACAAGCCAGGCTTATCGTCGTGGCTAATATTCTCGTCAAGAATGGTGGTTTTGTAGCTTTCGCCACGCGCGGCAAACACATCACGTGCTTCCTGCCAGCTCACCTTTTTCTTCACAACATCGTAATTGCTTTCCGCTAACTGGTGCATACGCTTTTCCAGCAGCTCAAGGTCTTCCTGCGTCAGCGTATGATCCATATCGACATCGTAATAAAAGCCATTGTCGATGACTGGACCGATCGCCATTTTGGTATTTGGCCACAGCTGCTTAATCGCATGCCCTAACAGGTGCGCACACGAGTGACGAATGATTTCCAAACCGGCTTCGTCTTTGGCGGTGATAATTGCGACTTGCGCGTCTTCGGTAATCGGATCAACCGCATCGACCAATTCGCCATTCACACGGCCCGCGATACAAGCTTTCGCCAATCCCGGTCCAATATCCAAAGCGATATCCATCACGCTGACCGGACGATCAAAACTGCGCTGGCTGCCATCAGGAAGAGTAATTACTGGCATTTCATATCCTTAGTTGCAGTGGTAAGCCACACGAAAGCCTACATGCAAAAATGAGTTTCTTGTAAGTAACCTGGCGTGATGTCAGACCCACGTTGTCGGAATGACGCCAGGAGTGTAAAGCGGCGATGATAATAGCAGCTTTCGTTGCCGATCAAAACCCGTGAAGAAAGTCGCTAAGCCAAAGAGAGATAAAAAAAAACCGCTGTGCGGCATGTGCCGAACAACGGTTATTTACATCAAGCTCGCTTACATCGCGTATGAGAGCTGGATAGTGGTTTTGGTGTCGGTACGATCAGGTGCAGATTCTGGCGGATTGTTGTTCCAGGTCACGTTGTAGCCCAGCTTCAACGCGAAGTGTTCGTTAATCGCTACCTGCAACGCCGTTTCGGAGTTCAAGGTGGTATCGTCACCGAAGCTGCTCAAGACAGAAACACCCTGAATGAACTTGGTAGTATCGGTCAGCTGCCATTGATAACTCACCGCACCGTAGCCCAGCGCTTTGGTTTCGTGGCCGCCGGCATGGAAGTCGTCGTAACGTACACCCGGACCGAATTCAGCACGCAGTGAGTGCACTGGACCATTCAGGATCTGACGACCGTAACCGGCGGTCAGTACATCACGTGAATCATAACCGTTGAAACGATCGCTCAACCAGCTTGCCTGACCGAACAGGTAATCGGCGCTGTTGAGGTTATAACGGGAACGACCACCGATGTTGTAGGTCTCAGAAGAACGCTCATCGTTAGATGAGTTGTTCGCGGCATTGCCCCACAGACTGAATGCGGTATTGGTTTGATACCACGTCATATTGGTTGCAGCACTCAGCGCGGAGCTGGTGGTGTTACCGGTCTGCGCCAAATAACCCGCTGACGCGCTGCCTTCGAACGGTTTTTTCGCCGTTGAAGGGTCATCCATGGAGGTAAATACGGCGTTATCTGCAAATGCCTGGTGACAAAATGCTCCAGCAGAGAGCAATAAAACAGCGGACAGCTTATTAAAGGCTTTCATTAAATATGACCCGTACGACAGTTTAAAAAAAGTTGAGTCTGAAGCGTTTTCCCGACCAATCAATGCAATTTACTGTAAGTTTTGTAAAAAAGTATGAAATCGCCGAAAAAGCCAAAAAAGAGACTGGCCCCGCTCACTTAATAGGATGGTTCCCATTTTCGCTGAGCATTATATGAGGCAATTAACCAAATAGCAGCCCGATCTCCACAAGATTTATCTGAAGATCGTTGACGCAAAATTGCGCCCTCCATTCACTCTTTCGCTTGAAATTCGCTCAATCCGTTGCGCTGGTCTACGCTGAAATCTGTTCCATAACAACGAGGTGAATAATGAGTGACCATGATCTTAAACGTTACATTGTCACGCTAACGTATCAGGAAAACGGCTTGGGCGATTTGCAATCCGTTAACAGTGCCATGATCAATGGCGGATACAGCACCACGTTAAGCGACGATGAGGGACATCCACACGAACTTGGCACCAACAGCTTCGGCATTGTCAGTGCGTTGGATGAGCATGAAATCAGTGAGCAAGCTGCGGGATTTGCTCAAATCGCACTGCATCATAAACCGGAAGTTGCCGTCACCACGCTGGACGCATTTTTGAAGGCGCAATCCTGATACGTTGCAAAAAACCGCATCAACGCCAGGTTTGCTGAAATTTTGCACGTTACAATCGACCTTACGCAGCGAATAAAGAGGATTACCCGATGTGGTCAGCCATTAATCGACTGTTAAGCGAGTACGCCGGCGAAGCCGAAATCAGTGAACGTCAGGAACTTCCCGGCGGCGATGTGCATCCTGCATGGCGAATCCGTTATGGTGAGTTAGAGGTGTTCGTCAAATGCAACACCCGCGACATGCTCACCCTGTTTAGCTGGGAGGCCGACCAGCTCGATTTGTTGGCGCGCACGCAGACAGTGCGCGTGCCGAAAGTGTATGGCGTCGGTAACGATCGCGATACCAGCTTCCTACTGCTGGAATATATCCAGCCGGTCGCGCTTGATGAACGCAGCGCCTTCCAGCTTGGCCAGCAGTTGGCGCACTTACATCAATGGAGTGAGCAACCGCAGTTTGGCCTCGATTACGACAACAACATCACCACCTCGCCGCAGCCGAATAGCTGGTTACGCCGCTGGTCGGTATTTTTTGCTGAGCAGCGCATTGGCTGGCAGCTGCAATTAGCCGCTGAAAAAGGCGTGCATTATGGTGATACCGAATTAATTGTCGATTGCGTACAACGCGCGTTAGCTAATCATCATCCACAACCTTCTTTATTACACGGCGATTTATGGCCCGCGAATTGTGCCGGCAGCGCCAGCGGTCCGTGGCTGTTTGATCCGGCCTGTTATTGGGGCGATCGCGAATGTGATTTGGCGATGTTGAGTTATTACGCTGACTTACCTCGCCAAATCTTCGATGGCTACCAGACAATTTGGCCGTTGGCCGATGGTTTCTCACAGCGCCAGCCGGTTTATCAACTCTATTATTTGTTGAACCGTGCCAACGTATTTGGCGGCAACTGGACGGGCGAAGCACAATTCGCCATCGGCCAGTTGTTAGATGAAGATGTGTTGGGTGCACGTCAGGCCAGACCGGCCTGACGCCTTACAGCATACCGAGCAACTTCAGCACGAAGTAACCGGCGATAGCGATGATAATCGGCAAGATATACAGCGGGAAAATCTGCAATAAAATGGTATGACGTGGAATATGAATTTTCTCTTCCAACTGCGCGCGCGTGCGCCCTTCGCTACCTTTGGCTTGTTCCAGAATCAATTGATCCTCAATTCCCTCTTTGACATGGCGTGATTGTCGCCACATGCGTGCGCCCGAAGCCTGCAAAGCGATACCAACAAAAATCAGGATATAGATCAGCCAGAAGCCAATATTGGCGCCGCCGTTAAATTCCGGCACCGGCGAGTTCTGCCAGAAAACGTTAAGGAACGGCGTATTGAACTTCACCATGTCGACCATGACATGCACAAAATCGAGCATGACGGCATCAATGCCCGGCTGCTTTTCACTGTGTTTAAACATAAAACCGAGCAGTGAAATAATGGTGGATAGCAATGCCGGAATAAAAATCACCCAGCCAGCCACTCGCTTAAGGATGGCGATGCGGCCAGCCTGTTGGTAAGTCATGGTGTCTCCCTGAACCGATAATAGTTTTGCCTAAGTCTACCTGCACTACGCTAATTTTTCCTGAAAAATGCGTGGCCTGCCGCGAGTCGGCTTTCTCCTGCTGTCATGATAAGGTAAGCCAAATTTCAAACGGAGCTGTTGTATGTCATATCGTCGCCCTGTATTGGCCGCCATTTTTGATATGGATGGATTGCTAATCGACTCGGAACCGCTGTGGGATCAGGCGGAATTGGATATTTTTGCCAGCCTTGGCGTGGACATCACGCGTCGCCACGAACTGCCGGATACCTTGGGTCTGCGCATCGATCAAACCGTGCGTATGTGGTTTGAAGCGCTGCCGTGGAATGGTCCCGATCAGCAGGAAGTGACGAATCGCATCATTGCGCGTGCTCTGCAATTGGTGGAAGAAACGCGCCCTATTTTGCCGGGCGTCGAGCAAGCGCTGCAATTGTGTCAGCAGCAAGGCTTAAAAATTGCGCTGGCGTCTGCATCGCCGCTGCACATGCTGGAACGTGTGCTGGAGATGTTTGACCTGCGCAAATATTTCGATGCGATTGCCTCCGCCGAATCATTGCCGTACAGCAAACCGCATCCACAAGTTTATCTTGATGCAGCAGCTAAGCTGGGCATCGATCCGCTTAATTGCGTCACGCTGGAAGATTCCTTCAACGGCATGATTGCCACTAAAGCGGCACGGATGCGTTCAATTGTGGTTCCCGCCGCCGATCATCGCGATGATGCGCGTTGGGCGTTAGCCAATGTCAAACTCGACGATTTAACCCAGCTTAAACCCGAGCATTTGCACGGTTAACCTCAGCCAGCATAGTCAATGGTTGGTTAGCGCGCTAAGCTAACCCGTTCATTTCCCGCGTCATTGTGACGTGGGAAGTGAAAAAATATTAACGCTTCGTTACAGCGTCACCATTCTCATTCACTGGATAAATCCCTATACTGGATGCATCGACAGTTTTATGCAGCCAGGTTTCATCATGACGGCCGAAGGCCATATCATTTTTGCCATTGCCAGCGCCATTTTTGCCAAGCGCGCGGAGCTGACGCCAGT
>NZ_JBCNNP010000091.1:0-6970 GCF_039594315.1 Pantoea sp.
GCGTAAAACTCTGACCTCGCTCGCTAAATCCCAACACAACCTTTTCGCAAGCTTAACACTCTGTGCCCTCAAGACGTTTTCTCCCCTTGCCGATAACGATAATGGTCTATTGCAAGGAGAAAACCATGTCTATATCAGGTGTCAGTAGCATTAGTACCGCCAGCAGTGGCGGCGGTTCTACTTCAGAAATTGCCAGTCTCAACAAACAGATTCAAAGCATCACCAAGCAGCTGAAAGATCTTTCTAGCGACGATACCCTGACAGATGAACAAAAGTCTGAACAGGAGCAGTTGCTGGAATCGCAGATTCAGATGATTGAAGCGCAAATCGCGCAGATTGAGCAGCAGCAAGCTGAAAAAGCGCAGCAGAAGCAGGAAGCACAGCAACCTGCCGCCACCAAAGCCGACGGCATTAATCGGCCGACGGACACGAATCAGATCAACGTTTACGTTTAAAACGCAGGTTTCAATATGCGTTGTTGCGTCAGCAGGGCTGCCTGCTGACGCACTTCTTGCCAGATGGCTTCTGCTGCCGGTGTCAGCGAGCGGTTTTTGCGTTTAATCAGCATCAGGCTGCGATTGATCTCCGGATATAAACGTCGCACGGTGAGTTTGCGTCCTGACGGCAACGGCAAGGCCAACGCGGGTAAAATGCTGATGCCAATCCCCGCTTCCACCATCGGATAAAGCGTTGCTGGATGACCGATTTCCTGCACTACATTGACGCTTAATGCCAACTGTTGCAGCGCGGCATCAACCAGCAGGCGGCTGCCGGACGCATAATCTTGCAGCACCAAATTACGCCCCGCCAGCATCGACCATTGCGCTTCTTCAACTTGCGCTAACGCATCGTCCTCATGGCACAACAACAAGAATGGCTCTTGCAGAATCTCCTCGCTGTCGAAATCGGTGTCATTAAGCGGGCCAATCACGATGCCAAAATCCACCTCGGCATTACGCACGCTTTGCAGCACCCATTGCTGAACACGATCATGCAAGATGACACGAATGTCGGGATAGCGCTGTTGGCTACTCGCCAAGCATTGCGGCATTAAATGCGCCGACGGCGTTTGGCTGGCGGCGACACGCACAGTGCCACTGCGCTGTTCGCCGTAGCTGCGTACATCCAAAACCGTGTTATTGAGTTCCTCCAGCAAACGTTTTAACTGCGTTGCCAGCTGTTGCCCGGCTTCGGTCAGCATCACTTCGCGCGTGGTGCGATCCAGCAAGCGCACGCCGATTTCCGCTTCCAGCTCTTTAATACTGTGACTCACCGCCGACTGGCTGAGGCCAATTGCCTGCCCTGCTAAACTAAAGCTACCGTGCTGGGCGACGGCTACGAAGGTGCGTAACTGACGTAAAGTGTAATTCATCGATATCGCTCATAGATTGATGCAATAAATCAATTTTATTTCTAAACCAAGCTGGCGCACAATCAGCACCATCTTTTTTACATTTAACCGGATTGTAACAATGGGATTTTTACGCCTCGATCCGATGATGGTTAAACTCATCATCACCGTGCTGCTAGCCAGCTTCTTACCGGCCAAAGGTGGCTTCGTCGACTTCTTCGAATATCTCACCACGGCGGCCATCGCCCTGCTGTTCTTCATGCATGGCGCGAAATTGTCACGTGAGAAGATTATTGCCGGTAGCAGCCACTGGCGTTTGCACTTGTGGATTATGTGCAGCACCTTCGTGGTATTCCCGATTCTTGGCCTGCTGCTCGTGTGGTGGCATCCGGTAAATGTCGGCCCAGAAATTTACACCGGCTTCATTTATCTCTGCATCCTGCCTGCTACCGTGCAATCCGCGATTGCCTTTACCTCAATGGCTGGCGGCAACGTCGCTGCCGCAGTATGCGCGGCTTCAGCCTCAAGCCTGCTGGGTGTATTTATCTCGCCATTGCTGGTGAATCTGGTGATGAACGTACACAACGAAATGCCGGGCAATGGCCTGGAGCAAATTGGCAAAATCATGCTGCAACTACTGGTGCCGTTTGTAGTGGGTCATATGTCGCGTCGCTGGATTGGCGGTTGGGTGGAGAAAAATCGCAGCCTGATTGGTAAAACCGACCAAACGTCAATCCTGTTAGTGGTTTACTCCGCCTTCAGTGAAGCGGTGGTGAATGGCATCTGGCATCGCGTAGGACTGGATACTTTGCTGTGGATTCTGGCGGGCAGCTTGCTGATTCTGTTTGTCGCGCTGGCGATCAACCTCGGTGCGTCACGCTTGTTTGGCTTCAGCCGCGCCGATGAAATCACTGTGCTGTTCTGTGGTTCGAAGAAGAGTCTGGCGAATGGCGTGCCAATGGCTAACATCCTGTTCCCGGCCGCCTCGGTGGGGATTATTGTGTTGCCGCTGATGATCTTCCATCAGGTACAATTGATGGTGTGCTCATTCATCGCTCAGCGCTACAAAGCGGGCAATGAGAAAAAGTTGGCGCAACAGCAGCAAGTCGAGACACAAAAGTCCTAAGCAAAAGGCCCGCAAATGCGGGCCTTTTTACTATTCGCTGCGCTTCAGCGGTTTGACTAAACCTTCCAGCCCTTCAATTTTGATCGCCAATGTTAGTTGCATGAGTTCACCCAACTTACCAGCAGGAAACTCATCTTTGCGCGCAAACCATAGCAAATACTCTTCCGGCAGATCGATGATGACGCGCCCTTTGTACTTGCCAAACGGCATAACGGTATTGGCGATTTCAACCAACTGCTGTTTATCCATCTTAGGCCCCCAGCAGACGAATCATTTCCGCTTCGTCAATCACCGGAATACCTAACTCCTGCGCTTTTGCCAGCTTAGAGCCTGCCGCTTCGCCTGCAATCAGCAAATCGGTTTTCTTCGATACGCTGCCGCTGACTTTAGCGCCCAACGCGACTAAACGTTCTTTGGCATCATCACGATTCATCTGCGACAGTGAACCAGTTAAGACCACGGTTTTACCGGCAAACGGACTATCAATCTCTGCGGCATTGACCACTTCAACCTGCGGCCAGTGCACGCCAATTTCATCGGTGAGCTCGCGGATCACCGCACGGTTGCTCTCTTCATCCATAAAATTGCGCACGTGAGTGGCGACGACTTTGCCCACATCCTGCACTTCAATCAGCGCATCGAGATCGGCATTCATTACTTTTTCCAGCTCGCCGAAATGATTGGCGAGGTTTGCGGCGGTGGCTTCACCCACTTCGCGAATGCCCAGCGCATACAGGAAGCGTGGCAAGCTGGTGAGCTTGGCTTTTTCCAGCGCATCAACCACGTTTTGCGCCGATTTCGGCCCCATGCGATCTAAACCCGTAAGCTTGCCGGCAGTGAGACGGAACAGATCGGCTGGGGTTAAGACGTACTCTTTTTCCACCAGTTGGTCGATGATTTTGTCGCCCATGCCATCGACGTCCATCGCACGACGCGAAACGAAATGTTTGAGCGCTTCTTTGCGTTGTGCACCACAAATCAGGCCGCCGGTGCAACGCGTTACCACCTCACCTTCGACACGTTCTACATCGGAACCGCATACTGGGCAATGGCTCGGGAACACAATTTCACGCGTGTCTTCGGGACGTTCCGATTCCACTACGTTGACGACCTGCGGGATAACATCGCCCGCACGGCGAATCACCACTTTATCGCCGATACGTAGACCCAGGCGTGCGATTTCATCAGCGTTATGCAGCGTCGCATTACTGACTACCACGCCCGCAACCTGCACCGGCTCCAGTCGCGCAACCGGCGTAATTGCGCCAGTGCGGCCCACCTGGAATTCAACATCGCGTACAAACGTCATCTGCTCCTGCGCCGGGAATTTGAAAGCCACCGCCCAGCGAGGTGCACGCGCCACAAAACCAAGTTGCTCTTGAAGCGCTTGCGAATCGACCTTAATCACCACGCCGTCAATATCAAAGCCGAGCGAGGGGCGTTCTTGCTCAACCTGGCGATAAAACGCCAATACTTCTTCCGCGCTGTGTGCCAGGCGAATGCGGTCAGTTACCGGCAATCCCCACGCCTTAAACTGTTGCAGACGTTGCCAATGGCTAGCTGGCATTTCTCCGCCTTCTAACAGGCCAAAACCGTAGCAGAAGAAGGTCAGCGGGCGCTTGGCGGTAATGCGTGGATCAAGCTGTCGCAGTGAACCCGCTGCCGCATTACGTGGATTGGCAAAGACTTTCGCGCCAGTGCGACGCGCTTCTTCATTGAGCTTTTCAAAGCCGCTTTCGGTGATAAACACTTCACCACGCACTTCAACGCGAGCCGGAATATTGTCGCCATGCAGGCGCAGCGGGATTGCGTGGATAGTGCGCACGTTCGCCGTGATATTCTCGCCAGTGGTACCATCACCACGCGTTGCAGCGCGCACCAACAAGCCATCTTCATACAACAAACTTACCGCTAAACCATCCAATTTCAGTTCGCAGCAATAAGTCAGTTCGTCAGTGCTTTTAAGGCGATCCTGCACGCGTTTATTGAAGGCGAGAAAACCAGCTTCATCAAAGGTGTTATCCAGCGACAGCATCGGGACTTCATGGCGCACCTGCTCAAATGCGGCCAGCGGTGCTGCGCCAACACGTTGTGTAGGAGAATCGGGGGTGATTAAGTCTGGATGCGCAGCTTCCAACTCGCGCAGTTGTCCCATCAATCGGTCATATTCTGCGTCCGGAATTTCAGGCGTATCCATCACGTGATAGAGATATTCGTGGTGACGTAACGTGGTGCGCAGCGCGGTAATCTGCTCCTGAACCGATTTCATAGTCTCTTATCCGATAAAAAACCCCCGACATGCGGGGGTTGAATTTGGGTTGATTCAATTACAGGCGATTAACCGATAACTTCGCGAATGCGCGATTTATAAGTTTCCAGCTTCTGCGGCGTCATCATGCGACGTTCATCATCCAGCACCACGCCGCCAACATCATCAGCGATGCGCTGTGCGGATTGCAGCATCAGCTTAAAGTTCTGGTTCGCATCACCATACGATGGCACCATCATGAAGATGGAGATGCCCGGCGTGGAGAAATTGCCCATTTCGTCAGGGTCGAAAGAACCTGGCTTCACCATATTCGCCAGGCTGAACAGCACGGGGCCGCTACCTGCTGGGCTCAAATGGCGATGGAAAATGTTCATTTCGCCGAACTGGAAGCCAGCCTGCAAAATGCCTTGTAACAAGGCTTCGCCATTCAACTCGCCGCCAGCATGGGCCGCAACGTGCAGCACTAATACCGCTTCTTTCTTACTGCCTGGCGCAGCAGCAGGTTGTGGCGCTTCAGGTTCTTGCTGCAGCGGTGCGTCGTGATGATATTCCGGCTCTTCTTCTTCCGCCTGGAATTCTGGCGCAGACTGCGTAGCCGAAAGCGGTTCGTTATCAAGCAGTGGATCAGCTTGAACCGGCTGCGGCGCGGGAGCGGGTTTCGCTACAGGCGCTTGCTGTGCAACAGGTTTGCGCACTTCCGGCTCATCATCCAGCAACGGATCGCCCAGCAATGGGTCGGCATGACGCGACGCAGGTTGACGCACAGGCTCTGGCGCACGCGGCGGCTGAACCGGACGCGGAGCAATTTCTGATTCTTCATCAGCGTCACGATTACGACGTACGCGAACTTCGCCGACGCCATCATCATCTTCGTCGCTCAGCAGATCTTCATCAGCTTCTTCGCGTTGTTTCAGACGTTTGTGCGGGCGATCGCGAAACACGGAGGAGCGCTCTTTACGGCTGGTCCACAGTCCATGAAGTAGCAGCGCTATTATGGCGATCGCGCCAACAACGATTAATATCAGACGCAAATCCTGCATCATTGTATTCTCTGTTGTTCCAATACCTTGCCACCACGGCAAACTTTATCCTCTAACTGTATTTGCCCAGCTAAACAAGTGCAAGTCTGTGCAGTATTTTCTGACAAATTAGATAGCTGCCCCACGCTTTTTTGCTGTTTTTTCGCGCAAAGCAGGCCTGTAGCCGACAAAAAGTCAGGTTATGATGTTCGCGCCGCTATATTAAGGAGAAAGGCCCGCTATGTCTGGAGTGAATTCAGTCTCAACATTTAATGGTATTCATTACTTCGCGGAAGGATGGAAACTGGTGCGTCTGCCTGGAATTCGTCGCTATGTCATCATGCCGCTGCTGATTAACATTGTGCTGCTTGGCGGCGCTTTTTATTGGCTGTTCCAGCGTTTGGGTGAGTGGATTCCGGCGATGATGGCGCACATTCCGGATTGGCTGCAATGGTTGAGCTATCTGCTGTGGCCATTGTCGGTGATTACCATCGTTATGGTGTTCAGTTATTTCTTCTCAACACTTGCCAACCTGATTGCGGCGCCCTTCTGTGGCTTGCTTGCCGAGCAGTTGGAAGGACGGTTAACCGGCACGCCGCTACCGGACAACGGCTGGATGGCGATGATTAAAGATGTGCCGCGCATCATGAAGCGCGAATTACAGAAGCTCGGCTACTATTTGCCACGCGCTATCGGCTTACTGTTGCTGCATTTCATCCCGGGATTTGGACAAACGGTGGCGCCAGTCCTATGGTTTTTATTCAGTGCGTGGATGCTTTCAGTGCAATATTGCGATTATCCGTTCGATAACCACAAAGTGAGTTTTCAGCAAATGCGCCAGGCGTTGCGCCAGCATAAAACGGCCAACATGCAGTTTGGTGCGTTAGTGAGTCTCTTCACCATGATTCCGATTGTTAACCTGGCGATTTTGCCGGTGGCGGTCTGCGGTGCAACCGCGATGTGGGTTGATCGTTATCGCCCACAACTTGCGCGCCATTAAAGCGTTAAAATGCCTTATGCATTTTTGCGTAAGGCTTATGGTTGTGCGCTATATAGATATGCGATTTCTTTCCTTCCGCCTGCAAGAAGAAAAGGTATGCTCTGAGGGTTCCCAATATTTCATACAGTTAAGGACGAGCTATGAGTAAGATCTATGAAGACAACTCTCTGACAATTGGTCATACGCCGCTGGTTCGACTGAACCG
>NZ_JBCNNP010000092.1:0-6704 GCF_039594315.1 Pantoea sp.
CGCAAATTAAATCCACCCCTGTTGCACAGCAACCTGTTATTACGTATTCTGATGATTCGGGTAATTCGTCGGGTAGCAAATTGCTGCCGTCGAAAGGAGCAAATAATGTGGCAACGACCACAGCTCCGGTTGTCGCACCACCTACAGTCAGCAGCACGACAAACAGCACAACTCCAGTGGGAAGCTGGCGTTGGCCGACTGATGGGAAGATCATCGATAACTTCTCCGCTGCGGAAGGCGGAAACAAAGGTATCGATATCGCCGGTTCGCGTGGACAACCTGTTGTCGCCACAGCTTCGGGAAGAGTGGTGTACGCAGGCAACGCGCTCCGTGGGTACGGTAATTTAATCATCATCAAACACAATGATGACTACCTGAGCGCCTACGCCCACAACGACTCTATGCTGGTCCGGGAACAACAGGAAGTTAAGGCGGGGCAGAAAATCGCTACCATGGGTAGTACCGGAACCAGTTCAGTAAGATTGCACTTTGAAATTCGTTACAAGGGGAAATCCGTAAACCCGTTGCGTTATTTACCGCAACGATAATCCGGCAGAACCTTGGTTCTGCCCTTGGATCACGGGTAGGAGCCGCTAATGAACCAGAATACGCTGAAAGTTAACGATTTACATGAAGATGCGGAATTCGAGGAAAACAACGGAGCTGAGGTTTTTGATGAGAAGGCTCTCGTTGAGAACGAACCTGGTGATAACAACGACGTAGCGGAAGAAGAGCTGTTGTCACAGGGTGCGACGCAACGCGTTTTGGATGCGACGCAGCTTTACCTTGGCGAGATTGGTTATTCACCGCTGCTGACGGCAGAAGAAGAAGTCTTCTTTGCGCGCCGTGCATTGCGAGGTGACATTCCTTCTCGTCGCCGCATGATTGAAAGTAACTTACGCTTGGTGGTAAAGATTGCCCGCCGTTATAGCAATCGTGGTCTGGCGTTGCTGGATCTGATTGAAGAGGGTAATCTCGGCTTGATTCGCGCCGTAGAGAAGTTTGACCCAGAACGTGGGTTCCGTTTCTCAACTTACGCCACGTGGTGGATTCGTCAGACAATAGAACGGGCGATCATGAATCAAACCCGTACCATCCGTTTGCCGATTCACATCGTTAAAGAGTTAAATGTTTACCTGCGTACCGCGCGTGAACTTTCGCACAAGCTTGATCATGAGCCGAGCGCAGAAGAGATCGCCGAGCAGTTGGACAAGCCAGTTGATGATGTCAGCCGTATGCTGCGTCTCAACGAGCGTATTACCTCGGTTGATACACCTTTAGGTGGAGATTCCGAAAAAGCGCTGCTGGACATCCTGGCCGATGAAAAAGACAACGGCCCGGAAGACACCACGCAGGACGATGATATGAAACAAAGCATCGTTAAGTGGTTGTTTGAATTGAATGCCAAGCAGCGTGAAGTGCTGGCGCGTCGTTTCGGCCTGTTAGGTTATGAAGCGGCAACGCTGGAGGACGTAGGTCGTGAAATCGGGTTGACCCGTGAACGTGTACGTCAGATTCAAGTGGAAGGTCTGCGTCGTCTGCGTGAGATTCTGCAGACTCAGGGCCTGAACATTGAAGCACTGTTTCGCGAATAAATATCGACGTTGTTGATACAGAAGGCGGTGGTGAAAACCACCGCTTTTTTTATGTCTCTATTAAACTCACTTTTTATCACATTGTCGGCACCATTCTTAATGGCAACCGTTAAATTGAGTGCTACAAATCCCAACAATATATAAACGAAATAATATTAATTAATCATCTAATAATGATGGTTTTTAACGATTCCATTTTCTAGAACTGTAATATTACGCATGACTTTCTTTGTGCTACTGCCGCGATTCCTCATCCAGTGTCACTCCAATAAAAGTTTTCATCCTGATGCTATGCCATGTTTTGCTCGTTGTATTGCCAGGGCTTTCAGGTGACGAAATTAATATGGAGAAATAATAATGAGTGTGCAAAGCAATAATGTCGAATCACAATACTCCAGAGTAATATTTGGCATGCCAATATCGCTATTGTGGGGATATATCGCCATGGCCATATTTATGACCGGCGATGGCATCGAACTCGCGCATCTTTCCCGTTATCTCTACGATCTCGGCTATGGAGAAAAACAAGTCTCACTGGTTTTTACTGTTTATGCATTAACCGCAGCAGTTTCGAGTTGGCTGTCGGGCGCCGTAAGTGAAATTTATGGACCTAAAAAGATCATGTTGACTGGCGCAGTTTGGTGGATCGTTTTGCATGCGGTATTTGTTTATTTTGGCGTGAGCGAAAACAATTTTACCTGGATGCTAATCAGTTACACGCTACGCGGCTTCGCTTATCCGCTGTTCTTTTATGGGTTTTATGTTTTAGTGGTACAACGTACGCCGGCACATCGGCTTGCTTCCGCTACGGGGTGGATATGGTCGATGTTCACCATTGGTTATGGCATCACGGCGTCCTTCCTTTCCGGTGTATTGGTACCTGAGATTGGCTTTATCAGCACCTTATGGCTTTCTCTGCTGTTTGCGGCAGCGGGCGGGGCGATTATTTTCTTCACAGTTAAAAATCAAGGCGATCAGCAAGCTGGAATTGGCAACGTGAGTCGCAAGGATAAATTACGCGAAGTCTCGCGTGGCATCACTTTGATCTTTGAAGACCGTAGTATGTTCTTTGCATTAATAACACGCATATTATGTAATGTTGCGCTGTTTGGATTACCGGTATTCATGCCTATATATTTCACACGTGAATTAGGCTTTTCAACACAACAATGGGCAACGATCTGGGGCGTGTTTTTCCTGGTTCAACCGGTGACTAATGTTCTCTGGGGGATTATTGGCGATCGGATTGGCTGGATTTTCCAAATGCGCTGGTTTGGTTTCTTCGGTTGCACTTTAACGACGGCTGCTTTCTATTATTTACCTTCGCTCTTTCCTGGTAATTTAGTTTTGGCCATTGTCTGTGCGTTGCTATTAGCATTCACACTCACTTCTTTTGTACCCATGGGCGCTATTTTCCCTATGTTGGCACCACAACATAAAGGTGCTGCGGTTTCAGTGCAAAATCTTGGTGGTGGATTTGGCAATCTTATTGGCCCTGCGGTTGCAGCGCTGATGTTTGGTCTTTCATTCGAAATCGAACACGTCATTATTACTTTTTCTGCACTCTATTTTATTGGTGGAGTAATGACATTCTTTATTCGTAATCCACAACCGAAAATAGAAAGAGAGAGCGTTTTAAATAATGCAGTTGTTGAATCGAAATAATTATTTCACTCTTTAAGGATAAAATATGACGATATTATTTTCATTGAAAAATCAGGTTGCCATCGTGACTGGTGCCGCATCGGGAATTGGCTATGCCATCGCTCGCTGCTTAAGTGAAGCGGGTGCCAAGGTGGCGATGGTCGATCGTGCCGAAGAAATAAAATCTGCTGCTCAAAATCTGGGAAATTCTGCACAAGGTTATGTTTTTGATTTAGCCAACGTCGATGCACTAGGCGAGTTGGTTGAGCAAATTCACCATGACTTTGGGCGGATTGATATTCTGGTCAATAATGCAGGTATCGGTATGCTGGAAGCGGTGGGTGAAGTACAACTCACCAGCTGGAACGCCACGATGCTGATCAACATGACCGCACCGTTTTTTCTTGCGCAGCATTGTTCACGCTTTATGAAAATGCAGGGATTTGGTCGCCTAATCAACATCTCCTCACAAGCCAGTGTGATTGCACTCAATGAGCATGCGGCGTACTGCGCCAGTAAGTCAGGGATGGCTTCTTTCACCCGTGTACTGGCAGCCGAGCTGGGGCCGTTTGGCATTACGGCCAATGCTATTTCACCTACCGTTGTTGAAACCGAATTGGGTAAACGTTACTGGCATGGCGACAGGGCAGAGCAGATGAAACAGAAAATCCCTGCGCGACGTTTCGCTACAACTGATGAGATTGCGGGAGCCGTGCTCTATCTGAGCAGCAAAGAGGCGGCGATGGTGAATGGCGAAAACTTAGTGGTTGATGGCGGGTATAGCGTGATTTAAAAACGCGGCTGGCTTCGTTATCTTTCAACGCCGTGGAATGAGTTTCAACAAGAGAATGACCCGCACAGAACATAATTTCTGTGCGGGACGAGCATTAAACCAACGTCTTTAAGCGATAAATCCACTCAAGCGCTTGCTTCGGTGTCAGGCTGTCAGGATCCAACGCTTCAAGGGCATCAACCGCCGGAGACGTTTCTGCCACCAGTAGTTGTATTTGTGAACCTTCCACAGTTGAGGCGGCTGAACTGCCCGATAACGCTTCGAGTTCTTTAAGCTTGTTGCGTGCGCGTTTTATCACTTCTTTTGGCACACCAGCGAGTGCTGCCACCGCAAGGCCGTAGCTTTTACTCGCAGCGCCATCCTGCACGCTGTGCATAAAGGCGATAGTGTCACCATGCTCAACCGCATCCAGATGCACATTCACCACACCTTCCATTTTTTCTGGCAATGTCGTCAGCTCGAAATAGTGGGTGGCGAACAGAGTCATGGCTTTGATGCGATTGGCCAGACTTTCAGCGCATGCCCAGGCTAATGAAAGGCCATCATAAGTCGAGGTACCGCGGCCAATTTCATCCATCAACACCAAACTGTTCTCGGTGGCGTTATGCAGAATGTTGGCGGTTTCCGTCATTTCAACCATGAAAGTCGAGCGTCCAGAAGCCAGATCATCTGCCGCGCCAACGCGAGTAAAGATGCGGTCGATCGGGCCAAGCACAGCTTCTTCAGCTGGCACATAGCTGCCAATCCATGCCATCAATGCAATTAATGCAGTCTGACGCATGTAGGTACTTTTACCGCCCATATTTGGACCGGTTATGATCAACATGCGCCGTTGCGGTGACAGCGATAGCGGGTTTGCAATAAAGGGTTCTTTTAGTACTTGTTCAACCACCGGATGGCGACCTGCGGTGATCCGAATCCCTGCTTTTTCTTGCAGCACCGGACGGCAATAGTTCAGCGTCCAGGCGCGTTCGGCGAGGTTAGCCAGCACATCCAACTCTGACAACGCGGCTGCGCTGATTTGTAGCGCTTCCAGATGTGGCAGCAAGCGATCAAAAAGCTCATCGTAGAGGCCTTTTTCCAGCGCCAGCGCTTTGCCTTTTGAGGTCAGAACTTTGTCTTCATACTCTTTCAGCTCAGGGATGATATAGCGCTCAGCATTTTTCAGTGTCTGGCGGCGGACATAATGAATCGGTACCAAATGACTTTGGCCGCGGCTGACCTGAATGTAATAGCCATGAATCGCATTAAAGCCGACTTTGAGTGTATCCAGCCCGAGTTTTTCACGTTCACGGATTTCAAGGCGATCAAGATAATCAGTCGCGCCATCCGCCAACGCTCGCCATTCATCTAACTCAGCGTTGTAGCCCGGCGCAATTACACCGCCGTCGCGCACCAAAACGGGCGGTGATTCGATAATCGCCTGCTCCAGTAACTCGCGCAGTTCGTTAAATTCACCCATCTGCGAACGTAGATTAATCAATTGGGTGGATTCAACGCTTTCTAGCTGTTGGTTTAATTCTGGCAACTGCTGGAAGGCATGACGCATACGCGCCAAATCGCGCGGACGCGCTGTACGCAGCGCCAGACGCGCCAGAATTCGCTCCAGATCGCCCACCTGGCGCAGTACTGGCTGCAATTCCTGGCTGAGCGATTGCAATTCCGCAATCGATTCCTGGCGACGTGCGATTGTCGTGACATCACGCAGTGGCATGTGCAACCAGCGTTTCAGCATACGGCTGCCCATCGGCGTGACAGTTTTGTCGAGTATCGCTGCCAGCGTATTCTCAATTCCGCCAGCCAGATTCTGGGTAATCTCCAGATTACGACGCGTAGCGGCATCCATAATTACGCTATCTTGCTGGCGTTCCATGCTCAGGGAGCGGATGTGTGGCAGAGAAGTACGTTGTGTATCTTTGACGTATTGCAACAGGCATCCGGCGGCACGCAAAGCCAGATGCGCTTGTTCGACGCCAAACCCACTTAAATCGCGAGTGCCAAATTGCAGATTTAGCTGTTGGCGAGCGGTATCAATTTCGTATTCCCATAGCGGACGGCGACGCAAGCCACGACGTTGATCGATCAGCGTCATTGCCTGGAAATCTTCCGCGTAGAGCAGTTCTGCCGGATTGGTACGCTGTAATTCAGCAGCCATGGTTTCCTGGTCAGCAGGTTCACTTAGGCGGAAACGGCCAGAGCTAATATCCAGCGTTGCGTAACCAAATCCACGTTGGCTCTGGAAAATGGCGGCGAGCAGATTGTCCTGACGTTCTTGCAACAGGGCTTCATCGCTGATGGTGCCTGGCGTGACAATGCGCACCACTTTGCGCTCCACCGGACCTTTGCTTAGAGCGGGATCGCCAATTTGCTCGCAGATCGCTACCGATTCGCCAAGTTGAACCAGTTTCGCCAAATAACCTTCTACGGCGTGGTAAGGCACACCAGCCATTGGAATCGGCTCGCCCGCAGATGCGCCGCGTTTAGTTAAAGAGATCTCGAGCAGTTGTGAGGCACGTTTCGCGTCATCGTAAAACAGCTCGTAGAAATCGCCCATGCGATAAAACAGCAGGATGTCAGGATGATCGGCCTTCAGGCGCAGGTATTGCTGCATCATCGGCGTATGGCCACTAAAGTCCATTTGCTCTGCTCCTTTCATCTCATTCTCACTCAAC
>NZ_JBCNNP010000093.1:0-6624 GCF_039594315.1 Pantoea sp.
GCGCAATACGGCGCAGATCAGGTCTTCCCGTTGACGATTAAGCGTGAGAGTAAGTAAACATGTTGGCTCCCCTCATCGATGACAAACAGAAAATCACGCTGATTGAAGATAGCGGTGTGCAGTTTCTCGATTTTGGTTTGCGCTTACCTGCATTGCAGGCGCGTCGTCAGTTCGTGCGTCAAACCGCTAATGGCCCGTTGCTGCGTTTGAATGTTGACGGCAACAGCGGCAAATTCCTGCTGTATCCGGAAGATGGCGGCGCGGCTGAAGTGGTGCGCCCGGAATCGGATATCGCACTGGCCGATTCTCTTAAACTGTTGGCCCATCAATGGTTGCCGCTGCCGGTATTGCGCTGCACCAGCGGTCGCCGCTTTATTGGCGGCCCGGATAACTGGGCGCGCCTGCATCTGGCACCGCTCAGTCAGCCTGACGCAGCCGGGAATACCCATCGCATCACCCTCGCCTTTGATACCCGCATCGTCGCCGAGCAAGATGGCGGCGAGCAGCACGGTCTAAGCAAGGCTGATGCGCAAAACGGCGTCAGTTTCGCCCTGGCCTGGCACAATTACGAGCTGGGTGAATTCCTCGATCACACCTGGGTAGATGGCTGGCTGCGTGAAACCTTTAGCCAGCAGGTGCATGAATTAGAATCGCGCCGTGAACAAGAGCTGAATCAAGCGCTGCGCGAGTTTGAATATCAGGCGCACTATCTCAATCTGCTGGAACTGCTCGGTGAACAGCTCGATCTCGCCGAGATTTACATCCAAGCCACCTCGCTGCAAACCCCGGCCGTTAACGTCGATATCATTCTGGATGTTGGCAACTCGCATACCTGCGGCATTTTGGTGGAAGATCACGCCGAAGAGAGCAGCGGTTTGCGCCAGACTTATGAATTGCAGCTGCGCGATCTGTCTGAACCGCATCAGGTCTACAACGAACTGTTCGATAGCCGCCTGGAATTTGCTGAAACCCGCTTTGGCAAAGCCAACTTCTCGCTGGAAAGCGGCCGTGAAAACGCCTTTATGTGGCCTTCCCTAACGCGTGTGGGCCGCGAAGCCAGCCGTTTAGCGCTGCTGCGCGCCGGTACCGAAGGCAGCACCGGCTTATCCAGCCCGCGTCGTTATCTGTGGGATGAAGCGCGTTATCAGCCAGGCTGGCGCTTCAACGCGCACGGCAGCAGCGATGAGCCGCAAGCCACCGCATTGCCGTTTACCTTATTGATCAATGATGAAGGTCAACCGTTGCACGCGTTGGCGGAAGACGACCGTTTGCCGGTGTTTTCTGCCAGCTACAGCCGTAGCTCGCTAATGACCTTTATGCTGTGCGAACTGCTGGCGCAGGCGATGATGCAGATGAACAGCGTGGCGCAGCGTCAGCGCATGCCGCAAAGCCAGGCACCACGTCAGTTGCGTCATGTGATCCTCACTTTGCCTTCGGCGATGCCAAAACCCGAACGCGAGATTTTCCGTCGCCGCATGCAGGAAGCCATCGCGTTGGTGTGGAAAGCCGAAGGCTGGCATCCGGCGGAAGACGATTTTACTGCCGCCAACCAGGCCAAAAGCCTGCGTCCGGTGCCCGATGTGCAGATGGAGTGGGACGAAGCCACCTGCGGCCAAATGGTGTGGCTGTTCAACGAAACGCAGGTCAACTTTGCCGGTCGCGCCGAAGATTTCTTCAGCACCATGGCGCGCCCCGATCGCCCACGTGAAGCCGATGAGTTGCCAGGTAAAAGCTTGCGCATTGCCTCGATTGATATTGGCGGCGGCACCACCGATTTAGCCATCACCCAATATCGCCTCGATGACGGCCAGGGCAACAACGTTAAAATCACTCCGCGCTTGCTGTTCCGCGAAGGTTTTAAAGTCGCGGGCGACGATATTCTGCTGGATGTGATTCAATTGTGGATTCTGCCTGCCTTGCAGCAAAGTTTGCAGAAAGCCGGTTTGACGCTGGCTGAACCGCTGATGAACAAGCTGTTCGGTCACGACAGCCGCATGGATGGTCAAGCCACGCTGCGCCAGCAGGTCACTTTGCAGTTGTTTATTCCGCTGGCGCAGGCGGTGCTGGAACGTTATGAAAACTGGAACCCGCTCGACAGCCACAGCGAAATCAATGCGCTGTTTGGCGAGCTGGTGCCACAGAAACCGGCCAGCAGCGTGCTGGCATTTGTTAACGGTGAGATTCAGCGCACGCTGGGCGGCGATAGCCGTTTTGATCTGCTGGACGTGCCGTTGGTGGTCAGCATGGCGCAGCTGCACGGCGAATTCCTGCAACATCGTATGGCGATCATTCCAGCACTGCGCGCGATGTGCGAAGTGGTGTCGCTGTATCAGTGCGATGTGTTGCTGCTGACCGGTCGCCCGTCGCGCTTCCCTGGCATTCAGGCGCTGGTGCGCCATTTGCAGCCGCTGCCGGGCAGCCGCATTTTGTCGCTGGAAGGCTATCACACCAGCGATTGGTATCCGTTCAATAAGCAAGGCCGCATTGATAACCCGAAATCCACCGCCGCGGTCGGCGCGATGCTGTGCTTGCTGGCGCTGGATCTGCGCTTGAGCAGCTTCTGGTTCCGCGCCGGTGATTTCGAACCGTACTCCACCATTCGCTATCTCGGCGTATTGGATGAGACGTCGGCGTTGAGCGACGATAATCTGTGCTATAGCGAAATCGACCTCGACAGCCACAGCTTCGCGCTGGATCGCAAGAGCAGCTTCCGCATTCGCGGCAACGTCTGTCTCGGCTTCCGTCAGCTGGAAAACGATCGCTGGCCGGCTTCTCCGCTGTATAGCCTGAGCATTGTTGATCCCACGCTGGCGCGTCAGGTGGCGGGCGAAAGCGTGCTGCGCATCAGGTTGGCCGTCCAACCGGGGCCGGACAACTTGGGGCCAGAGCGTTTAGTGTTAAGCGATGCGCGCATGGATGACGGCACGCGGGTGCCGCTGGAGCAATTGAGCCTGAAACTGAATACGCTGTCCGCCACTGGCAACGCGAATGCGCAATATTGGATCGACAGCGGGAGCGTTTGTAAACGATGAGAACTGCCAAGAAAGCCACTTCGGTAACGCCAGCAAAACGTCTGAGTTTGATGCAGGAAACGCTGGATGGCGCGCTGAATTGGGTTGAAACCCATCAGGCGCACGCGCCGCGTCTGGCGCTGGAAGCCGAAACCTTAACCTTGCAACTGCGCCGTGCACGCGTGGAAAGCCATGCGCTGGCGCGTCAACTGGCGCGTCCAGTAACGTTGGCGCTGTTTGGGCAATCGCAAGCGGGTAAAGCCTGGCTGCTGAGCGAAATGGTCGGCGATGCGCAAGGCCAACTGATTGCCCGTTTGGGCGACAAAACGCTGAACTATTTCCAGAACATCAATCCCGGCAATCTCGATTTTGCCATCGCCACGCGCTTCAGCCATCAACGCGAAACCCAATCCAACGCCTGGCCGCTGGAGATGACGCTGCTGAACGAAGTGGAACTGATCCGCTTGATGCTGGCCTGCGCCAAAACCGAGGAACAGCCGGATAGCGCGCAAATTGATGCGGCGCTGCAACGCTTGCAGCGCCATCGTCAGGATGAAGAACAGCCCGGCCTGGACAGCGATGCGCTGATCACCTTGTGGGCTTGGAGCCGTCGCCATCATCGTCATGCGGAAATTCTTGATCGTCATTTCTGGCCGCAGGCGGTTGCGCTCGCGCCGTGGCTGAGTGTCGATGACCGCGTGCAGCTGTTTGCACTGCTGTGGCCGGGCCAAAGCGCGCTGAACGAAAGTCTGCGCAGCCTGATGCATTTGCGTCACCAACTGCGCCAGGCACCGCGTTTATTGGCCCCACTTAGCTTGCTGGTCGATGATGCGGCTCTGCCTGCGGAAAAACTGATCGGCAATGAAGCGGATTGGCAGGAAATGATCGAAGTGTGCCCGATTGTCGCCAATCGCGTGGGTAAAGCGCAGCATGTGCCGCTGGGTTTGTTATCGCTGTTAACGCTGGAAATCACCCTGCCGCTCAGTTCTACGCCGCGCCAGGCGCTGTACGATGACGCCGACATGCTGGAGCTGCCTGCACCGGGCACCCCAGCCGATCGCGCCCAGCAAGAGGAGTTGGCGCGGTTGCGTAAACGCGATCCGCTGCGCGCCAGCTTGCTGGAACAAAAACGTGCGCTGCTGCCGGGTTTATATGCCGCGCGTCAGGGCATCGATCTGATGCTGATTTGTACCGCTGCCAGCCAGCGCCAGGATACCGATATGGCCGCCAACGCGCTGCGCGAGTGGCACATCCATCAAAATGTCGCTGCCAGCGGCGAGAAGCCACGTCTGATTTGGGCCATCACGCCTCACGATGCGCGTTATCAGCAGCAGCAGATTAACGTTGATGAAGCGGTACAACGTCAGATCGGTCAGCCTGGACAAAGTTGGGGCTCGATGCTGGCGCTGGATCGCGCAGGTGTGGATCGCATGGGCAGTTGGCTGTTGGATGAGATGCAGCCCGAAGCACGCCGCGATCGTCTGGCGCTGCAACTCGGCGCGCTGCAACAGAAGCTGGTGGAACGTTTGCAACCGTGGACCGAATCCAGCGCCACGCCCGAGCAGGCGGCGCGTAAGCAGGCCATTTCCGATACGCTGCTGAAATGCCTGCAACATCGCACCGGTTTGCACGGCGAACTGCTGGAGCGTTTGCAGCCCTCGCGCGAAGCGGTGCGCCAGTTATGGCTGAGCCAAAGTAACACCAACGTGAGCCAGCACAGCGCTAAAACCGCCGCCGCTGAGCAGAGCTATTTTGGCATCGGTTTCGAATTCGATCTGTTCAAAGATGAACCGGTGGCGCCTGCCGAGCCGCGCAATGCCGGCGGTCAGCGCGATCAACAATTCCCGCAACAGGTGTTTGCGCTGTGGCTGGAACATTTACGCCAATTGCCTGAAAGCCGCAGCCTGCTGGCGCTGCTGAACGTTGATAAGCCGACCATGGAGATGCTGGTTGAAGAGTTGATCACCGCCAGCTTCCGCCTCAAGGTGCTGAGCAAACTACAAAGCACACTGAATGAGCCGGATGCGCAGGCCAGCGCACATGAAGCGCGTACCGATCGCCAGGTTTCACGCGCGATGACGGTGTTAGGCGATTTTGTCGCCTGGTTAGGCTTTTTACAGCGCCCAGAAAATGAACGCCCGGAAAGTCGTGTTAATCGCGGTCAGACGATTTTTGCCCGTCCGCCTGCGCCAAGCGTCAGTTTCTCGCCGGGACAGCGTTTGACCCGTTTATCAGCCGCACCCGCCAATCACACCGCGTATTACATTTATGATTGGTTAGTGGGTTTGAATTCGGTGATCGTTGAGAATAATGGTTATACCGGCGGTGGCGATTTACCGGCGAATGCGCGTCAGATGTTGGCGATTTTACTGTTGCCGCTACACGCCTGATTCTCTACTCACGTACCAGGCGCAGCTCGCCTTCCAACTGCTGCTGCGCCTCTTCCAATAGCGCCAATAGCGGCGCACATTCCGCGCTCGCATCCTCGCTATGACGTAAATAGATCGTCGCCGGCAACGCCATGCCGCCGGTTAGCCAATCCCACAAAGCATCCAGATTGTTGCCAAAATCCAGCGGACAGGCGCTTTGATCCACCAGCGCGCGGTAAAACGCCTGGCGATCGGGCAAGCGCTGAAAGTCAAAGTGGAGCATCAACATGCTAAGGCACCTGCTTGAAGCTGCGATAGTGATCGGTGGTGAGGAAAATCAGCCCATCAGAAGAGTAAAGCAGACGATCAGCATCGCGGTGGCCGCAATCATAATTGACGTCGGCTTCGTACCATTGACGCCCCGCTTTGATCGGCAATCTTTTTTCACGATTGCTGAAGCGATCGCCGCCAATCGCACGGCCTGGCAATACGTCGCATAAATCGCCGCGACCGGGATTCCAGCCCTGACGACGCGCTTCACTTTTGGTGAGATAAAAGTCGGGTAATTGATGATGCTGCTGCACCCAACGCGCCACGGTGTTGGCATCGGTGAGTTGCGAGATGTCCGGGTGGCTGGTCGCCCATTTGTTGGACAAATGCGGTTTCAGACCGAACCACAGCGCGGCTAACAGCACAATGACAGCAAACCAGAGTTTCTTTGACATGATGACATCCTGAAAGACAGGACGACGATAGTAGCAGATTTAGCGCGGGGAATTGACAGCAGAACATAACGCGGGCCAGCAATGCTGGCCCTGGCGGAGGATTACTGCATCGCGCTGGAGGTTGGCGCGGCGTGACGACGCCATGCTCCCGGCGCTACGCCGTATTGGCGTTTGAAGCTGCGGTTAAACGACTGCTGCGAATCGAAGCCCAGTGAAATCGCCACATTGAGAATCGGTTCGTTGCTGGTCGTCAGGCGATCCGCTGACTTCTTCAGCTTCTTCTCACGAATGTACTCGCCCAGTGGCAAACCGGTGTGCTCTTTGAACATCCGTTGCAGGTGCCATTTTGAGTAACCGGCGCGCCCTGCGACGGTGTCCAGATCAAGACGCGCTTCAATATTGTTGTCAATCCAGTCGATCAAATCGTGAATAAATGCGGTGGTCATCATCTCGTTTTCTCCGGTCGCCGTTGCGAACAGTATCAGTATCAGTTGCAATTACACTTTAAGGTTGAACGAC
>NZ_JBCNNP010000094.1:0-6211 GCF_039594315.1 Pantoea sp.
TGAATTGAAGGCGCTGCATGGATACTTTCTCAGTCCAGGGCATAGTGAGTCTCCTCTGCTATGCCGTTTATAACTGTTACCCATGTGCCCGGTCTAAAGTGTTACCCATGTGGCCGGTTTGTACCTTAATGGCGACCACCTCTTTAAGATTAATTGACAATGTCACTCATTCGGGTAAATAGATTGCGTTAATTTACCACGACGATCCCATTTGCTGGCCAGTAACCATAGCAGTGCCGTCACCAACCAGCCAATGATCCACGACACGTCGTTGCCGGCAAAAATCCAGGTTAACGAACCGTGATGCAACGGATTATCAATAAATGGCAGTTGCACCAATACGCCGCAGAAATAGACCACAATGCCAATTCCATTCCAACGTCCATAACGACCATTCGGCTGCGACAGCGCTGGAACATCAACTCTGCCTTTGGTGACCAGATAAAAATCAGTCAGGCTAATTGCGCTCCACGGAACAAAAAAGGCCAGTAAAAACAGTAAGAAATGGGTGAAGGATTTCAGGAAGGCGGGTTCACTCAACAAGGCGATGATGCAAGATACTGCCACCATCAGCACCACAAACAGAATGCGTCCACCGCGGCTCAGCGAGGTTTTCGCGCGGAATCCCGAAACAATGGTGGTCAGCGACATAAAACTGCCGTACGCATTGAGTGTGGTAAAGGTGATTTTGCCAAAGCAGATGGCGAAATAGATCACCATTGCCATCGTTGCGCTGCTGCCTAAACCGACGATGTAACCGACTTCATTACCTGAAAAGGCCGTTCCCGCAATCGCCGCCACAATGACGCCCAATGTCATCGAGGCCTGAGTACCTAAAACGGTGCCAAAGAACACTGAGCTGAAGAGTTTTTTGGCTGAAACATTAGCAGGTAAATAACGCGAATAGTCAGAAACATACGGACAAAAGGCGATCTGCCAGGACGACGACAGTGAAACGGCAAGCAAGAAGTTAGCAATAGTGAAATGCTGATTCTGCCACACGGCGGCTAAGTCATGCGTTGTCAGCAGCGTGATGAACAGATAAACAAAAGCGAGGATGCCAATCACGCTGGCCACTTTTCCCAGCTTATGGATGACGCGATATCCCAGCACGGCAATCACGACAATTATGGCGCTGAACAACATCATGCCCGTCGCGTTGCTGGTATTGATCAGTTTCGCCAGCGCTTGGCCCGCCAATACCGTGCCGCTGGCAGAAAATCCGACGTACATGATGCACACCAGCGCCAGCGGGATCACGGCACCAAATACACCAAACTGCATGCGGCTGGTGATCATCTGCGGCAATCCGAGTCGCGGCCCCTGGATGGCGTGCAGTGACATAATTGCCGCGCCAACAATTTGCCCAACTAACAAACCGATAATTGACCACACCACATCGCCGCCCAACACCACCGCCAGCGCGCCGGTAACAATCGCGGTGATTTGCAGATTGCCACCAAACCACAATGTGAACTGGCTGAAAGGATGTCCGTGACGCTCGCTTGCGGGAATGTAATCAATGGATCGCGTTTCGGATAGGCGCTGCTTATCGGCACCGCGGTAATCTGCTGCAGATGATTCGGCTGACATAGTTTCCTCGCTGAAGCGTCTCAATAGGGTGAGTTATTGTTAGTATTGGCGTTGTTATCTTGCTGCTACATGTATATACATGTAGCGATATTGTCACGCGAGATACAAAGTTACAACACCATCAGCCATTGGAAAATGTGATGACGCGAGCAAGGTTGTGAAGGAGAAAACAGGGGGAAATCACTGGCATGCGCTCAACACGCAATACCAGCGATTAATGGGATTATTACTGCGAGCAGCGTTGAGCGATCAAACGATCGATGCCCCAGGGGCCGCAACCTTGAACCATCAGCATCACGCACATCAAAATGTAACTGGATTCAGGCAGATACAGCAACCAGCTATACCAGGTCAGTAAGTTGAGGCCGTCGGGGATATGATGTAAACCCACGGTGGAGAGCGCCACCAAGCTGATGATCATCAACACTAGCGCACCCAAACGCGTGAGCAAGCCAAACGCCAACATCAATCCAAACAAGGTTTCGCAGCTGGCGACAAACACCGACATCACTTCAGGAAAGGGAATACCCGCTTCGGTGATGGTTTCCAGCATCAGCGCCTGATTTGCAGGAACAAAAACTTTGTTAAAGCCGGATGCGAAGAAAAACAAACCAAAAGCAACGCGCATCAGCGTGAGAGGCAGGAAGCAGTAACTTCCGGGTGAACGAAACAGTGCAAGGCATCGTGCCATTAGAATCTCCTTAATAGTTTAGGAGCGGTAGTATAGGGAAAAGACCCGCTTTGTGCCATTACAGCAGCAAAGCGAGCCTGTCTGACTTCCCGGGGTACGATAGAACCTCAAAACATAATTTCGCCTGACGAGTTAATTTCCACCATAGTCTTGGGAACACGTACCGCGACAGCTTCCGATTCAGAGACGCATTTGCGGGTTACCAGCGCGGGATGTTGCATAACATCGGCGGCTGAGAGCGCGGAAAAATCTAACGCGGTGCGTTCAGACAGATCCGCCACGCTAACTTGATAAAGGCGGAAAGGATCGAGGTCGAGACTTTCCAAATTACTGAGGAGTTTGTCTTGGGACAAAACGAAAGCCGAGCATCGCAGACCGCCGTCATTGGCGCAATAGGCGATGACTTTCCAAAAGGCGCGTGGCAGAAGAATATCGCGATAAGCGGGATCATCATCGGCGAACAGCGGGCCACCCATAACCGAGAGTTTTAGGTCTTGCACCTCGGCCTGGTCGAAGACTAAATTCTCCAGTTCTCCCCATAAACCATGGCGAGATGACTGATTAAAGCTTTCATGTTGCGGTGCGATATTGGTGAAATAAAAGGAATCAGCATTGGCCTGACTGGCCTCGTCGATAGTGCCCCAGCATACGTCAGCACGGCGCGCGATGTGCCCACGATCTATCCGATTATCGCGATAAGCCTCGTCACCCGTTTGATATTTTGCGTCGATTCTGGGGTCGAGAGAAAAACCCTGGCGGGGAAGTTTGACGATTCGAGCGCCGTCAATATTCCACACAACATAGCGCGCAATGCGGCGCGAGGCGCTCAGGCAAACCGAGAAATGAGTGTAGGGAATTGTCTGGCGGCGTTCGAAGTTCACCGCGTCGCGTTTCAACGCCGTGGATAAGCCGGGTTCTGGCACCGATACGCCGAGGAAATCCGTTTGGTAACCCATGCGGGCCACGGCGGTTTCAATCATTAGGCTTGCCGCTCCATTTGATGGCGGTTTAAGCTGAAAGTCGAGCTTCTTCTGCACCGACAATGGATAACAAGCCAGCGCATAATCATCGCTGCTGCCACCGGCTTCCCCCGCAAAATGCAGGCCGGCAAAAATGTTGGTCGCCTTATCTTTATCTGCAATCAGCCACGCAGAACCAGAATCCCCGGCTTTACTGATTTCTCCGTCCGGTGCTGGATTCGCCTCGTCTGGACCAATTTCGAAACCACCAATGGTTTGCTCGCCAGCCGATGTTCCATAATTGAGGCGCGTCATCACGTCAATTCTGCGTACCACGCCATGAGTGACGGCGGTGGTGCGTCCCGATTTTACAAGGATATCACCAAGCTCGACGCGAGCCATGCGCGTGGGAACAACATCCAGTCCTAGCACCGAAGCATCGTAATCACGCAGTCGGATACTGGCGAGAGCGCAGTCTCCAGCCGGTCCAAGATGACTGCGCAGCAGTGTGCCAACCGTATTTTGCTCAATATTATTGTTGTCGAAAGGGCCAGGCTGAACAATCGCTTCACCTATCTTTGCACCGTCACCTTGCAGAACGTGCCAGTTAGAAAGGATGCAGGGTGCGCCAGTTTTGCGATCAAAAACAATAAGTCCAATTGTCCCAGCGGTGCCCGTGAAGTGCGAGACACTAACGCCCGGGCGGATGGGATCAATTCTCTGGCGGCGTTCATCAAGCTGTTCGGGCTGGACAATTTTAAATGAAGGGGTAAAAGAGCGTTGGATCACATCAGTAGGAATCATTTTCCCTTCCACTTCTAACTCTTCGGGTATCCGCGCGCTACCGATGGCCTCAATTACCGCATCACCTTTCATCCCAACGGTAAACTGAATACACAGAGGTCCATTACCATTTTTATGACCGATGCCGACCGAAGTGATATTCCGATCTTTTAGGTATTCCGCACCCTTAGCGCGAATGTGACGGCGAAGGGCTTCAAGATCCGGCCCTGATTTATCGGCCTTTTTATTCGACAGTTTCCGCTTAGTCATCCTGCGCACTCCTTTAATAAAGGCAACAAAATAGCTGACACGGATAATAATAGAAGGTTTAACGACAACAGAGGGTTAACGTGAGAAGGGCAAATTGATATGGCGTCGCTACGTGAATTCTGGAAAGAAAGCAGGGCGATGATAGGCCAAAAATCACGTAGCGCTGCCGATTAAATCGACAATTTAACTCACTCTTTTTCGTTGCGGCCCGCGGTCCACGGATTGAAATCCGTTTCATCATTATTTTTCGCGACGAAATCGTCCAGAGAATCCAGATACAGCGCTTCAACTTCAGCACGCGCCCACGGCGTACGGCGTAAAAATTTGAGGCTGGATTTGACGCTGGGATCGCTTTTGAAGCAGTTGATATTGACCAACTTAGCCATTTCAGCCCAGCCATAGTGCGCGACTAACGCATTGATTTGCATCTCAAGCGTAACGCCATGCAAGGGATCTTTGGAGCGCTGATCGTTCATAGGAAATCCTCAAAATGGTGACGGGGAAGGTTACAAGAAAGCCCGTCAGGCAGCAATGCTGCGATGATCATTACCGGTAAATCTGGCTCAATGCTGTACACTTGTCGCTGGGAAATCTACTAATGGACGATGATATGAACGACAAGAAAATGATCTCCATCGATCAATTCAACCTCACTGAACGTGTAGCGGTTGAAGAAGCGTATAAAGGATTAGTTGAAAAGTATCGCCAGCGCAGCGGCAAAGAGCCGGATGCCAAAAAAGAGAAAGAGTTTACGGCGGAAGCCCGTCAACAAGTGATGACCACCAAGTTGGCCAAAGAGAAAGCGTTGGCCGAGAAAGCCAAAAAGACGCCGACGCGCCGTAAGAAACCCGAATCACTCAAAGAGAGCGAAGTCAGTGATTTCAACTGGAAAGCGTCGGTGATAAAAGGGCGTCGATAGCCCAATCGCTGCTGCATATTCAGCTCAGCAACCCGGCAGCCACGTTGACTGATAAACCTAAGATTGCCAAATTGAAGATGAATGAGATCACTGATTGCAGCAGCGTGATTTTACGCATGCCGGTGGTGCCGGTTGCCACATCCGCAGTTTGTGAGGCTACGGCGATGGTAAATGCATAATAGAGGAAATCCCAATAATCGGGATCGTCGGGTTTTTCAGGGAAAATCATCGGCGTGACGTTTTTGCTGCGGTGTAAATAGTGGTGATGAGCGTAATGCATGGCGAAGGAACTGGGCAGTAACGCCCACGACACAATCAGCGTCATGGCTGTCAGCAACAGATGCAGCACACGCGGCGTACCTTTAAGATCGTGCAGCGTTGATAGCTCACTCAAAATCGCCACAATGCTAATCAAGCAGGCAAAGATGACAATGCCCAAAACCAACGCCGCGCTTTGGTCCTGGATTTTGGCAATCTGTGGAATGTCTTTAACATCAGTACGAATCATACGAACCCAGATAAACATCAAATAGAGCCACGCCACAACATTCCAGCCAATCAAGATGCGTTGCAAAGTGCCTAACTGTGCGGGCAGAACAAAATAGCAAATCACGCCAGCAGCAATCGAAATCAGTAACCGCAAGCGGGCAAACAGGTGAGTCGTCAGTGAAAAGCCCATGATGTAAGTTGTTCTAATTAAGGTTGATTGATCTAACTGTAGACGACGGCGGGATGTCCTGGAGTAATGAAAATGAATGTGCGCAGTGTAAATGGAGGCAGGTGAGATGAATAATCGTGTTTGAGTGCGTTCTGGGATATCTCATTTAACATAATATACATTATGTGCACTCTAATTGTTACTCCAAAGCGCTAATGTCGTACGGAACAATTCACAGATGTCGTCCCTGAACTAACCTTAGATCTCCTCAGGCTTAGCTCAGGATGCAGACTTTATGTTGGTGACTATGACAGATAAAGATCTATACCGGCTCGGCA
>NZ_JBCNNP010000095.1:0-6049 GCF_039594315.1 Pantoea sp.
TCAAAACAGCTTCGGGAAATGTGTGAGATTCCCAACCTGGCAATTCCGGCTCGCCACAGCGAAGCGCGGACGACATACCAAACTCGCTTATTGTATCACTTTTGTCGGGAATTGTGTGCAAAACATCTGCGAGCAATATCAAAAAAGGGTTTGTGTTTGCCAGCAATTGTCTAAAACCGGTTGCCACGCCAGCGTTTGCACGTACTGTAAATAATCAACGCGGGGAATTTCCACTGCACCGAGCGAGGCGGTGTGCGGGTTTAGCACCTGGCAATCAATCAGCCGACCCTGGTGCGCAAGAAAATGCTGCGAGAATACCCACAGCGCAGTTTTCGACGCATTTTCCTGGCGACTGAACATCGATTCACCGCAAAAAATTTGTCCCAGTGCTAGCCCGTACATGCCACCGACTAGCTGTTGTTCACGCCATACTTCAATCGAATGCGCATGACCTAATTCGTACAAACGCAGCCATGCGCGCTTAACTTCAAAGGTGATCCAGGTTCCTTCTTGTCGGCCACTGGCGCAACCTTCCAAAACCTGAGGAAACGCATGATTCATGGTGACACGAAACGGCGACCGCTTATGAAAACGTGCCATGCTGCGACTGAGATGGAAGGATTCGGGTAACATCACGGCGCGCGGATCCGGCGACCACCATAAAATCGGATCGCCAGGAGAAAACCACGGGAAAATCCCGCGCTGATAAGCATTCATCAGGCGGGCAGGGGAAAGATCGCCGCCCATCGCCAATAATCCATTTGGCTCGCGCAGCGCCATTTCCGGTGGTGGAAAATTTAACGAATCGCGTGAAAGCTGTATCAGTCTCATTGCGTTAATCACACTCAGTGCCGTTGGCTAAGACTATAGCGTAAAGCGTTGATGGAAACGCCAGTAGCGACCGGTTTTTGAGATTAATTCGGCATGAGTACCGGATTCAATAATCTGCCCTTGATCCATCACACAGATGCGATCCATGACCGCTAAACCACTCAGACGATGCGTGACCATAATCAGTGCTTTTCCAACACTGACGCGTTGTAACAACGCTAAAATCTGTTGTTCCGTGGTGGCATCCAAACCTTCGGTCGGTTCGTCGAGTAACCATAAATCCCCGTCGTGTAACAGCGCGCGCGCTATTGCCAAACGACGCAATTCGCCGCCAGAGAGCGGTCGGCCGCCATCGCCCATCCAGGCATTTAATCCTTCGTCCTGCTCGACGAGATGCGATAGCCCAACTTGATGCAACACGTCTTGCAACTGTTCATCACTGGCATTGGGTTGCGCCAGCAGTAAATTATCGCGCAGCGTTTGGCTGAACAGATGAACGCGCTGGGTCACGAAACTAATGCGCTGGCGCAGCGATGCTTCATCCCACTCTTCAATGGCGATGTCATTTAAGCTGATGAAACCTTGTTGCGCTTCCCAGCCGCGCGTTATCAATGCCAGTAAGCTGGATTTACCACAACCGGTGGGGCCGAGCAGCGCCAGATGTTCGCCAGCGTTGAGTGTTAGCGAGAAATTTTGCAGCACCGGTTCAGGGCGTTGTGGATAGCTGAAACTGACGTTTTCAATTTGCAATTTAATGCCCGGCGCGCTGACAACTTTTTCGCTGGGAAAGAGGATAGAAGGCGGCTGTTCGATAATCTCCTGTACGCGTTGGGCGGCGCTGGTGACTTGGGACAGCGGCAGAAACGCACCGGCAACCGGAGCTAGCGCTTCAAATGCAGCTAATGCACAGAAGACAAACAGCGCGATAAACGCCCCTGGCGCACTGTTTTCGCCAACGCCTGCTGCCGATAACCACAGTAATAACGTCACTGTCGCGCCGCTGATCACCAGCAACAGGCTTTGTGCCAGTGCTTGTAAACGATGCTGTTGGTGTTGTGCCTGCTGCCAATTCACTTCTTCTTGATCGAGTTGGCTGCGCCACAATTGCGCAGCGCCGTAGATTTTCAGTTCTGATAATCCAGTAATCCATTGCGTTAACTGCAAGCGCCAACTGGCTTGATGTTGTGCAATCTGTTGCCCTGCGGAAGCACCGAGCCGCCAAAATAGTGGCGGCATGATGAGCAGCGTTAGCAGCATAATGCCGCCAAGGATCAGCGCCAGCGGCATATCTAACCAAGCTAAACCGCAGGTGACGAACACGATCACCACCGCCGCACCGATCAACGGCGAAATCACGCGTAAATAGAGATGGTCAAGCGTATCGACATCGCTGACAAAACGGTTTAGCAATTCACCCTGGCGGAAACGTGCTAATTGTTCAGGTGCCAATGCAATGAGTTTGCCGAAGGTGAAAACGCGTAAATGCTGCAAAACGCGGAAAGTAGCATCGTGGCTTACCAGTCGCTCAAAATAGCGTGCAGCTGTGCGCGTGATTGCTGCACCGCGAACGCCCGCAGCGGGAAGCATATAGTTAAAACTGTACAACCCTGCAACACCCGCTAATGACGACGCCGCCAGGAACCAGCCAGATAAAGTTAATAAGCCGATGCTGGCGAGTAAGGTCACAATGGCAAGAATGACGCCAAGCCCCAGACGCCAAGGATGGCGGCGAAATAGACGCAAGAACGGCAGTAAATTGTTCATCATGCGATCTCCATCTGGCGGTGCTGAGCCATTTCTCGCAACGGCCCTTCTTGCTCAATCAACTGTTGCCAATGCCCTTGCTGTACCAGTTGCCCAGATTGCATGACCCACACTTCGTCCCAGTTGGCTAAATCGTTTAGCTGATGAGTGATCATCAACGTGGTTTGTTGCGTGGCGGCATGTTGCAGGGCACGAGTAACGTGCTGCTCGCTTTGACTGTCGAGGCCAGAACCTGGCTCATCAAGAAGTAAAAGATTTGCCGGTTTGAGTAGCGCACGCGCCACGGCAACTCGCTGAGCCTGACCCACAGAAAGGCCAATGCCGCCATCGCCTAGTACCGTATCCAAACCTTGTGGCAAGCGATCTATGAATTCGTCGATGCCGGCACGCTGCAGTACATTGGCGAGCGTAGCGTCATCAACATCGGTGCTGAGGTGTAAATTCTCTCGCAGCGTTAATGCGGGTAAATGAGGATTCTGACCAACCCAAGCGAGATGCTGCTGCCAACTTTCGCGATTGATGTCTCTCAATTCCTGTCCATTGATAAGCAGAGAACCTTGATACGGCAAAAAACCGAGCAAGACATTCATCAGCGCGGTTTTTCCTGCGCCGCTTTGCCCAACCAATGCCACGCGTTTGCCTGCTTCCAGCGTGAAATTTAGCGGTTGCGAAAGTGCGTGACCGTTTGCTGTCATCACCACCAAATCCTGCGCTTGAATGTTCAATGCCGCATTGGGAGAAAATGCATCAGTAGCAGGTGTGTTAGACGCATCCGGGCTTTCACGCAGGAAGGTATCCAGCGCATCAGCGCCACCAATCGCCTGGGCTTTAGCATGGTAGAAGGTGCCTAAATCGCGCAGCGGCTGGAAAAATTCGGGTGCCAGTATTAAGGCGAGAAAACCGGCGAACAGCGTGACGCCAGTGTGGTAATGACCAAAATTTAGCTCGCCCAGATAGGAAAAACCGAAGTAAACCGCGACTACCGCAATCGCCAGTGAGGCAAAAAATTCCAGCACTGCGGAAGAAAGGAAAGCCAATCGCAACACTTCCATGGTGCGCTGACGAAAATCGGTGGTGCTGGCGGCGATAGCCTGCTGTTCGGCGTCCGCACGATAGAACAAACGTAGTGTTTCACGGCCGCGCAGACGATCATAAAAGTCACCGCTTAGGCGGGCGAGGGCAAGAAAGTTACGGCGGTTGGCATCTGCCGCACCCATGCCAACCATCGCCATAAACAGCGGGATTAGCGGCGCGGTGACCAGCAAAATCAGTCCGGCAGCCCAATTGATCGGGAAAATCGCGATCAAAATAGCTAACGGAATAAAAACGGCCAACGACATTTGAGGTAGATAGCGCGCGTAATATTCCTGCATCTCTTCAATTTGTTCGAGCAGCAAAGTCGCCCAACTGCCCGCAGGTTTGCCCTGAATCCACGCCGGGCCCAATTCATCCAACCGGTTTAATACTTGCTGGCGTAATGCACGGCGAATGGCGACGCCCGCGCGGTGGCCGGCCATTTCACGTGCGTAATTAAAGCCCGCGCGTAATGCGAAGCAAATGAGTAAAAACAGGAAATCGCTGAGGAGTGATGCACGCGGTAGCTGCGCCACAATCAAATTTTGCAACAGCGAAGCCAGCAACCAGGCTTGGGCGATCAGCACCAAGGCACTGGCGAATCCAAACACCGAGGCTGCTCGCAAACTGCGTGCGCCATGATGACGTTGCTGACGAAGCCAGCGGAGAAGTTCTTGTTGCCGTGATTTGTTCATGCGATGCCGTTTGGTAACTCAAAAGAGATGCGAATCCCGGATGAAAACCCAGCAATGTCGGGCGCCAGAACTGTAGCACGCAGGTAACAAAAAAGGCGACCAAAACAGGTCGCCTTCTGATGATTATGATCAGGTTATTAACAACTTACTTATCGTTTTTAACCAAACCATCGAGGAAACGTTCAGCATCCAGCGCGGCCATACAACCGGTGCCTGCTGAAGTAATTGCCTGACGATAAATATGATCCATAACGTCGCCAGCCGCAAACACGCCAGGGATGCTGGTTTGCGTTGCGTTGCCGAGCAAACCGGATTGCACTTTGATGTAGCCGTTCTCTAAATCGAGCTGACCATCAAAAATCGCGGTGTTCGGGCTGTGACCAATGGCAACAAACAGACCGGCAACGTCCAGTGATTCAGGCGCTTCACCTTTAGTTGAAAGCAGTTTTACACCGGTGACGCCCATCTGATCGCCAACCACTTCATCCAGCGTGCGGTCAGTATGCAAAACGATGTTGCCATTACGCACTTTTTCCATCAGGCGATCGATCAAGATTTTCTCTGCGCGGAAGCTATCACGGCGGTGAATCAGATGTACTTCAGCAGCGATATTAGCCAAATAAAGCGCTTCCTCAACGGCGGTATTTCCGCCGCCAATCACCGCGACTTTCTGGTTGCGATAGAAGAAACCATCACAGGTAGCACAGGCAGAAACGCCTTTGCCCTTGAAGGCTTCTTCCGATGGCAGGCCGAGATAACGTGCTGATGCGCCAGTGGCGATAATTAAGGCATCCGCGGTGTATTCGCCGCTATCACCCACTAAACGGAACGGGCGATTTTGCAAATCGACAGTGTGAATGTGGTCAAAAATGATCTCGGTGTTGAATTTCTCCGCATGCTCTTGCATACGTTCCATCAACGCTGGGCCGGTCAGATCGTTGGGATCGCCAGGCCAGTTTTCCACTTCAGTGGTTGTGGTCAGCTGGCCACCTTTCTCTAAACCAGTAATTAACACTGGATTTAGGTTAGCGCGCGCGGCGTATACCGCAGCGGTGTATCCAGCAGGACCGGAGCCCAAAATGAGCAGCTTACTGTGTTTGGCGGTACTCATGCGTTCCTCAATTTTTTTCTGACAACATAGTTTTTGATTGTAGGGAAATTAACGTCGCAAAAAAAGGCTTCAGCAATTTTGTTAACAATCACTGCAAGCGGCGTAGACGATGAGTGCAAATTCTGCACGCCTGTTGCGCCAAAAGGGGGCAAAGCTCGGCAATTAGTGGTGCAGCAGCATAAAAATTCTCATTTAAAAACAGCAACCCAGAACTCTATCTGGCATCTTGTACTGAATTTGGATGTTTTACTTTGACAATCGCCTGCGCTTTTGCGAAAACATTGGGAGAAGCAGAGAATATTTAGCGCTTCAAAACAGGATTTCATTTCTGTTTTGGGCTTTTTAGCCGAATAAACTCAGCCTGACATTGGTAATGACGCATGATGTGGACAGACAACATGCGTCATACGGATGGTCGCATTACTGCACAGGCTTATGGTCTTCACTTCAGTAAGGCCCTGAACAATGAGCGTTTTCAGGGTGTGGCAGGTAAAGGGAAGGAATTAAGAGAGACAATAATAATGGTAGACAATAAGAAACGCCCCGGAAAAGATTTAGATCGTATCGACAGAAA
>NZ_JBCNNP010000096.1:0-5877 GCF_039594315.1 Pantoea sp.
TCTGTAAAACGTCATAATGAATTTCATTATGTGTTCACTCGTGAGACTTGATATTTTTTACGTCCGGAGACGCTGATATCAATCCTGCGAGTGCCCACACAGATTGTCTGATAAATTGTTAAAGAGCATGCCGCGATTTCTCTAGCGGCGCGGGATGCGTATATTACGCTTTCCGCATTCTCAGTCAAGCATTTATTTTTGCTTTTCTGAAGGTTGCCGTTAAGACCACCTCCTGAACACTTCGCTTCGTAAGCCGTTGTTCCGTGTCAGTGGAGGCGCAGTATAGGGATTTCTTTGAAGCTGACAAGCGCTAAATTCAAATTAATTTCTGAATGCTGATTTTTTCAGCGAAACGCCTTTAAACTGCCAATTTTTCCAGCAATGGGAAGCCATAACGCTGCAAAACAGGTGATAATTTCATCACCTCATTATCCATACGCGTACAGAACGCTAAATTCTGTCCTGATGAAACCGCATGCGGTGCTTCATGCTCTAATAACCAAACGGTACGACGCGCAATCGCCGCGCCTGAATCCACCAAGCGCGTCCCTTCCGGCAGCACGACTTGCAGCTCATCACGTAATAATGGGAAATGCGTGCATCCCAACACCACAGTATCCGGCGGCTCTTTCATGCGTAGCCACGGCTGCACCGCGCGACGCACATCCGCCAGCTCAACATCTTCGCCATGTAGCTTGGCTTCAGCCAGCTCCACCAGCTCAGCAGAGCCGAGCATTTCGATTTTGCATTCCCGCGCGAATTGCGCCACCAGCTCATGCGTATAAGGACGTTTCACCGTACCGCGCGTCGCCAGCAATCCCACCACGCCATTGCGCGTCAGCCGCGCGGCAGGCTTGATCGCCGGCACCACACCGACAACCGGGAATTCGAAGCGCGCACGTAGCGCAGGTAAAGAAACGGTACTGGCCGAATTACAGGCAATGATCACTAACGCGAGCGGAAAACGCTGAGTGATGGCTGTCACCACCGCCACCACCCGCTCGACAATATAGTCTTCGGATTTTTCGCCATACGGGAAGCCTTCATTATCGAAGGCGTAGAGATAATGAAGATCCGGCAGTAAATGCCGGACTTCATCATAAACAGAAAGCCCACCGACGCCGGAGTCAAACACCAGCACGGTGGGTTTTAGATCAGAAGCTGTAGCTGGCGCTGAGGTAATACTCCGTTCCTGGAGTTGGATAGCCATACACTGTCTCGTAATCTTTATCGAACAGGTTGGCAATTCTACCACGAACGGTGAGCTGTGATGTGACCGGATACGAAACTGCCAGATCCCACAAACTCACGCCGCCGAGTTTCACGCGTTCAGCGGTATAAGAGTGGTTATAATCGGTATCGAAACGATCGCCGAGATAGTGATAAGTCACAGACCAGTCGAAGTCATACACCGTCCAGTCGAGTTGATACTTCACCTGCTGCTTCGCACGGCGCACCAACTGCTGATTGGTCTCAGCATCACGCGCATCGACATAATCGTAAGAAATCTGATGGCTAAGCGGGCCGGTATCGAACGATGCCGTGGCCTCAACACCTTTAATACGTACTTTATCGATGTTGTAATAGATGTAAGTACTTGGATCGCTATCAATCAGATTTTCGATGTCATTGCGATAACCCGACACGCGCCAATTGACCGGCCCGGTTAAACCTTCAAAGCCACCTTCCCACTGCTTGCTCTCTTCCGGTTTCAAATCGCTGTTGCCGTAAGAGCCATACAGCTGGCCAAGACGCGGCGCTTTATAGGCGGTGGCATAGTTCGCAAAGACGCTGTATCCGTCAACAAACTCCCAGGATGCGCCACTCTGCCAGGTGCTGTGCCAGCCAAACTGACTGTTGTCATCACCACGTAGCGCACCTTCAAGTGTTACATCGCCAAACTTTTGCTGCGCAGTAGCGTAAATGCCGGTATCGCGCAGTTCAGTGCTATTGGTGACATACGCGGTGCCCGGCTCGGTAGTCTGTTTCTGCCAGTCTATGCCACCGCTGACGGTACCTTGCCCAACCTGGAAGGTATTGCCCCATTGCAGGTTATATTGCTTACTGTCATCCAGTGTAGTCGCCGGACCATAACGACCCGTGCGCGGATCATAGTTGTAATCTTTGCTGCGGCTGTAGCTGGCAATCAGCTGAGTGGAATAGATGTCATGGTTGTAGCGCAGGCCGGTATCCCAAGTCTGGCTATATAGCTGACGAGTATCAGCTAATCCAGTGATGTTGAAGCTGCTGTCATAGCTGTAAGTGCCATCGTAGGCCGTACGATTATCGATACCGTAACCGCGGAAGAAACCACTCAACTCATCGCTAAATTGATGTTCCAGCGATCCATACAACGACTTGCTCATGAAGCCGTCACGATCTTTCTGCGCCGGATCGCCATATACGTCAGGCAAGTTGGCCACCACATCGTAGCCGCGGGTATAGGTGTAATTACCGGCCATGGTCAATCGGGTGGCATCACCCAACTGCTGCTGGGTTGAACCTTCATAACTCTGATAACCGTTCGAACCGACACCAGCGGTTAACGTTGTGCCCGGTTTATCGCGACCAGTAATAATGTTGATGACTCCGCCAATCGCATCCGAACCATACACCGCCGAACGCGCGCCACGCACATATTCGATGCGTTGCACCAGCGAAAGCGGAATCTGGCTGAGATCGGATGAACCGGAAACGCCGGCCTGATTGAGACGAATACCGTCAATCAGCACCAGCACATGACTGGAATTGGTGCCACGAATAAACAGCGAACTGCTCTGACCCATACCACCATTCTGCGCAATATCCACGCCAGGCAAACGGCGCATCACATCGGTCAGCGTTTTTGACTGCCAGCGATCAATATCTTCGCGTGTCACCACGGAAGTTGGCGCCAACACCGATGAAACCGGCTGCGCGAAACGGTTGGCGGTTACGATTTGCGTATCATTCTGCTGGGCATAACCCAATTGCGCCCAGAGCGACAACGCCGTTGCACTAAAGGCAAACAGCGAAGCATGTTTTGTTTTCATTGTATTAGCATCCAAAAGACGAAGCAGGATGCCGCAGGCCTGCGACCGATAGCACGCGATGGTCCCAGAAATTGCGACGTCACACCGGCAGGTCTTCGGGCTGAGAATCATAAATGGTGAAAAACTTCCCATCCGGCAGGACAGTGTTTGTAGATGCAATCACCACGACATTCATTTACCGCTGCGCGTCAGCTCCAGATTCACACTGGATTCCCTTTTAACTCAAGGAGGCCGGCCGACGCAGTCTACGGTCAAGAAGGCCAGACTTCCAGCCTTCTTGTATGCGCGGGGCTGGACATCAGCAGGTGAATGCCTACAATCGCCCGGCAAGCTAGCTTATTACCAGGATTAACCATGACACCCGAACAGCTCCCGATTGAACAATACGACGCGCAACTGGCGGAAAAAGTCAGCCGCTTACAAGCGATGATGGTGCCTTTTGCCGCGCCCGACGTGGAGGTGTTCCGTTCGCCGGTCAGCCACTATCGTATGCGTGCCGAATTCCGCATCTGGCATGAAGGCGACGATCTTTATCACATCATATTTGATCAACAGACCAAGCAGCGTATCCGCGTGGATCAATTCCCGGCCGCCAGCGAGTTGATCAACCAATTGATGCCAAAATTGATCGATGCGATCCGCGATAACCGTGCGCTGCGTTTTAAGCTGTTCCAAATCGATTACCTGTCAACGATGAGCAACCAGATCGTTATCTCGCTGCTCTATCACCGCAAGCTGGAAGATGAGTGGACTCTTGCGGCTAGCGCGTTGCGTGACGATTTGCGCGCACAAGGTTTCGATGTGCAGTTGATTGGTCGCGCCACCAAAACCAAAATCTGCCTTGATCGTGATTATGTTGATGAACGTTTGCCAGTAGCGGGCAAAGAGATGATCTATCGTCAGGTCGAAAACAGCTTCACCCAACCCAATGCGGCGATGAACATTCAAATGCTGGAGTGGGCGCTGGATGTCTCGCAGGATTCGCGTGGCGATCTGCTGGAACTCTATTGCGGTAACGGCAACTTCTCGCTGGCGCTGGCGCGTAACTTCCGCCGCGTATTGGCTACGGAAATTGCTAAGCCATCAGTAGCGTCGGCGCAATATAACATTGCCGCCAATGAAATTGATAATGTGCAGATTATTCGCATGGCGGCGGAAGAGTTCACTCAGGCGATGAACGGCGTGCGCAGCTTCAATCGCTTAGAAGGTATCGACCTGAAGAGTTATCAATGCGAAACCATTTTCGTCGATCCACCACGTAGCGGGCTGGATGACGAAACGGTGAAGATGGTGCAAGCCTATCCGCGCATCCTTTATATCTCCTGCAACCCGCAAACGCTGTGCGATAACCTCGCGGTTCTGGGAGAAACGCATGACGTTACGCGGCTGGCGCTGTTCGATCAGTTCCCGTACACCCATCATATGGAATGCGGTGTGCTGCTAACGCGCAAAGCCTAAAACAAAACGGGAACCCTGCGGTTCCCGTTGTTGTTTTTAGCTCTTGCTCTTTGCGCGGCGGAAACGCATGCCAATCCAGAACACCAGCGCCACCATCAGAATGGTGGGGATAAAGTTGGAACCGATATCCGGATATTCGGCACGCACCAGTGCGCTATACACCAGAATCCCCAGCAAGAAGAACGCCGCCGCCAGCGAAGGCATACCATCCGGCATATTGCGGTTGAGATAGCGCTGATGCAAACACCAGGCCGCGAGGCCGAGCGCAATCAACGGAAAGATCGAAAAGGGAACAAACGTACTAAACAAGACCGAAAACGAGCCATTGATGGCTAAGCCGGTGATAAAAGCCAGTAATAGCGTTCCTTTATCGCGCGGATTTTGCTCACTCATTTCATTATCCTTATCACATTACTCTTCGGGTTTTTCCAGGGTAACCGCCAGACGCTCTTGCTCCCGGCGATACCAGTAATAAGCACCTTTAGCGATCATCCGCAGCTGCAGCACCAGGCGATCTTCCAGCTTACGCCGCTGTTCGATATCGACATCCAACGCTTCGGCACCGGCACTGAACACAATGGTCACCATGGCTTCAGCCTGCGCTTCGGTAAAACTGCGCGGCATGCGGTTTTCCAGCTCAAGGTAATCGGCTAGCTCAGCAATAAAGTGCTGAATTTCCCGCGCGACTGCGGCACGAAACGCCGCCGATGTTCCTGAACGCTCGCGTAGTAAGAGCCGAAAAGCGTTGGGATTGTTCCCGATGAACTCCATAAAAGTTGCTACAGAGGTTTTGATGATGCTGCCGCCTTTGGCGATCCGCTGGCGCGCCTGGCGCATTAACTGGCGCAACATCAAGCCACTTTCGTCAACCATGGTTAAACCCAGTTCATCGACATCGCGAAAATGACGGTAAAACGAGGTCGGCGCAATGCCTGCTTCACGTGCGACTTCACGCAAACTCAGGCTGGCAAAACTCCTTTCTGCACTTAACTGACTAAAGGCTGCTTCAATCAGTGAACGTCGTGTACGTTCTTTTTGCTGCGCTCTAACGCCCATTTTCCCGGCCTTTTAGGTGATTTGGCAGGCACTATAACAAACTTTTCAGCGTACAGCGGCGCAAAGTTTGTGAGCGTCTATGTACCTCACGCTTTGTCAAACTTCAGCAATTTACGCTGTTAGAATTCAGATGTGCGCGGCGAGATGTTAGAATCTCGTTGTAAAAATGTGATAAAAAAATAGGACGTACTGGTATGCAAAAGTCTTACGATTACGATGCCATTGTGATTGGCTCCGGTCCGGGCGGCGAAGGTGCGGCGATGGGGCTGGTGAAGCAGGGAGCGCGTATTGCAGTGATCGAACGCTACCACAACATCGGCGGCGGTTGTAC
>NZ_JBCNNP010000097.1:0-5813 GCF_039594315.1 Pantoea sp.
TTGCAAGTCAAGGAACACGGTATTTTGCCTGCGGAGGGCAATAAAAAATGAATAAAATCCTGTTGGTTGATGACGACCGCGAATTAACTTCGCTGCTTAAAGAACTGCTTGAGATGGAAGGTTTTGAGGTGATTGTGGCAAGCGATGGTGAGCAAGCGCTTAACCTGCTGGACAACACCGTAGACTTGTTATTGCTTGATGTGATGATGCCGAAGAAGAACGGTATCGACACTTTGAAAGAACTACGCCAACAGCATCAAACTCCGGTCATTATGCTGACCGCACGCGGTAGCGAACTGGATCGCGTTCTCGGCCTTGAACTCGGCGCGGACGACTATCTGCCTAAACCTTTTAACGATCGCGAACTGGTGGCGCGTATTCGTGCCATTTTGCGCCGTTCCAACTGGAGCGAGCAACAACAACAGCACGACAATAGCTCACCAACGCTGGAAGTGGATTGCCTGCGCCTGAATCCAGGTCGCCAGGAAGCCAGTTTCGACAGCGAAACGCTGGATCTCACCGGCACCGAATTCACTCTGCTCTACTTGCTGGCTCAGCATCTCGGTCAGGTAGTTTCGCGTGAGCATCTCAGCCAGGAAGTGCTGGGCAAGCGTCTAACGCCGTTTGACCGCGCTATTGATATGCACATTTCTAACCTGCGTCGTAAATTGCCGGAACGTCGTGATGGTCATCCGTGGTTTAAAACCCTACGCGGACGCGGCTATCTGATGGTTTCGGCATCATGATTGGAAGTTTAACCACCCGCATCTTCGCCATCTTCTGGCTCACGCTAGCGTTGGTGTTGATGCTGGTTTTAATGGTGCCGAAACTCGATTCACGCCAGATGACCGCGTTGCTGGAAAGTGAACAGCGTCAAGGCACCATGATTGAACAGCATGTTGAAGCGGAATTATCACAAGATCCGCCGAACGACCTAATGTGGTGGCGCCGTTTGTTCCGCTCTATCGACAAATGGGCGCCGCCGGGTCAACGCTTGCTATTAGTGACCAGCGAAGGCCGTGTGATTGGCGCACAGCACAATGAAATGCAGATCATCCGTAACTTTATCGGCCAGTCTGATAATGCTGATCATCCGCAGAAGAAAAAGTACGGTCGCGTTGAAATGGTTGGCCCTTTCGCGGTACGCGATGGTGAAGACAACTACCAGCTTTACCTGATTCGACCCGCGACCAGTTCGCAGCTCGACTTCGTCAATTTGCTGTTCGATCGGCCTTTGCTATTGCTGATTGTCACCATGCTGATCAGTTCTCCGCTGCTGTTGTGGCTGGCGTGGAGCCTGGCGCGCCCCGCTCGCAAACTTAAACATGCGGCGGATGAAGTGGCGAGCGGCAATTTGCGCCAACATCCAGAACTAGAATCAGGTCCGCAGGAATTCCTTGCCGCGGGTTCGAGTTTCAACCAAATGGTGAGCGCGCTCGAACGAATGATGACAGCGCAACAGCGCCTGCTATCCGATATCAGCCACGAATTGCGCACGCCATTAACCCGTTTGCAGCTGGCAACAGCTTTACTACGTCGTCGTAATGGTGAAGGCAAAGAGCTACAGCGCATCGAAACCGAAGCGCAGCGTCTGGATGGCATGATCAACGATTTGCTGGTGCTGTCACGTACGCAGCACAACAACGCGCTGGTTAGCGAAGCGATGAAAGCCAATCAGCTGTGGAACGGGGTATTAGAAGACGCCAAGTTTGAAGCCGAGCAGATGGGCAAACTGATGGATGTGCCTTATCCACCGGGTCCGTGGCCGCTGTACGGTAATCCGCATGCGTTGGAAAGTGCGCTGGAGAATATCGTGCGTAACGCGCTGCGCTATTCAAATTCACACATCAGCGTCAGCTTCTCGGTCGATATCGAAGGCATCACCATTCATGTCGATGACGATGGCCCAGGCGTCAGCCCTGAGGATCGTGAGCAGATTTTCCGTCCGTTCTACCGCACCGATGAAGCACGCGATCGCGAATCTGGCGGAACCGGTTTGGGCTTAGCGATTGTTGAAACCGCCATTCAGCAACATCGCGGTTGGGTGAAAGCCGATGATAGCCCATTAGGTGGTTTGCGCCTGACGTTGTGGTTGCCGCTGTACTCCGCTCGCCAATAATTTGCTATGCTTCGGCCCCTGTTTTCCGGGGGCCGATTTATGCTGAACATTGTCTTATTTGAACCTGAAATCCCGCCAAATACTGGCAACATCATCCGCCTGTGTGCAAATACTGGTTTCCAATTACACCTGATTGAACCGCTGGGTTTTGCCTGGGATGACAAGCGTCTGCGTCGCGCCGGATTGGATTATCACGAATATACCGCTTTGAAAAAGCACGCGAATTACGCGGCATTTTTGGCGGCTGAAGCACCACAACGTCTGTTCGCGCTCACCACCAAAGGCACGCCAGCGCACAGCGCGGTGAGTTATCAGAAAGGTGATTATTTGCTGTTTGGTCCAGAGAGCCGTGGCTTGCCAACAGAGATTCTCAACGCGTTACCCGCAGAACAGAAAATCCGTATTCCGATGATGGCTGAAAGCCGTAGCATGAATCTGTCGAATGCGGTGTCGGTGGTGGTGTATGAAGCGTGGCGCCAACTCGATTATGCTGGCGCGCTGATCAAAGGTTAGATGCCGTCGCCGTACTCAAAACCTGCGCCGTTAAACAGCTGATCCATATCCATTGACGGTTTATCACTGGTCGGTTTGCCAACGATACGCGCTGGCACACCGGCCGCCGTGGTATGCGGTGGCACAGGCTGCAACACCACAGAACCGGCACCGATTTTTGCGCCGCGCCCCACTTCAATATTGCCGAGGATCTTGGCTCCCGCACCAATCATCACGCCTTCACGGATCTTCGGATGACGATCACCGCTGGTTTTACCGGTACCGCCGAGCGTCACCGATTGCAGGATGGAAACATCGTTTTCGATAATTGCCGTTTCACCAATAACAATACCGGTGGCGTGATCCAGCATAATGCCGCGACCAATGCGTGCTGCCGGGTGAATATCGACAGCAAAAGAGACGGAAATTTCGTTTTGCAGATATACCGCTAACGCGCGGCGGCCTTCTCGCCACAACCAATTGCCAATGCGGTACGCCTGCAACGCGTGGAAGCCTTTCAGATACAGCAACGGCGTTGAGTACTTATCAACTGCGGGATCGCGCTGGCGTACCGCCTGAATATCGTAGGCCGCAGAAACAATCATTTCCGGGTCTTCGCGATAAGCTTCTTCCACGATTTCGCGAATGGCGATGGCGGGCATGATCGGGTTCGCCAGCTTGTTCGCCAGCATGTAGCTGAGCGCGCTGCCGAGATTTTCGTGCTTGAGTAATGTCGCATGGTAAAAACTGGCCAGCATCGGTTCACAGTCAGCCAACGCTCTGGCTTCGGCTTTGATATGGTTCCAGACCAGCTCTAACTCTTCAGACGACATTGCTGTTTGCTCCCGATAAAAAAAGCGCCTGATGGGGCGCTACAGGTGATGACGCTGTCGCATCCTGCTTCAGCTTTGGCTGTTCTCGTCCTTCCGTGCACGGCCAAGTAACGTCAATGCTGCCTCTCGCGCTGATTTTCCGCAATAGAGCACCTGATAAATCTGCTCGGTGATTGGCATTTCTACGCCTACGCGCGCCGCCAATGCTTTGACTTCTTTGGTGTTTCTGTAACCTTCTACAACTTGTCCGATAATGCGTTGCGCCTCATCAACGCTCTCGCCTTGTCCCAACATCATGCCGAAACGACGGTTGCGTGACTGATTATCGGTACACGTCAGCACCAAATCGCCTAATCCTGCCATCCCCATAAAGGTGGTAGCATCGGCACCTAATGCAGCACCTAAGCGGCTCATTTCGGTCAGGCCACGGGTGATTAACGCGGTACGCGCATTCGCACCAAAACCGATGCCGTCAGAAATCCCCGCACCAATCGCAATCACGTTCTTCACTGCGCCACCTAACTGCACGCCGATGAAGTCTTGATTGTTGTAGACGCGGAAACTTTTGCCGCAGTGCAGCTTTTGTTGCAGATCTTCAGCGAATTGCGCATCTGTCGCCGCCAATGCAATCGCGGTTGGCATACCTGCTGCCAGCTCTTTTGCAAAGGTTGGCCCGGAAATCACCGCCAGAGGAATCGCATCACCGAGAATCTCGCGCGCGACATCCTGCAACAATCGCCCTGTCTCTTTCTCCAATCCTTTGGTCGCCCAGACGATACGTGAATCAGCACGCAAATGCGGTTTCAGCTGCGTCAGCACATCGCCAAATACGTGGCTTGGCACCACAACTAGCAGATCGCGGCTGGCGCTAACCACAGTGGCTAAATCGGCTTCAGGAACGAGATTATCAGGGAAAGGGACATCGGGCAGGAAAGCGGCATTACAGCGGTCAGCTTGCAGCTGCGCTACGCTTTGTGGATTGTGGCCCCAAAGCAGAACCGGATGGCCATTGCGGGCCAGCGTGATGGCCAATGCGGTGCCGTACGAACCGGCACCGATGACGCTAATTGAAGCGTTGAGTGTAGTCATCAGGCATCCTGATGTGGCGCTTCGCCTTCACCTTGCTGCTGCAGATAGTTCATGAACAGCGCATCAAAGTTAACTGGCGCGAGGTTGAGCTGCGGGAAGGTACCGCGAGAAACCAAGCTGGTAACGCATTCACGCGCATACGGGAACAGAATGTTCGGGCAGTACGCACCAAGGCAATGCGCCATTTGCGTGCCTTCGATACCGCTGATGGTGAAGATACCAGCCTGCTGGACTTCACACAGGAATGCCGTGTCTTCACCAACGGTAGCAGTAACGGTAACGCGCAGAACCACTTCAAAAACGCCATCAGCCAGCTGAGACGAGGCGGTGTCCAGATCCAATTTAACTTCCGGCTCCCACTCTTTCTGGAAAACCTGCGGCGCGTTTGGCGCTTCGTAAGAGACGTCTTTGGTGTAAACACGTTGAATCTGGAACTGCATTTCGCTGTTGCTTTGTTCTGACATGAGACTAAATCCTGTGAGTTAAAATTGTCTGATCGAAAAGTTATGCCTGGAGTAAAGGATCAAGTCCTTGACGCCCATCCAGCGCGTAAAGATCATCGCAGCCGCCAATGTGCTGCGCATCAATAAAAATCTGAGGCACCGTGGTACGGCCGCTGCGTTGGATCATCTCTTCACGTTTCGCCGCGTTCCCGTCAATGGGAATCTCCTGGAACGACACGCCTTTCTGATCTAATAACGCCTTGGCACGGTGGCAATAAGGACAAGTGACTTTGGTGTAAATCTCTACGTTCGCCATTTGGTTACCTCTGAGAAATTATTTACCGCGCACCAGCGGCAGATTTTCGCCGCTCCAGCCGCTCACGCCATCTTTCAGTACGGACACTTTTTCAAAACCTGCTGCGCTTAATTTAGCCGCAGATTCACCCGCACTTTGACCGGTGGCGCAAACTACAATTATGTGCTGTGACTTGTGCTTTTCCAGCTCGCCAAAGCTCTCTTTTTTAATGTCTGCTGCCGCTACGTTAATTGCCCCTGAAATGTGTCCTTTGCGGTAATCGTCACGTGAACGAACGTCTACCACCACCGCGTCCTCTTTGTTGATCAGGTGGGTTGCTTCACCACGACTGATGGTTTTTACTTTAGAGAACATACCTTTAACGGTGGTCACAATCACGAGAACGAGTAAAGCAACCCATGCCAGACTGAGGATGGGGTGATTGCTTGCAAACTGCATAATTTCTTGCATGAGGGGTAACGACTCCAAACCGGGCTGATAAGCTAAAACAAGGGTTCTGAGTATACCTGCGCCACTTCGCA
>NZ_JBCNNP010000098.1:0-5649 GCF_039594315.1 Pantoea sp.
GAGCCTGACTGAGTAACATAAAAAAATCCGTAATCCCTGATAGATTACGGATTCTTGCAGAACTGCCGGATCGTTCAACCGATCATTTTTGGCTTAACTGATCGGCATTACGCCATTTATGGTGACCGCTAATTACTTCAGCGATTCCTGCAAGAAACCGTACCCTTGTTCTTGCGCGATAAAACTCAATCGGTGGGTAATACATTGCGGCGCATCTTCTGCATGATGCGAGACAAACAGCAGTTGCGTCCGTCCTTCGCCAATCAATACATCAACAAATCGGCGCACTAACTGGCGGTTGATCGGATCAAGTCCTTGTAGCGGTTCATCAAGGATCAACAAAGTAGGGTGCTTCACCAGCGCGCGAGCAATCAATACTAATCGCTGCTGGCCCCACGACAAGCTGTGGAACGGCGCATCGGCCAATTGATTATCCATGCCCAGCAGCGCCAGCCATTGACGCGCCAACGCTTTTTGCCGATCGGAAACCGCCTGATACAAACCAATCGAATCGAAGAAGCCGGAAAGCACCACGGTGCGCACGTTGCAGCTCACGCGATAATCGAGGTGCAGGCTGCTGCTGACGTAGCCGATATGCTGCTTGATATCCCAAATGGTTTCGCCGCTGCCGCGCCGGATGCCGAACAGCGTTAAATCGTTGCTGTAACCTTGTGGATGATCGCCGGTCACCAAACTCAGCAAGGTTGATTTTCCTGCGCCGTTCGGTCCAACAATCTGCCAATGCTCACCGGGATTCACTTGCCAGCTGAGGCCATCAATCACCGCTTTATCGTTATAGGAAACCACACCGTTGCGCAGAATCACCCGCGGTGCCTCTTCGGCCAGTTGCGGCAACTGATCGGGTTGATCCGCTTCCGGCAAGGCCATGCCAGCCAGCTTTTCGCTGTGGGCTAACTGCGCGACCAGCGCTTCGGCCAATATCGCGCGACGCTCACCAACGTGCGTCAGTGTGCATTCGGCCAGCACGCCAACTTTATCGACAAAATCAGGAATATCGTCAAAGCGATTTAGCACCAGCACCACGGTGTAACCTTGCTGATGCAGATCGTTAAGGGTTTGCGCCAGGCTGGCGCGTGATGCCACATCCAGCCCATCAAAGGGTTCATCGAGGATCAGCAAATCGGGTTGCGCCATCAGCGCCTGACACAACAGCGTTTTACGCGTCTCGCCAGTGGAAAGGTATTTGAAGCGGCGATCCAGCAGATAAGTGATGCCAAACTGCTGCGCCAGCGCCTGGCAACGCGCCTCGTCTTTGACTTCATCCTGAATGATCTCGGCTGCGGTACGACCGGTATCGTCTTCGCCTTCACTCAGCAAATCGGTGTTATTGCGTTCCCACTCTTCGCTAACCAGCTTTTGTAGTTGCTCCAGTGACAAACGCGTGCGGCGCTGGAAATCCTGCTGCACGTTGCCTTTACCCGGCAAGAGTTCGCCGGAAAGCGCGCGCGCCAGCGACGATTTGCCGCTGCCGTTAGCGCCAACAAACGCCCAGCTTTCGCCGCTATTCAGGGTGAGATCGTTGAGGGAGAGTACTCGGGTGTCGCTAAGGTGAAACGTGCCTTGCGAAATTTGCAATGAAGCCATGATTTGTTCCGTTTTATGCATCGTGTCACTCAGTTTTAGCCAGCGACATTGGCGAAGTCAAATCATGGCGTGGATTTTAGAGCAGAGTGGCGATGATGGCGTGTTCGGCGTTAAAACTGGCGGTGACCTGCGCACCCACCTGTAGATTCTGCTGCTTAACTTGCGCATTGGTGACGGTGGCACACAGCGTTTCCCCGCTGGGTAGCGCCATCAACACTTCGCTGACCTGTTCACCCGGCTCAATCGCGCTGACTTCCGCCGCCAACTGATTATCGCTATCAGCGGCTTGCTGGCTAACGTTAATCCACGGCGCTTTGATCAGCACCAACACTTCCTTGCCGCTGTCGAGTTGCAGGCGCTCGGCGCTGCGTTCGGTAATCGCCACCTGCAAGCGCGTGACGCCGTCGGCCAGTTGCACCTCAATATGTTGCTGCACATGCTGATGATCGCTGGCGACAACCGTGCCAAACAGTTGATTACGTGCGCTAGTTTGCAGCGAGAAGCGGGCAATCGCCGCCAGCAAACTGTCGAGTGGCAAACTGTCGTTTTCCAGCGCGTCGTAGGCTTTCTGTTGAATCTGCTCCATCAACTGGAAAAGCTGAATCAGTCGCTCGCCATAACGCGTAAGCTGCGCGCCGCCGCCGCCTTTGCCGCCGGTGGCGCGATCAACCAAGGTTTGATCGGCCATCTGATTCATTTCATTGATTGCGTCCCAGGCACTTTTGTAGCTGATGCCCGCCAGTTTTGCGCCCTGGCTGATCGAGCCAGTTTGCTGCACGCGTTTTAACAGCTCAATGCGGCGCGGATCGGCAAACAGTTTTTGCTGAAGTCGAATGTGTAGAGAAAGTTCTGCCTGCATGTCAGCTCCTTAGGTCAATCCACTCAGTTTACTGCTTAAAAGTAAAAGCACGAAAAGGGCAGTGCGTTTTTTTCGCTAACCGTTACAATCACTTTTTTATTTTCTGCGTGAGGTTTCCATGCTGGAACTGTTAAAAAGCCTGGCTGTAGCTATCATCATGGTGCCGATTGTGATGGCTGTGATGCTCGGTCTGATTTACGGCCTGGGTGAAGTTTTCAACGTCATCTCAAAATTTGGCCGCCGCGAAGATCGCACTGCCAACAGCTCACACCACTGATTTCCAAACGCCCGCGCTCTGCGGGCGTTTTGCACTTAACTTCCGTAAAATCCTGCCGATATATACCCTAGATAATTCGAGTTGTAGCAAGGCGGCAAGTGGATGAATCCACAGGAGCTTACTTAAGTAAGTGACTGGGGTGAAGACACGCAGCCAACGCAGTTACAACTTGAATTATGAAGGGTATAAAGCTCATGACAGTATTTGTGCTCACGTTGTATTATCAAATATATAACGTAACAAGGAGCAACAAATGCAAACAATCAATTACCGCTGGGCTGCTGCAACCTTTTTAACTGTTTCATTGGCGGGCCAGGCTGTGGCCGCAGACAAAATCACTGTGTTCGCTGCGGCTTCGCTGACCAACGCGTTGCAGGAGATCGCGACGCAATATCAAAAGAGTAGTGGCGTAGAAGTGGTATCGTCTTTTGCCTCTTCTTCAGTGCTGGCGCGCCAGATTGATCAAGGTGCCCCGGCCGATCTGTTCATCTCAGCCGATCAGCAGTGGATGGATGATGTGGTAGCGAAGAAGAGCGTGGTCGACAGCACGCGCTACACGCTGCTGGGTAACGATTTGGTGCTGATTGCACCGAAAAGTGACAGCGCCAAAGCCGTCACCATCAACGCGCAAACCGACTGGAAAAGCCTGCTGAAAGGCGAGCGTCTGGCGGTTGGCGATCCGGATCATGTGCCAGCCGGGATTTACGCCAAAGAAGCATTGCAGAAGCTCGGCGCGTGGGATGCGTTATCTCCGCAGTTAGCACCGGCCAATAACGTGCGTGCGGCGCTGGCGCTGGTAGAGCGTAACGAAACGCCGTACGGCATTGTGTATGGTTCAGATGCAGTGGCCAGCGATAAGGTGCAAGTCGTGGGACGTTTCCCGGAAGATAGCCACAAGCCAGTGGAATATCCGATGGCGATTGTTAAAGATCATCAGAACGCAGCGGTACAAGCCTTCTACAACTATTTGCAGGGGCCGGATGCCGCTGCCGTGTTTAAACAGTATGGATTTACGCCGAAGAAATGATACTGAGCGATCCCGAATGGCAGGCCGTATTTCTCAGCCTGAAAGTGTCTTGTGTAGCTGTAATTTGTAGCTTGCCGTTTGGCATCATGATGGCCTGGATTCTGGCGCGCTGCCGGTTTCCGGGCAAAACCTTATTAGACAGTATCGTGCATTTGCCGTTGGTATTGCCGCCGGTGGTGGTTGGCTATTTACTGCTGATCGCGTTGGGCCGCCGCGGTTTTATCGGTTCCGGGTTGTATGACTGGTTTGGTTTCACCTTTGCTTTTAGCTGGCGCGGCGCAGTTCTCGCCTCGGCGGTGATGGCGTTTCCGTTGATGGTGCGTGCGATTCGCCTCGCGCTGGAAGCGGTGGACACCAAACTGGAGCAGGCTGCACGCACGCTCGGCGCGGGGCGCTGGCGCGTGTTCTTCACCATCACCATTCCATTGACCTTGCCCGGCATCATTGTCGGCACCGTGTTGGCTTTCGCGCGCTCGCTAGGTGAATTTGGTGCCACCATCACCTTTGTGTCCAACATTCCTGGCGAAACGCGCACCATTCCGTCGGCGATGTTTACCCTGATTGAAACCCCCGGCGCGGAAGGCACCGCGGCACGCTTGTGTGCGGTGGCGATTGCGCTGGCATTGCTGTCATTAGTGGCGTCGGAAATGCTGGCGCGCTGGGGCCGCAAACGGCTGGGAGCGGCGTAATGTTAACTCTGCAAATTGCGCAGCAGTTGGGCGATCACCTGCTCGACGTCAACGTCAACATTCCCGGCAGCGGCATCACCGCCATCTTTGGTGTTTCCGGCGCGGGGAAAACCTCATTAATCAATGCGATTGGTGGTTTAACTCAGCCGCAAAGTGGACGCATTCAGCTCAACGATCGTCTGCTATTTGATACAGAAACCAAGTTTAATCTACCACCGGAAAAGCGCCGCATCGGCTATGTCTTCCAGGATGCGCGCCTGTTCCCGCACTACCGCGTACGCGGCAATTTGCAATATGGCATGGCAGCCTCCATGAAGCCGCAGTTTACTGCGCTGGTGGCGTTGCTCGGCCTTGAACCGCTACTCAATCGTTTTCCTGCTTCGCTCTCTGGCGGTGAAAAGCAGCGTGTGGCGATTGGTCGCGCCTTGTTGACGGCGCCGGACATCATGCTGATGGATGAACCGCTGGCCTCGCTGGATCTACCGCGCAAACGCGAATTGATGCCGTATCTGCAAAAGCTGGCCAAGCAGGTGGATATCCCGATTCTGTATGTGTCGCACAGTCTGGATGAGATTTTGCAGTTAGCCGATAACGTGCTGGTGCTGGATAACGGCCAGGTGAAAGCGTTTGGTGCGCTGGAGAAAGTGTGGAGCAGCAGCGCAATGCGTCCGTGGCTGCCGCTGGCTGAACGCACCAGCGTGCTGCGTGTACAAGTGCTGGAGCAACATCCCGATTACCCGATGACGGCGTTGTCGCTTGGCGATCAGCACATTTGGGTCAGCCGGGTGAATCAGCCGCTGAAAACGCCGCTGCGTATTCGTATCGCCTCGGCTGATGTGTCGCTGGCATTACAGCCGCCGCAGCACACTTCAATCCGCAATATTTTGCCGGCGCAGGTGGTTGAGCTGCTGGAGATTGACGATCAGGTGGAAGTGAAACTGCGCATTGGTATCAGCGAATTGTGGGCGCGCATTTCACCGTGGGCGCGTGATGAGTTGGGCATTCGTCCCGATCAGTGGCTGTATGCGCAGATTAAAAGTGTGTCGATTGTGGCGTAAAATGGCGACCCTACAAACCGAACTTGTAGGGTCGCCATTTATGGTGTAATGCTCGTCAGTTAAGCCTCAGACATGCCGGAACGCATAGCGTTTCGGCTTTTTCTTTACCGCCCGGGGATAGTGTCTTGGTCGCC
>NZ_JBCNNP010000099.1:0-5289 GCF_039594315.1 Pantoea sp.
CTTACGATTACGATGCCATTGTGATTGGCTCCGGTCCGGGCGGCGAAGGTGCGGCGATGGGGCTGGTGAAGCAGGGAGCGCGTATTGCAGTGATCGAACGCTACCACAACATCGGCGGCGGTTGTACTCACTGGGGAACCATCCCCTCCAAAGCCCTTCGTCATGCTGTCAGCCGTATTATCGAGTTCAATCAAAACCCACTTTATAGCGATCACACTCGCCTGCTGCGCTCCTCTTTCGCTGATATTCTCAATCACACCGAGAACGTCATCAGCCAACAAACCGCGATGCGTCAGGGTTTTTACGAGCGTAATCGCTGCCAGATTTATCAGGGTGATGCGCGTTTTGTCGATGCCAACACCATCGAAGTGGAACAGCCCGACGGCACGCGTGAGCGTTTAACTGCCGAGAAATTCGTGATTGCCTGTGGCTCACGCCCCTATCACCCCACCGATGTCGATTTTACCCATCCACGCGTTTACGACTCCGACTCCATCCTCAATCTGCACCATGAACCTGGCCACGTCATCATTTACGGCGCAGGCGTAATTGGTTGTGAGTATGCGTCGATTTTCCGCGGCCTTAACGTCAAGGTTGACCTGATTAACACCCGCGATCGTCTGCTGGCGTTCCTCGATCAGGAAATGTCGGATTCGCTTTCGTATCACTTCTGGAACAGCGGCGTGGTGATTCGTCACAACGAAGAGTTTGAGAAGATTGAAGGCGTGGACGATGGTGTGATTATTCACCTGAAGTCAGGCAAGAAAGTGAAAGCCGATTGCCTGCTGTACGCCAATGGTCGTACCGGTAACACCGATTCACTGTCGCTGGAAAACGTGGGATTAGAAGCTGATGGCCGTGGCCTGCTGAAAGTGAATAGCATGTACCAAACCGCGCAGCCGCACATTTATGCGGTCGGCGACGTGATTGGTTATCCAAGCCTGGCATCGGCCGCTTACGATCAGGGCCGCATTGCCGCACAGGCGATCATTAAAGGCGAAGCCACCGCGCATCTGATTGAAGATATTCCAACCGGGATTTACACCATTCCGGAGATCAGTTCCGTCGGCAAAACCGAGCAGCAGCTCACCGCGATGAAAGTGCCGTATGAAGTGGGCCGTGCGCAGTTTAAACATCTGGCACGTGCACAGATTGTTGGCATGCACGTCGGCAGCCTGAAGATTCTATTCCACCGCGAAACCAAAGAGATTTTGGGTATTCACTGCTTTGGCGAGCGTGCGGCGGAGATCATTCACATCGGCCAGGCCATCATGGAACAGAAGAACGGCGGCAACACGATTGAGTACTTCGTGAATACCACCTTTAACTATCCCACCATGGCCGAAGCCTATCGCGTCGCGGCGTTAAATGGCTTAAACCGCCTGTTTTAACGTGGTGTCCAGATAACCCTTCATATGGGTTTTGATTGCTTCTGCCAACTGCTCATAGCGGTTGCGCAGAGGCGATCCTGGGCGATACACCAACGCGATGGTGCGCTGCGGCACCGGCTTGTAGCACGGCAGATAACAGACGCCATCACGAATACGTTCATTCGGTACCGAAAGCGCAGGCAATAACGTAATGCCGCTGCCGGCAGCCACCATGTTGCGCAGCGTTTCTAAGCTGGTCGCACGGAAATGCGTGTCTTCATCTGCACCTGCCTCAAAACAGAAGCCCATCGCTTGATCGCGCAAGCAGTGTCCATCTTCCAGCATCAGCAGTTTTTCACCGGCCAGATCCGACATCGGCACGCGATCGCGATCGCGCCACGGATGATCGGCGTACACCGCCAGCGTCATCGGCTCATCAAACAGCGGCACTTCGATAAATGCTTCGCTCTCTTTCACTAACGCGACAATCGCACAATCCAGCTTGCCGCTGTCGAGTTGCGCCAACAGTTGATGCGTCTGCGCTTCGTGCAGGTACATTTCGAGTTTGGGGAAGGTTTGATGCAGCATCGGGATGATGTGCGGCAACAAATATGGCCCGGTGGTTGGAATCAAACCAATGTGCAGCGGCCCAGACATCGCTTCGCCCTGCTGGCTGGCCATCTCTTTCAGCACTTTCACTTCGCGCAGCACAGTTCGCGCCTGATCCACCAGCAGCAATCCCGCTTGGGTAAACAGCACCTTACGGCTGGTACGCTCCAGCAGCATCACACCGAGTTCATCTTCCAGCTTACGAATCTGTCCACTTAAGGTGGGTTGGCTGACATGGCAAGCGTCAGCAGCACGCCGGAAATGGCGATGCTCCGCAAGCGAAACCAGATACTCAAGATCACGAATATTCATTGAAATCCTCCAGACCACGATAGACCGTGGCGATAGATAGAATAGCAATGAACGATTAGCCCTATCAAGGCGTGAACGGGAATAATGCGCGCATCGACAAGATATGGAGCAGCCTCTGCAAACTGCTCACACCAAATCACTGTGCCGGCCGGGAGTGGCCTGCCCTTGATGATGTGCCTATAACAAGATGTAATTCCGAAGCTAGAGGTTGGCGGGCTACCGTAAGGTGCCCGCTTTTTTTTCGTTTAACCCAAACGCTTTTGCGCTTCGCCGATGGCAAACGCGACTTGCTGCGGTGATACGCCGCCTTGCGCGTTACGCTTATCCAGGCAAGATTGCAGCGACAGAATTGGATACACATCATCCTCAATTACCGCACTAAATTGCTGCAACTGCGCCAGGCTCAATGCCTCCAACGCCACACCTTGTTTGATCGCTTCTACCACGGTTTCACCGACAATGTGGTGCGCTTCGCGGAATGGAACACCTTTCGCCACCAAATAATCAGCCAGCTCGGTTGAGTTGGCATAACCTTGCTCGGCCGCTTCCTGGCAACGTGGACGCTTCACCTGAATGCCGTCCAATACCAGCACCGACATATGCAGGCAATCAAGCCAGGTATCGAGCGCATCGAACAGCCCTTCTTTGTCTTCCTGCATGTCTTTGTTGTACGCCAGCGGCAAGCCTTTCAGCGTCATCATCATGCCGGTTAATGCACCTTGCACACGGCCACATTTGCCACGAATCAGTTCCAGCGCATCTGGGTTTTTCTTCTGCGGCATCAGTGAAGAACCGGAAGTCACTTTGTCAGACAGCTCAAGGAAACCGGCTTCGCCCGTGTTGAAGAAAATCAGGTCTTCAGCAAAGCGCGACAGATGCACCATACCAATCGAAGCATCAGACAACAGCTCCAGCACGTGATCGCGGTCAGAAACGGTATCGAGGCTGTTACGTGTCGCAGACGCGAAACCTAACCAGCCCGCCAATTGCTGACGATCGATCTCATACGCGGTACCGGCCAGCGCGCCGCAGCCCAATGGGCTAACATCCATACGCTTCAGCGCATCCTGCAAACGGCTTTCATCACGCGCCAGCATTTCCACATACGCCAGGCACCAATGTGCGAAGGTTACCGGCTGAGCGCGTTGCAAGTGGGTATAACCCGGCATCACCGCATCCTGATTGGCAGCAGCGGTGGTCACCAGCGCCGATTGCAGCTCGCGCGTGGCTTCCAGCAGCACAGCAACCTGCTCTTTGCACCACAGCTTCAAATCCGTCGCCACCTGATCGTTACGGCTACGTCCGGTGTGCAGTTTCTTGCCCAACGCGCCGACTTTATCGATCAGCTTGCCTTCCACCCAACTGTGAATGTCTTCCGCATCGCTTTGCAGAATCTGCTCTGGATTGGCGCGCACTTCCACCAGCAGTTCATTCAGCGCGTTTTCCAACTGCTGTTGCTCATCATTGCTCAGCACGTTGACCGTCACCAGCGCTTTTGACCAAGCGATTGAGCCTGTGATGTCCTGCTCGGCCAGGCGATAGTCAAAACGCAGTGAATCGTTGAACTGCTTGAACCGTTGGTCTGCTGCCTGGGAAAAACGTCCGCCCCAAAGTGCCATCTGAATTACTCCTGAATCTGTTAAACAAAAGGCGGCCCGAAGCCGCCCTTGCAAAATATGTTGCTTACCGCGGTATTACTTCTTCTGCTCGTTCAACGCACGAATACGTGAAGAGAGTGAGAACAAACGGATAAAGCCGCCCGCATGACGGTGATCGTACACTTCGTCTTCGCCGAAGGTGGCGAACTCTTCAGAGTACAGGCTGTTGGCTGACGTTTTCTGCGTGGCAGTGGCGTGGCCTTTATACAGCTGTAATACCACTTCGCCGTTCACTTCTTCTGCCAGTGATTCCGCAGCGGCCTGGATGGATTTACGCAGCGGCGCGAACCAGCGGCCATCGTAAACCACGTAAGACATTTCGTGGCCCAGCTGCTCACGCCATTTGAAGCTATCGCGATCCAGCACCAACTGCTCAACCGCACGCAGCGCGTTCACCATGATGGTGCCGCCCGGGGTTTCGTAGCAGCCGCGTGATTTAATGCCAACCAGACGGTTTTCCACGATGTCGATACGACCCACGCCGTGTTTCGCACCCAGCACGTTGAGTTTTTCCAGGCACTGGAACGGGCTCAGTTTCTCGCCATTAACGGCCACAACGCGACCTTTCTCAACAGTCACGGTGACGTTCTCTGGCTGATCTGGCGCTTCCAGCGGATCAACGGTCCACACCCAGCAATCTTTGTTCGGTGCATTCGCTGGGCTTTCCAGCACGCCACCTTCGGTAGAGATGTGCCAGGCGTTCTCGTCGCGGCTGTAAATTTTTTCCAGCGACGCGGTGGTTGGGATGTTGCGCTCTTTCAGGTAATCCAGCAGCGCTTCACGTGAACGCAGATTCCACTCACGCCATGGCGCAACCACTTTCAGCTGTGGTGCCAGCGCGGTGTAGGTGGTTTCGAAACGCACCTGATCGTTACCTTTACCGGTTGCACCGTGGCACAGCGCATCTGCGCCAACTTTCAGTGCCAGCTCAACCTGCGCTTTGGCGATGATTGGACGCGCCATTGAGGTGCCCAGCAGGTAAGTGCCTTCATACAGTGCGCCAGTTTGCAGCACTGGATAGATGTAATCGCTGATGAACTCTTCACGCAGGTCAACCACGTGGCATTCAGATGCACCTGATTGCAGCGCTTTTTTCTCAACGCCCTCTAAATCAGCCGGATCCTGGCCAATGTTGGCGACAAACGCCACCACTTCACAACCGCCGTAGTTCTCTTTCAACCAGGGAATGATGGCTGAAGTATCCAGACCGCCGGAGTAGGCCAGAACGATTTTTTTGATGTTTTGCGTGCTCATGTCTTAATCCTTGATTATGCGAGAATCCGGGTGCCAATCGACACGCCGTTGAAAAGGGTTGGCAGTTGTTCAGCATGACGCCAGCT